>NZ_JBWKTN010000004.1:117490-404528 GCF_059420345.1 Carnobacterium sp. GW821-FHT04C06
GCTACGATCGTGTATTTCACCATGTCTCCTACAGCTACTTCTTCTTTTCCATTCGCATTCTCAACACTCTTATCTACTACTAGATGCGGAGTTGTTGGGTCTACTGGTGGAATTCCTGCCGTATCTGTTGCTTCTGTAGATCCTCCATCTGGAATATTTCCACCAATTACAGCTACGTTTTCTAATACTTTTCCTTCTGCTTCTGGTAATACTTGCGTTTCAAATGTTAATGTAACTTTTTCATTTCCTGCTAAGTCACCTATATTTACTTCAAGTTTACGTGTTGTAGGATCATATGCTGTTGATGCAATCGGAATTGGTACACCATTTGCTTGTGTTAACACAATATTAGTTGGTGCTCCTAACCCTTCTGGCAACGTATCTGTGATATATCCATTGGTTAATACTGATTCAGCCACTTCATTTGTTCCAACAATTGTATATTTTAATATATCGTCAACTTTGACTTCTTTTTTTCCATTAGTATTCTCTACACTTTTTTCTACCTTAGGTGCAGGATTAATTTTTACATTTGTTTTTGATACTTGAATTGGAGTCTGTTGATTCTGAACAATTGTAAAAGTTATTGGCGTAGAATCTAATTCATAACCGCTTGGTGCTTTAGTCTCTACTAATTGATAATTTCCTATTGCTAAATTATCAATTTTCAATTTCCCATTATTATCCGTTTTTAATCCCGATTGTAATACTTCCCCTGTTTCACTTTGTAAATCAAATATTGCACCTGCTAAAGGATTGTTAGTAAGTTTATCTGTTTTGAGTAATTCCACACTACCAGGTGTTAGAGTATAATAATAAGTTACTACTTGTGGTGTTAAAGCAAACGTCCCTGTATCAGTTGATTCATCGTAATTAGCAGGTATAGAAGATTTAACAGAATCGTACGTATACCCCATGCTAGTTACTTGTCCATTTAAATTTTTTAAATTATCTTTAGTTTTTCCAACTAGATCCGTAAATTCTTTTCCTGGTACAATTTCTTTATTAGTTGCTTTATCTACATACTTTGTCTGAATAACCCCAGATGGATTATAACTAAACGAATCAATTTTAAATTGTTGGAGATTATGTCTTGATCCCGTAGATGCTGTGATAAGAAATGCAAGTTCATTACTAGATGAGAAGTTAGAAACATTATCTTGCCAACTTTTCCCATCATAATTAATTGTCATAGTTCTTAAACTACCGTTATAACTAAAAGTAATTGGTTTAAAATTATTATTGGATGGTTCTGTAATCTGTTGTCCAGGTAATACTGTTTCAGTATATTTCTTTTCATCATTGTAACGCATAAACGCGCCAAAAGCTTTCCCATTTCCTATACTCGATCCAAAAGCAGGTGGATCAGTACTATTCCACCAAGTATCTGCTTTCCATCCAAAAGCTCCTTTTATTCCACCAATTCCAAGATCTCCACCCGCTAAACCGACAGTATTTATTCCTTGTGCATGAAACCCAAACCCTATGCCATCAGCTCCACCTTGAATTTGAGACTTGTCTCCTAAGTTGATTTCACCTTCCAAAGAAAAATCAGTATTCATATCTATTTTATTTTGCAAAGTTACATTTCCTACTTGAGCTACTGCATCTTCAGTCAGTGTAACAATTCCTGTTCCTTGATCATACTTCACTTGATTTCCATTTAACTTAAAGAAATCTAAAAAATTGTCTTTATTTACAGTAACCCCGCCAACAGCCTTGACTCCCGTAGATAGCCCTTGTAGAGTTTCTTCTTCACTATTTAAAGAGCTATTCGAATTACTTTCGGTCAAATTACTCTGATCAGACTCTCCATCAGATGAGTCATTACTAGCTTCAGTATTAGCTTCTTCAGTTGAACTCTCCGTAGCAGCACTATCGTTGCTTGAAGTGTCCGTTGTTACTGCTTTGGAATTAACAATTAAATCTGTTGATTTATAATCATGTCCCCCTCGTGTAACTCCTGCATAAAATTTTTGTGTTCCTACATTTTTTGAAGTTACTGCAATTTTTACATTTCGTTCAGCTTTTTCTTTTGACCATGAAACATACATCGTATTTGTACTTTCTTGATACCCAATTGTCACATCTTCACGATCTTTATTTAACTCTTTTGTTTTTTCTTCGTTATAACTGTAGTCTGTTCCTAACGGAACTTTAACCATTTCATCTGTTTCATTGCTATCTGCCAACTCAAACAAAACAGTTTCTCCAACTGTAGTTTCTGTAGGCTCTAAAGTTACTTTATTTTGTTCTTCATCAACGATACGCTTTAACGTAACTTCTGATACTTCTGTTGGTAAAGAATCCCCAATTGCTTTAAGAAACGATGTTTGACTCAAAATCATAACCGCTAAAGCAAAGACAGTAATTCCTTTTTTTAATGTATTTTTTTTCATTAGTCAACTTCCTATCTCTGTTTATATTATTCTCCAGAATCACTTTTGGGTTGAACAATAGGTGTTTTAGCTACATTGCTTTTTGCTTTGATTTCATTTTGTGTTCGATTTGTTGTTTGCTCAGTTGCAACTTTATCATCGGAAGAATTGGTTGCCGCATAGACTCCAAAAGAAACACCTAATAACACAACTAGACCTACGATGCCTGCCATTACTTTCATATTAATATTTTTTTTCATATTAACTCCTCCTTTATAATTTTGTTTTTCAACATGTTGTTTAGACACTCTTTTCACCTCCTTTCAATAAAAGCGCTTCTTCCCAATAATCAACAGCTTGAACTGTTTTAACTTCTGAAAAACGTTTAGTCACGATGCTAATTACTTCCTCCTCAGTCATTCCAGAAGGAAGAACAATCGTTTTGTTGATCTGTCTTAATCCAATTAAGTTATTCCCTTCCTTTTTCACTTCAAAAGACACATGATAAATATCAATATCTACCCAAAAGTCCTCTATTTTCATCCTAATCCCCTCCTATTTTCTAGTTATAATCATTTAGTTAATCTTGGTGAAAATAGTCATTTTATAACTTTGATTTTCTAAATAATCATAAGAACTATCTATTTTTTTTAGTTCAAAAATAATTTTATTATTTTCAATTGATAACGTTCCATTATTCACTACTGACTGACCATCTTGATTGTGTACTTCTACTTTTTTAATAGTTAACTTTTCATCCACCTGATCCACAATTTTGATACCTTCATTTTTTGGTAATGGATAGCCAAAATTTACAATCACATTCCATTTAACAAGTTGATCTAAGGATGTTACTTTTATAGCTTGTTGATTTTCAATGTTTTTTTCAATCGTCGTTTTCCCAATTTTTTCATAATTTTGATTTTCTTCATTAACTGAATCTAACTCAATCGCTCTCACTTTATGAATAGAACTAACTGATAGAAAACTTAAAAGAGAAATAAACAAGAGTCGTTTCAATAAACTTCTTGATTCTTTTTTTTTCCCCTTCTCACTCATTCGAATCATCAAAGTACCTTCTTTACTAAAAATTTATCTTACTATAAATAGAACTGGATTACTCATCAATCGATACCCTCTAGGTGATTGTTTTTCTATTAAATAATAGGTACCTGGAGCTAATTTTATTAACAGTTCCCCATTTTTTGATATCTTTAAATTTGTTTTAACAATTTTTCTTTGTTCATTTTCAACTTCAAAAACTGCATCGTTTAAAAGCATTCGACTCTCTTGATCTATTTTTTTAATCACAACTTCCTTTTCTTTAAAAAGACTATTCTGATTTTCAATAATCAAAGTTGGTGTTTCTGAATATAAAACAGTTTCGGTCCCCATAATTAATTGTGCTTGGTTCGTTATTTCTTGCATGCTAGAAACAGGATGCTCTTTCTTATCGTGGACTAATTTTAAATAGTCTTGCTTTTCATTCAAAAAAGAATGACTCATCAAGACAAGAAAAAGTGGAAAAAAAATCATAATGATTACACTAATTAAGCATCCTAATTTTTTCATTTTTATACTCTCCTTAATAGTAATCTATGGCTGATTTCTCCCCATACAACATGGTCCCTGTTAGAACGGCCATTCGTTTTCCAACTCTCGTTCGTTTTGATTTAGCTGATTGAACCTTAGGAGGTTTAACATAATTAACTAATTTATTTTGAATAGATTCAGTTAACTGTTCTTTTTGATTCGAAATGTAAAGGATGGATTGATTTTCATTTTCTACCACTAAAGCATTTTCACTAGTCCTAATTCTTGAATTTTTAGTTACAGATCCATCTATAAAAAGTTCGTTTGCAAAATGACTGATAAAAAAATTAGGCTGAACAATATCTTGGTATAAAAACAACCCTACTAGTAACGTTCCTATTCTTAAATAGTGCATCATAATTGCCCTCCTTTTACAGAAACAATAGCATCACCTAATATTGCCCAATCATCATCTGTAGGAGGATTTTTCCAAATAATTTGTTCTAATCGATTGTTCTCAATCATAAAATCTGAGACAAATAACTGAGTTTCATTATCTATTCTTTTTTGAATTACCACGTTTAACTGTTTAAAAGCACGAATATTTTCAGAAATATATTCTGTATAGCTATCTCCTCTAGAAAAATCAACACAAATATAAGTTTTGTCATTTAAAAGACTAATAGGGAGACATGAAATAAGCGCAAACATGTAATCGTAGTACAAACTTGCTTCATTTGTGCTATTTAAATGAATTATTTTTTCCAACTCATCCATCTTTAAAAGTTTACAAACCAATTTATGAAATTGTGGGTAAGCTTCTTTAAAATAGGTAATTTGATAATCTGTATTAAAGGTCAAAATAGTATGAAGAGCATAATATCTTTGGAAATGAATCATTGTAAAAGAACGTTTTAGTCTCTTTTTTAGTTTTATTTTGTTCCCCTTGGTAACAGTATCGTTGAATTTAATTTCCATGAATGTCTTTTTTACAAGTTGATTGCTTACTTTTTTTATTTCGTCATTTAGTTTTTTTACTATAAATTTATTCTTTAAAGACAAACATTCTTCACTTACTAAAAATAAAAAAATAGAATCAAGTTCATTTAATGCTTCTTTTCTTAATTCTCCTCCTGAGATAGAAAGCAGTATCTCACTAAATTCTTCTTTTTTCGAATCATATTTTTCGCTTAAACTGTCATCTAATAAGATAGATGGCTGATCAATTAAAAAATTTTTTCGTGAAATTCGAATACTTAAAATAGATAAAAATAGATCTACTTTTATTTTTTTTGTTAAGACTAAATCTAAATCAATTAGTTTTTCTAACTCTTTTTTCAACTTATTCTTTAGTTCTATAACTTTTTTTGGAAATGAAACCTTCGATCCATTAAAATAAAAATAATGCACTTCGAAGGCTACTTTCCTAAGTTGCTCTTCGTTTCCAACAAACATGCCATCTTTGATTGTAATGGAATAATTTTCCAATAACTTCGTCAACTGATTTCTCAATACATTTGTTTTACTTCGACTTATATAGTATTTATTTGAAAATTGACCTAACGAAACTCTTCCATAGAGCATTTCATTAAATAACAGAAAAATTTTTGATTTTTGGATATACATGAACCTTAAATGCCTGATAGTGGTTGCAGATATATACAAATCATTTAACTCCCCTTGAGAAAAAGACCTGATTTCTAATATTTCATATTCATCTGCCATATCTTCACTTAACTCTTGAATATATTTTGTTACCTTGAATTTAGAAATTCCTAACAATTCAACTAATAGTTCGACTGACGTATATTCTTCTCGTCTTGAATTTAGTATCTCTGCTATTTCTAACTTCACACTGTCATTTACCTCTAAAAAATCTTTTATTTTCAATTCCAGTTCTTACACCTCCTTATGAGTGGATTAAATTATGATTTCTATCAATTTATTTTAATTTTTTATTTACCATAAGTTTAATCTACAAAAATAGTGCATTCAATATGCTTTCAATGATTTTTGTTCTTTTTTTTCTCTATATTTTAAAAAAAATAAAACAACATTAAAAACACGATTGATTCACTAGTTTACATGTATTTATATAGCATTAATATAACAGGTTTCAATTAATTAAGAAAAAGATATGTCTTTTCTAAGAATTTCTTTATAAAATGAAAAATTCATTTACGTCACTGCCATTTTTTATTAGTTCAGTTTATATATATACAAAAAAAATCTCTAGAAAAAACTAGAGAAATTACATTGTATGGTAAAACATTAAAAGATATTCTATTTCTATTTGATAAAAAAAATACTTAATAACTAAAAATTTACAACTTCTTAACGATTTTTTGACACAATTGATGGCAGATTAAAGCTGGTTTAGTATGTACAAAAAGAGCTAGATTCGAAATCCAGCTCTTTTTGTCTACAGTTTGAAACTCCTTAATGGAATTTTTTTATAAGTCATTTTAGCTTTTTTTTATTTCCATTCAGTAATTTTTTCGATTGGCAAACGAACAGAAGCATAACCTTCTTCATTCGCTTTTCCTATTGACAATACCATCACCGGTACATAACGATTTGCATCTAATCCAAAAGCTTCAGCTAACTGATCTTCTTCAAAGCCACCGATTGGATTTGTATCGTACCCATATTTGCGGGCAACGAGCATTAACTGCATTGCGACAATTCCGCCATCCACTAATAAAATTTCTTTTAATTTATCATCTGAAATGGTATTGTAGTGATTCGTTAACGCTGCAATTTGACGGTCTTTTACTTCTTGGGGCATTAAACCACGTTCAACTGCGGTGCCGTAAATTTCTTCACCAAAATCAAAACAATCACGATCGCCAAAAATTAAAATCATCGCTGCTGATGTATCGTTTTGTAGAGTATTAAAACGGATAATTGGTTTTAACGTTTCTTTTCCTTCGTCACTTTCTACAACTACAAAGCGCCATGGTTGCATATTCACTGATGAGGGTGCTAAAGTTGCTTCTGTTAAGATTGCATTCATTTCTTCTTTTGATATTTTAACAGCAGGATCGTAATTTCGGATTGAACGGCGACCCGCTAAAATAGTATTAAAATCGTTCGTTAACATTTTTTCTGACACAATTTATTCCTTCTTTCAGTTTGGTTTTAATTCAGTTAGTAATGTAATGCTTAAAGGAGCAGCTAACCAGCTTGCTGCTTGTTGTTGAAATGTTTTAAAATGTTCACTTTGGTTGTGTGCCTCAATTGCAGCTTGATCTTCCCAAGTTTCTAACATCTTAAATTTATTTTCTTCACCTACAACTGCAACTAGCTCATATTGATGGTTTCCTGCTTCTTTTTTTGAAGCATTCACTAACAACTTAATCTCTTTTAAGAATTCAGCTTTTGCTTCTGGTTTTAGAGACATCTTTGCTTGGATATGAATCATTCTCACATTACTCCCTCGTTTATATTGTTCGATTTTTTTCGAACTAAAAGCATCATATCATAGTTTACTATTCATTTGCAAGTGACTAATTTTAAAGAATGAAATTTACTATCACTTTTTCCTAAAATATGATAAAGTGACTATATGAAAAATCAACCTAAAGCTATTGAACCCACTAAAGAGTCGGACTTACTTCATATTTTTCAAGCTTTGGGTGATCCCCTTCGATTAAATATTGTGATGTGCCTGTTAGATACAGATGGAAAGGGTTTGAAAAAAGAAGATTATCCAATTGCAAAATCAACGTTGTCACATCATATTAAAATTTTAAGAGAAGCTGGCTTGATTCATTGTGAAAAATCTGGAACTGCTCATTATTATTCTGTTCAAAAAGCAGAATTAAACAACAAATTCCCAGGTTTACTAGAATTGATTCGCCAAGAAAAAATAGGAAAGCATTGAAAAATTTTTCAATGCTTTTTTGTTTTATTTTTTACTTAAATGATGACATAAAAAAAGCACTGACAAAAGTCAGTGCTTCTTCGACAGTATTTATTTGCATAAATAGGTCCCGTGAATTCCACAAAACAGAGGGGTCCAAACATCTACATCTTGTAGTTGTACTCGAAGTACATATGCCCTGCCTTTGTTCAATCACTAGTCGCCGCAGCGAAATAACTAAAAGTTATCTGATTGAGTCAACTCATCGCATGTAAGTAATATACCATGTTCTGATTGTGATTACAAGCTTTCCTTTTCAATCTCATTCGATTGTTGCTCTACTGCTAAGGTTTTTACTAATTCAGCAAATCTAGGGTCTTCATTAAAAGGATGAATGTAATGAAACTCAATTCCTCCGTTTTCCATAAAATAACCATAATTTTCAGATTCTATTTCTTCAATTGTCTCTAGACAGTCTGAAACGAAGCCTGGTGTAATCACCATTACTCGTTTAATCCCTTTACTCGGCAATGCTTTTAAAGTCGCATCAGTTGCTGGCGTTAGCCATTCAGAAGGACCAAATTTCGATTGATAGGTTTCAATATAAGGAATTTCTCCCACCAACTGCATCACAGCTTTAGTGGTCTGTTGACATTTAATCGGATAATCATCGCCTTTTTCTACATAGGAAACCGGGATGCCATGATAGGAAAAGAGTAATTGGTCAATTTCGTGTTCTTTTAAAGCTTCTTTAATTTGGCTTGCTACTAATTGAATATACAGCGGATGATCACTATAATCACTTACAAAATGAATCGTCGGGATTTTCTGACTGTTCAAATAGTACTTTGCAATCGAGTCGTAAATTGAAGCCGTCGTTGTTGTTGAGTATTGTGGGTATAGTGGAATAACCGTCAAATCGGTTACGCCTTCTGCTTCCATTTCGGCTAAAACGCTTGGGATATCTGGATGGCTATAAGACATAGCAAAACGCACAACTTGATTTGGTACTAGATTTTGCAATAATTCTGCTTGAGCTTTGGTGTAAATAAGTAAGGGAGAGCCTGCTTCTCGCCATATTTCTTTATAAAGTAATGCCGACTTTTTAGGTCGTGTGTTTAAAATAATGCCATGTAAAAGCGGCAACCACAGCCAGCGTGGCGTGTCAATGACACGAGAATCCCCTAAGAAACGTTTCAAAAAGGCACGTACTTCTTTTTTTTCTGGTTTATCAGGTGTCCCCAAATTGGCAATCAAAATTCCTTTTTTATGGATAGGCTGTTCCATTTTCCCACTCCTTTTCTTTTAACTTTATTAAGTATATCACAATGTTTTTATTGTTCTCAAAAAAAGTCGTCGTTTAGAAACTAAACGACGACTGCTACTTTTTTATTGGTTTACAACAGTTTCTTCAATTGATGCTTTTTTCACTTTTTGTTTTTGAATGCCAATTCCTGTGAACCCACAGAAAACGGTAATCACTGGACAAAGCAAGCAGAAAAATGCAAATGGCAAGTAATCGACGGTTGGAATACTCAAAGCACCTGCAATAAATACCCCACTAACACTCCACGGAACAAGTGAATTAACGACAGCTCCCGCATCTTCTAACACTCTCGACATCGCTAATGGGTGCAACCCTGCGTCATCAAATGATTTTTTAAAGGCTTTACCTGGTAAGATAATCGACAGGTATTGTTCTCCAACTAACAGATTCACTCCAATACAAGAAAGTGCAGTTGCTAGAATTAATTTACCTGTTGAATTTAATGAAGTTGATAAAGGTTTCATTACTGAATCAATGACTTTAAATTCCACTAAAAGTCCACCTAATGCTAAGGCTAAAATAATAAGAGAGATGGACCACATCATACTTTGAACCCCTCCACGTGTTAGCAAAGCATCAATGCTAGCATCTCCCGTTTGAGAAACAAAGCCATCTTGTAAAATAGACGATAATTCACCAAACTTGGTCATTGGTTTTTCAATAAAGAGCATTACAACGGCTACAATGATGCTTAGAAGTAGTGTTGGAATTGCTGGGATTTTTCGCCACGAACAAATGAACATGACAAGAATTGGAATTAAGGCAAAGAAATTAACTGAAAAATTTTCTTTTAGAGTTTGAACAAGTTTCGTAATATCTGCTGTATCCGCATGCTGTTGACCATTTCCTAATATAAAGAATAAAACTAAGGCAATTAGCAATGCTGGAATTGTTGTCCACATTAGGTTTTTAATGTGACGGAATAAATCCACACCTGAAACAGCTGCTGATAAATTCGTACTGTCTGACAAAGGCGACATTTTATCGCCAAATACGGCTCCTGAAACAATTGCTCCTGCTACTAAGGCTGGATTAAAACCCATTGTTGTTCCCATTCCCAGTAAGGCAATTCCAACGGTTGATACGGTTGTAAAAGCACTCCCAATTGACGTTCCGACAATGGCACAAATAATAAAAACCGATGGGACAAAGATACTTGGATTTAAAATTTTAAACCCAAATACCATCATTGAAGGAATAATTCCTGCAGCAATCCAAACACCGATCAAAGCTCCAATTAAGATAAAGATAATCATTGGTACAAGACCAGTGGAGATCCCTTCTTGAATTCCTTTGTGGATATCATCCCAAGAATGTTTCTTGATTCTCCCCCATAAGATTAATAATCCAATGGATATAATTAAAGGCGTTTGAGGTGCCACGCCAAACTTAATGACACTTACCCCAATAATCAGTAAAATTAAAACCAGTATTCCTAATGCTTCTTTAAAACTTTTTTTTGTTTTCATCTTCTATCGCTCCTAAATAATTTTTTTGTGTTCTACTATGAATTATTTAGTCAAACGATAACTTGTTAATCCTCCATTGGTACATCTTAAACTTTCCATTTTACTAACCCCTTTCGTGAAACGCCCTTTATATTTTTTACTCGTTCCATTTTTTACGCTAAAAAGCCCCTGCTGTAATTTCTTACAACAGGGACGAATTTGATTATTCGCGGTACCACCCAGTTTAGAAATGAATAGATCATTTCTCGCTTCATTGGTGTAACGGACCTCTCCGTCTTTAGTTTCCTAAAGATGCTCCAAGTTTGTACTTCAAATAAAAATCCCGATTGGTTCGCAGCGTCCACCAATTTTCTGAACTAAGATTTAGATTCTACTGTAACTCTTCAACGCGTTAAAGTATTGATGTTGATAAATTGTATTTTAGCACGTTCCATTCTAAAGGTCAATTTATTTTAATTTCTTTTTTGTTAATGGGAGGCCTCCCCCTTAATTTAAAAGCTTTTCAGTTTCTTTATTTAATCAATTTGTTATACTTAAACGTATCTAGCCTATTCGTTAATGGAGGTGTAAAAATGGCAACTAACAAAAAAATACTGATTATTGGTGGAAGTGGTTTTTTAGGACAAGAACTCTGTCTTGCGGCATTAAAAAAAGGGTTTACGGTAGCTAGCCTTTCTAAACACGGCAAACCAACCCAGTTGTCAAAAGAGCTATCAGACGCGCCTATCGATTGGATTACTTGTGATCTTTTTGCTACCGATCAACTGGAATCGATTATCAATCAATACGATATCGTTATTCATCTTGTAGCTATTCTTAAAGAAAAACCTAAAAAAGGACTTACGTATCAAAAAATGATTTTAGATGCAGCAATGATTGTTGGAAATGCTAGTAAAAATACAGCAATTGAACGATTTGTTTTTTTATCTGCAAATGCTGGTAGCCCCTTTATCCCTAAAAAATACCTTGAAAATAAACGGCTTGCTGAAAATTACTTAAAACGTCTTCCTTTTCCGTTAACAGTCGTTAGACCGGGTCTTTTATACGGAAAAGGTCGCCCTTCTTCTTTAACTCTAGCAAATTTACTTTTTTTCTTGTTGAAAATCCCTCTGTTGAAACAGCTTTTCATTTCAATTAAACCAACTCCTGTAAAGGTTTGTGCAACGAAAATTATTGCTAGTTTGGATGAAGTTCCTAAAAAAGCTTATCGTGTCCTAAGCCTTGATGAATTACAAAGTAAACACTAAAACCCAACCAAAAGTTAGACAATTTTCTGACTTTTGGTTGGGTTTTAATTGTTTTTTTTGATGGTAACGGATTGAATCCCTTTGCCTAAATAGAGCGGTGTATCTTTTTCTTGATAGCCACTCAGTACATGATGAGCTATCAACACCTCTCTTGCACGGAATTGAATGGCTATGCCAACTCTTTTTTCTAAATCTGAACATTGGGTTGTTCCTACAAAATAATTAATGACTACTCCTTGATAAGCTGAAACGACTAAATTTCTAGGACTTGATTCCTCGTACAATGGTGTAGGTTGTGGATTAATAGATACTAAAAAGGTTCCTCTAATTCCTTTAGCCGTTTTTGAAGGTCTGTCGTCACCTTGATGATGGCCAATGTGTCTAAAGTTATATGAACGGTTATCTAACGACGAGTAATGCCCGATAATTTGAACATCGCTAGCAGCTGAGCTCTCTTCATGCGCTTTAATTTCAATCCCCCCAAAGCACGCTTCCGTGCGATTATTAACTAAGATTACATGACTTGAACCATCATCGATTTCAATGCCATTTGAATTAGAAAAGCCTTTTTGATGGGCTCTGCCACTTGGGTGGTGGAGATAGGAATTGCTGATAAGTAGATAGTCGCTGTGATGGGTTGTGATTCCATCATCGCCAAAACCAACCGCTTCAATTTCATCTGCCCAAATAAATTTGCTTCCTAATCTTGAACGGGTTCCATCTCCTCGATAACTATAGTAAGCAGCTGTTAAATCGACACCATGAAGTCCAGCGTTTAGTGCTTTGATGTTTTGAATCACGCCGTAAGTGACATGTGCAAAAGTTAAACAACTAGAGGTCGTTCCCCCTTTTGCAGTCGTTTTACTGTTTCCTAAACGTTCTACGTTCCAGTCTAATGTCATATTTTTGATGACAAGATGATGATTGCCTCGTAATCGATTTTTATTACGGACTACTCGTTCTCCAATTGGCGCATTAGGATGTAATTTGATAGTGGTTTGATCAACTCCACTTCCTACCAAGCTAGTATTGGAAGGCATTCTCAACTCTCTAGTTAGATATGTTCCTGGTGGAATGATAATTTTACGATTGCCTTTTTTTAAAGCTCGGCGAAAGGCTTTCGTTGAATCTGTCACGCCATCCCCTACGCCACCAAATTCTTCAATTGAGTACACTTTTTGTTTTAATTTTTGTTGTTTGATTTCCTCTTTTAAAATTTGAAACCACCATGGAACTAAAAAGCGAGATTCGCCAATCGCAACTGGAGGATCCGCTTTAAAGGGTGCATTTTTTTTGGTGACAAATGAGTAAGAAACGCTTTTTTTTAATGGGGATTCTACTAGCTTATTTTGTTGTAATTCTTGAAAGTATGCTTCCGTTTCTTTGACTGCTTGCAACTGTTTCGTACGTGTTTGATATGCTGGAAAATAGTTGGTTAGGAGTTCTTTGGTCTTTTCTCCTAAGTGCATTTCTTTTCTTCCCTTCTAATTTGATTTTTTCTTCTTGTTTTTTAAAATTAAGCATGCAATCACGATTAGTAAAACAATGATGATTCCACCCATTAGCCAGTACGTCCAAGGGGTTGATTTTTGAGCAATATGAACAGCTGAATCATTGTATTTTTTTGCCTCTTCGACTTTGATTTTAAAGTCCTTTTTTAAATGCCAATTTTGATTGCCATCTGTAGCTGTAATTTCAATGCGGTAATCGCCTGTTTTAAAAGCTTCATTTCCCCAAGAAACGCTGTAATTGAAATTTGAATTTGGTGCCATTCGTAAGCTTGTTTGTTTTTCCTCGTGAAGCAATTGATTGCTATCTGCTTCATAAACTTTAGCATCAACTGTTAAGTTACTAAGTAATGCGGCTTTTGGATTTTGAAGATTAGCTGTGACCACATTACGTCCTACTTTTTGAGTGGCTTTCACGTCATTTAAAACTAAATCAGGTAGTACCGTTTCTGGCGACTCTGCTAGCAAGACACCAATCGTATAAGAGAATTTATTTTCAATTTGAACATCGTCTTTACTTTTTTTTGTTTCTTGGTCCGTTTCTTTTTCTTTAAAGTATAAACCACCTAAGATAACACCATCAAATGATTTTTCTGGAATTTTTAATGTGACTGGTAACTGAAGGCTACTTTGTTTAGGGATCGTGATATCTGATTGAACGGAAGCTATTTTACTGAATGGAATCGCTAAACTTTTATCCAATTTTGGTTTTTCATTCGTGTATTCCACAATTCCATTATCGTTGGTAACTGCCGTATTTGCAACTGTTTGAACTGTTACATCGTTATCTGTTTCGTTTTTTAGTTCTACTTCTATTACTTGAGTCGTGCCTGGTACGACATTTAAATCAAAATAAGTATGAGTTTGATCTCGTTGATTTTCAGGTAAAATTGCTTTAACAGAAAAATTCATTTCATTTGCATCTGCTAGCTTTGGCATAACAATTATCATGCTTGCTATTAATAAAAATAAGTAGCTAAATCGTTTCATATCTAATCCTCTTTTCAATTAAATTAGTAAAAAAGCCAAAGGCAATCGTATCTTAAGCTGATTTATTCCCTTTGGCTAATTTTTTTAGTTTGGGCTATCTTCAAGGTTCCAAGTTAGTGTTGTTTTATATTGAACATTGGATACTTTCGAACTTGCCATCGGTATATTCAGTGAAACACCTGTCAAACCGCCTACGTTATCGGCGCCAAATGAAGAAGTCCACGTTCCAAAACCTTTATTCGCAACAGCAGTCATCACAGTTGAAGAGGCCGCTCCTGTTGGATCAAGATTAACAGCTGTCGTTGTTGGACTAAATAAAATCGGGACAACTGATAAGGGGGTTCCTGCACTTAAATGAAGCTGTGCATTGTCTAATGGTGTTGTGTTCGTATCGGTTGTTTTAAACTGACCATTTTGTTTCACAAGTAGTTTCCAGCCGGCATTGTTCCCACGCTTATCTGTTACTTGCACATAGTTTGGCACTTGTAAGGGTAAGCCTGTTGTTTTATCTACAACAGAATCTAGTTGAGCATAATAAATTTTATCCATATCATCAATCGTTGCTGTTCCAAAATGAAAATTAGAAACATAATCGATACTTAAGGGCCCAGCTGTTCCAGGTTCATGAGGATCAGATGGATTAGGAGTAACTGGAGCTCCTGGAATAAGTGGGTTGGTAGGATCTGTAATAGAAGTCTCTGCCTGGAAAATAATATCTGTATTCGAGTTCATCACTCCAGCAGTTGCAGCAAATACAGGAGCACCTCCAAGTGTTACTGTAGCAAAGGTAGCCAAACTAAAAATTACTGTTTTTGTCATTTTCATTTTTTATTCCTTCTCTCTTTTTTATTTTCCCCTTTGAGCCTTGCTTTGATTTTTTAAATCGGTGCGTCGGATAAATTCCATTCCAGTTTTCCTTGATAACTTTGACCCGATTTAACATTCGGATTCGGGCCTATTTTAAGTCGAATCCCCTCACCTTTTGGCCATTGGATTACTGTTGCATTATCGTCGGTTGATGTAGCGGTGTAAATTTCTTGGTTGCTTTGATTTAATGGAATATCTTGACCAGCCTTGCTATAAATTAACACTTGATTTAACACGTTGGCTCCAGCTGTTAGTGGTTGGGTTTCACGAACATATAAATGCCATTGGGCTTTTTGGACGCGTCCGTCGGCAACAGAAAGTGAATTTGTAACAGTCGTTGGATTGTAAATCTTTGTAGCAGTTGGAACCGATAATGTGCCGAAGCTAATTTGACTAGGGGCACTCACTAAGCGCAACGTTCCATCTCCAATTGGTAAAGTTGCAACTAGTGATTGCTGGGCAATCGCTGTTCCTCCTCCATTTGTTCCATTCACGAAAAAGCTATTTACTAAAGTGGTGTTGGCAACATTTGGCGCGATGGTTGCAGAATATTGAAGAGTAAGGGCCTCATTGGCGGTTACCAAATTATTTCCAGCAAGTAAATTTTGAAACTGATACGCTGAACCTGATGGGCTTGAACTTTGTGGAACGACTACTGGAGTACCTATTACAGTCGAAACACCAGTTGCGCTCACCTTACTAACTTGTGGATTTGTTAGATTGGTTACTCCGCTAGGAATCCAGTTTAGTAAAAGTTGATTATCCCAAATGGCGTTGCTATTTTGTAATTGGACTTTGATTGTGAAGCGTACTTTTTGGTTTGTGACAGCAGATATAGCTGGAATCCACGTCCCATCTTTTGACCATTTTTCAACAATTTGAGTTACAGCTAATTGGGGTGTTACAAAGGCAACCGTGCTTGAAACATTATTGCTACTCACTAAGATTTTATTAGCTGTTCGACTACTGATGCCTTGAATAACAACACTAACTTGATCACCTCCTTTCAATGGAGCTAAACCTGTCAAAGCGAATGTGCCATTTGCATTTAGGGGGACATTCGTCGTTTGATTATTTACGGTCACGGCAACTTGATACAAACCTGTGGTAACTGTTTGGATGGCGCTTCCTGTAATTTGAGTATTTCCGACTACGGGTGTGGTTAATGTTGGAACAACAATAGGCCATTTTACAGTTGCTATATTACTGAGGGTACTTTGATATTGATCAGTTCCTGTAATGGCTTTTGCATGGAGAATCGCCGTCACAGTATCACCATATTCATAGGCATTAGCTGCGTTTATTGAAAAATTTCCACTGCTGTCTACTAAAACACCTGTTGTAACAATGGGGGCATGACTACCGTCTGGCGCAGATAACGTAATATCAGCTGTATAGGTGTAGCCTGGGTCTTTTATTTGGTTAATCGTTCCTGTAATACTTTTATTTCCATGCTGCATCGTGTCGTTGATTACTGGGGGCTTGATTGCGAGTATTGGACAGGTTCCTAGTCCCATTGAAGGGGTGTTGATACTTCCTGCTTTTGTATTTCCTAAACCTACTGTTAAATTAATCCCTTGCGAGGCAGACGTCATCGTTCCTTTAATTGGATAGTTCGCACCATTTGCAGCTGGCGGAATAATAATCCCATTCTTATAAAGGGCGACCGTATCAATAGCCATATTTAAAGACCATTCAATTAATAAACCTAAGCTTAAACCTGTTTTTGGGAACGTGATTACTACTGCTGATAAGCTCTCATTGTAAGTTAAAGTAAATCCTTTATCCGTTGCTTGAATGGAGGCTGTACTCGTTCCACCTAAAATCGATTGAGTAGGATAAGTGACATTTCCAGTTAAATTTTTTAAAAATAAGGTTTGCTTAGCTGTATTTCCTGCTAATTGCGCTGCTATTTCAGGAGGAATTTGGACAGCTAGTATTGGAACCGTATTCAATCCAACTGCTACTAACGGAACATATTTATAATTAATCGTCGTTATCCCTTGTCCACAAGCTCCAGTTGTGTAACTTCCTGTTAATGTGCTTGTTCCAACATCAAGATCTAGTAAGCGAGGACTGATTTGATTGGTGCTTTTTTGGTTGCTTTCACTATTGACTGGTTCGTTTAAATCGGTTTCATCATTTTTTTCATTATTGGTAAGGTTAACTTGTGGTCCATTTATTGTTGAATTAGAGGAAATCGATGGGGCTGTTGAGTCAATTGGGCAACTTGAATCTGACGGGGTGGATAAGCTTGTTTCTTCGGTCTTTATTTCTTCATTTAAAGTAACTGCTTTCACCATATCTTGTAAATAAAAAATCACTAAAGTTAACATCATAAAAATAACAATATTAAACTTTTTATTATTCAAAATTATCGCCCCCTAAAAAATGAATTTACAGTTTATATAGGCTATTCAGTATTTCACTAGATAAATCGTATGTAACTTTTAATAACTTTCTCATGTTAATTTAAATTCATTCTAACCGAATTAAATTACTTTTGCATCTTTTATCCCTTGGTTTTATAATAAAAATTTATTCTATAAAAATATAGTTATTAAACCTAAATATATTGTTGTTCATTTAGTAAAAAAAATAAACTTACAAGTCAGCGACAATGTCATTGACTTTTAAATTTATTTTCATTTAGCTTATCTATCTAATTTTTTCATTATCTTTTCAACATCTTTCGATTCACTTGTTTTACCAATTAACATTTTCAACTGAGGTTGATTTTCAGTTAAAAGTAGTTTTTTGAAACCTCTACGAATGATAGCCTCATGATCAAATGCTAAAGCTGTCTTATTAGATTTTGTACTCGTTAAATCAATTGTAATTTTTTGTTCATTAAAACTCAGCAGTAACTGTTCATCTTTGATTGATACATTAAACCATTGGGCTTCTTTTGCATCATCTCCTGCGGTTGTAACAGGCATTGTTGGTAAGAGAGCTAAATAGCTAATAGTAATTGTCCAGCCACGAGGATCACGATTAGGTTGGCTAAATGAACCTATTTCATAAATAGCCTCTTTTGTTAATTCAATTCCAGTTTCTTCTTTAGTTTCTCTTAGACAAGTTGCTGTGGTCGCTTCTTGTTTGTCAACAAAACCTCCTGGCAATGCCCAACAATTTCTAAAAGGGTTGGCTATTCTTTTGATTAACAGCATTTTAAGTTGCTGCGCTTCTTTATCATAGCAAAGCATCACATTATCGACTGTAACAGAAGGTTTTTCATATTGAGGCAAGTCTTCATTGGCGTACCACTCTAAGAAATCAGCTTCTGGTGCCACTCGTTCATAGTAATATTTTTCTTCTGCTTTTGAGTTAAATTTCATCTCTAAACTTCCTTTCTTTGTATCCCTCTCTCTTTAGTTTACTATACTTTTAAGGAATGTAACTAGTAAATAAAAATAGCACATGATACAATTTTAACAATCCTATATTAAAGGAGTTCTTATCAATGAAAAAATTACTCACTTTTTTTATCCTACTTTTAATTTTTACAAGTGCTTGCACAGCTACTCCTAAAAAAAGTACCTTACCCAAACTAGCACTGGAAAATGAAATTCCAATCGTTGTCATTCATGGAAGTGGAGGCAATGAAGATTCATTTGATGCTTTTATTCAAAAATTAAACGACTTACCTGACCCTTCAACTGAAACATTAAAAGTAACAATTGATGGGGATGGTCAACTAGATTATCAAGGAACCCTCACCAAAGATGCTAAACATCCAATTGTATCTATTGGGTTTGAAGAAAATAATGCGCCTATCGAGGATTGGAGCAAAGGACTTCAAAAATTACTCACTCATTTGAAAAAAACGTATCAATTTCAGCAATTTGATGCGATTGGTTTTTCGAATGGCGGGTTAGCACTAACGGATTACGCTGAGGAGTATGACCAAAAAGAAGACGTTCCTCACTTACGCAAAATGGTTGTTTTAGGTGCTCCTTTTAATGAGCTAGACCCTGAGGACAATCAGGTGAATCTTGATTTTAAAGGGGTTCCTTTTCAAACAGATGAGTTGAAAACTTATATCCGTAATCGCTCAAAGTTAAATCCACAATTAGTTGTCCTTTCGATTGCAGGCGATGATGGAAGTGGTGAAAAAACCGATAGTATCGTTCCACTTGGCAGTGCTTTGTCGTCACGGTTGATTTTCCCAGAAAATGTCCATACTTATCTTGAAAAAATAACAACGGATACGCATATTGGATTGGTTGATAATCAAGAGGTTGTGGGGTGGGTACATCATTTTTTGACGGATAATCCTCCTTTAAACACAGAAAAAAAAGTTGAATTGGTTGGAAACTAAAAGAAAGACGTTACTATTTAAGTAACGTCTTTCTTTTACCTACTTATCCTATGCGGTCAAGAAGACTCGAACTTCCACCGGGAGAATCCCGACTGCCCCCTCAAGGCAGCGCGTCTGCCATTCCGCCATGACCGCAATTGCTTGTTTCTCTTTTTATTTTATAATAGGAATAAATCAAAGTCAATTTCTTTTAAAACAAAGCGCTTGAAGTCGTATAACTTCAAGCGCTTTTTGATTTATTTATTCTTTTTCAGTCCAAAACTTAAAACAAATCCAATCACAGCAATGACAAACATCAGTAAGAAGGCATTATGCCCTCCTTCAATCATCAATTGTTCTTTTGATAAATGGTTAGCTGAATCAGTTATTTTTTGTTGACTAGCTGTTAATAATCCTGCTACTAATGAGGTTCCAATCGCACCAGAGACTTGTTGTAAAGTATTGATAATCGCAGTTCCATCTGAATTGTACTTTTGTGGCAATTGATTCAAAGCATTCGTTTGAGAAGGAACATATACAAATGCTACACCAATCATTAGGAGCAAATACAAGCTGCCCATCAAAATCGTTGTTAATTGATTCGTAAATAGCACACATAACCCTGTAGCAACAGCTAATAGAAAGGCTCCAAATGAAATGACAACCCGTGGACCTGAATTGTCTAGAATTTTCCCAGCAATTGGTGCTAAAATCGCACTAATTGCTGCACCTGGTAACAGCATAAATCCTGCCACTGTCGCATTTACGCCAAACACACTTTCAGAAAAGGTCGGCAATAAAAAGGAATTTCCTAAAACAATCATCATCAATAAAAAGACTTGAGCCAATCCTAGTGTAAACATTGGAAACTTAAACACAGCTAAATTAATCAATGGGACATCAATTTTAAACTGACGGATTGAAAATAAGGCTAACCCAATCGCACCAATTCCCAAAGAACCCATAACGCCCAGATGCAGCCAGCCAGTTTCGCCTGCTAAGCTAAAGCCGTAAATAATCCCTGAAAAAGCAACGATTGATAAACCAATTGAAAGAAAATCTATCTTTTGTTTTTCAATTGTTGAAATTGATTGAATCGTTAAACTTCCGGCTACTAAGGCAATTACCAACAATGGCAGTAAAATAAGAAAAATCGATTGCCAGCCAATTGACGTTACCACAATCCCTCCATAAGTCGGTCCAATCGCAGGTGCAAAGCTCGTAACAAGTCCTGCAATTCCCATAATCACGCCCCGCTTATGCATTGGAATTAAAGCTAAAATTAAGTTAAACATTAAAGGCAAGGAAATACCTGTCCCAATCGCTTGAATCAGACGCCCCAATAATAACATCGGAAAACTCATTGCAAAGCCACAAATTATAGTTCCTACCGTGAAAATCACTACCGCAGCTTGAAATAAGCGCTTTGTGGGATAACGTTTCACCAACATTGGTGAAATAGGAACTAAAATAGCGACGACTAATAAATAGCCTGTTGTTAACCACTGAATCGTTGCACTGGTTACATTAAATTCTTTCATTAAGATTGGAAAAGCAACATTTAATGCCGTTTCCGAAACAATCCCCATAAAAGTCAACATCGCTGATGCGACAATCGCAATTAAGGTACTTACTTTAATTTTATCTGTTGTAGTTGTCATGATCCACCTCAATACTCTCGGCATACATATTGCCGTATTCTTCTTTTTGAAGCTCTTCTAAGCTTCCTTCTGGTTGTAAATTATAAATCATTCGATTAAAAAAATCGTTTAATTGGTTCACTTCATCTGGTGAAAAATCTTTAATCATCGTTTGTTCAATCTCATTGATGGTGCTTAACATTTGCTTAATAGTAAGCGTACCTTCTTTGGTCAATGTAATCACATTGTAGCGCAAATCCGTTTTAGACTGCTGTTTTTTTATTAGCTTCTTTTCTTCTAACCGTTTAATAGGATTGGTAATAGAAGACGTTGAAATTTTCAAATAATCGGCAATTTCCTTTTGTGTACAACTTTTTTTCATATAGATTACTTCTAATATAAAAGATTGTCCTACATGAATGCCTAATTCGTTTAGTTCCTTGTCGCCCTTAATCTTATGCAAACGATTGACTCGCTTTAGCTTCATATTGATATCAAAAGAATAATTTTCCATATCTTCCCTACTTTCTGTATCTAGTACTCTACTATATAGTACGCTAGTGTATTATATAAATAAAAGAAGGAAGTTGTCAAGTATTAAAAAAGTCTTTACGCATAACTAACGTAAAGACTTTCAGTTGTTGGCTTTTTACATTTCCACTCGTTCTCTTTTTAAAACTAATTTCCCCTTACATTGACCACACACATAACGTGCGGTATTAAAGCGTTTTTTTCGATAAAGCGAATTTTTGCACTGTTGGCACTGATACACCCAGTAAGCTTGCTTTTGATCCCTTGGTTTTAAGGACTGAACATAACGGCTGCCGCCAACTTGCTTTAGCAATCTTTTAAAATCAGCATCTTTATGCTGATAACCGCCACCACTTAAATGCAAATGATAGTGACACAGTTCATGCTTCACAACCCCAATAAATTCCTCCATACCAAAAGTTTCCAATACTTTTAAGTTAAAATCTAAATGATGGGTGTTTAAATGGTACCGTCCACCCGTTGTTTTTAAACGTGAATTAAAGGTTGCTTGATGATTAAAAGGTCGCTGAAAGTCGTTGATTGAAATACTTTCAACAAGTAGTTGCAATTCTTTTTGATTCATTTTAATCCAATCCTTTACCTATAAATGAAAATGTTCACCAACACACTCTTTGTCGGTGAACATCTTTAACTTATTTTTTTTCTGGAGGCAACATCGTTAAAGCGATTCGGCCTTTTTTCAAGTCAATTGAATCAACCCAGACTGTCACAACATCTCCTACAGCAACAGCATCTGTTGGGTGTTTAATAAATTTATTGCTTAGTTTAGAAATATGAACCATCCCATCTTGCTTAACTCCGATATCCACAAACGCTCCGAAATCCACAACGTTACGTACCGTTCCTTCAAGCTCCATTCCGGCTTTTAAGTCTTCCATAGTTAACACGTCTTTGCGCAATAATGGTGCTGGCAATTCATCACGTAAATCACGTCCTGGTCGAGATAAAGCATCGATCATGTCTTTTAAAGTTTCTTTTCCTAATTTAGTTTGTTCGCTAAGCTGATTCAACGACAATTGAGCCAATGCTTCTTTAGCCTTCAGACTACCAACATCTGCTAACGTCAAATCTGCTAACGCTAAAATTTCTTTTGCTTCTTTATACGTTTCAGGATGAATCCCTGTGTTGTCTAAGATATTCTTCCCATCCACAATCCGCATAAACCCAACGGCTTGTTCGTATGCTTTTGGTCCTAAACGAGGAACTTTTTTAAGAGCAGCACGACTATCAAAGCGGCCATTTTCATCACGGTACGCAACGACATTAGTCGCAGTTGTTTTATTTAAACCGGCTACATGTTGTAGCAGTGGCGCGCTTGCTGTATTTACGTTAACCCCTACTTGGTTAACAGCTGTTTCAACAACAAATTCAAGACGCTCTTCTAAACGTTTTTGCGAAACATCATGTTGATATTGTCCCACACCAACGGCTTTAGGATCGATTTTCACTAATTCTGCTAGTGGATCTTGTAGGCGACGGGCAATACTAACTGCACTTCTTTGTTCCACCTGTAGATCAGGAAATTCGCTACGTGCCAAATCACTTGCTGAATAAACAGAAGCCCCTGCTTCATTTACAATAACATAATAAACGTCGTCGTCGATTTCTTTTAAATTATCCACAACAAATTGTTCAGACTCACGACTAGCCGTTCCATTCCCTATTGCGATCATTTCAATGCCATATTTTTTAATCATTTCTTTAAACTTAACAGCCGCTTCTTTTCTTGGCTTTTCGCCAGCTGGCTTATGAGGATAAATCACATCAATAGCAATGACTTTTCCTGTTGGATCAATCACAGCTAACTTACAGCCTGTCCGGTAAGCGGGGTCAAGTCCTAAGACCATTTTGCCTTTTAAGGGTGCTTGTAATAACAGATTACGCAGGTTCTCACCAAAAATATGAATGGCTTGTTCGTCTGCGCGTTCTGTTAACTCGCCACGAATTTCTCGCTCAATTGATGGGCCAATAAAACGTTTGTAGCTATCTTCAAAAGCTGCTGTTACGTATGGAACTGCTGCTGAATCTTCGTTTTCAATAATTTCACGGCTTAGGTATTTAGTAATACGCTCTTCATCTACAACTAAATTCACTTTTAGAATGTCTTCTTTTTCACCACGATTAAAGGCTAAAATGCGATGTGATACCAATTTTGAAATTGGCTCTTGGAAGTCATAATACATTTCATAGACTTCTTTTTCATCTTTTTCTTTGTTTTTAACTGTTGTTTTAATGAAGCCATTTTTATTTGTAAAGCCACGAATCCATGTGCGGTATTTTGGTTCATCACTAATTTTTTCAGCTAAAATCTCATGGACACCTGCTAATGCTTCTTCTGGGGATGCAACTTCTTTTTCTGAATTTACATAACGAGAAGCTTCTGCTTTAATGTCAACACCTGTAGGGAATGTCATTAACCATTCAGCAAGTGGTTCTAGTCCTTTTTCTTTAGCAATGGTTGCCTTCGTGCGGCGCTTTTGTTTGTATGGACGATACAAATCTTCTACTAATTGCATCTTAGCTGCTGTTTCGATTGATTTTCTTAACTCAGGAGTTAATTTCCCTTGTTCTTCTATTATCCGCAAAACTTCGCCTTTTCTTTTTTCTAAGTTTTGTAAATAATGGTAACGATCTTCAATTTCACGAATTTGAACTTCATCTAAGCTCCCGGTCATCTCTTTACGGTAACGGGCAATAAAAGGAACGGTATTTCCTTCCTCTAGTAAATCTAAAACAGTTTTCATTTGTTTATCGCTATAAATTTTTAATTCTTTTTTTAGTAAGGTTAAAATTGTTGCATCATTATTTTCAGCCATTTTGTTCTTCCTCTCTTCTAAAATCCTTCTCTTATTTTAGCATAAATCCTAAAGCTTGTAACTTCTAGAATAAACCTACTAAAAAACCCCTCAATCATTATTGGCTGAGGGGCACTTGCTTAATTCAGTTTTAAAGACTCATCTTGCTTTGTAATGGTATATTTGAGAATAAACGGAGCGATGACAGTTGTTGCGATGATCACCACAATAATTGAAGAATAGAACTCTTCTGTTAATAGATTAGATTCTAAGCCTAATTTGGCTATAATCAATGCCATCTCACCTCGCGACACCATTCCTGCACCGATTACTGCGGCAGATTTCCAATTGAACCCTGTCACTCTTGCACCAATCGCGCCACCAAATTGTTTCGTTAAAACAGCTACGACTGTCAATAATAGAATGAAGAGCCATTGTTCACCAAAACCTGAAAAGTCCATATTTAATCCAATACTAACAAAGAAGACTGGAATAAACACCGCGTACCCAATGGGTTCGATTTTCTTTTCAATTTTGTGCTTGTAAGGTGTTTGCGAAATGGCGATTCCAGCAAAGAACGCGCCAATAATACTGCCCATTCCCATAAAATCAGCAAAGTAAGAGAAGGCTAAACAGATAATCAAAGCCATTGCTGTCTCTGCTTCAATCGTCAACATCTTAGATGAGATTTTCATTAACATTGGAACGACCCATCTTGCAAGAACAAAAATAACGATAAAGAAGATCACTTTTTTCATCAACATGAAGGGTAAAGGCTGGCTATCTCCACCACCTGTGTTAAACAAGCTCACCAATACGCCTAGAAGAATAACAACCACGATATCATCAACAACTGCAGCGCCTAAAATTGTTGCGCCTTCTTTTGAATCTACTTTGTTTAAATCCTTTAACACTTGAACGGAAATACTAACCGAGGTTGCACTAAACAATACCCCTAAGAAAATCGAGCTTTGAAATGCCATCCCAAAAAGTTCCCCCATCCCAAAACCAAATACCATTGGGAAAACAATGCCTAACAAAGCGACTGAAAGTGCGGGCTTCCAATATTTTCTTAATAATGCCAAATCACTCTCTAGTCCTGCAATAAACATTAAAATCACAACACCGATTTCCGCAAAATAATGGATAAACGCATCTGGTTGAATCCATCCTAAAATAGCAGGTCCTAGTATGATTCCTACTAATAGCTCTCCAATCACTGCAGGAACGCCAATTCGATTACATAAGTGACCTGCCACCTTTGTAAACACTAAAATCAAACACAATGACCCTAAAAATGCCATCTAACTACCTCTTTCTTTTCCTGTTTTTTGATAAGTTTTCACTTAATTGCTACGCCTATCTAGTATATCATCTTTAGTCTTGAAACTCACTAATTCTTCTTGCAGGCTATACCTTCTGGTTGCATTTTAGCGTTCTCCATCCCAAACGTACCCTTTATTTACCAAAACGATGTCTTCTACTAACTGCTTTTTATCAAAAACAACGCCATGTAATACACCGCCATAAACAGCTCCACCATCAATGCCTACTTTATGATCCTGTTGCCACAATGAAGTTGTTTCATTATCTCCATGAAGTGATGGCGTAATGGTATGACCAAATACAATCGTTTTCCCCGTTTTATTTTCGCCAGTATGAAACGGCTCGCGAATCCACATAAAGTCTCTTTCACTGGTTTTTTTCCAATCACTTTTGGCTAAGTCCACACCTGCATGAACGAAGACATAATCCTGCCATTCAAAATAAAGAGGCAAGCCATTTAAAAATTCAATTAATTCAGGGTAATGGCTTTTTACTAACATGCTGATTTCTGTAGGAGAATATTCCGCTTCTAATCCGGTATGAAGTAGACTTTCTAGCGTGCGCATTCCGCCGTTCAAGCAATAATTTTCATAACGTTCCTCAGGATCTGCTAAAAATCTAAGTAATAAATCTTCATGATTGCCTTTTAAGTAAATGGCATGTTTTTCTTCCACTAATTTTTTTCCCAACAAAAAACAGGCCTTTGGATTTTCTCCGCGATCGCCTAAATCTCCAATTAAAACCAATTGTTGCGTGGCTTCCTTCCAATGATTCAGCATTTCTTCAAAAAGTTGAATCTGTCCATGAATGTCTCCAATTGCTAAAACTTGTGTGTCCATCTTTAGTCCCCCTACTAACGCGCTTTTTTATTATTATACACTTATTATTTGGAAAACCAATATGAGAGGTCATTTAACGATTAAAAAAATAGTCAACAAATGACAATCTGTCACTTTTTATGTTAAAATAAGTCATTCACAAATAGCTTTTTATTAAGAGAGGATGAACTTAAATGAATTGGAAAAAAATACTTGGATTTTTAATTGTCATTGCAGCGGTAGTCTTTATCGGTTTCAGTGTCTTTGGTCCAAAAGAAAAAGCAAAAGTCAGTACCGTTTCAACCACAGAAGTCAAAGAAAAAACAGTTGTGGAAACCTTATCTACGACCGGAAAATTAGAGCCTATTGAAACACAAGAAGCCTACGGTCAAGGTGTCGTTTCAGAAGTCAATGTTGCTGTTGGCGATACCGTTGAAAAAGACGCTACTTTAGTCTCTTATCTTGATGGTACAAAATTAAAAGCAAACTTTGCTGGCACTGTAACAGCGCTAAATGTCAAAAAAGATGAAGCTGATTTAAGTGCTCAAACTGCTAAGCCTTCCGTTTCTCTTGCAGACTTAAGCAACTTAAAAGTCGCTATTTCACTTTCTAAATCAGATGCAAGTATTGTCAAAAAAGATCAAGTCGTAACGTTAAGAACCGGCAATGAAACCTTCAAGGGTCGTGTTTCTGCAATTGATCCAGTGGCAACCACCACAACTGGCGCTACTGGTTCAGATACTTCTTTAGGTGGCACAATTGTTTTTGATACGCCTCCTGCTGGTTTATTTGCTGGCTTTGAAATCGATGCAGATATTACAACCAACACTGCAGATAATGCCTTAACGATTCCTGTTGAAGCGTTATTGTACGACAAAGAAAATAAACCTTTTGTTTATACGATTAAAAAAGATCAAGCTAAAAAAGTGATGATTGAAACAGGAATTCAATCAGATAACCTTGTTCAAATCAATAAAGGCTTAACTAAAGGAGAAAAAGTAATTCTAACTCCTGACGACAGCATTAAAAATGGTACCAGTGTCACAGCTAAATAAAAGGAGTGAAGAAAGATGATTGATTTAAAAGATATCGTTAAAATCTACCGCACTGGTGGCGAAGAATTAACGGCCTTAAAAAAAATCTCCCTTCACATTCAAGAAGGCGAATTCACTGCAATCATGGGTCCTAGTGGTTCTGGTAAATCAACGATGATGAATATTTTAGGCTTACTTGATCGATTTGATAGTGGCGAATACATTTTGAATGGGGAAAATGTAACAGGATTAAGTGACAACCAAAGTGCCCACGTCCGCAATAAGGAAATCGGATTTGTCTTTCAATCCTTTAATCTAATGCCACGTATGACGATTTTAGAAAACGTGGAACTGCCAATGGTTTATGGTGGAATTCCTGCAAAAGAGCGTCGCGAACGGGCCTTAAAAGCATTGGATCGGGTGGGATTGAGTGATCGAGTAAAACACCGACCAAATGAAATCTCTGGTGGACAAAAGCAACGGGTGGCAATTGCTCGTGCGATTGTCAATAATCCAGCTGTTTTAATGGCAGACGAACCAACAGGTAATTTAGATTCAAAAACGACAATTGAAATTATGCGGATTTTCCAAGAGTTAAATGCAGAAGGAACGACCGTCGTTATGGTTACTCATGAACCTGAAGTTGCCATTTATACAAAACGGATTGTTTCTTTTAAAGATGGCGAAATCCAAGATGACAAAATTCAAGAGAACCAAGTCATTTTATAGGAAAGGAGGGTTTTCATGAATCTAAAAGAGAATTTCAAAATGGCTTTAGACAGTATTTTTGCAAATAAGATGCGCTCATTTTTAACAATGCTAGGCATTATTATTGGGATTGCTTCCGTTATCGCAATTCTAGCTGTAGGGAATGGTGCGACGAGTCAAATTACAGGAACATTCAATGATTTAGGTGCGTCTACAGTCTCTTTAAGCGTCAGCAATGAAGCTTCAAAAAGTGATTCTTTAAATGACAAAGATTTACAAGCATTAAAAACAAGTATCCCAACAATTGAAAGGATTTCACCTGATAAGACACTAAACGGTACTGCTTCTTCTACCTATGAGAAAAAGTCCGCTTTAGCAATCGGTGGAACGCCAGATTTGCAATACACAAACCAAATGATGGACAAAGGATTGGTGTATGGTCGCTACTTCAATCAAAATGAATACGAAGATGCCAAAAATGTCACCGTAGTTAGTGAAGATACTGCTGCTGCCCTTTTTAAAGGTCGTAAGGACGTCGTTGGGGAAAAAATTAATTTGGCAAGTGTTGGTGGAACTACCATTAGCTTGAAAATTATTGGTGTCACCAAAGGAACCTTTGCTAAAATGCAAGGCTCTTTTGACACAAGTAAAATGCCGGTCTATTTGGCAACACCTCTTACAACCATGGCAAAGCTCGATCCAACCGTTGCAGCGATCAATAGCGTTACCGTACAAGTTGCAAGTAAAGACGATATTGAGTCTGCCTCTAAACAAATGGTTCGACTTCTTGAAACAAGACATGATGCCGTTGGAAAAGATTTCTACACAGCCACAAACTTCTTACAAGCATTGGATCAAGTTGACTCTGTTTTAGGTTTATTTATCAATTTTATTGCTGCTGTTGCTGGTATTGCTTTGTTAGTAGGTGGTATTGGCGTCATGAATATTATGCTCGTTTCGGTAACGGAACGGACACGAGAAATTGGAACAAGAAAAGCTCTTGGTGCAACAACCAATACCATTCTATTCCAGTTTCTAATGGAATCTGTCATTCTTTCCTTAATTGGAGGAATTATCGGATTGATTTTAGGAATCCTCCTTGCAAATGGAGTGGCCAGTGCCTTGGATATTGTCCCAAGTATTACGTTGGGTTCAATTGTTATGGTCTTGCTCTTTTCTTCTGCAGTGGGTGTCTTCTTTGGAATCTACCCTGCTAGAAAAGCAGCACGTCTTGATCCGATTGAAGCCTTGCGTTACGAATAAGTTTTCAACTTAAAAAGGACGGTTCCAAACAAGATAATTACTCTTGTTTGGAACCGTCTTTTCATTTATTCAACTGTTTTCCCCATCGATTTCATCAATCGTTTCGTCCAATTAAAATCGGTTTTAGAAATGGTATCGTCACCAAATGTCTTCCCATCGCGATCAACACCGTAAACAAACATACCGCCTTTAGCACCATCTTTTGGGTTCCACATCGCATAGGAATAAGCTCTACTTGTTTCATACGGTTCAATCGTATCATCCCATTTGTTATGATCTTGTTCCTCTGGAAAAGAAATTCCAGGTAAAAATTGCTGTGGTGTAATGCTTTCCTTGTAACTTTCCCAAGTACGATCTAAACGCGCGATACTACCACCATAGGCTTGTAAAAACAAATAATCACAGTAAGGAGCAACCTTTTTAAACAAGGCGTGATTGGTTTGATTCGTATCGTAAATGAGGAGTTTTCCTGTAGCAGATTGTGGCCCTAATTTCGTAGACAAGGCTTTGAAAACACCTGTTGCCACTTCAATTTGCTCTGCTGTTAAGTTGGTTTCCATATCAACATCCAGTCCATCTAAATTCCATGGTGTCACATAAGTAGCAAGCAATTCCTCTGCATATTTTTCATAATCCGCAGTCGTTTGTTTTTTGCCATTTTGCGCTGGAACTTTTAAAAGCTCACTAATATCAATCGTTCTCACCAGCTTCGTTCCTCTTGCATGAAGCTCAGGGACATAAGTATTCTTTAAGGTATCCCAATACTTTTGCTGATCGGTTCCTGGTTTGACATAGTGAAAGACTGAAACAATATCTAATTCTTTAGGCAAATCAAGCATTGAGGTTACATTTTTATCTGGTAGATTAGAGTTTGCATCTGAAGGCATCGTTACGTCTCGCCAGGTGCGATAGTAAGCCATCATAATCGGTTCTTGATTCTCTTGCGTTCCTGCAGCTAAAGACGTTGTAGGGAGTAGTAAAAAACTAATGCAACCAATCATTAATGCAACCAACATTTTTTGTTTCTTTTTCATCAAAACACTCCTTTTATTTATTGACAACGCTTACATATTAAAATTTAACATACTGATTCTTAGAAGTAAAATCATATCTATCTTCTTTTATAAATAAAAAAGCTTCTATAAGATGGTCTCTTATAGAAGCTTCTTAGGACTACATGCTTGATTCAATAACTGCGTCTTTATCATTTAAAACGTCTGAATTAAATTCATTGATACGTTTTGAAGTGACAATACCCGCAACCATGCTATCACTAACGTTGATAGCTGTTCTTGCCATATCAATTAGTGGTTCAACTGAGATAACCAATCCTACGATAGCAATTGGTAAATTCAATGAGCCTAAAACGATTAATGAAGCAAATGTTGCTCCACCACCCACACCTGCTACACCAAATGAGCTGATTGTAACAACTGCTACGATTGTCAAAATGTATAATGGACTAAACACATCAATCCCAACTGTTGGTGCTACAATCGCTGCTAGCATTGCAGGATAGACACCCGCACATCCATTTTGACCAATTGATAAACCAAAACTGGCAGCAAAGTTAGCAGTGGCATCATCCACACCTAATGCTTTTGTTTGAGTTTCAATATTTAAAGGCATTGCTCCAGCACTTGATCTTGATGTAAAGGCAAAACCAAGAACAGTTGATGATTTTTTCAAATATTGTAATGGGTTCACTTTAACAAAAACTAAAATCAATAAGTGCATAATCAATACGATGGCCAATGCAAAGTAGGAAGCGGCAACGAATTTACCTAAATTCCAAATGGCTTTGACATCACTTGTTGCAGTTACTTTAATCATTAAAGCTAAGATTCCGTACGGTGTTAAACGTAAAACTAGCGTGACAATTCGCATCACGATTTTATATAAACTATTGATTAATTTCGCAAAAAATTCGCCTGTTTCAGGATCTTTCTTATTCACACCTAGATACGCAATTCCGATAAATGCAGAGAAAATGACAACTGCAATCGTACTTGTTGAGCGTGTGCCTGATAAATCAGAAAAGACATTTGTTGGAATAAAACTAACTACTTGTTCTGGAATTGTTAAATCTTTCACTGCTTCTTGTCTTTCAGCTAATGCTTCAATACGAGCAGTTTCTGCTTCTCCTTGGACAAAGGTTGCTCCGTCTAAATTGAAGACGAAAACACTAAAAATTCCAATTAACGCGGCAACGGCGGTCGTTGCTAATAGCGTTCCAATTACGGTAAAACTAATTTTACCTAATTTTTTAGAAACTTCTAACTTAGTGAATGCTCCGACAATCGAAACAAATACTAATGGCATAATCAACATTTGAAGCAAGCTGACATACCCATTTCCTACAATGCTCACCCAACTAATTGCTTGAGTGGTTACATCATTTTGTGCCCCAAAAATAACTTGAATAATGGCACCAAATACAATACCTACAGCTAGTGCGGTAAAGACACGCGTTGAAAATTTTACGTGTTTCTTTTGCATCCAATAGAAGCCGTAAAGTGCGGCAGCAAAGAATACCAAGATAAGAATAATACTAATAAGATTTGTCATGGATAAATCCTCCCTTTAGTTGTCCACTTCCTATGACGGGGAAATGGATGATATATCATAAGATTAAAGGTCCCAGACAAGCCACACATAAATGCAACTGTCCTACTACTGAGAATTAAACTCAATTAGCAGTGATTGTTAAATTTTACATTAAAAAAGTAAGTAACGCAATAAAAATGCAACACTAATTGTTAATAATTAAAAAAAAAGTGCATTTTTAGAAGAAAACAGTTATTTTATCCAAAAAAAACAGCTTTCAAATTTATTTTTTGAAAGCTGTTTTCTTTTCATTTTTTTTTATTTTAACTACTAAAGATCCTATGCCAATTAATAAGACAACAATAATTCCTACTAATAAATAAATCCATTTAACATTAAATGGTTCTTTTTCTACATCAAATGCAGCTTGGTTAAATCGTTTAGCTTCGTCTCTTTTGATAGTCAACTCTTTTTTCAATTGCCACTCATTGTGATCAATATCGCTTACTTCAAGTTCCACTACATATTCTCCAGCTTTTAATTCTTGATTTTCTAAAGATACGGCATAATCAAAGGAAGAATAAGGTGCCATTGAAAGATTTTCTTCCGTGGATTCGTACAACACGTTACTTGTTCCTTTTTCAATTACCTTTGACTTGATGGCTAATTTTCTTACAATTGTCGCTTCTTGATTAGCGATTTTTGCTAGAATTGAAGTATGATTTGATTCGTCCACCCCAGCACGAACACTTTTTAGCGCTAGTTTGGGTTTTAATAGTTGATCGCTTTCAGAAAGCTTCACCCCTACCACGTAAGAAAAATCATTACTGATTGTTACTTTATTTTCTGATTTATCCGTGTTTCCTGCTTCGATTTGATGGACATAAAAAGCTCCTAAGACTGCACCTGGTAAAAAGTCAGCCGGCATTTTTAATTGAAACATCACGTTTTTTTCTTCATGTGGTGCTAAGGTTACAAGTTGTTTTTCAGACAGCATCGAGACTAAGGTGTGCGCTTTTTCTGTTTCTAACTTTGGTGTTTCTTGACTGTAATCAATCACTCCTAAATTATTGGTAAAAGCATTATGTGGCGCAACTTCTACTTGAATCGTCTCATCTAATTGATTTGTTATTTTCAAGCCAATTTCTTCAGCTTGCCCAGCTTCCATGTGCAAGTCAAAATAAGATAGCTCTTTGTGACGCTGATTTTCTGGTAAAATGGGTTGAACCGTTATGGATATTCCTTCACTTGCATATGCGGTTTGTCCCATTAGTGGCAACATTAAGAACGCTATAAATAGACTAAGTCGTTTTTTCATAATGGATCCTTTCTATCAAAATAGAGGGACCAAGATCCCTCTGCTTTGTCTGGCTTTTTTTATCTAAATGTATCTTCTTTCTCAGGTGTTGCTTGTAATGTCCAGTGGATTACACCATTAAGCGCACCTTTTTTCAATTCTTTTGGATTTTCTTTGAAACGTAGTTGTAACTCACTGATTTCAAAATCTTTTGAATTAAATGGCAATACTTTTTCTTCATCATTTGTTAAAGAAAATTCTTTTAAATCTGTTCCTTTTTCAAAGTTAATTTGCGCACTTGGAATCGTTTCGTCTGCTGCATTTTTCATTTCGTAGCTTGATACAACTAATGACCATTGACCTGTTTCACCACGTAAATCTACTACTTGACCTTTTATTGATGATAGTGCATCTGTATCTTCGATTGTCACTTGATTTTTATCATTAACGGCTAATTTCGTATCGCCAAAGGCAACATCTCCGATTTTAGCTGTTAAGCTTCCGCCTGCTACGTTCCCTGTTACCTTTGAAGTATTATCTGTATTAACGATTGCCTCATTTCCAGCTGCAAAAGTTGTTGTTGCAAGTGTACTAACGCCTCCAAGTAAAATTACTGAGCTAACTACTAATTTTTTCATTTCTCATCTTCCTTTTCTTTTAAATTTTATTATATATTAAGCTAACGTGGGTCGTCAGCCGTTATAACGTTGTTTAATTGCCACGTAATCGTGCCTTTATAAGCACCTGATCGAGTAGCTTTTGTGAGTATCCCAACTAAATCATTGCCTTCATCAGTTTGCTTTGATTTAAAGGCAATTGTTGAAGTGTGATCTTTTGAGGAAACTGTACCGGTGATTGGCTTGCCATCTAACAAGGAAAGTTTAATAGCTTTGTTTCCACTTCCACCAGTAATCGGCTCGAGTTCACCTGTAACTGCTAGTGACCAATTAGGATTATCTGTTGTGTTGATGACTTGGACTGTAAAAGGTTTAGCTGGATAAAGTCGTTGCCCCTTAGTTTCTAAAATTGAGGAATCAGCTTTGGCTTCAAAAAAAATATCATTAGGTACGAGGACCTTCAACTCAGCTGCAGGTTTAATGGCAATATATGACATGCCCAATTCGATAGACTTATCATCATTCACTTCGTTGTTTCCACTGACAAATGATTTAAATTCGACTATTTGTTCTTTGATTGTTTTATCAATTTTAGCCTCTACTTTAATTTGATAGGATTCTCCTTTTGCAATAGAATCAATAGCGACATAAACTGCTTTTTCTTCTGGTTTGAGATTTTCTTTAAAAGGAGATTCAAGAATTTCCTTATTTTTTGTCACATCTGCTTGCTGATAAGAAAGCTGAATGTGTTGTTGATCTTCTTCGTTAGAGTAAGCTACATCTCCACTACTATTCATCAACGCAATCAATTGGCCTTTACTATCTAGTAATTCCACTTTTTCGTAGTTGATTTCTTTTGATTTAGGTGGCAATAAAAATTGAACTTGTCGCCATTCACCATTTTCGGTTGTCGCTTTTTTAGTGAAATCTTCTACATTTGTTAATTGATTTCCAATTTCAAAATTCAAGTTGGCACTTTCACCTGCAATAACCTCTTCTTCTGGGGTACTAAAAGAAATGTAGGGCTTAGGATTGTCTAAAATTTCCCCTTCGCTTCCTAGCGATTTTTGCTTCACTTCAATCGTCTCATTCTTAAATTTCGACTCGTTGATAACGTCAACAAGCATTTTATTAAGCCCACTGTCTTTAACCGTTACATCAAATTCAAGTAGAAAAATTTGATTTTTTTTCAAAGGTAAATCGTTAATAGCAATTCGATCTGTGCTGATTAAAAGAGACTTTCCAATGTCTTGTTTATCAACTGTTGCTTTAACAGAATCTTTATCTAGTTGTAATTCTACTGGAATTTCATTAATAAAACGTCCTGCTAGATTAGCAATCTTAAGATTTTCAAAGAAAATTTTGTAGTGAAGCTTATCGCCTACATGAATGGCATTAATAAAGCTTGATTGATTTTTAAGCGTGGCATCAAAAATATACTTATCTCCGGATTTTACAATTGTAAATTCTTTTTCAACCACTTTAGAGGAATGGTCTTCCTCGTCTTGAGCAACAAAATAGAGCGTATGTTTGCCGGTACTTAATTTTTTTGAGGTTAAATACTGATTAAGATCATTTTTTTTAATTGTGACATTTTGAATCTGATGGGAAGCCGTGTCAACATTAACCGAGGTCCCTTCCTTCTCTTCATCAACCCAGTAGTGAAGTGCTACTTTGCTACTATCTTCATCCACCACAGTACCGCTAATATCTGTTGGGAAAAATTCCCCATTCAATACGGAAGAAGGAATATCCTCCAAAATCAACTTCGGTGGCTTTGGTTCTCCTAAGTTGATTTTATAACTAAAAGTACGGCTACTTTTTGGCTTTAAAGTTTCAGCATTCCAACGGAAACCAACAGCCGAATCATCGTAATGCTTGATAAGTTCACTTGGTTTTCCTTCAACATTTTCAGCACCATGAATGGTGGTCCAGATTCCCCATGGTTTACTAAAAAAATCAGATGGTGTCGTCGCCCAAACTAAAAATTTTCTCCCTGGTCCTGCATTCCATTGATTTGGTCCATCCTTATCTAAAACATGAAACATGACTTTATAAGGATCGCTTTCAATATACATCCCTTTTTTATTTCCAATATAATTGACATCTACTCCATCTTTCCCATTTAAATCGGTATCGGTTAATTCTGAATAACCAATTTTTAATGGTGTAAGGTCGATAATCGGCTTATCCACGCGTTTGTATTCTACTTCTTTTTTTACATTTCCCATTGCATCTGCAGTTAATGTTACTTTTACAAGAACGTGGTAAGTCCATACATCAACGACAACTTTGTTGGAAACTGTGAATTCACCGTATCCTCGAATGGACTCTCCTTTTTTTGATACAAATTGTAACTTCACATCATCTAGCTCTTTGTAATCTGACTCTTCTTGAAAGTAATATGAACGCACGGAACGATTTGAACCCGTATTGATATTATGTCGATAACTTAATTTATGTCCAGCAGCATCTGTTGAAAATAAATCAGTCAAAAAAATGTCTGAGCCATTGGCAAAACCATAAGACAGTCTTTGGTTATCAGAAATCGACTTCACTAAGTAGTTGTTCTCTTCATTAGATTGCCAACCTTCTTTTTTGATATCCTCTTCATAGAGTTCTTGTACTGTTTGAGACTGTTTGTAAAGGTCTTTCGTTTCCGGCATGTCAGTGTTTGGCTCGGTTTCATCAATCACTTCCACCGCAGATTCTGTTAATTGCTCTGACTCTTTTAGTACTGCCGATGATTCGCCTGATTCTTCAGCAGAATCTTTTTGTTCTAGTGTTGTAGATTCTACACTAGACTCTTTTTCTGGTTCCTTATTAACAAGCTTCAAGGTTTGGACTTGATTATTTTGTTTGATTTCGATTTCTCCACTTTCTACTGTTTGAGGATTGAAAAATAGTCGTACCTCTTTAACTGTATTGTTTATCTGAAAATCGACTGTTCGTTGGTTTTCTTGATCCGTAATAATTACATCAGGATTTTTTAATTTCGTTGTTTCTAAATCAAGCGCCACTTGATTTAGAAATTGAATTGTCATGGTTGAAGCCTCTCCAACCATCTTCACACTAATGTACGGTTGATTTTTTTCGTTATAAGACAAAGATACATCTTGAATGTCAGTTGCCTTGATTTCTGAGGAGAACATTGTTAAAATAACGAAGATATTAAGTACGATGAAACAACATAATCTTTTTTTATTCATGGGTCAACTCCTTACACTCTTGATTTCTTAAACAGTATAATTCAACTCTTATACTTGCTCAATCTATTTAGTTATTCTCTTTTTTTTAATTTTTTTATTTTTTACATAACGAATTAAATAACAAATAATCAAAAAATAGTTAGGAGTATCTACTATGTTTCTACAAAATTTTATTAAAAAAAATGAAGCTACTAAAATTAATTTGTATTACAGCCTGACTTTTTCTCAAAACAATGACATCGCCTCTCTTCAAAAAAAAGAAGCCTTATCAAAAGCTTCTGTGTTAAGACAACTTCAAAATTTAATCAATGATCTAGAACAAATTGGTTTTGAATTTGTATTGGATTTTCAGGAAGAATGCCTCTTCTTAACTCCTAAACAACAGTATCAAATCTCTTCTGTTTCGATTGTTAATACTTTGTTCGTTCACTATCTAAACCTTTCTTCTAGCTATCAATTCATGCAACTATTTTTTGAAAGAAAAGACTATGCTTTAGTGGATATTTCAACGAAATTAACTCTTTCAAACCCTTATATTTACCAACTTATCCCCATAATTAATGAAAAAATCAACCAGTTCCATTTAACTTTAACGATTCAAAATAAATTTGTTTCTCTGGTTGGTCGAGAAAGTGATATTTTCATGTTCCGTTATTTAATGACCTTAGCTCTTCATTCTCTATCTGCTCATTCAACCAGTCAAACAATTAAATACCATAATTTTTCAGTGGATGAAATGATACAAAATTTACAGTTAGATTCCGACCAAATTCAATTAGATGAAAATGTATACCTAAGCTGCCTCTTTGATACACTTATTTATTCAGATATTGATTCAAAAAAAATTGAGGCTGAATTTAAAGATTCTGCTATTTTAAAATTAGTTCAGCAATTGCCTGTTGCTAAAGATTCTTCTGTTTTAAGAACCTTTATTCGGTGCTGTTTACGCATCTTTATCCCTAGTTTAGATTCCCATTCTAGTCGAACTCAAAATGGAGATAAGTTACTACTTTCGGTTAATTTACCGCTAGTTGATTTGGCAAAAGATATGGTTCAGCATGTAACAAATTCGTTTCATATCCAGCAGTTACAGCCAAATTCAGATCTTTTTAAACAATGGTTTTATATCTTAGTCATTCATCTGTATGCAATGGACTATTTTCAATATGACTTTAAAGAAGTTTACCTTCATAGTAAAGATGAAGCATCTACACAGGATTCTGTTCGTGAAAAAGTCATCACTTGCTATGATTCTTTTCAAACGGACAACCTTGTTTGGACAGCTGAAAAAAAAGAAACGTATCGCTATACGCTAGTCAATACGCTCTACTTGATTATTGAATCTCAAAGCAATACAAATGTGAGTATTTATCTTAACTTTAATGGAAATATTGTCTTTGAAAAGACTCTCGTTTACAAACTGGTTTCAATTTTTAATGAATCGGTTCTTACCTTTACAACCAACTCAAATCATGCCGATTTGATTATTTCTGATTATATGATCTTTTCAACGAAGAAAGACGCGTCCTTTTTCTTATTGGACCAATCTGACGGAACAAAACAATTTTATCAACTGTATTCGTTGATTTTGTATCTTCTTGAAAAAAACCAGCGGTAGTTTAATTATGTATCAAAAAATCCAGCTAAATCAACTGATTTAACTGGATTTTTTTAACTTATTTTTTCATAATTCCTAATACAATACTTTCAATACCAAATAGTAGGAAATAAAAACCGACTAGGAACGATAGCGTTAAGCCAGCCGTAATTGGATTAAATAGTAAGCTAATCCCAATCACAACACCTAGTAAATTAATGATAAAGCTAAACCAATAAGCGCCATTTCCTAAAGCTCTTGTGCGGTTTACATTTAACAAGCCAGATACGGAATCAATAATAAACCAAAATGCAAAGGTATAAGCTAATACTGAAACAGCTAGTCCCATATTAAAGAGAAAAACAATTCCGACAATAATTTCTAAAATCCCAATCACTAAAGCTAGGGTCGCATTTTGTCCAGTGACTTTCTTTAAATCTGAATAGCCAATAATAGCAATAATCCCTCTAAAAATAGCAGCTAGTCCAAATAAAATAGCAAAACTTAACAGTGTCGCAACAGGACTAATAAATGCGAAATAGGCTGCAATGAGAAAAATAATCCCAACAATAATTTCGCTCCATTTGATCATTGTACGTTGATTTTTCATTCGTAACATCTCCTTCTTCTAATTTTATGATAGCAGACATCAAATCTCCCTTCAAATGATTGCACTTGTGTCAATAAAAATATAACACTATTCAAATAGCCCTGATGAGTTAGTATATTAGCTACTAGCTTATCAGGGCTGTTTTTAAATTATTGTTTGACTTTAGTAGGTCGTTTTAAAATAACTAAACTAGTAACCAATAAAACAAGAGCAACAAATCCAATCTTCATTTGTTTAGCTTCTCCTGTTTGTGGAAACTTTTTCGCTTCATTCATTTTTGTCGTTACAGACTTACCTTTACTGATTTTTTGATTTTCTTTAAATGGTTGATTCTCTATTTTATCTGAAACGGTTGGTTTTGGATTTGGATTTGGTTCGACTGTAGGTGGCACTGGATTTTCTGGATCAATTGGTAAAGGGAGTGGTGGAACAATCGCTTCTTCAGTCGGTTGGACTCGAACTTTAACTGTAACTGGGTCTGCCTTTTGGCCTCGTTCATTAACTGCATTCAATTGAACTTCATACTCTCCTACTTTTCCAAAATCAACTGCAGATAAAAAATCACTTGTGACAGGACTGCCATCACTGGTTTTTCCAGCGATTTCACTTAAAAAATCAGCTTCAGTTTTTTCTGTGTATTGATCATATGTGATAGTTGGTTCTGCTGTAATAATTGGCTTTGGCAATACTGTTACATCTACCGTTACAGACGGGGCAACTAGTCCTGCTGCATTTTTTGCGTTTAAAGTCACGAGATAATTCCCTGGTTTCGAAAAATCAACGACTGTTGCAAAATTACTTGTAATCGGACTGTTATCGTCTGTTTTAGCATGGACATCGGTTAGAAATTGAGCTTCATCGACTGCCTCATTTTCTAAATAAGAATAGGTAGGATCAGCAGTCAACTGAATACTATGGCGAATATCAAAATATTGAAAATACGTTCCTGAAGAAATAACATAGCTCATACCAGGTGGTGTTGGATACGAACCTGTCGGATTATCATAACGTGCATTGTAATGTAACTCATTTAAATCATCAAAAGCTGCACGGTCAACGCCGTTAACGGTAATTCCCATTGAATCAATTGCTAATCTTGAATTATCTACTTGGGTACCATTAAATTCTAAATACGTATTGCTTGATGAGGTGGACATTGAAAAAGGTGCTTGAAATCCATCAAAACTTGTTAGGCGATTCGTCATAATTGTAAAAGGAATAAATAAAGTCTGTGTTTCTTCATTAAAAGTTAAATCTGTACTGTTGATAGACTGATGAGGATCTTGTCTCCCAGTATTTTGACCAAAAGCCGCCAAATTTTTTAGACTAGGAAAGCGACTGATTGATTGAAAATCATTGATTCCATCAAATTGAACAAATAGTGTGTCTAACAATGGTAGTGAAGCTAATGCGCTGATATCCGTAATGCGCATATTATTTTGAAGATAGAAATATCTTAAGACTGGCAAATGATTAAATTTTTGAAAAATAGTATTATCAACAAGTGTACTCGTAATTGATAAGGATTGTAGATTCACTAATTGATGAAGATCTGGAATCAATTCATTTGTTACATTTCCACCACTTAGTGTCATGTAGCTTAGATTTGTCAGTCCAACAATTGGTGTTAAATCAGTTACTTGAGTATTTTGTAATATAAAGGTTTCTAAATTTGTTGCATATTCTAGTCCTGTTAAATCAGTAATTGTAGTACTTGATAAATTAACCGATTTAATTGTAGCTAACTGCTCTCTTGTAATTTCCGCATCACTACTTTGTTTTAGAAGACTGTTTAAATAACCTTTTAAAATAACATCTGGAATCAATACTGATTCACTCATTTTTTGCGTAGGCTCTGATATTGGTTTCGGTTGTACTTCTTCTGCTAAAACACTAAAACCAGTGTTTAGTGAAACTGTACACAATAGTGCCCCCACTATTATTTTTTTTAACATATTAGTAGCTCCCCCCTTGGTTTATACTAATTTATCATCTTAACTTTTAAATGTGAATTGTTATTTATTTTTAATGATTTTATTATTTAACTATCGTCATATTTTAATCACAAATGAAATAACCGTTTCTGAAAACTTCTCTTATTCTAGCAAAAAAGCCTACTGTTTAATAACAGTAGGCCTCATTTTATTCTTTTTAAATTTCAACTAAAATATTTTTTACCAATCCTTTGAAGGATTCTTTTACTCGCTGTGTCGTTTCAACAACTTCTTCATGATTCAACGTTGCTTGCATACCTGCAGCTAAATTAGTGATACAAGAAATTCCAATCACTTTCATTCCGCCGTGACGCGCAACAATTACTTCTGGAACAGTCGACATGCCGACTGCATCTGCACCAATAACGCGTGCAAATCGAATTTCAGCAGGCGTTTCGTATGTTGGACCCGTAAAGCCCATATACACACCCTCTTTTAAATTCAAGTCCATTTTTTTAGCAACATCGCGAACGATTTGTTGGTATTTACGGTCGTACCCTTCACTCATATCTGTAAAACGAGGTCCCATTGATGCATCATTTGGTCCAATTAATGGATTTACACCTGTGAAATTGATGTGATCGGTTATCAACATTAATTCACCCGGTTCAAAGGTTTCATTTAAACCACCCGCTGCATTGGTAACAATTACTGTTTCAACGCCTAATGCTTTCATTACGCGAACTGGGAAAGTAACGGTTTCTAGCGAATAGCCTTCATAATAGTGGAAGCGTCCTTGCATTGCTAAGACTTGTTTACCACCTAATGTACCATAAACCAACTGGCCTTTGTGTCCTTCAACTGTTGAAACTGGGAAATTAGGGATATTATCGTAAGGAATAGCAGTCGCTTGCTCCACTTCATCACCTAATTCGCCTAAGCCAGAACCTAAAATCAGCCCGACTTCAACTTTAGCTACTCCTGCTTCTTGAATAAATGCTACTGCCTCATCAATTTTAGCTTGCAACGTTTTTGTCATTTTGTAGTTGTCCCCTTTATGTTGTTCTATTTTAAATCAGATAAGAAACTTACGCCGTTTTCTGTACCTTTAACACCAAAGTTTTCAGCAACGGTTTTCGAAATATCAGCATAATGACCTTGTTTCAAAGCACCATGTCCTGTCATTTTTGGTGAATAAGCTAATAGTGGAACATATTCTCTCGTATGGTCTGTTCCTGGGAAGCTTGGGTCATTTCCGTGATCTGCTGTAATCAATAATAAATCATCTTCTTCCATCGCTGCTAAAATTTCTGGCAAACGACCGTCGAACTCTTCAATCGCTTTGGCATACCCTTCAACATCGCGACGATGACCAAATAGTGCGTCAAAATCAACTAAGTTTAAGAAGCTTAAGCCAGTAAATTCTTTGTTCATGATGGTTAGCAATTGATCCACGCCATCCATGTTGCTCTTTGTACGAACCATTTCGGTCATTCCAACGCCATTAAAAATATCGTTGATTTTACCAATGGCAATCACGTCTTTACCGGTTTCTTTTAATTGTTCCAAGACGGTTTCGCCAAATGGACTTAAGGCATAGTCATGTCGATTGCTCGTTCTTTGGAAATTACCTGGAGTTCCAACAAATGGACGCGCAATAATGCGGCCAATCATGTAGGGATCGTCTAATGTAATGTCACGAACATACTGACAAATTTTGTATAGCTCTTCTAATGGAATAATGTCTTCATGGGCTGCAATTTGTAACACTGGGTCAGCGGATGTATAAACAATTAAATCTCCAGTTTCCATTTGTTGTGGCCCAAAATCGTCAATGACAGCCGTTCCGCTATAAGGTTTATTACAAACCACTTTACGACCTGAAAAAGCTTCGATTTTATCTAATAAATCTTGTGGAAAACCATTTGGAAAGACTCTAAAAGGCGTTTTGATATCTAAGCCCATAATTTCCCAATGGCCTGTCATTGTATCTTTTCCAACAGAAATTTCTTCTAATTTTGTGTAATAGCCAAGATTTTCTTTGACTTCTTTTACGCCTTTTAATGGACGAATATTTCCTAACCCTAATTTTTCTAGATTTGGAATATCTAATCCTGCGATATCAGCAATGTGCCCTAATGTATCGCTGCCTTTATCTCCAAAAGCTTCTGCGTCTGGTGCTTCCCCAATTCCAACTGAATCCATCACGACTAAATGTACACGTTTAAACATTTTCATCAATCCCTTCGTATTTTATTCACTCACTTTATTTTACCACGTCACCACTAAATTGCACGCTTTTAAATTAGTGCATTTAAAACTAAATACATTAAAAATAACGCTGAAATTCCATAAAGAATTGGATGAATCTCTGATTTTTTTCCGCTTACCAATTTTACGATTGGGTAAAAGACAAATCCAGCTGCCATCCCATCTGCAATGCTTGATGTTAATGGAATTAATACGACAATCAAGAAGGCTGGAAACCACTCTGTAAAATCGTCAAATTGAATGTGTTGTAAATTCTTCATCATTAATGCGCCTGTAATTAAAATTACTGGGGCAATCGCTGCTTGTGGCACATAAGATAACAACGGAATGAAAAAGAGGGTTGCTAAAAAAAGAGTTCCTGAAACAATCGTTGTTAAGCCTGTTTTACCACCTTCTTCAATACCAGAAGCACTTTCAGCTGCTGCAATGGTTGGGCTTGTTCCAAAAATACCTGATAGGAAAGTTGTCACTGCACTCATTCTAAAAGCTTTCTTAAAATCCACGGTACTCGCTTCTTCCATTAAACCTTGAAGCAATCCCATTGATTCAAAGACTAGAATCATCGTTAACGAAAAAACACCCATCATGAATTTTAACGAGAATAGCCCAGAAAAATCGCCTTGTCCCATAATTGAAGGATAATCAACAATATTCATCAAGGAAAAACTGCCTTCACCAGCATCTTGAATTTTAAAAAGTACCCCTAAAATCGTCGTTGCTAAAATGCCAATAAACATCCCACCTTGTACATTGCGAATTACAAGTATCAAGGTTAAAATTAAGCCAAAAATAGCTAACATCGCGTGTGGATTAGCTAAGTCTCCTAATGCCACTAAACTTTTATCGCCAGCTACAATCAACTGCCCCTTTTCTAAACCAATCATGACTAAAAACAACCCTATTCCGCAAGTAATACCGTGCTTCAACGTATCTGGCACTGCTCGCGACAAGACATCACTGGCTTTTGAAAAAGCAATCACACAATAGATCAAACTGGAAACCATCATCACGCCGATTGCTTCTTGCCAACGCAAGCCCAAAGTTCCTACTAACGTATACGTGAAAAAAGCATTCACTCCCATACCGGGGGTTAAAATAATCGGTGCATTTGCAAAAATCCCCATCAAGTAACACCCAATTGCCGAGATAAAGATTGTGGCAAAAACACTTAGTTCAGCAGGTATTCCAGCATCCTTTAAAATAACCGAATTGACGATTACGATATAGGAAATAGCGAAAAAGGAAGTCAGCCCTGCAATAATCTCCGTTTTAGCGGTCGTCTTTTTTTCTTTTAACTTAAATAAATTCATAGTGTCCCTCACTCAACTTATTCTGTTATGATTTGATGAATCAAAGTTGGTTCTGCAACTTTTTCTTTTGTAATAAAAATGTTCTCATAAATTTTTGCTTTCACATCATCGATTGCTTGACTATTCGCATAAACCGTCACCAATGGTTCACCCGCAGTAACAGAATCGCCAACTTTTTTATGCAACATTAAGCCGACTGAATAGTCAATGGTATCTTCTTTTGTTCGACGACCGGCGCCTAGAAGCATTGCGGCAATCCCTAATTGATCGGCTACCATTTCTGAAATATAGCCACTTTCTTTGGAAGGTAATTCAATCACAAATTCTGCTTGTGGCAAGTTTTCTGGGCGATCTACAATTGACTCATCGCCGCCTTGATTGCGAATCATTTCTTTAAACTTAGTGGTTGCGGCTCCAGATTGGATGGCTTCTTTTAAAAGTTCACGAGCTTCTTCTAATGTATCTGCTTGTTTAGCAAGAACAACCATCTGGCTTCCTAATACATAAACCATTTCCATTAAATCTGCTGGACCTTCACCTTTTAACGCATCGATTGCTTCTTTGACTTCAAGGGAATTTCCGATTGCTAACCCTAATGGTTGAGACATATCTGAAATGATAGCCATTGTTTGACGATTTGCTAATTTCCCAATTTGAACCATTGTTTTTGCAAGGCGTTCCGCATCTTTTTCATTTTTCATAAATGCACCGTCTCCAGTAGTGACATCTAAAACGATTGCATCGGCTCCTGCTGCAATTTTTTTACTCATAATTGAACTAGCAATCAAGGCGATTGAATCAACGGTTCCAGTCACATCTCTTAATCCGTATAATTTTTTATCTGCCGGTGCTAGGTCACCTGATTGTCCGACAACAGCAACTTGATTGCGGTTGACTAATTGAATAAATTCATCATTTGAAATTTCAACATTGAAGCCTTTGATTGCCTCTAATTTATCAATCGTACCTCCCGTGTGTCCTAAACCACGACCTGACATTTTGGCAACAGGAACCCCAACAGCTGCTACTAAAGGTGCTAATACAAGGGTCGTTGTATCCCCAACGCCACCAGTTGAATGTTTGTCTACTTTGATGCCATGAATAGCGGATAAATCAATCTGCTCACCAGATTCTACCATTGCCATTGTTAAATCAGTAATTTCTTGGTTCGTCATATCCTTAAAATAAATCGCCATTGCCAGAGCACTCATTTGATAATCTGGTACTGTGCCATTTGTGTAACCTGTAATGACGAAGTTTATCTCTGCTTTTGTAAGTTCTTGACCGTCTCTTTTTTTCTCGATAATGTCTACCATTCTCATTTTTTTAATCTCCTTTAAGTATAATTAGAAACAAGTAAAACGTTTTACTTAACTGACTAAAAGCTAATATCTTATCTTCTTAAGTTCTCCTTTCAAAAAAAGGAAAACGCTAACAAGTTGATACTAGCATTTAATTTAAAAAGAATCAAGTTTTTTGGTGCTATTTTTAAGAACCAGCTGAGTATCAAAATACTTGTTTGGTACCTTCTCTTTTGGGTTGTTGATATGATCAATTAAAAACTTAGCCGCAAAATAGCCAATTTCAAAAATTGGTTGCGCAACTGTCGTTAATGAGGGAACTAAATAATCGGTAATTTCTAAGCCATCGTAACCAATTACTGAAATGTCCTTTGGAATTTGTTTTCCGGCTTCATTAATTGCACGATAAGCTCCAATTGCCATTTGGTCATTTCCACAAAAAAGAGCGGTAATATTTTGTTGTAAGAGTTGTTGTGCCCCTTCGTACCCGCCTTTAATTGTTAAATTCTTACTGACAATCCATTCCTCTTGAAAAGGAATCTGATAATCTTCTAAACATTTTTTATATCCGTAAAAACGATCGGTAATTTCATAAAAACTGGTTTCATTGCTTAACATTCCGATTTCACGATGACCTAAGTTCACTAAATGTTCAACAGCCTCGTAGGCTCCTTGAAATTCATTCGTAATCAATTGCCCCTCGTCACGTTTATTAATACCGCGGTCAATTAGAATATGAGGGATTTTATTGCTGCCGTCTTCGTTTTTTAACTTTGGCAAATGAATGGGATTTGGACTTGCTAGAATGATGCCTTCGACTGATCGATGGAGTAACTCTTCTATATAAAGATTTTCTTTTTCAGAGCTGTGATTGGAATTACACAGAATAATCATAAAACCAAGTTCATTTAAATGTTTTTCTACCCCTTCAATGACTTTTGAAAAAAAGAGATCGGTGATATCTGGAACTACCATCCCAATGGTCTTTGTTTGCTTGCTCACCATATTCTGGGCAAAATAATCTGCTTTGTAATCAAGCTCCTTCACAACCGCCAAGACTTTTTGACGTGTTTCTGGGCTAAAGCGATCGCCTTTTTTATTTAAAATTTGTGATACCGTTGTAATCGAAACACCTGCTAAACGAGCAACATCTTTAATTGTCATCTTCATTTTTTAGTTTAACCTCCATTGATGGAACCGGTTATGTAACGGTTTACATTTATTATAGCACAAGTCTTTTGATTTAGAATATTCTTCATGTGTTATTTAAAAAATGATTCCTAGACAAATGGGATATATTGGCTTATTCTTGAGGTAGTTTCCGATATGTACAAATGGATAGGAGTTGGAAAGTATGAGCATTTTAAGCTTGAGTATGAATAAACGAAGAGCTGTTGGCTATGCAAAGTCAATTACTTTGTGTAGCTTTAAAAATTAAGTCGTTGACTTTGCTTCCTAAATTTCAATTTAAAGGAGCAAACGATGAACTATATCAATGCAACAAAAGTGTTGCCAAAAGAACTTATTAATGAGATTCAACAGTATATTACAGGTGATTATCTTTATATTCCAGTTAAAAATAAACGTCAACCTTGGGGGGCTAAAACTGGAAGTAAGTCCTTGTTAATGAAGAGAAATCAGCAGATTTACACTGCTTTTCTAGCTGGGACTTCTATCAAAAAGCTGGCAAAGCAATTCTTTTTATCTGAATCGAGTATTCGTAAGATTTTAACTTCTTTTGAGAACTAAAGTGGATTTTTCGTTTCGGTATCGTCTTTTCTTTTTACTTTAAATTATTATTTGATACACTTATTGAAAGAAATTTATTTTTATGAAGAAAAGAGGAATAAAAATGAAAGAAAACAAATACGATCAAGCCGCTTTTTTCCAACAGTATCGTCAAATGAACCGTTCAAAAGAGGGGTTAGCTGGCGCTGGGGAATGGCATGAATTAGAAAAAATGCTGCCTGATTTCAAAGACAAACGTGTTCTTGATTTAGGCTGTGGCTTTGGCTGGCATTGTATTTATGCTGTGGAACATGGCGCTAGCGATGTGATAGGAATTGATTTATCTGAAAACATGTTAGCAGAGGCTAAAAAGAAAAACGATTCTCCTAAAATTCATTATCTCCATCAAGCAATTGAAGATTACGATTATCCAAAAGCGGCTTTTGATTGTGTGATTAGCTCACTCGCTTTTCATTATTTAGCAGATTTTGATGCGATTTGTAAAAAAATCAATCACACGTTAAAACCTGATGGAACCTTTGTTTTCTCAGTGGAGCATCCTGTTTTTACAGCTTGCGGTACACAGGATTGGTATACAAATGATGCTGGTGAAACTCTTCATTGGCCAGTAGATCGCTATTTTATCGAAGGCAAGCGGGTGAGCCATTTCTTAGGCGAGGACGTGACGAAGTACCACAAAACGTTAACAACCTATTTGAACAGCCTGTTAAAAAATGGATTCGACATTACGTCAATCGTTGAGCCTGAACCTGCTCCTGAATTATTGGCGACTATTCCAGAGATGCAAGACGAGCTTAGAAGACCGATGATGCTATTAGTTTCAGCTAGAAAAAAATAAAACTACCAAAAAAAGTCATTCAAAAACGAAACGTTTGTTGAGTGACTTTTTTGGTAATTATAAAATCGGTGTAAAAAGACTAGCCAATTGTTCTTTTAATTTTTGGATTAACGAACGTTGCTTCATCGCTTCAAGGTTGTTTAAATAACTATTTTCAAGATCTTCAATGTAATTTGCTTTCATTTTATCAAGAGCTGGTGACGCTTCATAAATAAAGGACATCATTTCGTGATTTAACCGAAAGCTTCGAATATCAAAATTCGCAGTTCCAATGGCGCCTCGCTTGCCATCAATCAAGAGCATTTTCCCATGAATAAAGGAATCATCTCGATAGGAATAAACTTCTGCTCCAGCTTCTAAAAGTGTTTCAATATAGGCATTACTTCCATGGAAAGACAAGGCCATATCCGCTTTTCCTGGAATCAAGATTTTAACATCAACGCCACTCATCGCTGTTCTTCTTAACACAGCTAATGATTCGTCGTCAGGAACTAAATAAGGCGACGTTATCCACACCGATTCATCTGCAGAATCAATCATATCAAGCATGGCATCTCGAACCAATTTTTCTTGATCGTAAGGTCCACCATAGACCACTTGTACCCACTCGTTTCCCACCGCTTCTGGTTGGAAATAATGTTGAATCCCTTCGGCTTTAATAAATGGATTAGCAGCTTCTTTGCGATTTTCCATATAAACCCAGTCATAAAGAAAGGCTTCCTGAAGCTCAATCACACTATTGCCCTCGATCATCAAATGGGTATCGCGCCAAAATTTAAATCGATCTACTTTACCTAGATACTCATTGCCGACATTTAAACCGCCTGTAAAACCAATTTGACCGTCAATGACAATAATTTTACGATGGTTTCTAAGATTGGCTGTTCGTGAAATCCAAATTGAAAAAATAGGATCATAGGCATAAAACTCAATCCCTGCCTGTTTCATCGGAGTAAGAAAAACTGTGTTTAACTTTTTAGAACCAAATCCATCATAAAGGAACCGAACTTCCACACCTTCTCTAGCTTTTTGAATCAACAAATCCCTTATTTCAGTACCTAACTCATCGCTTTTGTAAATATAATATTGAATATGAATATGGTGTTTTGCTTGCTTGATTGCCCTTTTAATTGCTGAAAAGGTTTCATCACCGTCTGTTAAGAGGGTTAATCGATTGCCATTTAAAGCTTTGATTCCAGTTAAGGATTCGATTCGTTGAGAGGTTTTTGGTACAACCAGTTCTTCTAATTGATCTGATAAATGATGAATTCGTTGAATCAATTTTTCTCGCTCTTTTTTTTGAGCTGTCGTAAATAGTCGATTTTGTGGATTTCTTCCAAAGAAAAAATAACAAATAACACCAAAAATGGGAAGAATGAAGATAATAGCAATCCAAGCAACCTTAGAATTGGTACTTCGACTATCAAATAACAGCAATCGCAATGCAATATAAATGCCAACAAGTTCAGTGATTAAGCTAGCACCAATAAAAAGACTGCTTGATAAGATAATCAAATAACGACCTATTAGAATGATTAATCCTGCAATCACACATAATTGAATTATTTTTTTCATAGAATCTCCTTTTTTTATTGTGGCTTATGTTATGCTTTATTATACTGGAAAATCCTAAAAAAAGAGTTTCCACCTAAAGAGTCTTCTACCAAGCTTTGTTTAAGTAACCTTACGAAAGGAGTTTTTAAGATGATGATTATTCCTTCTGGTAAACCCAAGATTTGGGACAAAGAACCAGAAATTGGTGCCGTTGAAAGTCAATTTGCCTATACAGGAACTTTTCACCGTCTAGCTAAAGCCTATGCGTTAGAATTTGATCCACATTATCTCATATTATCTCCTTATTATGGTTTTTTAAGACCCTCTACTGTTATTCCACACACTTACGATACGCGCTTTACTTTAAAAGGAATAACAGCCGAAACGATACAACTAGAAAGTCTTCAAAAACAATGGCAGGAACTTGCTGTTTCCGAGACAACGATCACTGTCTTAGGTGGAAAAAAGTTTCAACCTTTACTCAGTCAAATTCTGCCTTCAGGCACGACACTTTTATTTCCACTCGATTCACTTGGTGGAATTGGTGTAATGCAGCAACACTTAAAAACGGCTGTCGCGAAACATACCCCACTGCCATATAGAAAAAAAATCATTATCTAATTTTCTCAACATACAAATAGAGGCAACCAATCAACAATAAAATAAGGAGCACAAATTTCAGCATATCTAGTCGTTTCATCGACGAAGCTGTAGGCAAACTAGCTTTAAAATGCGGATTCACTTTCTTTGTTTCAAAATCAGCACTAGCAGACAGTGGACTATTAGCTGGCAAATGAAAAAGTACTAAAATAAAATACCCTACCGCGCTGCTTACTAAAAAAGGAAACTGAAAAAAGAGCAACAGAAGTTCAGCTATTACTAACGGCGATCCAATCAATAAAATAATCTCTATCCCTACACGTTTTGTCATTTTATCCCCCCTATATAATAAAAAACGATTAGCATTCAAATGAAATGCTAATCGTTTTCTCATTATACCATTAAAACAGCAATTACTGCTAAAATAGCTGGTAAGCCTTGCTTTAATAAAATTTGCTTGCTGGCTGTAAAGTATCCATAAACAGCTGCCACAATCACACAACTTAAAAAGAATAACTGAATACTAACAGCGCTAACTGGATTCGCAAAGAATAATCCCCAGAGTAATCCTGCTGCTAAAAAACCATTATACAAGCCTTGATTGGCCATCAGGGTTTTAACACTTTCTTGTTTTAAAAATGCTTCATCTAAACCAAATGTTTTCTGAGCCGTCTTACTTGTTGAAAAAAACATTTCCAATCCTAAAATATAAAAATGTTCTACCGCTACAAGTAATACTAAAATAAACGCAACAATTTCCATTTACAGTCTCCTTTTATTGTTCAAATTTAATGACGATTTTACCGACTGCATGATGCGTTTCACTTAATGCATGGGCATCGTAAATGCCTTGTTGTGAAAATAAGAACGTCGCACCAATAACGGATTTCACTTTTCCAGCTTCCATCAAATCAGCAATTTGAGACAATTGTTCCCCATCTGGTTTTAACCAAATATTATGAAAAGCCACGTCATGTTCTTTACTTAAAGCAGGATCGGTTTCTCCAACGATTGAGACCATGCGCCCTGTGTGGGGTTTCAAAACTTTGAAGCTATTTTTTTGAATGTCGCCACCCATTGTGTCAAAAACAACATCTACGTCTTTTAAGATATCCACAAAATTTTCAGTATGATAATCGATGACTTGATCGGCGCCTAAACTTAAAAGTAAGGCTTTATTTTTTTCGCTGGCAGTTGTAATGACTTTTGCACCTTTATTTTTGGCTAATTGAATGGCATACGTTCCAACACCACCGGCTCCAGCATGAATCAACACGGTTTCACCTGCTTTTAAATCTCCATAATCAAACAATGCTTGCCACGCTGTTAAGCCTGCTAATGGCACTGCACCAGCTTCTTCAAAGGTCACATTTTCCGGGATTTTTGCTACTAAATAATCGTCTACTGCTGTATATTCTGCATACGTACCAAAACGAGTTGTTTCTGGACGAGCAAATACCTTGTCGCCTACTTTCCAATCCGTTACGTCGCTTCCCACTTCACTGATAACCCCCGCAACGTCCCAACCTAAGATAATCGGAAATTCCCAATCCATCATTTGTTTCAAATACCCTTCACGTAGTTTCCAATCAATTGGATTAATTGACGTTGCCATTTCTTTAACAATCACTTGATGTGCTGTTGGTTTTGGCATTGGCACATCCATTTCTTTTAGTTGATCTTTTCCACCATAGTTTTCAATTACGACTGCTTTCATTTTTATCATCCTCCTTAGTTATTTTAACGCTGTTTATTGATAGTTTATTTAAGGTTATCCACAGCTGTTCTAATTCATCCTCAGAAATATTGGCAAACAGTTGCGCTTCGTACTTATCTTTTTCTGTAATCATCGTTTTTAGTTCTTTTCGACCTTTTTCAGTTAAGGATATTCGTCGGAAGCGTTTGTTAGTAGGATCGACTACTCGTTGAATGAATTGATCTGTTTCTAATTTTTTTAAATGTCTAGTAACACTCGCTGCATCAATAGCTAATTTTTTTTGAATGTCCTGTTGACAAAGGTTTGGCGTTCCGTAAATAAAAAATAAAATCTCTAGCTTCGTGAAGCTAATGCCTGTTTCTTCTTCAAAATGAACGTTCATTTCTTTGTATACAGTGTTCATTCTGTAAAATAATAAGGACTTGTGACTGCAGTTTTCTGTCATTAGCTACTCCCTTCGACTTCAATACTTGACCCATCAACTATGATACTCTATTTGGATTCATTATACAAAATATTTGCTTTCAAAATAGAAAAACTAGATTAAAAAAAGAGTTTGTGGAAAATTAGAGTTATACACAATAGTTATGCACAAGCATGTGCATAACTAACTATTTTTTTAGTTAAATGCCTTGTTTTCAACTTTTTTTATCCACAGCTTTTCCACAGTGTGCATAATAATAGAAAACACCTCCGTTTTCCTTCATTTTACATGAATTCAACGAGAGGTGTTTTGGAGTTTTAAGATTAGTTTCAGATTTTCTACATTTTTTTAGCGCATTGTTACAAATTCTTCTGATCCAGTCGGATGAATTGCGACAGTATTATCAAAGTCAGCTTTTGTAGCCCCCATCTTAATTGCTACTGCGAATCCTTGAATCATTTCATCCACACCATAACCAATACCGTGGAGTCCGACTACTTTTTCTTCTTTCCCAACACAAACTAGTTTCATTCGACATAATTGACGATGACTTGTGACTGCTGTATACATTGAGGTAAAAGAAGATTGATAAATTTTAACCTCGTCACCAAATTGTTCCCTTGCTTCTGGTTCTGTTAAGCCTACAGTTCCAATAGGTGGGTGGCTAAATACTACCGTTGGGATGTTGTGATAGTCAAGGTGTTCATCTGGCTTGTTATTAAATAAGCGCTCAGATAAACGACGTCCAGCTGCTACAGCTACAGGAGTCAACTCAACGCGACCTGTAATGTCTCCAACTGCATAAATACCTTTGACTGTTGTATTTTGATAATCGTCGACTTTAATGTAGCCTTTTTCATTCACTTCAACAGATGTATTTTCTAATTTCAATGTTTCGGTTACGGGCGTCCGTCCAATGGCCCATATTAGGGTGTTCACCGTTTCTTTTGTTCCATTTTCAAAAGTGATGGTCAGAGTGTCATCTGCATTTTTTTCCACAGATTTTGGAATCGCGTTCGTGTGTAGCGTTGGCCCATCTTGTTTCATTGCTTCCACTAGCCCTTCTACCACTAGTGGATCAAAGTTTCTAAGTGGGGTTTCTTTACGAACGAAGAGATGCGTTTCAGAACCTAGTCCATTTAATACTCCGGCTAATTCAACTGCGATGTAACCCGCACCAATCACTGCTACTTTTTTTGGCAACGAGCGTAGTGCAAAGAATCCATTAGAATCAATGCCGTATTCTGCTCCTGGAATTGATGGGATTGTCGGTTTTCCACCTGTTGCAATTAAAATATGATCGGCTGTTAATTGTTCGCCGTTCACTTCAATCGTTTTCTCATCAATAAAGGTTGCATACCCTTTGATAAGGTCAACCTTGTTATTATCTAAGCCTCTTTGATAGGATTGGTGAATACGGTCAATGTAGCTTTCACGACTGTCAACTAATTTTTGAAAATTAAATTCGGTTACATCTACTGAAAATCCGTAGTCCGGTGCATATAAGTGCATCGCTTCGTTTAATTGGGCGCCATGCCACATTACTTTTTTGGGAACACACCCTACATTTACACAGGTTCCGCCTAATTCTTTTGGTTCTATTAAGGCACATTTCATGCCATAGCTTGCTGCTCGATTGATAGAAGCAATCCCGCCACTTCCTCCACCAATTGCGATATAATCGTATTTTTTTGTCATTTGAAAACCTCCGTAAATTGTCTTTAGCTCACCTTCTAGTATAAAGAGTCTCTTACAAAATGTAAATTGATTGAACTACACTCACATAAAAAAAGAAAATGACCGTTAGTCATTTTCTTGATTTTACTTGGGTTTATGAGTTGATTTAGGTCTAGTTGATTTAGTTTGACGTGAATTTTCATTTTTTTTAACGGATGTTGTAGGTCTTTTTTTTCTAGTTTGACTATTTGCATTAGCTGCCTTTTGTTTTCTGACTGCGTGTGCCTTACGACGTTTGCGTTCTTGTTCACGTTTCTTCTTTTGATTTGCTTTGTAACGTTTAATGAAATAGAGGAGTACGATTAGTAAGATAAGGAATACGCTACCACCAATGATGTAATAAAGCGTATTGTCTTTTTCAAGATCGCTTGCTGTTGCATTTAGTTTTTTTGCAGTTTCTCGGTCAATGGTAAATTCTTTTTCAAAAGACCATTTTTTGTCTGCTGGATCAGATTTAGCGTTGATTACAATGCGATAGTTTCCAGCTTTATACGCTTGATTTCCCAGACCCACTCCGAAATTGAAATTTGAATTGGGCGCCATTCGTAGATTTTTTTTATGTTCTTCAAATAAAGGCTCTTTGCCTTTTTCTGTATAAATTTTCGCAGCTATTTCCAATTCTTCAATTGGGGTCGCTTTTGTATTTGATAGGTTTGTTTTGATGGTATTTGTTCCCATCACTTGTCCTGCAAAAACCTTGTTTAGTTTCATTTCTGGCACAACTATGGTTTCATTCTCAACTAGAACAACACCGATATTATACGTTAAGACATTTTTTATTTTCATACCTGTCTCGTTTTTCTTTTCAGCATCGTCTTTTGTTTCTTTTAATTTTACGTTAATGCCGCCTGCAATCATGCCTTCGTATTCTTCCGTTGGCATTTTTAACTTTATTTTAACAGATGTTTCGCTGTTAGCAGGTACGGTCACGTCTTTGTCTGTGGTTGCAATTGATGTAAAGGGATGAACTAATGAAGAATCCACTTTTTTTACATCGTCTGGATAGGCAATAATGCCATTGTCATTTGTAATAGCAGGAGTGAGGGTTACTTCAACCTTTTGATCTTCATTAGAGCTGTTTCCTAATTTTAATTCAATTTCTTGTTCGTCTCCTGGCTCCATTTTTAAATAGAAGTAAGAAACTTGCTTGTTAAACTGATTTTCTGGTAACACGGCATTTACAGATATTGGCATCCCTGTTTCTGCTTCTACAGGTTTTGATAAAACTATGAGCATGACTATGGCCATTGCTGTCATCAAAGAAAAAATGTTTGATTTTTTCATTTTTTAATCGCTCCCTTAAGTATCCTCTTGCTTCGTTAATTTTATTTTTAAATGAGGAAAGATTCGGGTTCATAAAAACCCGAATCTCATTTTTTTTGTTAAATAGAATCTGCTAATACCCAATTTAAAGTTGCTGTATAGGTTTCGCCATCCACTTTGATATCGTTGGCGGGTACATGTAATGTAATGCCGTCATTTTTTTGACTGGCTTCGTATTCTGTTGTTTTAGAGTATCCTGTCGTGAAAACATTTGACGTTTTTGTTGAGTTTGTATTTTGTCCACTGTTTACTTTTAAAATCTCAACAGATGTTTTGCCATCTGTATTGATTTTAGCACTATCTGTAAATCCAGTAACGCGTTTTGCTGTTTCTGTTGGGGATAGTTCATCATAAACATTGTTCGTCACAGTTTGTTGATCTAGCGTGATGTACGTATTTTCTAGTTTAGGATTACTTGCTGTTGCAGGTGTAAATACGCTACCGGTAACAGATAATGACCAGGTTGCCGTCATCGAGCCACGAGCATCATCGATTTGAACAAAATGAGGCATGTATTTTTCAGTACTCGCTTCTGTATATTTTTGCATCGCTGGATGAAACTCTTTACTTGATGAAGAAATGTCTTGAATGCCAAAATGGATATCTGGAACATGAGTAATTCTTAAGTTTCCTTTTGTATGTCCTCCACCTTCTGGAGTAATTTTGTCGTCTGGTGTACCTGGTTTAACCACGTCCACTTCATCTGGATTTGGGTTCACTCTAAAAATAACATCACTCGTTGTTTGCACTTCGCTTGCTAAAACTGCTGGGCTACTCGCTGCCAAGATTCCTACACTTGCAAGTCCTAACATAATTGCTTTTTTCATTTGTTTACTCCCCCTGTTGGATTGATTCTTTTTTAAGTAAAACAAGTATATCGATACCTGTTTTACTTAGTTGTCGCTTTCTTATAATGCTGAAGACAAGGTCCATGTCAAGGTACTTGTGTATTGAACATCAATCGTAACCGTATCTGATAATGGTTTTTCTAGGACAATCCCAGCATTTTTTCCTTTTGTATTTTCTGCATTTGGAGCTTCATAATTTGGCAATGATGCTAATGTGTAGTCTTTATTGAAAACCAATGATGTTTTAGAGCCAGATGTATGTTTTCCAGCTTTTGTTTTAAGAACTTCTTTAGCTGTTCCATCATTTGAAATGTCTAATGCACCTGAAAATGCTTCGATACGATCACTTGTATCGGGTGTGGTTAAAAAATCGTATACATTGTTAAAGCTACTTTTTTCTTTAATTGAAATTTTAGTATTTGGTAACTTTTCTCCTGTTTGAGCAGCAAAGACCGTTCCTGCTACGGTTACTTTCCAATCACCATCTACGCCACGTTCATCGGTTACTTGTATAAAGTTCGGTGAATATAGATTGGTTGAGGTTCCCTCTTTTGTTTCAACTAATTTTTCATTGTTACTTTCAAAGGTTTGAGCCTGCGCGCGGGCTTCTACAATTCCAAAGTCGATGCTTGGAACATGGTCTAATCTTAAAGCACCAGTTGTTTTGTTTCCTGTTTCTGGAACAACTTCTTCGTCTTTTGATCCTGGTTTGATGACTGGACCACTTGGATCAGTTGGCGCTTTAAATTGTACTTTTCCTGTTGTATCTGCTGTTTTTGTCGTTTCTGCATCGGCCGTGATTGGAACGATTCCTGCTAAAATGATGGTACTTGCTAGTGTAATAACGCTTAATTTAGTTGCTTTCATTTTTTTGACTCCTCCAATTTTTAGAATGTTATAGGGCTTCACTTAATGTCCATGTCAATGTACTTTCGTAAACTTTTCCGACTTCAATAATATCTAAATTTCCTTTTTGTAATTCAACTCCAGCATTCCTATCTGTTTCTGCATATTCCGTTGCCTTATCGTAGCTTGTGTTAAAAACACTTGATGTTTGCGATCCAGTTGTTGACTTGCCAGCTTTTGTTTTTAAAATTTCAACTGACGTTTTTCCATCTGTCGAAATCGCTGTGCCTTTTGCATCAAATCCATCAAGTATTGTTGTTAAATCTGTCGCTGGTGTTTGGAAATCAAAAACTGTATTTGTGTGTTTTTGTTCATTTAATAAAATTTTTGTTTGTTTCAATTCGTCAGTTCCATTTTTGAAAACATCGCCAGTTACTGAAAGTGTCCAACCTTTTGTGATATCCCCACGCTCATCCGTTACTTGAACAAAGTTAGGCATATAGTACTTTTTAGCTGGATCCGCGTCATTTGGTTTAGTGTATGCTTCCATTTGCGCTGGGTATTTTTTTGTGCCATTTACATTATCAACAATCCCAAACTTAAATGCAGGTGCATGTTGAATTCTTAATGCACCTTTCGAACTTCCTCCTCCACCATCTGGATCAGGTAAAATTTCTTCTTCATCTTCGCCTGGTTTGATGACTTTTCCTTCTTCTTCGTCTCCTGGTGTTTTAAATTGTACGCTTCCTTTTGTAGTTGCTGTACCTACCTCTGCTGCTGAAGCTACTCCTGCAAAACTTGATACTACCACCGTACTTAATAATGCTGTTGCAATAATTGTCTTTTTCATTTTTAGTTCCCCCATGTTTTTATTTTTATAAATTATCTGAAATATTCCAATTTAAAACGGATTTATAAGCTTTGTCTGGTTGTATGATTTGTCCGGCTGGAATCTTCAATTCAACAGCGGGATTGCGCCCAGCTTTAGTTTCGTCGATTTTTCCAGTTGTTCCAAGCCCGTCTTCTCCTTGACCGGTAGTTTTATGATCCACTGATCCCATTGGCATCGTCCAAATTCCGTAACCTTGTTGCTTAGTTGTATCGGCATTTAACAAGAGATGGTCAGTATTATCGCTAATAGTCACTGCTGTCGTTGGGACAGTTGGAAACATACTTGGCTCTTTGATGTTGCTGCCTGAATAAACACTGAAATCTTTTAAGGTGATGGCAGCGCCTTCGATTTTATCTCCTGTAGAAGATGTAAATACGCCATCATTTGAAACGGATACTTTCCATCCTTTCGTGCCTCCACGTTCATCTGTTACTTGAAGATAATTTTCAAATTCTGTTTTTTCAGTTTCTGAAAATTTGGTTCCTGTTACAAACTTTGCATAGTACTTTTGTTCTGTTGCTTTGATTTTATTGTTGTTTCCAAAATCAAAGCTTGGTGTTACATCCATTCTCAATGCGCCTTTAGTAGGCTTTGGATCTGGATCTGGCTGAATAGGCTTGGTTGGATCTGGATCAACTGGAATCAACGGATCGGTTGTTCCATCATTATCTGTTTTAAATCCTACATCTGCATCTGTTGCTTGAAAAACTGGTGCTGCGTAGCTTACTAAATTTGTTGACCCTAGTGCTAGAACAGCTATTGCAGATACAAATCCTATTTTTTGAATTTTGTTCCATTTCATGCTCTTTCCCCCTAATAATTTATAATGAATCCCCTAAAGTCCAAGTTAAAGTAGTGCTGTATGCACCATCTTTTTTTGGTGTCTTTTCAGGAATCGTTACTAAAATACTTTCGATGCCTTCTTTTTCATCTTTTCCAAAACTGATACTCCAGCTGCCCATTCCAGTACCTTTTTGAGCAGTAAGGATTAAGCTGTTTGTTATTCCATTTGGACTTAAGGAAACAGGTTCCGTCGGAATTGCTGTTGGCTGTTTCCCAACACCATCCAGTGAACGAGGTGTTATCTGTTTAAAAGAAATAATTGCCCCTTCCAATTGCTCTCCTGCTTGATTTTGAAGTTGTCCATTCTGTTTAACTGTTAGATTCCATCCAGCATTTGATCCTCGATTATCTGTCAATTCCACAAAATTCGCACGTTTTTGTGTTTCTGATGCATCTAAATATTCAATCTTATCTAGTTGTGCGTAAAACACTTGCGTTGAATTGGAACGTTTATGTGTACCAAATTGAATGTCTGACACATAATTTAGACTTAAAGGTCCTTTAGTCGGCGGATGAACCGGTTTAATTGGTTTCTCTGGTTTCTCTGGATCAACTGGCTCAGTGGAATCATCGCTTAATTGAAAACCAGCACTAGCATCTGTTTGATTTGCAACGACAGTTGGGGAGTTGACAAGTAAAAAGAAAGCAATCGCTAACCACAAAAGAATGATACGGTTTTTATTTAGTTGATTAGTGATCATCTGTCTCTCTCCTCTTTGATTGTCGTCTTTTTGAAATAATAACCCCATACACACTTACAACCACACATAGCAAGCCACTAAAGAAAAGAAAACTTCCCATCTTTGCTTCACCGGTTTGTGGCAAACGAGTGATTAGATTATCAATAAATTCTTGAATGGGATCGTCGGTTTCGGTTTCTGGTAAAAAATCAGCTGACTCTTCTCCTTCAAACACTAACCCTACGTCAGTTGTCATTTCGCTTGCCTGACTAGTGGTCGGGAAAATCCCAGTTAAACCAATCACAGCTATTGTCAATTGACAGATGACTAGGACTTTAAAAAGAAGAGGTTGTTTTCTTTTGTTCATTTTCTCGTCTCCTTTTAAAGTGCATCGGTTAGCGTCCATTGAAGTTCTCCTTGATAGCTTCCAATTTTATTCATTCCTGCTTTTTGTTGTAGAAATAGACCTTGACCTTTTGTTCGGTCCCAAATTAAATTAGATGTTCCATTGCTTGCTGGATTTTTTTCGTACACTTGACTTGCTGTTTTGCTTAATTCAATGACAGATCCTGTATCTGTTACAAAGGTTAATCCGCCATTTAATAGGCTCGTTCCATTTGTAAATTCTTGGGTAATGGTTGCCATAATTTTCCAACGTTCGTTGGTTCCTCTGGTATCTTCTACGAGCATTTCAATATTCTTGTCTGGAGCATGTCGTTTTTCAGAAATACTGATCAGTTCTTGTACACCAAAATCCAATGAGGAAGTTGTTGTGAATTGCAACGTTCCTTCGCTTACTGCTAAATTAATATTTCCTGTAATCGGCTGAATAACTTGACCTTTTGAGTTGAGCCCTTCGATGCTAACAGGAGTAACAAGCGTTTCATTTAATCCAACATTGACACTGATTTTACCTGTGTATGTTAGGATTAGTTTACTACCACTTTCAGTGAAGGCATTAGTTGCTTCACTCGTTTCAAAAACAACTTTTTGAACTCCTGATTCGGTTATCAGCTTTAGTGGAAGTTCAATATCTGTTTGATGAGGGCGTCTTAAGATAGCCTTATCTACTGTGATATTTTCAAGATTATTTGGAATTGTTGCAACTATTTTTTGATTGCTCCAAACGGTATAATCATTGGTCAAAGTCGCTTCAATTGTATAATTGACTAGATCATTAGGATTAGCTTGAATTGTATCAATCCAACTACCTTCGCTTTCTTTTTGAACTTTCCCAGCAAATTGAACTTGTGGTTCTGCGTAGTCTTCCACTGTTAATTTTGCTGTTCCACTCACGTCGATTGGTGTAAAATTACTATCTTTTCCAGCAGCACTTACCTTCGTTTCATACGTTTGACCTAACGCTTTGTCTTCTACCTTTGTTTGAAACTGAATCATAATTGTGGCATCTGTCGAAAGAGTATTTTTTAACTTCGCAGTCAATTCGCGGGCGTTGCTATCGTATTGGATTGGTTCTGCTAATTCGATTTCTGTATTATTTTCATCCTTTACAGTTACGTTCCCTGTCTTTGGAAATGTGACGCCCTCTGGGACATTCATTTTTAAAGTGGGTTCCAACCAAACAGAATTAGCGATTGTTTTAACTACTTTCCCTTGGAAGGTAAGTTCATCATTGATATGAGCGGATTGGTTTGCTGAAAAACCAAGATTTTGAGTATCGTTTCGAATAGCTCCGCTAACGTTGATTACAGGGACTGGATCATTATTGGCAATCGTAACGTCAACGATAATTTTCTTTTCTATACCTTGAGCTGTCACAATGACAACTGTCACTTTTGCTGTTCCTGGTTTTGAAGTATCCGGTATATTTTCAAATCGAACTGCTTCTACAGGCTTATCAAGCGGCGAATCTGTGTCTACTCTTAAATTGGTCACAAAATCAGATGGATTTAATAAGTTGAAATCTTGATTGATTTTCACTTTTTTATCCATAACTGGATCACCATCTGGAATGCCTTTGTATTTCACATAAGAAATAGCTTTATCTTCTTCGCCTTCTTCTAATAGATTTGGGTCTTGTGTAATGGTTTTTCCATTAATGACAAATTCATTTTGGGCAGTTACTGGAATCGCTAAATAGCCTGTTGCAGGATCATAAGTTTTTACTCGATTCCCTGTTTTTCCTTTGTAATTAGCAAAATCAAAACTACTGTTGACTGTTCCTTCAACATAAATTTCATACATATCATCATTAAAAGAACTTGATTTTGGATTTATTGCTTCAATCGTTAATGTTCGTTTATCTGCTGATAAAGTCGGTTGTTTAAAATCGGTTGAAACTGTACCGTCTAATACATTCATAATTTTGATTGAATTTAAATCAATATCAAAATCGGTTGGAAAAGTTGTTGTCAACTTAAATGAATCTGAATAATAAACGGGTAGTTGAGCTGGTATTTCTTGTAATATATGGTATTTCAATCGCTTAGGGTCTTCATTGGATATTTCTCCTATAACTTCAGGTCGCCCTGGATAAATTCGAGTCAACGGAGTACGGTTATACATTAAAATCATTCCTGTCGAATAATCATCTTCTTTAGTAGCAAGATTCATAGTGATTGGATATTCCGCTACTTTACTAAATAAACTTGTTAAGTAAGTATCTGGACCTGATTCGTAACCATCTGCAGTTCCCCAAAATCTTGCAGTACCTGGAGTTGGAACATCTCGTTTATAATAAACAGTTGTGTCATTATTAGCATATAAGGAACTCATATGTTTTGAATCTGTTGGAATTTGGGCTTGCTTTTCTTCGTTCAAACGTTGATAATTCCACATTCCTGACATGGTGCTAATTCTTTTTTGTGAATCATGCTCATAAAACTCATAATGGTATTTAAAGGAATCGCCTTTAGTTGAACCTTCATAAGCACCAACTGACATAAAGTAATCAGCAAAGGTTCCTGTTTCCCCTAATCCAAAGTCAATATCCTTTGTATCATAGGTTGTCGTTGCAACTGAGAACGCACCACTCGTACTTTTAGCAATTACCTCGTCTACAACTAATTTAACGTCAATCCACTTTCCTCGATAAATACCTGCATTTTTAACCAGTACATAGCGATCTTTTACTGGATTGGCTGTTGTATCATAGAAAATAAACCCTGGCAGATGACTCCAATCGTAATTGCCTCGATAATCTAAGTCATAGCCTTTTGCTTCATAAGATAGACGATCTGACAATCGCATTACAAATCCATTTTCTCCAGGGATAACTGGATTGTTGACTGTATTAATTGGATCAATCAGATTGATTCCTGGATAATTTTGTACAGGCTGATAGTCACTATCTGCAAATGGAGCGATCACATCATCGATTAACGACGGTGCAAATTTTTGAGAAATAGGTTCTACAGGTACAACCTGAAGCTTAAGTGGTGGTGTAATCTGTAGGTCATTGGCTACTTTTTGCGTTGCTTCAATTGAATAATCGCCATACGTTTCAGCCCTAAAACATAATTTAATTTCTCTATTATCTGCTTCTGAATTTAGGTACACGGCTAGTTTAGATTGTTCTTCATTCAATGTAATTTCTTGATTATCGTGTCCATCGTTAAGTTGTTTTGTCATTTCAAGATCAACTACTAAACCTTTTGGAATATTCATCATAATCGGTTCTTTAGTTGCTTTTTGATTACTTTTAAGCGTGAGTGTGACTGTCTCTGCTGGTAGTATTTTTTGTTTATCACTAGTCAATACCAACGGTGTATCCGCTTGAATTGCCGCTCGTTTAAAATAATGATTTCCTGCTAAAAAACCGCTCCCTACGAATAGAAAAAATAAAAACATATAGCTTATTTCTTTTTTTCTAAAATGTCGCATTGCTCTCCTCCTCCTTCTTTATTTCTTTTTCTCCAATTGTGGTTCTCTTGACTAAAAAGAAAGTACTCAACCACAACCACTAGTTTAGCTTAAAAAAAACAGTTTGAATTTTATAATAAAATCAAAAATTTAGAAAATAATTAAATCATTCCTTAATAGACGGTCTAGTCGACCTATTCAAGAAAAGTGGATTTGTTTGTTTCAGTTTTTAATAAATAATGATTAAACTTTTGAATCATCAATTCTTCAATAATTTTTATAATTCTCATAAAATCCTTTACTTTAGGGTTTTCATTCCAAATAACAAGTGGCGCTACTGATTCGTCAAGCTCTTCATAATGGCGATCTGAAATTATTAAATCTACTTTTTCTCCTAGAGTATAGCTAAACTCAATTTTCTCTTCACAAATTTGCTGTAGTTTGGTTGTTAATTGAATGGTTTCTGCTTTCCCATAAACAGACAATAACTGTATTCGAACAGGACGATAATCGATTTCTAATTTAATAAATTTTCTAGCTAGTAAAGTATAATTAAGTAGTAAGTCGTTTTTATGCTTCAAAATGGGGTAATATTTACTCTCTTGAAGCAATTCCTTATAAAAATACGCCATCATTAAATGATACACATCTTCCTTTTTATGAATCTCATCCTCTCTTGAAAAGAAAGAACTTTGCTCTCCTTCAAAAAAATAAACACGAAAATGTAAATGGACTAAGTTAGTGTAAATCGCTCCATACTCCGCTGCCGATAAATTTAAACGAAAAAACTCCATATAACGTTTAAGCCAATAATTTGTTGCTTCAAAAACAAGATGTTCTTTGTTTTGCGAAAAAACAAGCATTTCACTAATCAGTGGATCTTCTAGTTCATATTGTGTGTAAATAAACAAAATAGTAAATAAAAATTTGATTTCATTGTGTATTTGACTTTCTTCTAGTGAAAAGAGTTCTTTAAAAAGTGGGTACATTTTTTGCGAGAATAGCTCAAATTTAGGATTTCCATCTATAACAATCTCCATTAAGGGGCTGTCTTCTATTGCATGTTGATTTTGAATTCTCACTGAAATAACACCTAACCAATAGAAGAAAAATTCTTGTTCCGAAATCATAAGCGGGCTGTTTTTAAATTGTTCAATTGCTTCAATAAAAGGAAGCAACTGCTTTTTTTTTATTCCTTTAAAAGGCCATTCCATTCCCCATGATGAATTCCAATAAAAATGAAAGAAAAAATAACGCAATTGCTTTTCTTCTCCTAAAAAATGCGCTTTATTGTTTGGTTTAAACTCTAACTGATATTGTTTTAATACTGGTCGAATTGCAATCAAGCGACCGTATAAAGTACTGTAGCTGATATAGTTTTCATTTGAAAAAGTTGCAATATCAACAAAGTCACCGTTAAAAATAGCATCACAAGCTTTAAAAATATGTGACTCTTTCAAATAACTTAATTCAATCACTTTTAGTGAAAATTTCTCGGACGTTTTTAATTGAATTTCCTTATTTTCTTTTACGACTAATTGAACTGTATTTGACCATTTTTGTAGTTCAAATTCTAATACTTCAATCATTTTTAAAATTGTTTTAGTCGTATATCCTAATTTTATCGCTAGTTCTTTTACTGTAAACGGTCGACTTTCTGAATAGAGCAAACTCAATATATTCATTTTCCTTAATAATATTTTCTCTAAAAATATATTCAAACAAAAAAACTCCTCTCTATTAAAATAACAACTCCTTTGAATAGTATACCGAATCAGCACTGATTTTCTTTTTAATTTTTTTCTTATTTATCCGCTAATAAATAAATTTGAAAAATGGCTAAAATAGTTTATAATCTAATACATTAAAAATTCAATAGCTCTTTACATTTTCTCTCGCTTAAAAATATTCCGGTTGTAATAATAGTTATTTATATGGTTTAACTAATGATTTGACTATTCAATATACCAATCATGAGTAATTATTATCGTAATAATAAGAAATTCTTTCACTTAACTATCAGAATTTTTTTTTCGCTTGTTTAAACGAAAAAAAAGATTTACGTGACGAAAAAAATAGCAAGTAAACTCATTTTAATTCTTCATAAAATGAGTTTACTTGCTATTATATAAAAATGATCTTTGAGCAATTTTAGTTTTTTCTACTTGTTGTAATTGCTGAGCCAATTTTTTCCACTCTGCTTGTGTAGGAGAACTATTCCAATAAAATATAGTTGCATGATTTGCCTTGATTTCGATACTATCGCTAATAATACAATCGCTAAGTTCTTGAGCTTTTTTATTAATTTCCACATTGTAAGGCATTTTTTTAATTTCTTTTATCAATAGAGTTTCTTCTATTTTTCCTTTTTTAGATAGTAGGTTCACATATAATCGTGGTCGATAATGATTGCTTTCAATGATGGTGCTTAATAATTGCTGAATATAATGATAGAAGCGTGTATCTAATGATACGCTCTCTTCTTTTTTTGCTAGATAAATGGATTGAAATTTTTCTTTAAATAAAGATGGAATGCCTTGAAGCTCTTCTTCAAACTCTAAATAAAAAATAAACTGATCATTCAAATAACGATGGTAAAACAACGCCTCAAAAAAAGATCCTTCTATCAACAGTGACTCATCTGTCGAGATCACTTCAAAAATTTGATGAAATTGGTTTAAATATCCTTGTGTTTGTTTGTATAAATTTGAGTCTGGTAACTGCTTTGTTTGGGCTTCTTCGATTAGCCTGTTAGTCACCTGAGGTTGAGCAATTAAAAAGAAGATAAAATATAAGAACTCCAATTCATTTCTAATTTCACTCTCGTTTAATTCACTATTTTCTGTAGCAATGATTTTTTTTAGCCATGGTAACAAACGTTGATAGCTTGTACTTGCCCTTGCTATTTCATGAAATAAATTTATTTTTGGAAGAGCATGCTTTGTTGATATTCTAGTTTTTTGAATGCCAATCCAATAAGCCATACGTTCTCTTGAAAGCTCTGTTAAATTCAGTTCAAGGAGCTCTTCTGCTTCTTTTATCTGTTGCTTAACGCTGGATGGTTGGATATCTAAAAATGGCCACTTATTACTCTCATAATGATCCCAGAAAAAATGATATGAAAAAAAGCGAATTTTAATTTCTTCTCCTACAATACTTAGTGGATCGTTTTCAAAATCTAAATCAAAATGCTTTAAATAGTTACTTAATCCCTTTTTCTTTTTATAAAAATGACTGTAGCTAAAAAAATAGTTTTTTGAAAATGCTGTTGAGCTTTCATGTTTTTCAAAGAAAAGGGTTGTATAAAATAGATAGAAAAACGTTTTTTGTTTCAAATCTGAATAAACTATTTCGATATTGAATGTATTTTTTTTAATTAGTTTATAGTTGGTTTTCTGTTTTACTAACTGAATTTGGTCGTTCCATTTTGCTAAATAATCCTTCACGTCAGATAATTCTACTATCGTTGTTTTAACGCTTAAATCAATAAAATTTGCTAGCTCTGATAATGGAAAAAAATCCTCAGTTGAATTCAAAAGTTTCAATAACTTAATTTTTCGATCAATTACTTTATCCATTAATGGTTCCATTGTATCGTTCTAACTCCTTTAATAGTAACCCGTCTCCTAATTCATCAATAAATAATGTTTTTTTTACATTTTGAAATTTAGTTCCTACCATCTGTTCTATTTCTTTGCTAGTATATTTTTTTGGCAATACAATAAATTTCGTAATCTTTCGTTCGATTTGTTCCGCTGTTAAAAACTGTACGCAATAAATAAATCCATCGTTCCAATGATCTTCAATTTTCATTATTTTTCTCCTTTCTATTCCTCATAATGGTTAGGTTTTACTCCAAATAATAGTTTGCCTGTAATTCCTGCACAAACTTGACTAATGTAACTCGGCTCATCTGATGCTCCTCCACCTCCCTCGTCATCTTCGTTGGTAGTTAAAACAACCGTTTGATTTTCTAATAAGCAAAACCGTTTGACTGGATATTTAGGTGCATTTTTAACTTTGATTCGCTCGGGAACCTCACCATTAGGCAATGGAATTTCACTTCGATTTGGTTGTGGATTGTTAACTTCTTCCGTTTCCGACTCAAACGACGCCTCTCTTTGCTTTTGTTGATGAGGTACCGGTGTGATTTCCACGCTCGGATCTAAGGGATCAACGGGATGAGAACGAACAACGTTTTGTTCCTCATTCGAAGGATCATCTTGAACCTCTGCTTGAGTGACTTTATTAGGAACTAAGTAACCTAATGACAAAATACTGCCAAAAAGAATCCAATTTTTGATAGATGAATACTTCGTTAGTTTATCCATTGGCAATACCCTCAGTTTCTTTATTTTTTTTAATTCTCATTAAAGCTTCTCCAACATTTGCCCAATCAGATGCTGTTGGTGGCATATTCCAGACTAAATATTCACAATTCACTAATTTTTCATTAAAGTAATAGTCAGAAATCAATAAATCTGTCTCACTGGTTAAGGTATCAGAGACTTCAATATTCAAATAGCTAAACGTTTGTAAGTTCGTCAAAATCATTTTGTTGTAGTTCACGCCTAATGAAAAATCGACACAAATTTTAATTGGCTTCATAAAAAATGCGGGTGGAAAGATATTGATAATAATAAATAAATATTGATAAAATAAAAATTCTTTGTTTAGCGCGATGTTTTGGTAACTCTTTTCTTTTGATACTTTTTCTAAAAACTCAATTGAAAAATGATACGCATCCCAATAATTTTCTTTAATATATTCAACGTTCATATTTTTCGTAAACTCCGTATTAATTCGCTCAAAATAAAATACTTTAAAATGAATAAAATCTAATTGCTGTAAAAATTGTTCTTTTAATTGATCTGGAATTTCCTTTGCTAAATAGCTACTAAGTTCTTCCATCAAAAAAATAGAAAACAAATGATAGTCTCTTTTTTCCGATTGGAATGGGATTTTTTTGATTGCTTTTTTTTCAGACAACTGTTCCGTAATAATGGTTTCGCCAATCAGAAAGGCAAAAATAAAGTTTGCTTCTGCAATTAAAAAATTTTGCTGCTCTATTCCCGTATACGTTTTAACAAATTCAATAATCGTTGGATAAATAGCTTCATGATACTGCTCGCGAGGAAGCTCTTTATCTTTTATTTTACTAGCATTAAATAAATAACAATCTGTCCCAATTCTGTTAAACATCACGCCAATAAAAAAAGACAATTTTGTTTTTGTTGCTTCTGAAAACGATTTTTGTTCGATTTTTTCTAAATTGACAATCAAATCTTGAGAAACTGCTTTTAGTTCGTCTGCGAAAGGAAATTCAATTTGATTAAAAACAGGTACATAAAACTGGTAAAAAAACATTCGAATCTTGATTTCGTCACCTGCTAGTTTGAATTTTGATGAAAGTCGAATGTCGTGTTCATTCAATATTTTTTTTATTTCCATTAATCGCTTATAGATTTTTGTGTAACTGACAAAGTTTTTTTCAGAGTAATAATTGATTGTTTCAAAGGTTCCTTTAAAAATTTCATCTAACAACTCGAAAGATAAGGACTGCTTCAAATAAATCCATAGAAGTAAGTTAATAGAAGCAGCTCCAGACTTTTTTAAAAGAATCAATTTATCTGTTTTTGAAATGGTGAAATAGCTGCTCAGCTGGTGTTTTTCGATGTCTTCAATCAATTCGTCTACTGTTCTTACTAGGATGAATTCTGATATTTTTAAATTTTTACTAATTGTTGCAATCGAAGCTTGTTGCAAATAACTTTCTTCTAAAAAATTTATTACTTCAATTTTTCGGCTATCTGATTTTTCTAAAAATTTCTGCAAAGTTATCCCTCCGATAAATTCATTTAACTTTAATGTTCATATCTATTGTTGATTTCCGTGTACTTACTTATTTTCATTGCTACGACTCTTTTTTCCATATCGTTTAACAAGAATAAGTACAGTAAGTAGCAACAGAAACAAACACAGGAAGATAAGCCAATTATTTTGCTTAAATGCGCTTCTTTTTTGTTGGTTTATAAACTGTTTTTCAACTTCTTGATATGCTTTTACTGATTCTGATAATGCGGTTTCCTTCTCCTTTTTTACCAAATTGTCTTGATGGACTAAAATAGCTGTAACAATCCAGCGTTGGTCGGTTTGAAAAGGAACATCACATGTAACTAAAGTTAAACGATTATCTCCTTGGTTCGCTAAAATAGATAACTCTGACTGGTGAACAATTTTGCTATTCAATACTTTATAGGTGTATAACTCTGATTGATTCGTTAGTTGAATGAGCGCACCCTCTTTTATTTTTAAAAGTGGACCAAACAATAAGGTTTCATCATATAGATGATGGCCTGCTAAAGCATAGTTTCCCACACCTAACTCTTGTTGCTCTGTCATTGTTCCTACACCTGAAAGTAAATTTTGATTGGTTGTGCCTTTAAAAATTGGTAAATTCATATTCAAACTTTCGATTGTCAACTTTCCAATAATTAATTCAGGTTTAGGCTTTATTGATTGAAAAGCGATTTCTTTGAGGTTTGGTGGCTGAATACTTTCATAATCAAAAGTAGCAGGTTTTGTAGCGTTCGTAATCCATTCATTTTGCTTATATTCTTTAGTGAGATAATGGTTGGAATAGCTTGCGATTAATTCATTTTTTAACCACGGTGTAAAAATAAAACACAAGCCAATTCCAATTGCTAAAACAATCGAAGTAAGTTGAAGATAGTCTTTTATTTTCTGGTTTTTCTTTTTTTGACTACTCATTTCCAACTGACTCCTTTAGGTTTATTCGTTTCTGTTTTGTCTTTTTCTAGCTTCCATTGCTTTACGTTTTTTACGTTTTTGAGCCATTTTCTTTCTTCTTTCAGCTTCCTCTTTTTGTTTCTTACGACGTCTGTACAAGATGAAAATAAGAAGTGCAATAGCTAATAGAATGACACCAATAATGATATACAACCAGTAAGAAGGATCTTTAATTTGGACATCCTTTGTATTGAGCTCTTTTGCAACTTCGGCTGAAATCGTAAAATCTTTTTTCCATTTCCAGACATTGTCTTTAGATTTTGCTGTCATTTCTAGTGTGTATTCGCCAGCTTCCAGTTTTTTCCCTTCTAGTGAAATGGGATAAGCAAAGTGTGAATTAGGAGCCATCTGCATCCCTTCTTTTGAAGAGCTGTATAAGGTTTTGGTAGTGTCTTTATAGGATATTTTAGACTGAACCGATAGCTGATTAACATAGACTGGAGTTGTATTTTGAATCGTTGCGTTGATTACATTTCGCGCATTTACTTGCCCTGCTTCTACTTTGTTCAATTTTAATAGAGGATCTACTGTCTTATCGTTTACACTTAAAACCATTGCAACTACATAGGCATATTTATTTTGAATTGAAAGGCCTTTGTCGTCACTCGATGTTTTTTCTTCAGTATCTTGTTTTTCTTGTAGTGTAATTCCACCTGCTAAAATGCCATCAAATTCTTCTTTCGGCATTTTCACTGCTAAGGGCAATACAACACTACTTTTAGCGGGTATTTTAATCGATTTATCAACTTCTACTAAATCACTTAACTGATATTTCAATGTTGCATCTTGTTTTTCTTTAGTTGGACTGTATTCCACCACTCCATTTAAATTAGTGGTTGCACTTGTTATTTTGGGCTCTACGATTACATCTTTTTCCGTATCATTTCTCAGTTTTATTTCTAGTAGTTGATCTTTTCCAGGTGCCATTTTCAAATCAAAATATGTCTTGGTTTTATCAATTTGATTTTCGGGAATAACAGGTTCTACGGCAAAATTGAGTTCTGCTCCTTGCACTTCATTAGAATAAAAACCAACAAAACCGAACAAAACTGCTAATATACTAAGTAACTTAATTATTTTTTTCATGATTGGCTCCTTAAAATATAGTATGAAAAGCATCGACCTAGTAGCTGTCGATGCTTTCCATCATTAAAATGGGTAAGCTTTATTCTGGTGTATCGTTTCCGGGTACATCTGTTAAAGTGTACGTTAAAGTTGTTGCATAGGTTTCAGCAAGCTTAGTCAATTTACCAGGAACTGATAATTTAATACTTGTTGCTTTAGCAGCATCATCTCCTGAACGGTAAACATGTGTTCCGGCACCTTCGCCAGCTTTTGCAGTCATCACATTTTGTGCTGCCCCTGTACCGTCGGCTACTAAGGTGAACTCAGTTGCAATAAGTGAAGGTACTTTTGAATCCGTTGCTGTTGCAACTTGACCATTTGCAAATGAAATTTGTGCACCTGTTAATTCACGTTTAGATGTTTTTGAGATAAATTGTCCATTTTGTTTTACTTGTAATGTCCAACCTTGTTCGCCTCCACGGTTGTCTGTTACTTGAACGTAATTTGGACGTGTTGTTCCATCTGATAAAGGTTGCGCTTCTGCGAAATAATCTTTATCGCTTGAAACAATTTTGTTTTCACCAAAGTATAGTGGGGACGCAAAATCGATACTCAAAGGTCCGTTTGTACCTGGTTTGATTGGTTTATCTGGATCTTCTGGATCTACTGGTGTTGTTGGATTTTCTGGATCTAATGGATCTACTGGTGGTGTAATTTCATCACTTGGTGAAAATTTTACCGTTGTATCTGTTTCGTATGTTGCTGGTAATTTACCTGCTTCTGCTGATGCTACTACATTTCCTAATACAAGTGTGCTTGCTAATACTGCTGTTGTTGCCATTAATTTTGTCATTTTCATTTTTAAGTTCTCCCCTATACTGTTTTTTTTAGTTGTTTGCTGGTGTATCCGTTAATGTCCAAGTTAATTTTGTTGTATATTTCACTGCATCTTTTGGTGTTTTACCTGGAATTTCTAAAGTGATTGCTTTATTTTTTTGAACGGTTTCAGTTCCTTCTGTTACTTCTTCAACGGTTCCGAAACGGTCAACCCAAGTACCCGCACCGGCTCCATCTGCTGCATTCATCACCATTGATGCTTCACCAGTTGGATCTAGTGTAATATTTTCTACTTTAGGTGCTAAGATTCCTTCTGAAACACTTGCTGCTACTGGACTTACCAATTTAATAACTGAACCTGTCAATTCTTTGTTCATCGCTGTTTCATTTTTTAATTGACCTTCTTGTTTCACTGTCAATGACCAACCTGCATTACTTCCGCGGTTATCTGAAATTTGAACATAGTTTGAAACAAAACGACCATCGCTTAATTTAACTGCATTTGCATGATAAGTTTCATCACGGTTTGTAATTTTATTTTTTCCAAAATCTAAACTAGAAGCGTAATCAATGCTCAACGGTCCAGCTGTTCCTGGATTTGGTTTTTCATCTGGATTTGTTGGATCGATTGGTTGAACCGGTTTGTTAGGGTCTGGATTTTCTGGATCAACTGGTGGTGTAATACCATCAAATGGCACAAATTCAATCGAACCGTTTGATTCATATACGCCGCCGTCTGCTGCTAACGCTACTGATGCTGTGCTTAGTGCTGTTAAGATAATTGCTGATGTTGTGATTAATTTAGTTAATTTCATTTTTATTTCCCCCGAATTTTTTATAATTTATTTTTTAGTTGAAATCGATGATAGAGCAAATATCCATTCCAACATAAAATGACTCCCCCGATAACAAAAAAACTGATTGGTGATTGATCACCTGTTTGTGGTAATTTAGCTCCGTTGGTCACCCCACTGTTTACTGGTACATTAACTTGCCCATTTGTACTTGGTAAAGTAGGGTCAACCACTGGGTTTTCTTCTTCTGTTGGTTCTTCATAGACCCCATAAAATTCAACTTCTCCATTAGACTGATACGCATTTGTTTCAGCTGCAGATACTTTTTTATCCCCCATGGAAAAAGTTAAAATTAGGATGACTGCGATTAAGCAACTATATTTTTTCATCTTTTTCCTCCTTACTTATTAGGTGGAGTATCTTGTAGTGTCCATTGAATCGTACCAGAATAACTTTCTGCTTTTGCTTTCCCACCGTCAATTTTCAAAATCAAGCCTTCGTTCTCTTTGTTCCACGTATCATTAATGGTTAGTGGATCTTCATTTTTATTGGTATGTTCCATAATCGTTGTTGCCGTTTGATTGATAATGGTTGAATCTCCATTTGATGAGTACCGAACTGCATTTGGCAACTCATGACCTGACGTGCTTGTTAAAATAGAAACCATTTTAGCCGTCATTGTCCAGCTTGATTTAATGGCACGTGAGTCTTGTACGGTTAAGTTGTCTTTCATTGTTTCAATACCATAAATTTGATTTTTAGCTGACACTTTCAAATCCTCACCAAATGAAATGGAACTTGGTGCAGAAACGAATTCTAATACTCCAAAAACAGAACCCCCTGGATTGGGAATCGTATTTGATACCGCTTGATACGTCTGCATAGTAGCCGTTGGATCGTTTGCTCCTGGTTTAAAGGGCTCGACTTCTCTTGGTGACTTTCCAACTGCTGTTGCTGTATTCAAAATGGTTTTGTTAATTCCTTTAGCATTCACTTTTGTATCAAATGTTACTCTGACACTTTCTTGTGTATTTAAATCATTGACGTTTATTTTTAACTCCCTAGTTGTTTCATTAAATTGCACTTTATCTGCTGGAAGGTTGCTTCCATTCACCTTAACACTTGATAAATCGACATCTAATCCAACATCTAAGGTATCTACAGCATAAATATCTTTCCATTTTGTGTCGATTGCTGCTGCTTTATTATTTGAAATATCTAAGGTATACGTTAAGATTGATCCTACTTGTGTTGTATTGTTAGAATTATTCACCGACACTGATTTAACCACTTTGTTGGTATCAGGTAATACATCTTGGATGGTTACTTTTGGTGCTGCTTCAAAGATTGCATCATGATAAGCTAACGTTGTTTTTGGATTTTTATTTCCAACTGTATTATTTGTCACAGGTGGATTGTCAACCCCTATCGCGCTTCCAGCTTGATCTTGTAAGAAGATTTGCACAACGTCATTTTTTTCTAAATATCTCGGTAAATCAAAGGTCCAACTTCCATTACTTGCAACGATTGCCGATCCTGTTATTTCTGTCTCATTAACTGTAATACTCACTAAACTATTCGGTTCAGCTGAGTGACCTGAGATTTGTTTAGTTGCATTATTAATTGTGGCTTCATCATTTATTTTTGTTGGTGTTGGTGGCGTTACATCTTTAGAAATTCGATCTGGTGCAATCAAATCTTCTGGTAAGCTACTGTGATTCCGATTTGAATTTGGATCACTAACACCACGCCACGCTTTGATTACTTTTACTTGATCGCCAGTTTCAACAAACTGATTATTGGGTAGAGTGATCTTAAACATCCCTGCACGTGGTTTTTCTCCATAGATACTCAAACCTGGGCTATTATTATTCATTCCAATCGTTGGCGCAGTAAACTCTGATACTGTGCCATTAGGCTTGGTTACTTGAACAACCACATAACTCTCATCTGTCCATGAATCACGGCCATCCGTTGTCCCAATTGGAACTTTTACGTGACCAAAAATCGATTTATCCGCATTGGTGGGCATTCTTAATTCATCTACAATTGGAGCGGCATTATTTCCACTCATTCGTGAGTAAGAAGAAGCTCCTTTTGATCCATATGAATTAGCACTTGTATTAAATTCCGTTGGTACATTTGTAGAATTGATAGTGACAAAGTTGGCTCCAGATAAAACATAATCAAATAATGACCAGTTTTTAGCAGGATCTCCATCTAGGTTGTCTCCGATGTTCCAAACACTTAAATCAGATTGAGTAGAGGTAAACGTTGAGTTTGCTCGCACATCAAAAACATAACCACCACCTGTACGATCATTTCTAAAATCGTAAAAAAGTGGTTTATCTACTGAGATAGTGCTGACTCCAGTATTAAAGATTCCTGAAGTTGCTGCTCTTGTGTTCCCTTGGGCAACAAAAACCGTCCCCTCTCCAGCTGTAATACTTCCCGTTCTAGTTCCCATATCAATAGCGGGTCCATTATCAGCAACTACTTTTACTTCAGATCCTTTGCCTGTTAAATTAAAGTCTCCCCTGTTATCTGTATAGTAGATTCCCTGATTTCCTGCATCTACTCCACCATTATTAGGTGTCCCATTTCCATAGTTTCGAATAGACACTTTTCCACCAGAATTAACAATAAACTTGTTATCCGTTCCATACATTCGGACTGCCGGTGCCGCTCCACCTGTCTTAGTAATATTAATCTCTGAATTTTCACTAACGTTAAACGTCATATTTCCTGAAATTCTAAAACGTAATGTTGCTCCTAAATTATTCGCATTATTGTCAGATTGAAGATTTAATTTTGATCCCCCAGAAACATTAAACACCCCACCCGAACTATTCATTAGCATGGCTACAGTTCGTTTGCTGTGGACTTTTATTTCCGCTTGATTTCTAAGATTGATTTCTGTCCCTGCTCCAACGATGGAAATTAACGCCCCACCATCACCTGTTGCATTCGAATTTCCTTCAATATTTAACAGAGTCCCGGGATCACTCACTTCAAAATCGGTTCTAGCTGTCATTTGCATGGCAACATCTGCTTCACTATAGAAATTAATAACTGATCCGCCATTAATTGTTACTTTTGAACCAGCAACACTTGAATAATAATTGTTTCCATTGACACTAGAGTTTAGTTTAGCACCATTAATTACATTGAAGTTCATGGCTGTAAATACTGTATTCGCATTGCTTAAATTATACGTACTATTTCCACCATCAACTGTAATTGTTCCATTGGGTACATTGATAAAACTAGATACATTCCCTGTCTCAGCACCATTTACATTTCTAACCACAACTTCCCATCTACTACTATTAGCAGCTGTTGCTGTAACGATGGCTGCAGCTCCTGCTTTTTTTACAGTCAAGTCATTTAGTTCTAGTACACTCCCAACAGGTCCAGCGCCTAACGTAATACTGCCATTGTTGGCTCCAAAATCAATTGTATGACCGTTACCGTTAATAGTGATGGAACGCGTGTACGTACCTGCTGCGGTACCTGTTCCACGAGTTAAATCTGCGGTTACATTAATACTTGATACTGCCGCGTTTCCCAAGGCGCTAATAAATTCAGCCCATGTTGATACATTAGTTCCAGCACGAGGTTCAACTGCTAAGGCGTTGATTTTCATCGTTTCAAAAGCTGGGTCTTCCAATATCTTTTCTGTTGTTTTGGGTTCGATTGAATCCGTAATTAGTGTTGAATCAACTGGCGCATCATCTTTTTGTTCTGGATCTACAATAGAAACTTCTTGAGTAATAGTTTCTTGCGATGCTACTTTTGCGTTAAAGGTTCCTTCACCAATTTCTTTGGCAATAAAAGGCAATTTTAAAACCATATTGCTTATCTCGCTCGCATCGTCATCAATAGTTGCTACTGCTTGTTCTTCTTGATTTGGTTGAATGGTAACAGTAGACGTTGCTTGTTGATAAGTAATAGTTGCTTTTACGTGTTCATTTTGTTTGATTGCTTTAATTTCATCAAAAGAAACAAGTGGGGGTACTTCTAATTCTACTTTCGTTGTTAAATCTGCTGGTAGTTCTAATTGGATATCAAAAGAGGTATTCAAATCCTGAACTGGATTTGTCTGTAAACTTAGACCCTTTACAGTTGGTTGGTCTTCTTGCGTTGCTTTAATTGTTGGATCAGAATTTAATCCTCTCACAATGATTATGCTCATCAAAACAAACAGACCTATTATTGTAACTATTCCTAACCAATGTTTAGATTTCAACTTGTTCTCCTTTCTTTTACAACTATTTTTCTATTATTGAAAAATACTAGTAAAGTTTTAATTTTATTTAGCTCCCCCTCGTGAACCAAATAAGTAAGTTTCCTTCACCTTTTAAAATGAAGTTTTATACATCAATTGCTCACTGTCCCCTTTCCTTTAAGCTATAACAAAATAGTAGCATAGGTCTTTTTTCAAAACTGTTTTACTTTTTGGAAAATTATCAAAAAAAAAAATCAAAAATCAAACTATCGTTGTTATATCAGAATCAGTATATATCGTTATTTTATTTAGAAATTTAAAATCTCTCCTTTTCTCTTAAATAAAAATTCATTTATCGGGTAAAAAAAACAAAAAAAGCTATTTTCTACTTAAAGAAAATAGCTTTTTTATTAAATTAATTACTTTTTATACATTTAAGGACCTGCTATCAAACGCCATTTCATTTCACCCATATAAGCTCCTTGATGCATTTGATTAGGAGGGATTGATAGCTCAACAGTTTCAAAAGGAATCACCACTTGCTTCGACACCTGACCTTCTTTAACAGCTGAAATCAAGGTTTCTGTCCTATCATTGCTGATTTCAAATGTTTCGGATGGACTGAACTCAGAAAGGGTCTCATGGTCTGAGTTTATATGGAAGATTTCAGCTTCTTTCGCTTTTAAAACTACTTTTGCACCTTTTGGACGTAAATCCTTATTCTGCTTATTTAGAAAATTCAAGCTAGCAGACAATTGCCATCCTTCCATATTCTCCTCACTTAAAGCTCTTTGATCTTTTATTCTAATTTTAAACCCTTCAGTTAATGCATTGGAATAAAGTGCATCTCCCTGCTGGTTCTTTGCCTGCTTGTCTAATTTTATTTTTGTTGTAGTTGAGCGGATTTTTGCAGTTTCAAAATAAAAATGGCCTGGTAATTTTTGTAGAACCAGCTCCCCTTTTGCGCCTGTATTAGGGCTATCTTCCTTATAGACAGTTAATGTAATTATTTTTTCTACTGCAGCATCGCCTTTACCATTTTTTAGATTCAGATGAATCCGATACTCTCCTAACTTGTCTGGCGTAAAGGTAGTAATTGTTTGATTATTTAACGTCATATGAATCAAATCTGTCAGTTTGCCTTCTACTTTATCAAGTCCTTCAATGCCAAAAATAGCCATCAAGTCTAATGGGCCACTAAATTGTTCTACTTTGATAGATTCAAGGCCTTTTGTAAAATTAATAACAGGTAAGCCTTGTTGAAGATTCCCATGATCATCGTCATTGTATACAATAACGTGAACTTGTTTTGTAGTTGTAAAGTGATTGGTATCTGTGACTTGATACGTTACTTGGTAGACACCTAATTTAGAGGGATCGACATTGTTTTCCACAACTGTTATGCCATTCGTTAAATCCTTATTATCATAATCCTTAGCCGTTACTTCCTGTAAAAGAGGCTCATAGTCTGTTCCTTCAACAATAAATTGCGTATCTCCATTTATTTCAGGAGCATTTTTAACCTTGATTGTCACATAATGAAAAGTGAAATTTGCGGATTCATCAATAGAGACTATTTCAATCAGATATTCTCCGACTGCTTCTAACATACTTCCATCAAAATTAGAAAATGTATCTGCTTCTTCGTTTACTTTCAATTGAATATCTTGAAAAAATTGTTCTTCTTCGATAACCGTTCCTTTTTGATAGATTATTTCAGCCTTACTTTCTAAAATAGGTGGATGCGTGTCTTCTACATAAATCAAAAAATCCGTGGAAACAACGTCTTCAATGCCACCCTTCACTTGATACTTGCCTATTTTTTGTAAATTTAAATTGGAGGACAAAAAAGTCAATTCTTTTGTGCGATTTTCACCAGTCACTTGGTCTTTTGCTTCCGCATTAAAGAAGGGAATAATCTCGGTTAATTCTTGATACTCCCCTCGCTCTACCACAATGTCTTCGCCATAAATAGCAAGAGGATTGTTCTTCTTTACGACAAAATCGTGCTGAATTGTAGCTGACTTTTTTTCTCCATCTTCTCGATAAATCGTTACGTTGACACCGATTTCTTCCTCACTTACCGAAGTAATTAAATAGCTCAGTCGGTTTTTTTCATCCATTCCTTTAAAGGCAGTTGACTCTATCACTGGAACCTCAAAACGATCGCCAACTTGATACGTTCCATCTACTGGTAATGTAAATTCTTTATAGGGATTAATTTTTTGAATTTCACGATAGCCTATTGTTTTCAGCGTATTCGTCAATTTAGATTGATAGTAAACGGTGTCTACGCCTAATACATTACGGTAATCAGAATGAACAATTGTACTCGTTAAGTCCTTTCCACTACTACCTTTTGATGAAACATTTTCCATTAAATTGATTTCTGTCGAAAGATTCGCAAGTATCGGTGTCCCTGTTATAAGTAGTGGCGCATCGCTGATTCCAAATTCTATCAACAGAGTTGCAGTATCTTTAATAGCTGTCGTCGCTGTTGGTTCTGGGTAATGAACATCACGAATATAATTATCAGGCTCAATACCTTCATAACGAATAAACGCTTCGATTTTTTCATCGCCATTTTCCATTTCCAAAGTGACGAAAGTTAATAAACTTGACTGTTGCGTTGTTTCAAGGAAGCGATACTCTTTGGGTTGCAATTGCTCATCTAAAATAGTGTAAAAGCTTGTTTTTTTAGATACGATTTTGGGGACGATTTCATCATTTCCTGCACTGTCTCCGCCTATCACCAATCCCTTACCTGCTAAGTATTTAAATGTATTTAAATTGGAATTTTCTGTTGCAAATACTTTGGTGTCGTTAACTTGGTTCGTAGTGGAATCATACTTAGAGATAACCATCTTCGTTTTTTGTACTGCGATAAAATAGTAAATACCTGACTGATCTGAGGCGACAACATAATTAGAGATAGGTTCCTGTTTGGGAAAAATAATCTCTGACGAAAGTGGGATTAATTCTGATTTTCCAGTTCCATTTTCTATTTTAACAGCATACAGTTTGTGATTTAAAATTATTGTAATAAAAAAAAAGGTGTCTTTATTTACAAAGCTTCCTCGATAGGCTTGATTTGGATCCTCCTTATAGCCGATTGCATCAATTGTTTCAACAGCAATCGGTTGATTGTTTTTATCAATTAAGACCGATAGAATTTTATCTTCATAACGTAATGCTACAATCACTTGCATAAACGTTTCTCCGTCACGACTGACCTCCTTTGCAGCGAGCGCCTTAGAGTATTTCATATCATAACTTAGAATTTTTGATAATTTCAAATTAGAATGAACGGTGCCATTCTCATCTATTTTTTTTACAATAGGGTAGGATCCTCCAGTAGGAGCAACGCCAGTTTGTGCTCCAGCCACAATAAAGCTGCCATCATCAGATTTTGCTAAATACGTGTATTGAGTACCACGATTGCTTGCAGCGATATAACCTGTTTCCTTAACTGTTTTAATCCAAACAATTTTTTTAGTTTTTTGATTGATTCGGGCAACAAAACCAATAGTAGCAATTTTGTTAGTAGCAAATAAATAAGGTTCATTGTTTTCGTCAAGAATTGGCATCCCTTGAACCTCTTCTACCGAAGTCGTACCAATCACGATAGCATCTCCGTTACTGGCATAAGCTATACTTTCTGAAAAGTTAAGGGAATTTAAACTATTTGAGCTTTTAGTACCTGAAAGATCATAACTATTTTCAGCATTAACATCAATGGCCCCACCTTTAAATACACCCTGTGCGTGATCAATTTCTGGCGATAGCTCCCACAACTTTTTTTCATCCGCTAAGAATGGCTCTTCCTCAACTGCAAAAACAATTCTTAATGAAAAAATACTCGTGACTAGTAGTAGAAATAGTAGCAATTTTTTTACGTTCATTGCTAAACTCCCCCCTTCTTTTTAATGTCTTTTTTAGTTTCTCTCTATCAGTATAAAAAATTAAACATTTTAGTCAATCAACAAAAAGAAAGAGAACAATTACATTCTTCCTTAAATGAAAGTCTCTTTAACCTTGTAAAAGCTTTAGGTATCTAGTTTTATCTAAAAAAAACAACAATTTAAGCTTGTTCTTTTTTTATTTTTGACACTTGAGATTGGAAATTAAGAAATTGTAAAAAGAATGAGAACTTGCTATGTTTGCTATGTATTCCAAATATCGTTAACACTCGTTGGAGTACGCAACAAAAAGATGATAGCATTCAGCTATTATAAACTTTAGGAGGAAAAAATGAAAAAAAAATTACTTATCATCGGCTTGATTTCAACTGCAACTCTTTTAAGTACGTCAGTCGTTTTAGCAGCAGATGCCCAAGAAGGAACAACAGACCTACAAGCTGAATTTTTAGCTGGAACGGTTACCCCACCTGAAACAACAGATCCATCCGATACATCAAACCCCGGTACAGGAAATGAAGCAGCCTCATTAGCTTTAATGCGTATTCCTAAATTGTTCAACTTTAAAAGTACTGCTATAGCAACAGGAGCTGCCTCTATTCCCTTAGCAGATACTTCTCCTACTTATTATACTGAAGTTGAAGATGTACGTGGAACACATGTTGGCTGGAATCTTACCGCTAAAATCAGCAGTAAACTTACTAGTAGTTCTCAAGGTGCATTATCTGGTGCAGCGATTTCAATGCCCGGCGTTTCCATGAAGAGCATTCGCGGAACTGTAGGTAGTCCTACCGTTACTCCTATTCCAAATGATGCGATTCTTCTTTCAAATGACAGTACACCTGATTTGATTGTGGATGCTACAGGAGGTCAAGGCGCTGGAGCTTGGCAAGCCTTAATCCCTGCAGATCAGCTTCAATTAAAGGTAGCAGATTTGGCAAAAGTAAAAGTTGGCGACGATTATGCTGGAAAAATTACTTGGACCTTAACTGCTGGACCAAATCAAACACCTTAATAAACTATCAGCATTGCGTAGGAAATTTAATCAAGTTCTTACGCAATGAATTAAAGGAGTCCTACTATTTTGAAAAAAGAACCATCCGTTTTCCTTGTATTGCTTACGACATTTTCTCTATTCCTTAGTTTCTATTGGTTCCCCTCTTTAAGTGTTGCCGAAACAAAAGGCAATAATCAATCTGTTGCCTTTACAGTCAAAGCTCTTTTGCCAGAAAACCAACTCACTCCTGAAAATTCATACTTCGATTTAGAAGTCACTCCAAATTTTTCACAAGAAATCCAACTTGAATTGCACAATAACACCAATGAAGAAATCACGGTTGAAAATAAATTCCACTTAGCTAAAACGAATCGTAATGGATTAATTGAATACTCTGATCGATCAGGTCTTGAATCCTATCGATTAGAACAAACTATTACCAAATTGGTGGAAATTCCTAAGGAAAGTCGGGATGTAGTTATTCCACCGTATCAAAACCGATTCGTTTCCATATATATTAAAATTCCTGATAACCACTTCCAAGGGGTACTTCTTGGTGGAATTGAATCTCAGTTAAAAATTAGCAAACAAGACGAAGCTCAGCTCACCAACAATTTTTCTTATATTACTGCACTGATGCTGTCTGAAAAAAAATATGTTTCAGCAAATTTAAATCTGCTTCGTGCAAAGGCAGATTTAGTAAATGACTATCGATCCATCAATATCAAAATTGCCAACACCACTCCTGCTATCGCCAACAATGTGACTATCCATGCAACACTTACCAAAAAAAATCAAACAGAAGTATTAAAAAAAAGTCAGCTTAAATCCGCTACCTTTGCACCTAATTCTGTAATGGATTTTCAAATTCCTTGGGGAAACACGGATATGAAACCAGGTAAATACACCGTTCATACTACAGCAAAAAGCGCTGATAACTCATGGTCTTGGTCAACTGATTTTGATATAAAAAAAGAAGAAGCAAAAAAATTAAATGCCAACGCGATTGATCGTTTTGTCTTGCCTAAACTCTGGGTCATTCTTTTTGCGAGTTGCAGTTTGAGCGTGGGAATATTATTGATTGTTCTTAATAAACGAAATCGTAGGAGGAAGGCTGGATGACTTTAATGTATTACTTAATCGCTTTTGGCGCCATTCTCGTTACAATTAGTTTCGTTGAATTTTTTTATTTTTACCATCAAGAAATCACTTATCATCATAAACATCCTGAAACCTCTAAAAAAAGTTGGATTCCTATCCTCTTACTTTTTTTAGTTACGTTACTAGAATTGATGTTAGTGGCATTTTTACTTGTTTTTTATTCTTTTTAACAGACGAAAAGCTCAGATTCTATAAGAATCTGAGCTTTTAAATTAGACGATTAAATTCAAAGTCAAAGCACCAATCAATCCCACGATTGAAATAATTGACTCTAAAACGGTCCATGTAGCAAATGTTTCTTTAATGGATAAGTTAAAGTACTCTTTGAACATCCAAAAACCTGCATCGTTAACATGAGAGGCAATCAAACTGCCTGCTCCAGTAGCAATCACCATCAATGCTGGATTGGTTCCAGTAGCTGCCATTAAAGGCGCAGCCAAACCAGCTGCTGTCAATGCAGCTACTGTTGCAGAACCTAGACAAATTCTTAAAACTGCCGCAATTACCCAGCCTAAAATCAAAGGGGATAACGTTGAGTGGACAAATAATTGTGCCACGTAATCTCCGACACCACCGTCAATCAACACTTGTTTGAAGGCTCCTCCTCCACCAATAATCAATAACATCATTGCAATTTGTTTAATGGCTTCCTCTGCTGATTTCATAATTTCTGGCATTGTTTGTTTGCGACGTATCCCCATCGTATAGATTGCAAACAATAAGGATAAGAGCATTGCCATACCTGGAGTGCCAATAAAAGCAATCACTTGATCAAACATAGAAGATTTTTCTGTGATTTTTCCACCACTTAACAGTTCATAACATGTTGCAAGCGCCATCAAAATAACTGGGAATAATGACGTCAATGTACTGATTCCAAAACCTGGTGTTTCTTCAAGAACAAATTTTTTCTGTTTTCCTAAAGCTGCAATATTTCCTGTGCGATTAAATGCATCTGGTACAAGTTTTTGTGCTACTTTTGTATATAACGGACCTGCAATAATACTTGTTGGAATCGCTATCAAAAAACCATAAAGCAATACCATACCGATATTTGCGTTATAAATTCCTGAAATCGCTGTTGGAGCTGGATGAGGAGGTAAAAAACCATGAGTGACAGATAAGGCTGCAGCCATTGGGATTCCTAAGTAAAGTATTGAAATCCCTAGCTCACTTGCAATGGTAAAAATAATCGGAATTAGTAAGACAAGACCTACTTCAAAGAACAGCGCAATCCCAATAATAAATGATGCAATTAACACCGCAATTTGAATTTTCTTACGACCAAACTTATTAATAAGGGTTGTGGAAATACGGTATGCTCCGCCGGCATCTGACACTAACTTACCTAAAATTGCTCCAAAACCAAAGACCAATGCCAAATGGCCCAACTGACTACCAATACCATTTTCAACAGTGGTAATAATTTGCGTTAACGGCATTCCTAACCCAACTGCGACTAAAATGGAAACAATGACTAAAGAAACAAATGTATTTAACTTCACCTTCATAATCAAGAACAAAAGAATTAGAATACCTAAACCTACTATTAATAATTCCATCTATTTTCCCTCCTAGTGGTTGATGCTAATGAGTATATTTTCGTTGAAAATCGGCAATCGCTTGAAATTCACTTTGTAGCAGTCGAGTAGTGCGGATAAAAATAGGCAATAATTCACGATAGACTGGAAAATGAGCTTCATTAGGAATATGTTGATTCGTTACCCCAATCATCGAGGACACTTCCTCAATGGATTCAATCAAGCCTAGACTTTCCATTCCAATAACTGCTGCTCCTAAACAAGAACTTTCATAACTTTCTGGAATGGAAACCTCTTGTTCAAATATGTCTGCTAATAGCTGACGCCATAATGCAGAACGAGCAAATCCCCCTGTGGCATGAATTCTTTCTGGTCGTTCAACCAGCTCTTCCAAAATCAACATCACTGAATATAAGTTAAAAACAATCCCTTCAAGTGATGCTCGCACCATATGTGCTCTTGTATGTCTCGTTGTTAAGCCAATAAAAGAGCCTTTTGCGTTGGCATCCCAAAGAGGTGCCCGTTCCCCTCCTAAGAAAGGATGAAACAGCAATCCATCTGAACCTGCTGGAATTTTTTCTGCAATCTGTGTTAAAATTTCATAACTGTCAACTTGCATTTGTTCTGCAGTAATTTTTTCAGGGGCAAATAATTGATCTCTTACCCAGCGGAAAACAATTCCCCCGTTATTAACTGGCCCACCAATCACCCATTTATCCTTTGTAAGAGCATAACAAAACGTTCTACCCTGAGCGTCTGTCACAGGTTTATCGGTAACCATCCGAACAGCTCCACTCGTACCAATTGTCAAGGCAAGAGTTTTTCCATCAATCGCATTGACTCCTAAATTAGATAAACAGCCATCACTTGCGCCGACAATAAAAGGTGTGTCAATCGGCAATCCCATAACTTCAGCATAAGATTGTTTTAACCCCATTACTTGATGATCAGTTTCAACTAACTCAGAAAGTTGCTCGTTGGAAATATCCAAAAGCGCAAGAACTTCATCGTCCCAACGTAATTCGTGAATATTGAATAAGCCTGTTGCCGATGCAATTGAGAAGTCCACTTTAAATTGACTGAATAGTTTATAAAACACATATTCCTTAATCCCAATAAAATGAGCCGTCTGTTGAATCAAGTCAGGATGTTCCTCTTTTAGCCACAAGATTTTACTTAAAGGCGACATCGGATGAATCGGTGTTCCTGTCCGGTGATAAATTGCTAAGCCTGCAGCTGAATTTTTTAGTTCCTCTGCTTGATGATAAGCGCGATTATCCGCCCATGTAATGCAACGAGTCAACAATTGATTCTCTTCATCTAGCAAAATTAAACTATGCATCGCGCTTGAAAATGAAACCCCAGCGATTCTAGCCACATCTGCTCCACTTTTTCTAACCACCGCTGTTAGAACATCAATCACAGTTTCAAAAATCTCATCCGGATCTTGCTCCGCCATATCTGGTATTTCTTGATACAATGGATATTCTTTATTAGCATATCCTTTAACATTTCCATTTTTATCATACAAAACAGCTTTCGTACTTGTTGTGCCAATATCTACACCAATGACATAATCTTTCATTTTTCTCCACCCCTATTTCTTTTCAACATCATGACCACCAAATTCATTTCGTAATGCTGCAACGACTTTTCCACTAAACGTATCTGGATAAAGCGAGCGATAACGCATCATCAAAGACATTGTAATAATCGGCGTAGCCACTTGTTGTTCTAAAGATTCCTCAACTGTCCACTTGCCTTCACCTGATGAATACATGATTCCTTGAATTTCTTCTAAACGTTGGTCTTTTTTAAAAGCGGATTGAGTCAGTTCCATCAACCATGAACGAATAACCGAACCATTATTCCAAACCTTCGCTACTTTTTCATAATCAAACGAATAAGGAGCATGTTCCAAAAGATCAAAACCTTCGCCAATGGCTTGCATCATTCCATATTCAATCCCGTTATGAACCATTTTTAAATAATGTCCACTTCCAACTGCTCCAGCATATAAGTATCCGTCGGCAACTGCAATTCCCGCGAAAAGAGGTTCAATTTGTTTAAAGATGTGTTCATCGCCACCAATCATAAAACAAGCGCCTTCTCGAGCGCCCTTCATGCCACCAGAAGTTCCTACATCAAAAAAATAAAGCTGTTTTTCTGCCATTAATTTGCCACGTATCACAGACTCCTTATAATTAGAGTTCCCACCATCAATAAAAATATCTTCCGGTTCAAGGAGTGTCATCATTTCTTGAAAAATAGCTTCTGTTGGTGCTCCACTTGGTACCATTGACCAAATAATTCGTGGACGCGGTAGTTCTTCAATCATTTGACTTAAATGGTTGACCAGTGTCATTTCATTTTGATTTTCAGCTAATTGAGGTAAGTGTAAATCATACCCCACAACTTGATGTCCTGCATCCACACAATTTTCTGCTAAATTAATGCCCATTTTGCCTAATCCAATAATGCCAATTTTCATCATCGTCACTCCTTGATCTATTTTCGAGACGTCATACGTCGTATGTCTATAAAAATGATAACGCTTTCTAAAACGAATGTCAACCATAAAAAAAACATCCCTGGAGTTTGGATGCTTTTTTAAATATTTAATTCATCTTTGTTGTAGCCTAAATGTCGCTGCATTGCCTTTTTAGCAGCCTCACCATCTTTAATTTTTATCGCTTCCACAATTTGTCGATGGGTGTCAATCGTTTCTTCTTTTAAACTTCGATTGGTTAAATTAATAAATAACGAAATGGCCGTTTGAATAATCGGAATTAAACTAGGTACTACGACATTTTTACTCGCTTTTGCAATAGCCGAATGTAGCTGGATATCTTTTTCTTCATGGTTTTTATTTTCATGAATCAGCTTCTCAATCGCTAAACATATCGCTTCCATTTCTTCTACCTCAGCAGGAGTCGCGTGTTCTGCTGCTAATTTGGCTATTTCAGGTTCAATCATCACACGAACATCCATTAAATCGTGGCTTAGCCTTTTTTTATCTGTAATAAAGCTCAAACCAAGTGGATCTTCTGTCAAACCAGGGTTTTCAGATACAAATGTCCCCTTTCCTCGTTGGATTATTACAACATTTCGTGCAGCTAATAATTTAATGGCTTCTCGAATCGTTCCTCTTCCAACGTTTAATTCGGTTGCTAGTTCAAATTCATTTGGTAGCTTATCTCCCACTTTATAGCGCTGTTCCTTAATGAACTCTTCCATCTTACTTGCCACTTGTTGTGCTAATGACTGACCTTTTTGTTGACTGCTTTCCAACATAATTGTGCTCTCCTTTTTAGCTAAACCGGTTCAAGGCTCTAGTCCGCTGGTTCTTTCTATTATTGTACTCAACTCCTTGACTTGAATCAACTCTTACTAATAGAAGATTAATAGACCAATTTAACTGAATTTTCAAAAATTATTAAAAATCAATTGAATTATAATTAAAATTAGATTAGAATAAACCTAATACTTTTATTTGACTATCATAAAAGTAAAAAGGGGGATTTTAAAATGGAGAAGTTTGGTTACACAAGAAAGCGCAAAAGAAGGAGTCGTTTTTTACTAACGATTTTAATGCTTTCTACTGGTTTTAGTACCTTTTCAGCAACTGCTTGGAGCGAAAAAGCAACACCGCCACAGCAAATAACCAATTATCAACAGTTGATGGAGGCTCACAAAAAAAGCGAAGATTCTATCCATGATCTTAGTAAAAAAGCTTTTGAAGAAAATGTAAAAGCCCAGTTAGCAAGTCGTGGTTTTGACATGAACCAATTTAATGAAAACTCTTTTGACGACAATCAAGAAATTCGATTAATCATTCAATTAAAAAAAGATGCTGCAATTGAACGTCTGGATGTCCCAACGGGGTCAAAATCTTCTGTTCAATCAATTGATCAAGCAGCTGATTCCGTTATTGAAAGTCAAACAACCATTAAAAATAAAATCGAATCATTAACCGGAAATAAAAGCGATCGTTCATTTGGTTACTTAATCAATGCTTTTTCAATCGATGCAAAATACAAAGATGTTGATGCGATTAAAGCAATGGACGGCGTAGAAGCCGTTTCTGCTGCAAAGGTTTATTCCCCAACATCCATTGATGCAAATCAATTAGCAAACGTCCAGCAAGTCTGGGAACAACATCAATTAAAAGGAGAAGGCATGGTTGTTGCAATTATTGACTCTGGTGTTGATCCAACCCATAAAGACTTACGACTATCAGATGATACAAAAGAAAAAATTTCTCTTGATGCTGGAGCCGGAAGCGTTAAAAAGCTTGGCTATGGTCAAGCCTTTACTCGAAAAGTTCCTTTTGGTCACAACTACGCTGATAACAACGAAGATATTGTCGATACAAATCCAGGTACTGGCATGCATGGGATGCACGTTGCTGGCATTGTTGCTGCAAATGGCGTCGGCGATGATCCAGCAAAAGCGGTTCTTGGGGTTGCACCAGAAGCACAGCTACTCGCAATGAAGGTTTTTCCAAATAATACTCGTGTGGCAACCGCTTTAGATGATGATGTGATTGCAGCTATCGAAGACTCCGTTAAATTAGGAGCAGACGTCTTGAATATGAGCTTAGGATCTGTTTCTGGTACCGTTGATCCTAACTCACCTGAACAATTGGTCATTAAACAAGCGGCTGAAGCAGGTGTCTTGTCGGTTATTTCGGCAGGAAATAGCAGCATGAGTACCACTGATAATACAAGTGTTAATCCACAAAATAAATTAGGAACGTTAGACACAGGAACACTAGGGTCTCCTGGCGTCACAACAGAAGCTTTAACGGTTGCTTCTGCTGAGAATACGTCTATTACAAGCGAAGGTTTACTGGTTCAATTAGTAGATGCTGATGGGACTAAGCACCCTCACAAAATGGAAACATCCACTTCTCCATCTGGTGCGATTGTTTTTTCAAATGCTACAACAGCTGATACCAGCATCTTAAATCAGCCAACAGATTTAATTGAGGTGGGCGTCGGTGCAGAACGAGACTATCAAGACAAAGACGTAAAAAATAAAATCGTCTTAATCCAACGGGGAGCCATTGCCTTTTCTGATAAACAACGAATCGCTAAGGAACATGGTGCTAAGGCAGCTCTCATTTATAACAATACACCCGATAGTCCGCCTATTAATATGCAGCTTGATGATCCAAGCTACTTAACACTGAGCCTTACAAAAGAAGATGGGGATGCGTTAGTTGAGTTAGCAAAACAACACACTACGCAACAATTTAGCTTTGACATCAGCAGTTATCAATTCGCCAATCCAAAAACAGGAAAAATGTCTGATTTTTCATCATGGGGGCTAACACCTGATTTGGAATTCAAACCTGAAATCTCTGCTCCAGGAGGAAATATTTATTCAACAGTTAACAATAATTCCTACCAAACAAAAAGTGGAACATCAATGTCTTCTCCATTTGTTGCGGGTTCTCAAGCGCTTGTATACCAAGCCTTAAAAAAGAAAAAAACAGACTTAAGTGGCATTGAGCTCACTCGTTTTGCAAAATTATCCGTTATGAATACAGCCTTGCCAATGTTAGATAAAAACCACGATGAGGTTATTATTTCACCACGCCGACAAGGCGCTGGGCAAATCAAAGTAGACAAAGCCATCGAAAACACAACCAGTTTAACAGACTCAACAGATGGCGATGGTGCGTTAGCACTAAAACAAATTGAGCAAAATACTCGTTTTTCAGTGACCTTACAAAATAACGGTTCTAAAGCTGCTACGTATCAATTCACTGATTTTGGAGGTGTTTATACAGAGGCTCAAACAAGTACCGCTGAAGTTTATGAAACAAAAATCAACGATGCTAAACTCACAACATCCAAAAATAGTGTCACTTTAAAACCCGGTGAAACACAAACGATTCAGCTTCAATTAGACTTGCCCTCATCGTTTGCAAAACAGCAATTCGTCGAAGGGTATATTGGTTTCACAAGTGACACTCAACCAAGTTTAACAATACCCTTTGTTGGATTTTATGGTGACTACAGTTTAGCTCCTGTTATTGATGCACCGATTTATGATCAAGCATCCATTCAAGGCTTCGGTTATTTTACAGATAAAAACAATACCTTCTTAGGCTTAAAAAACAACACCATTGATCCTGAATTAGTGGCCATTTCACCAAATAAAGATGGACGCAAGGATGAAGCAAAACCAACTTTTAATTTTTTACGTAATGCTAAAAACGTCACTTACGAAATAGTCGATGCAGATAAAAAAGTTTTACGTCGTTTAACCGAAGAAAAACAAATTCGTAAGGATACTTTTAATGCTAGAGCTGGTCGCTTCTCATCACACACTATCACAGATGCCAATTGGGATGGAACGATTTATAATGTTAAAACTGGGAACAATGAAGTTGTGCCCGACGGTCAATATCAATTAAAAGTGGTGGCTAAAGCTGATCTTGCCGAGGCAAAACCTCAAGAAATGTATTTGCCTATTAAAGTTGATACGACAAAACCTAACATTGAAAAACTTGGCTTTGATGATACTCTGAAAGCTCCAAGCTTAAAGGTTAACCTAACCGATCAATTAAGTGGTGTGGATTTAAGAGCCGTAACGGTTGCCATAAATGGAAAGATTGAAACCTATGACCTCAGCAATCAAACAGCAGGTACCGTTTCGATTCCTTTGAACGATTCGCAAAAACCAAAGGCGGGACAAAATCAAGTAGAGCTCATGATCTCAGATTACGCCGGAAATTCCACCTATCAAAATCACTATTTGCAATACGGTACAGACGCTGGCTTCGTTTTATTCAACCTTACAGATAATCAGGTCATTACAAGCAATACAGCAAGTTTTTCAGACGCTGACCAAACGTTTACTATTCAAGGCGCTTATCCGCAAGACTTAGCAGTCAATGGGATCAAAGCCACTACGACAGATGGATTCTTTAAAGTTGCGGTTCCAATAACTAATGCAACAAAAAGCCTGATTTTTTCAAATGATCTTGAAGGAAAATCAGTGATTCAAGAAGTTCCAATTACCGTCTCAACACAAAAACCAGTATTATCCATTATCAATCCAGATCAAGAAAGTAGTACAACAAATCAAACCACGGCTACACTTACTGGTACTACAGGAAACACAACAAAAAAACTCGAACTTGAGCAGTCAAGCAATTCTGCAAAAATGGATTTAACTTCTGTAATCAAACCAGATGGTAGCTTTCAAACCACCCTGCAGCTTGTTCATGGGCAAAATTTAATTACCCTTCGTGCAACAGATGAATACGGCAACCAAACAGTGGAAAAAAGACTGCTCACCACAACTGGCTACCAACAAACAGAGCTTCTTTCACTCGAAAACATCAACGTCAATGGCATCACTTCGGTTGGTGTTGGCAATCCAAGCTACGACTCGGCAACGGGAATTTATACAATCAAAGGGCGACTACGTGAAAAAGTCGATCATTTTACAATCAACCAACAAGAGGTTGACTATGATCCAATTACATTAACCTTTAGTTTTCCAATTGAACTAAAACAAGGGAAACACAGCGTGGCTTTTTACCTTCAATCTAATCATGAAAACGATGGAAAACCGCTTATTAATGAAGGGTATTATGTCATTGTCGACACCGTTTTGCCAACCTTACAGTTAGATCAATTGACGGTTGATGAAAAGGGGGCCTACTCTGTTTACACCAATGAAAATCCGTTCCATTTAAAAGGCTTGATTTCCGATAATTTCTCCGGCTATAAATTAGTTGTCAACAATGAAAACATTCATACAGACATTAATTATGATACCTTTGATGAAAAATTCTTTGAAGGAAAACCAGCGGCTGCTTTCGATTATGAAGTTCCAGTAACTGATGGAGAAAATCATTTGCAGGTTGGTTTAACGGATAGCTTGGGAAATACAGCTAGCAAAGCAATCACCGTTTTCTATAAAAATGAAGTCTTGAAAGCACCAACTATTACACCGAGTACTACAGCTTTAACCAATCAAGCAGTAACGTTAATTGCAACGGCTAATGACGAGGAAACCCTTTTTTATAGCTACGATGGTGAACATTACGAGCCTTATACAAAAGAATTAGCGATTGCAATCAATCAAAAAGTCTTCTTTTATGCCACGGATCGTTATGGCAATAAGTCTGAAGTAGCGGTCTATGAAGTGACGACGATTCAACCTGAGATTGCTGCTAAACCCGTTATTACTGTCTCCTCTAAAACACGTGGACTAAGCTTTACGGCTCCTGTTTTCGTTACGATTGGCTACGAAAAAGAATTGACTCAGCAACAACAGCAATTTACTCATCTTCGTTATAGCTTAGATCAAGGGCAAACTTACCACCCTTACACCGCCTCGTTTGAACAAGCAACGTCTACAGAAATTTGGGCACAAAGCTACGACGATGCTGGAAATGAAAGCGAAATTGTTAAAACAGCTATCGCCTTTCCAGAACAAGAAAAACCAACAGATCCAATTGATCCTTCAAATCCTGAGCAACCGTCACTGGAAAAACCAAGTGACACTCAACAACCAGCTCCAGTAGAAAAACCAGTAGATACTGTTGGACCAGCAACACCACTTTCACCAAGCTCCACATTACCATCTGATTTAACGCCTTATCAAACAAACAAGAAAGACACTAAAGCATCCACTCTTCCACAAGCAGGTGAAAGCAACAAGAATTCTCCAATCTTGATAGGTGCCCTTTTTATCCTTGTAACGTTTGGTTATTATGTTAAAAGAAAAGTAACCGCATAAACGAAAAAGCACAAAAATCGATTTACTATCGGTTTTTGTGCTTTTATTTTGCGCTATTTAAAATTCTGATTCTTACAATGAGCTTCTAAAAATTTTTCCACAATCAGTTCTCCATCTTCAACGGAGTAATTCAATGAATTGCCAACCATTCGTAAAGCTTCTTTAAAAAGTGTTCGGATAATTAATAAACTTTCATAAAGCGTTTCTTTTGAAGTAGTATCAAAACTGCTTAGTAACTTTTTCCATTCTTTTTTTGGTAGATACCTTTGCAATAGGTGATGCTCTTTTCCTAAGCTTAAACTAAAATCCGTTTCAATTCCCACCTGCCAAGATAGCATGCGAATCAACTCACTACGTGTCAAGTTTAAATAATAAACCGCCACAAGTAATTCATCTCGATGATAGGCTTTTAACACATTTAATACTTGCCACCAAAATTCATTGCAACTTGCTTGATACAATTCTTCGCTAGGTCTTTGAACATGATAATTAGAATCATTTGGAACAGGTTTTAATGGCATTCGTTGCTCTTTATCTATTATTATTTTAGTCAAGGAATCTTCCTTTAGATAGCTAGCTAACAAAGACACAGGTCTTAATTGAATATCCATTCGTATACCGTCTGTAAAAATCACCAGAAAAATATATCCTTCCTTATCAGTAAATAATGGCTCTCCTAAACCATCAATTTCAGGCTCACATAAAATTAAAATATCACCAAATGTTGTTAACCAATTTTTTTGACTTTGATAAGGTTCAAGTTTTTCTACAAAAAAAACCAAATCATAATCTTTAAATGAGTCCTCTGGAACCATTGGATTGACACGAGATCCATTCATTGCAACTACTTTAATGTCGTCGTTTTCCATTGCAAATGCTTTGATTTGCTGTAACACTTCAGATTCTGTTCGCATTTCATTTCCTCCTACTATCAAATTAATACTTTCATTATGAACATAACAACTAGCATCTTACCTCCTAAAACTAACTTTTAAGACTAAAATAAGCCATCGATTCTTTATTAGCAGCATGTCCAAAGCTAATCCTCATTCCTGGCACTGTATCTCCAAAAAATTGCCCTTCCCCCACAATGATGTTCTCGTCTAATAAATCATCCAACAGCTTATTAAAAGCCTTCACATCAAGCTCAGGAAAACGAGCATATAGATGGTACCCTCCTTTTACCTCATCAAATTGAACCATGTCTGAAAAACGCTCCATTAACCAATCCTCAGCATACTCGGCTCGTTTACTAAGTTCTTTCTTTAATCGGGCTTGTTGACTAACAAAATCCTTCACTAAAAAAGTATCTGCTAAAATTTGTGGCAACACACTTAAACCCGAATCAATTTGATGGCGAATGTGAGCCAGTTGAGTCACGATATTTTGCGGTGCTACCATCCATCCAATTCTTAGATGCTGACCAACGTATTTTGACAAGGAGCCTAAGTAAATCACCTGATTTTTTTGATCCATCTTTTTTAATGGCGTGACCTCATCTGTTGAAAAATTTAAACCGCCATAAACGTCATCTTCGACAATTGGAATCCGTCGTAGCTGACAAAATTCTAACAATGCTGCTTTTCGCTCAAAGCTCATAATAGAGCCTGTTGGATTTTGAAAAATAGGATTAATAAAAATCATTTTGATTGAATAGTTTAAACACGCTTCTGCTAAAGGCCCCATCATAACCCCTTCCTTATCTATTGGCAATGGAACGATTCGGACACCTGTTGCTTGAAAAAGTGGCAAGGAGTAAAAGTAGGAGGGCGCCTCAACACCAATTGTATCTCCTGGCTTTAATAAACCTTGGGCAATTAAGAAGAGCCCTTGCTGTGTACCAGAAGTAATCAATATCTCTTCTAACGGAACCTTCATCTGATAGTTTTTTGCTAGATGACGTTGCACGGATTGCCGCAACGATAAAATTCCCAATTGGTTCGTAGTCATCTCATTTTCTTTTTGGATTAATTCTCCCCAAGAAAGTTCAGGTGTTTTTAGCGCTGGCACTAAATCAGTGGGCAAATCCCCATTCGATAAATCTAAATAAGTTTGCATTTTACCAGATTTTTTTAAGGCATCAATTTTTCGCTGATAGGGGCTTTTTTCAATGGCTGTATTAACCCCAAATAGTGGTTGCCAGTTGATAATAGGTTGCGTTTGAAGTCCCCATTTTTCAGTATTTACATAAGAACCGCTTCCTTTTTTTCGGATAATGATGCCTCTATCACTGAGTTCTTCAAATGCTCTTGTAACGGTTGAACGATTGACTTCTAGCAATTCTGCTAATTTACGTTCAGATGGAATCGGACTCCCCACAGGCAAATTTCCTATTTTGATCTGCTCTTCGATTAACAGCATAATTTTTTGATACAACGGTATTTTTTGGTTGTTGTAAGGAATTAAACTCCACATTTACATCTTCTCCCACTTGTTTTTTTTATAGTATAGCACAGTTGATTAAATTGGATGGATAAAAAACAATCCAATTGGCTGTAGTGAAGCGTTAAAAAGTTCATTATGCTAAAGGAGAACGAACACTAAAGGAGGACGAGAATCAAATGAACAAACAATTAGGTACTGATTTAGTAAAACGAGGAATGGCACAAATGCAAAAGGGTGGCGTCATTATGGATGTTGTAAATGCGGAACAAGCACGAATTGCCGAAGCTGCTGGAGCGGTAGCAGTGATGGCGTTGGAACGCGTGCCTTCAGATATTCGTGCAGCTGGTGGAGTGGCTCGAATGGCAGACCCAACCATTGTCGAAGAAGTGATGAAGGCTGTTAGCATTCCTGTCATGGCTAAAGCTCGAATTGGACACATTAGCGAGGCGCGTATTTTAGAAGCGATGGGCGTTGATTATATTGACGAAAGTGAAGTGTTAACACCTGCTGATGAAGAGTTTCATTTGTTAAAATCAGACTTCACTGTGCCCTTTGTTTGTGGCTGTCGCGACTTAGGAGAAGCACTGCGTCGGATTGGCGAAGGAGCATCTATGCTTCGTACGAAGGGAGAACCAGGTACTGGAAATATTGTGGAAGCCGTCCGTCATATGCGCAAAGTCAACCAACAAATTAAAATGCTCGTGACAAAAGAAAACGATGAATTAATGAACTTTGCAAAAGAAATTGGTGCGCCTTTCGAGTTGGTTAAAGAAATCAAAGCATTAGGAAAATTACCTGTTGTTAACTTTGCCGCAGGCGGCGTTGCTACACCAGCTGACGCTGCACTAATGATGAGTTTAGGCGCAGATGGAATGTTTGTTGGTTCAGGTATTTTTAAAGCTGAAAACCCAGCAAAATTTGCTGAAGCCATCGTTCGAGCAACGACTCATTTTGAGGATTATGAACTGCTAGCTGAATTGTCTAAAGGACTAGGCGAACCAATGAAAGGCATTGATATTTCTACGTTAGATAAATCTGAGCGTATGCAAGAAAGAGGCTGGTAACATGATGAAGACTGTTGGTGTCTTAAATTTACAAGGTGCAGTGGCAGAACATCAACGAATGCTTGAAGCTTTAGGCGTCAACGTTGTTTTAGTTAAGGAAGCAGCTGACTTAAACTCCTTAGATGGCTTGATTATTCCTGGCGGTGAGTCAACTGCTATTGGACGTTTAATCAGAGACTATCAGCTTGAATCTCCGTTGATCGAATTTGCTAAGGCAGGGCATCCAATCTTAGGTACCTGTGCTGGCTTGATTTTGTGTAGCACTACGGAAAAAGAACACCCTAGTGAGGTTCGCTTAAATCTAATTGATCTCACCGTTGTTCGGAATGGTTTTGGTAGACAAGTGAACAGTTTTGAGACATCTTTATCTGTCGCATCAATTGGCGATCATATCCCTGCTATCTTTATTCGCGCACCTTATATCAAGGAAGTAGGGACTGATGTACGTGTACTAGCAACCATTGACGATAAAATTGTCGCTGCTGAATGTAACACTATTTTAGTGACCTCCTTTCATCCTGAATTAAGTGAGGATACACGGGTCTTATCTTACTTTCTTTCTAAATAAAAAAAGCATGAATTCTTTTAAAGATAAGAATTCATGCTTTTTTATTTATACGGATAAAGGTAAATTTCTCCTGAATCGTATTCACCCATATAGATATCGCTTAGTTGGTACTGCTTTTTCGTCAATTCTTCGTGGACCCATTGGCTGTCCTTGTGGATTAAGTCTAAGACATCCTCGTTAATTTGACCGTCAATGATTAACGGATATTTAATGTTATCATCTCCGTATTGAATGACAGTCAACTGACCATTTTGCTCCATAATGGCTTTCTTAACTAGTTTGATTTCATAAATTCCTACTGCTCTAAGCTTAAAGGTCAAATCATTAGCTGAAATACCACAACGTAAACATTCGCCAACATCTACCTGACCATTAGCAATCAAGGTAATCGGCCTTCCATCAATCAAACGCTTAGCATATTTATTATGATTTTTAATAAACTTGATCGTAAATACAAGAATCGTCCATATAATGAGGACTAAAAAAAACTGCAAAATCGTGATATCGCCGTTATAGATTACGCCACCAATAATGCCACCTAGCACATAATTTTGCACCTGATCCATTGCAGAACTAGGAGCTAAATTGCCTTTCCCTAATAAATTGATTTGAAAAATCAAACAAATAAAACCTAGTCCTAATTTAATAATAGCTGCATAATATAAATCCAAACCAAACACTCTCCTACTGGTAAATTTTAATTTTCTTTAACAATCGTAATAGCTGGATTTACCAACTGAACATTTTGGGTATGATAGGCTGAAAAATCAGAATTAAAATCCACTTGGTAAAATTTTTGATCGATTTTAACGACCATTTCATCATTAAGTACTGTTGAATTGACTAGAATCTCATCCGCTTTTACTTTCTTTTCCTTACCTAATTGTTCGATAAATTGAACCATTTGTGCGGATTGTGAAACCGTTGATTGAGATTGGGAATAATCCGTAAATTGGATGCCTATAATAAATACCAAAATTAAAAAGAAAATAATACTTAAATCTCGGTATTTCGTTTGCACTCGATCCCTCATGTATTTAATAATCACAAAAGTTAAAAATAATAAAACAAAGAAAATGATGGTATATTTCACATAACTGTTAACGTTAGACTGACTGACTAAATAGTCAAATGTATAAAACTGCATGTTTTATGAGACTCCCTTCAAAAAAATTCAGTAAAACAGCACTTCTTGTTATGATTAAAGTATCATCCAACAAAAAAATAGTGCTGTTTATATACAAAAACTATACCATGGACCAAGTCGTTTTGTCATTCATTTAGAGAGTAAAATCCTAGTTAAGATTATTTATCAAGAAGCTGGATATCCTACTTATCATACTAAAATAATGTTAAATGGCATTTTATTGGACTATACTCAGAACAAATACACATTTTTTATATGATTCCACTCATAACGGATTCAATCTAGCCTTGCTGAGCGTCAAACTGTATTTATAGATGATACCAAAATTGAAGCTGATGCCACTAATTTTTAGTTCCTTTGACGTAAATTTTTTGAAAAATCTACTAAGACAGAATGATTAATTAATTTGTAATCAAAGTCATTAACTACCGTTTTATGGGATTTTTCAATTAATAAATGTGCTTCATATAAGACTAAAAAGCTCACTTATGTGATAATAACCATATTTTCAATACTAATTATGTTACCTTTAAATTAGTTTCAAGTGTACGTAAAAAACTAAAAGGAATGGTGTTCATTATGAAAAAAAGCTTATTTATTTCTGCAATAATTCTTACCAGTCTAAGTTCAGTTATTTTACCTGCTTCATTTACAGTATCTGCAGCAACTACTATGGAACAATCAACTTACCAAGAAGATAGTTCTGTGGGAAACATTGAAAGTTTAAATAGCTATACAGATGCAGTTAACCAATATTTAACTGTAACCGATGGTGTTTACACACTGAACGAAAAAGCAAAAAATATTATGACAGAAAACGATTATACAGTTTTAAAAAATACCGTATATGATTTAAATAATCCAAATACGGTTAGAAGCGCACGTGCTAACTCATTTAGACTTACACTTTCTAACCAACAAGCAAAAACTCTTGTTTACAATTTAGGAAAAGCAACAGGAGCTGCTTCAATCATTGCTATTATTGCTGGTTTAGGTGGTGTGACAGCCATTATTAGTGTAGCCGTTGCTGCTGCAGGTATTACAGCTGGAGGACTTGCTAATCAAATTAATTATAGAAATAATGGAAAAGGCGTAACTCTAGATGTTAGTTTCACAGGCATTGTTGTAAAATCAAGATAAGGAGTTGATTAGTATGGATAAAATAAATACTCCACTTAAAACCATTATTGCCATAGTGATTGTATTATTATTAATGTTAGTTGTATCTAAAATAATATGGAAGCAACCATTGAATTATTCTGATATTCTCATGATTATCGCTGGTATCCTAGCCATTTTTGGAACTTGGCTTAAAACAAAAAAATAAATTTGCAAAACGCCATCTACTGATAGATGGCGTTTTTAGTTAATCTAATTACCTTCTTCAAACTTTTGATCTGTCCATATACTGCTAATCTAGCAAGTAGTATAATTAAAAATGTTAGACTTACTGTCAAAAAGAATTATTTTCGCCTATTTAAATGTAAAAAAAATAGCGCTATATATTTGTCACTATTTTTTCTATTATCTATCTGACGTAAACAACCGTTTTTAGCACTGTTCTATTATAAAGTAACGAATATCACCTCTAAATCTTATCAGTCTAGAATTTCGCTATGTTATAATAAAAATATCAATTCTTGGAGGTTAATATAATGTTTCAATTCAATCTTTTTTTCTTTTTTACTTTTATTTTTATGGTTATCCTTTTCATTTCCAACTATATTTACAAATTTAAACTTAAACAATTTAAAACAAAATATGATTCTCATCAATTTTCATCAGATAATAGCCCCTTATACAAAATATATCCTGTTGAAAAAAAAATCCACAAACTGATCTATTATCTGTATATTATTGGTTTAGTATTATTTGTAGCTGGATTATTTTTAGTCTTGTCAAATATGGATGTGTCTATTAGTTACATGCAATTTGGGCTATTTTTATTAATCCTTTCTGCTGTTATTAACTTAGTTGTGACTATTAATTACTTCAGGATTATTAAAAAAGAGCAACTTGCTTTGCAAATATATTCATCGTCCAACAATCTTGAAAATAAGGTGCTTTTTATATTGCCTGCTAAGATTACATTCTATAAAAAAATTTCATATGTTAGTTTATTTTTGGCTCAAAGTTGTTTACTAGTATCACTCATTACAGAGTCTGGTCTTGTTTAATTAATAATATAAATATCATAAAAAAAGCGATTAGATTATAAATAATCTAATCGCTTTTTCTATCTTTCTTATCATATTCTTTCTCAATTATTAATTTAAGAAATTAATTCTTTTCCCCAAGTAATTACTGATAAAAATACTGTTGCGGCGGCCACAGCTGCAGCCCCTACTACGGCTTCTGGAAGAAGAGCAATCCCCCCTATTACAACTAATGCACTTATCGCTACATATCCTGCCTGCATATTATTATTTTTAATCGAATCTGCTACACGTACATAATCTACAACAGGAATCGGAGCAACATTAAGTGGATTTACATACGTTTCAACTGTCACTTCCAACTTTTCAGTGATCGTTTGACCATTGCGTTTGACTTTATACTCTGTTTTCACAATTACTTTAGTTCCAATTCGTCCATTTCGTGCAACTAGACCCGTCTCAATCATCCCATTTTTTACAGTAGGTCCCAGTTTATTAATGGCACTTTCAAGGTTATCTTTCTTCACGTCATTAAAAATATCGTTGTATTTATCAAGGGTTTCTTGAATCGGATTAAGATAAGGTTTCATATCTACAACCCCGTTGGTTACTTTAAGTTTTGCTAATCCGTTTTCTGATTCAGAAGACCAACTATTCTTAACCGTTACATACACATCAATTGCGCCTAAATGTTGCTCGTAGGTCTTATTCGCTTCAATAGTGACGTCTTTGAAATATAAATCCTGATTCAATCCATTTAACAAGCTATGGCTGATTGCATTCACTTTTTGACTAGAATCAACATCAAATTTTATCACTCCTGCATCTCTTCCTGAAGAAGCAACTTGATCAATGGCAAACAACATATCTCCTCGTCCAACTGTCATTTCAATAAATTGATCAAAGGCCCATTCTTTAGGCATTTTAAAACCTAAGTTCCCACTAAATCCTGTCGACATATCGGACACAAAACAATTCGTTACAGCCCCTGCATCTACAGCTCTTTGACAAACATTTCGAGTGCCGTAGATACCTGATTTGTATAAAGAAATAGTGGATAGTGTATCATGAACCGCTTTGATATAAGGCAATACAGTCGATCCAATATTTCCATCTAGAACATCTACGTCAACTGCAAAGTAAATAGTAGAACCTGCTGGGAAACCTAAGTCCATAGCTGCTTTACTCGCTAAAATGGCATCCGTTTGTCCTTGAGAACTAGTAAAGTAACTTTCTTCCCAACCTCCATCTTGATAAATAGGGAAAATGCTAAATCCTTCGTTAACTAAGTTTTCAATTTCTTCACTGGTTAAATATTTATTCCGTTTGTTTGCGCCTGTTCCAACTGAACCTGTTAAATATCTTCCTACCACACTAAATTCAATCGCTTTTAAATATTGAATTTGTTCCAACGTCAACTGTGTAGAGGTATCACACGCAATAGAATCTCGACTTGTATTTCCTGCACTGGACAATAATCCTTTAATCACAGTCATATCCGCAGTGCTTGTATACGAAGGCAACTTCATGAATTTTCTAAATGAAATAATTTCATCTCCTACACCATTAGAAAATACACCATTAAAATCTCCTGTTTTGTAAAATCCGTTAACGTATAATCCCCATTGAATAATTTTTACGATATTGCCCGTTGCTCCTATGTTTACTACAGGGGTTCTACTAGTAGTCCCTGGTCCATAAATTCCATTAGCTTCTGAAGGACTCATCCCTTCTTCCGCTTGTAGAGCGTAGATTAATGCTGTGTTCGTCTCTCTTTGATAAATACCATCACAAGGTAAAATACCAAAGTATGCTTGATAAGACGCATTTAAATTTTGTTGCATAGCTCTAATTTTAGAGTCTCCTCCTGGAACTAATACAAAAGCGCTCATATCAAACAATGCTTTTAATAAAGGTACGGTTAATTTTCCATTACTAGCAACACCAGCATTTTTTTGTAGGGAACTAATTGCTTCCTCTGTCTCTGTAGTATATTTCCCATCCAACGCTTGTGGAGACATTCCTTTGCACCAAAAAGCTCCTTGAATCAAATACACAACATTCCCAGTGTATCCATTTTTCAATTTAGGCAATAGTTCCGCAGCTTTTTTCTGTGTTGTTGGTCCAAAATTATCCGATAAATCCGTAATACCTACTTCGTGTTGGAATCCTCTAATTAAACCATAAATAGTCGGCCATCCTGTTTTTCCATTTTCAGGAACACTCCCAAAACCATTGACATTTTTATACGTTTTATTTAACCATTTTTGTGTTGATAATACCATTTGATCGACCATTCTACATTCCTCCCAATTTCTTTTATTCTTGTAAATTAGCTTTCTGTTTGCTTTTAATATCAAACTTAGTGACTTAGTTCGAGTTCACAACGTCTTGTGAAAGTTGAACGACCGTTCTAATTTAGTATAAGATAGTTCCTGTTAAATAGACTCCTAACTTTCTGTCAGTATTCCTTTTAGTTTCCATCAATGTTCTTTTTAGAACAGAGAATAAACAACCTCTTTCTGAATCTATCAAAAAAACCTGAAGGAAATCCCCTTCAGGTTCATATTTACTATATTTTAGCTAGCATACTTAGTTTCCATAGTTTTCAATTTCTTTGTCTAAGGGTTCTACTCTATTTCCCTTATTATCAATAATAGTCGTTTCTGATTTAATCATGTGGCTCTTTTTTACATAAATAAAACCTACTGCAATAATAAGAATCATTACAATCAAACTCAAAAATAAAACTACTTTTTTCTTCATAGGCCACTCCTTAACGTTGTCTATCTAATCTCAATCTATTGAATTGCTCTTAGGTGATAGGTTTGTCCAGATCTTGGATTATCTACCAAAAAATAAAAATAATAAGGCGTATAGAATGTGTAAGGCGAACCACTTAGTGGTAAATTATAGGACTCAATGACATGTCCAGGATCGTTTGGGTTAGAAAATGTATTTACACCAAACCCACCAATTCTAAAAGTTAATTTGAATGTTTCTGAACTGTTCATTGTTCCAAAAGAATAACCGCTATATCTACGGCCAGATCCAGAAAATCCGTCCGATTGATAGGATGCCGAGTTGTTAAGCCACTTAACTGTTGTAGGTGGACTAACGCCTCGGAGTATTTCCTTGTATTGATTAGTTGGCTTCACTTCTTTACCATCTTTGTCATAGATAATCGTTTTGTTGGGAATTTCATTTGTTTTTTCATCTGCATGGACAATCGTTGTTTCCCATAAAAATGATAGAGAGAATAAAACAAGCAGGGATACCAAAATATTTTTTTTCATGTGAATCTCCTCCAAATAACAGTATTTTATATAAATAATGAATGAATCATTTTATATATAACAAAAAACAACAACCCTATTAAACAATTTGAAAAGTTCTTATATATCGTAGCCTAGATGTGTACCTGCATCGATTCAATGTGTATTTCGTGTTAAATGAGAATTAGTTATGAACCTATCCTTAGTATATCAAATTGTATTTTTATTCCATTCATTTTTTCTTGATTGTTTAATTTTCTATCTTATTCGTTTTCTGATACTTTTTAAATAAAAAACTGTCCATTTTCATTTGTATTCCTGTAATTTTATTTTATCGATTTAAATATTTAAATTCCTCATTTTTTTAAATTCACTCCGCAAACGACCGTTTTTGACATATTCTGAGAATATATGTTTATTTACAGTGTTTGAATTATCAGCTACGAAATTATTGATGTCATTTTGTATTTTTTTGATTGTGTACAAAGTAATATTCTCTCCATTTAATGCTTCTATTTTTTCTATAAACTTGTTGCCCTCACTTTTATTTTCTAGTCTGTAGTCAGACGGATATAGTATAATCAATCTATATCCATTATCTTCTAATTCATCTTTTTGTTCATAAATTTCTGAATTATCTAAACTAATTGTGTTAATACTGGGTTCCCCCTCATTAAATCCAATCACAACTACATGGATTTTTGCATGACGGATTTTTCTATATTTGTTCAATAATTCTTTAATCAGTAATAAAAGTATCTCTTTGCTTAGAAATGGCATTTCAGTAGAAGAATCTGTTTCTCCAACTGCTTTCTTTATTAAATCAACTGGGCCAGTGCTATTTCCTGTAAATCCAATCAAAAAATTATTCACTTTGATTATCTTTTTGTAGTCTTCTTGTACTGCTTTTTTATTTTCTCCTGTGACTTGACCATCTGACATTATAGAAGCAAAGTCTTTTGTTATAAACGCTGAAACAAAACTCATTATAAACCCATCCTTCTCTAATCATTTTTGATCATCCTAATAATTCGTCTTTAAGAAGTTGGGCTACATACAACTGTAGTAAATAGTTCACTTTTTAAAGAATTTATCCATTTAATTTTCAGCTTCAGGAATTGAAAACTCAGTCCATATCCGAACTATCGTTTTTGAAAATATGATGTCCTATTTATTAATACATAACTGTTGATTGACTTAACTCAATATTTTTATTAAATTCAATAAATTCAGCTTCTATTTTCTCTTTAATCTGGCTCTCATCACTATCAGAATATACACTCATATAAAAACTAAATTGACTCATTGAGTCAATATGCGAAATATTTTCATTTTCGATAATTCTTTTTAATCGACTCTCAGATGTTTTATTAGCAATTAATAAGCTATTCGAAATTAATTCTAGTATCGATATTGGTTTATTAAGTCCAAGGTGGAAGAAATCATCATTTGCTGTGATATTTTTTTTCCCTTCTTCATCATCTATGAGAATATTCCAAGACAAGTGCAACAAAGCTATATATTGTTCTAAAAAATATCTCGCATTACTAAACGAGTCAAGAAATGCTAGTGGAACCTCTTCATCATCTATTTCATTCCAATTCTTTATATATATTTTCCAAAGTAGTAATCCGAGCAACAATATTCAACGTATTTTGTACACTGTCTCTAAGGTTAACGTATTCTTTTAATAACCTATAATTCTTATAAATGAACACAATACCTTCAGGTCTTCTTGTTCTTCTTAACTCAATAGCAGTCTTTTCCATATATTCAGCTATTTTTTCCTGCTGTATATTCTGTTTTTCTAGTCTTTCCAATATTTCATTATATATTGACTGTTGTTTATCATTATTCTTTCTTCTATCTTTTTCGTCTGTTTCTCTCTGCCTTAGACTAATATAAAAAAGTAAAAAGTTACAGATAATGGAATCAACCTACAGATTATCTGAACTAAATAGTTCCCTGGATCATCATTTAACTTACTCAGTATAACTTGAAAATTATGAATAAATATTAACATTAATGCAGAAGCTACTCCTAAAAATACATACATAAACTTTTTCATAAATATCCTCCAAAATATAATAGGCAAACTTTTTTCTCTCAACATACTAAACTAGAACAGTGAAACTCCATACTTTCAGCCTTTTTAAACATTTTTGATAGTTTGATTTTATTGAACTTGCTAAAATATTCTAATCATGTAAATAACTTGGTCATTTGGCATTACGGTCATTAAACCTCTTGCTTCTCTAGCTAATGGATTCGATTGAATTATTTGATCGTTCAAGTTAAGTTCTGAAAGAATTTGAATCTGTTTAATGATAAAAAGTGATCGAGCATTATTATCACCGTTAATTTTCTTTTCAAAAATCGTAGACCCTCTATCTTCAATTTTTACTAACCACTTGCTGGACATTTTATTCTCTTCTTTCTGATTCTTTATTGGATAGAAAAGAGAGTGCTTCAACAAATCAAGAGAATTCTCAACCTAAACTCAAAAAAGTGAAGAAGAAAACTACTACTATACGCTGTGAAGTAAATACATCTCATAGAATCAATGCTTTCGTTACTGTAGGTGGACATGATAGCGTACAAGAACTATTAGAAGTACTGTTAGATGAACATGAACAAACATTTTCTACCGATGAACGTAGAGAAATTCGCACATTAATTGATGTATATCAAAGAAAATAAAAGAAGCATATCAATCTACATGTAGATTGATATATATATATATTACTAAAACAAAACAGAGCTCTAAAAAGTAAATAACCAAGTATACGAATCTACATGTAGATTTGTATACTTGGTTATTTTAATATTAAAATAACTAGTCAAAAATGTTGTTTGTAACGATTTAATACTTTGATCTCCAATTAAAGTTTTGACAACTTTATCATTTTTAATATGAATTAAAGTTGTCAAAACTGTTACATCATACCTCTCTAAAGTATCCTTCATTTTATCTTCACTATTTTTACGTTCTTTATCAATATTGTAATACATTATTTTAATTTTATTATTCTTAGCAAATGTTTCTAATTTAGGTAAAAAAACAGCGTACTCATTACAGGTTGGCCTTCCGAATATTATCCATGAGTCATTAGTATTATTTTCTAATTTTAGAAAGTCCTCATTAGAAATTGGGGTTAACGAATATGTTGAGTTCACATATAAATGATAAACAGGTCTTATAATTAACACACCAAGAAAAATGATAAAAATGATTAATTTAGCTTTATTTTTCATTTAAGTCTCCTAAAGAGTAACACAAGTAACAACTCCTCCAATTCCTCCAGCTCCAAGAGCACAAATACCACCAATACAAGCAGCACAAACTGGGTTAACCGTCAAGCAAGCTGCTGTACATGTCCCAGCAATAAGATATGCAACTGATCCATCAATGCCTAAAACTGCAGCAATACAAGCAACTTTATTCCCAAAACCTCTCGATTGTTTAACATTTATATTTTCTGTATTTTGTAAGTTTTCAAGTCCTTTTTGTAAGTCTCCATCTGAAACATAATCTAAATCAGTAGCTTTGTTTTCTATTAATTTACCATCCATAAAGTTACTTATAATAAATTTATTATCGTCACTTTTAGTGATTAATGACTCTGAATACGTAGATAAGCTAGAATCTTGATTAAACTAGAGTAAGATTACTGATTAAACTATAATTATCACCCTTTACTGGTAATGTAATTGAAGTGTATGTCGATCCAGCTTGATTAATTTCTAATGCTGTAACACCTTTATAATCATAATTTTCTAATGGAGCATTAGTTTTTACTTTTTTTGTAGCAATAAGATTAGCTACATTATTTTTCAATTCGTTAATTGCTAATTCATTTTTAATTTCTGTTGTTGTTTTGGAGTAATCATTCATATCTTTAAATGTTCTTTGCAACTCTTTATCTTCATAAAATTCTTCTGTTTTGGTATCTGGTTCTTCTGTCATTGAAGCATCTACTGATCCTATGAAGAGGTTTCCTATAAAAGCAATTAAGATAGCTGATACAGCCAATTTATTTAGATGATTTTTCAGTTTTGTTGATATTTTCATTTGTTATCGTCTCCATAATATAGTAAAATTTAATTTTTTGTTAAAAAAGATAGGGTATTTTTAGCATAAGCCAAACACCAATTACAATTATAAAGATAATAAAAATAATTTTTTTATTATTTGCGCAATAAATGTTTTTATTTACATCTTGGTTTTTAGTATATAAATACATAGTTACTAAGTTCAGCATCATAATACTAATTATTATTGCCATTTGTATTAAAGAAAAATTGCTGAAATCTTTTTTTGGATTTAAAAGTAAAAATAAAATTAATAATGCTGTATTGAATATGGGAATACAATAAATAATTTTTTTTTTCATATCACACCTGATTTCTTGAAAATTAAATAATTCACAATACTTCACCTTAATTCCTGCTTTGAATGGAACATTTGTTTTCTATTTTTCAACACCCCTCAATTCTTATAATGATAAAATAACACAATTTCATATCTTGTGTTATTAACACGATGATTATATAACGTTTAATACATATTGTAAACACCATACATAAATTCTTGCATGTTTTTTTAATTAAATATAATTTAATAAAAAAAACCTACACAAATAAATGTAGGTCTTTTTACGCCAATCTTCTATGGTTGATTGTACTTATTCATTTCCTTCTTTCTCCCTTCCTTTTTTTATATTCACTAACGAATATAAAACTAGCTGCTTTAGTGTCAATTGTAAAGTTTAATTGGACATACAGAAATATTTCCATTCTCAGATGGTATATAGTATTCCATGCCTCTTTTACTATTTTCTCTCTGAATAATCATCTCGAAAGCCCAATTTTCGTCTACCCTTATTGGAACTAAAACGCTAATAACACCTTCTCTATTTTCTTTAAGTTGCTTATTTTCTTTATTCATGCTAAATATCTCCTTTATATTATATTTTCCCAAAGAAATATTAAACTTACTAATTTTTTCTCTGTATACATAATATAGCTGATGTCGTTATTACTTCGAAAAATCTTCATTTTTTATTTTTCTAAGATATCTATATAAAGTAGATTGACTTATTCCAGTCATCTCTTTAATCTCTCGGCCTGAATACTTCTTTGTTTCATATAAACTTATCGCTTGATCTAATTTCTTTTGATCTACAGGCGGACGACCACCCACAAGTCCTCTTGCCCTTGCACTTTTAAGACCTTCTTTCGTACGATCAACAATTAAATCACGTTCAAACTCTGCAAATGCTTGAAAGACGGTTAGCATTAATTTCCCCTGGGGAGTAGACGTATCAAATTTTTCTTTATCACTGATCACATTGACTTTTTTTTGAGAAAAGAAATCAACAAGATCAATTAAATCTTTTGTACTACGGCCAAGTCTACTCCAACTTTCAACGATTACCGTATCACCTTCTCGAACAACATCTTTTAATTTATTTAATGCTGGTCGATTAGATTTAGTTCCTGATATTTTTTCTGTCAAAATTTCATTACAATTATATTTTTCTAAAATATCTAATTGACAATTTAATTCTTGAGAACGAGTGCTGACTCGTGCATATCCGTAAATGTAATTCATATCATCACTCCTACCTCAATTATACCATAAAGGGAGGTTATTAAGACATAGTTTTTAGCATAAGTTTTAGCACTATTTAATTAAAAAAATAATGGATTGTACTTTTTTATTTTAGATGACACTGATTCTATATCGATAAATGACACAAACGCACACTATACTGAGAAGAACGACTATTTTTTTGAGTACATTTAGTTCTTTTGCCAAATAAGTTGAAAGAAATTGTGCCATTTAGATCAAAAATTGACATATATGTTGGACTATAGAAATATAGGTCGTCAGGTAGTAGATAACCCTTAAGAAATTTTGAGAGCGAATACAATATTTTACACAGCACCCGCGGACAGAGCGACTAAATTATCTGGACAATTACGTGTTTTAGGAACTCAGTTAGAAAGCGCAAAGCACGATTATGAGGAAAACGCTGAAGAAGAGAAAGATAATTATCAATTTCCCGGATTTTTCTCCGAAGTAGATTTGATAATAGTGGACGAAGTAGATTGGTTAAAAATACAGCATTTTGAACAATTAAGAGAAATTTATGATGAAAATAACCTTGCTCTTATATTGGTTGGAATGCCGGGTATTGAAAAACGTTTATCTCGTTATCCTCAACTCTATTCTCGTATTGGATCTGCACATGAGTTTTCTGCTTTAAGTAAGGATGAAACGCACCATATTCTCGAATTCAAATGGGAAGAACTAGGTCTTCCCGTTAAAATGGAAGATTTTTCAGACTATAAAGCTGTTACAAAAATCATAAAAATAACTAATGGAAATTTCCGTTTAATACAACGACTTTTCACCCAAATTGATAGAATCTTGGAAATAAACAATTTAACGACCATTACAGTTGAAGTGGTAGAAGTCGCCCGCGATAGTTTAGTAATTGGAATTAAGTAGCGAATTGTTTTATTTGGCGTCATTTATCGTAATAAATGATGCTACATAACTTAAAAAGTGACAGATTAAGCTTAATATGTTTTCCAAAAAAGTTTTTCATGAAAAATTCTAGTTAATTGTGAAAAAAATTAAAAATCAATTTATTTGTTCTTTCTGAACTTCTTTTTACTTTTCATTTGAAATGTATCAAGTATTATTAAAAAAATCAACTATAAAAATCATCTACAGGTTTACCCACTGAACCTAATCCAAAATATCCCCAAACAATTAATCCTAAAAATAAGATTACTTTATTTTTTTCATAACATCTTCCACTATCTGTTAATTAGTACGTAAAAAAATAGTTTGTTCATTATTTAATTCAGTCTATTAGGAATTTAGTGAAGAATAAATATCCCAATGTACTTATATAGTAAAATTATAACGTAGTAAATATTTATTTCATTTTCACTAAAATATAATACCATAACCTCAACATAACACAACTCGCTTGTGTCATGTTCGGTTTCTACTGCAAAATTTTTTATTTTTTCTCGTTGCCATCTTTCATAATCATTCGTTTTAATTCTGCTAAACTTTCAATCCACTCGCCAACGGCTCCTATAAGAAATTATATCGAACAAGTTGTCCGTAATTCCATTATAGGATCCAAGTATATAGTATGAAATGACTAACTCATTTGAATCTAATACTTGATCAGCAATAGATATTGAATTCATCCCAAAATTCACTTTTAATATATTTCACCTTATAAATCTCTACTAAATTACATACAAAATTTAAATTAGGTATTAAGCTTCATTCTTACTTCTTATAATAGTTGCGTTCTTTCAATGGATTATTTGAGTAAAGCTTTATCAGCCTCCAACTTTTTCTGTACTGATTTAATCATTCGAGCAGAGCCATAGCAAGTTTCCCCATTTTTAAGCAAAATTTTCTTTTCCTTAAAATTGACTTCCTGAATATTATCAATATTTACTACAAAGGAATTATGACAGCGAATAAAACCTTCGTATTCTTTTTCTAACTCTTTTAATTTCCCATAGAACTCAATTTGGCGATTATCTAGATGCAATACAACCTTATGCAATGGAGATGATTCAAAAAACATAATATCTTCATAATCAACACTAACGATTTTTTCAGCTATTTTTTGCACAAATTTCTTACTTGTAACTTTGTTGGTCAGTCGATTTCGTTCGCTTGCTACTTTTAGGCAGCTAATAACTCGTCCTTGAACTTCTTCAAAGTTATCTTTAATAATAAAGTCCATCGCAGCTACCTTATATATGAAATTTAAATAACTCAGCTCTGAGTGAGTAGTTATAAATACAATGTCACCATTTGGGTCAACCGCCCTAATTTCTGCACCAAGATTGATACCATTTATCTTGTGATTTAAATCTATGTCAAGAAAATATAAACCAGCTCGCTTACTTTCCTTTACGTAGGTTAATAGCTCTTCTGGATTATCTGTCGCCAATGCTAACTGCATATCCAGATTTTCAATCATAATATAATTGGTTACATAGTTAATTATTTTTTCTCGCTGCTCTTTTTGATCCTCACAGATAAAAACATCAATCATAGTTGGCTCCCTCACTTCATTATTTTAATTTCTTGTTTAAACTGTCGCTCATCAGTATAAGTATCTAGCTGAACATTGGTTACCTTAGCAATCAACTCTTTTAAAGTAGTCAAACCTAAGCCACGATTCTCACCTTTAGTGGAAAATCCCTTTTCAAAATATTTAAACACCTTATGTCCTTCATCTACAAAACTATTCCAAATAACAAAAGAAATCGAATTATTGAACTGAACAAAAGCTACTCGAACTTGCTTCTCTTCAGATTCCGTGGCTGCTTCTATCGCGTTATCTAATAATATCCCCACGCAACGGCAAAGAGTCACACTATCTACATTTAGGTAGTCAATCTCCTCTGGACATTCAAATGCAACATCTAATCCCTTCTCCTGAGCTGTAATCAATTTAGAAGAAATCAACCCTTTTACTTCTCGAACCTTCAGTTGACTTAAATCTTTCATTTTAAAATTGTTATTTTGGATTTCATGACTAATTTTCATAATATTAGTGTTGAAATAATGCTCTAAAGATTCAATATCACGATTAGCAATATAATCTGACATCGATGCTAAAATGTTGATATAGTCATGGCGAAAACGCCGAATTTCAGTATAATTCCGCTCCAATTTTTCAGTGTATAGCCGCATATTTTTCAGCTCGGTTTTCTTTTCTTTCATTTCATAATTTTTTTGGAATGTATAAACTGAAAATGACAGACTGATAATAAATAGTGTAAAGTAGATAAATAAATAAAGTGTATTCATCAATATTAACGAGCTTTGACTACCAGTTATCCTAACATACACAATCATAGTAAAATAAATTATATACGTGAAAAAGCTAAAAAATCCTAGAATGTATTTCAAATTTTGATTTTCCATGCCTCGAGCAATAATATCAATAATTACTTTTTTGCAAATAATAAGCAATACAGAACTCACAATTAGTACAAAAATTTGACGCATTATCATAGCTGATAAAACAAATTCATTGCTTGTTTGAAAAACGCTAGTTACCCCTAATATTTTCTCCATAACAAAGCTAACAATATGATCACCTAAAATTACACAAATCATCACCATTGAAGAATAATGAAGAGCATCAATCCATTTCAATCGACTACATCTAAACATAATTATAATACCAAAAAATACAAAAAAAGAACCAAATATATCTACATATTTATATAAAATCGCCATAATCAAACTAAAAAGTATCTCAAAAAATATAAACCTTTTCCTAAAGAGTTTTTTTTTTGTTAGTACAGTTGATAGTATAAAGATAAAAATAACTTGTAAAAACATAACTATTTCCATACTTAATTCCTCATTTTCTATATAGATAAATTCATTATACCATATATTATTTGACAGTATAGTAGGAATTAATTATATATTTCAGTGTTCTTTTGTTTTTCATGTACTATATAAAAGGGAGCCACTTTTAAATCACAATAGGTAAAGAGAATACTTTACTTATTGAAGAACCCTGGAGTGATTAAAATTATGGATAAGCATATAATTATTCGCTTATTAGAAGCCGGACGTTTTCAACGATCCGCTATCCGTGAATTAGGGATGAATAGAAAACCTATCTGATTAAGCAGGCGTTAGATTTAGAATAAAGTTACGAAAATTATATTCTCACTATTCTTACTACTGACCTGGAGCCGCGTCAAAATAATCGGATTCAAACACTTATAGGTCAAGCCAAATTACGACATAAAGTGACTTTTGATAAATATATGGATAGCCATTTAGAAATAAAACTAAAAAAATAAATTAAAGAATTAAAAAGTCTAAACTTTATCAACCAAAAAGAAAATATGATTTTAATGGGTAATACAGGAGTAGATAAAACACATTTAGCTATCATTTTATGAATTGAGGCTTACCTTTCTGGAAAAAATGTTTTATTTACAAATATTCCCAATTTAATGATTGGGCTTAAGGAATCTATGAGTGTAAATCAGTTTAATTATTATAAACGACGATTTAGTAAATATGATTTGGTTATCTTGGATGAACTTAGATACATGTCTTTTGATCAAACGGGAAGTGAAATTTAATTTAACCATCTTTACAACAGAACTACAGTTGGAGCAATTATTATAACCACAAATTTATCATTTGATTGATGGGAAGAGACTTACTTTTAAAGATCTAATGTTTACAGCAGCTATGGCAGATCGTCTGGCCCATCCGGCCCATGTGCTGGATTTTAGTGGTCCCTCATTTAGAGTCGAATACACGAAAAACTGGCTTAATTAGCACTATTTTTTTTGCCTCTTTTCACTTGCATTTAACACTTTAAATGTTTATTTATATTTATTATTTCTTCAATTCCTCTGGTATCTCTGGCTCAAATGCAAAACCAAAGCAACAATTCTCTACACTAAATCCTCCTAGTCCTATAAATAATTTTGTTATTCCTTCTTTTAATATTTTTTTAATTTCTTCCATTTTTTTCTCTCCTATCTTTCTATTATTTTATATGTTATTGGCAGAATGCAAATAATCGCTAGCAAACTTCCAAAAAAAACTTGATTAAACACTACTTGTGAATTAGTTGTAAGAAACAATAGTCCGCATAATGAATATCCCATTAGTGACTTATTTCGTAACTTCATCCTTAATTGCATATCTGTAATTCTATTTTTTTCTGTATCACAGGGGGCATATTTATAAAGACAAAGATAAGAAATGCTTACTATAACAACCGCTAAACTTTTTGGAATAGTTATTTCATTTACTAGTAGCGGTAGTAAAACAAACAGTGGAATGCTAATTCCAGTACATACACTGCTTTTCTTGGCATGAATTCCTCTTGCATGAATTCTAACAGCTAAGTATCCACAATGAAATAAGAACGTCAACGGTACTGTTTGCAACAATATAGCAGCTGCATATACAACAATGGCTTTGCCTAAATTTATTAGAAATACCTCTATTCCAAGCTTACATTTCAATTCTTGAATTCGATTTAGTTCTTGGTGTTCCTTCAGCTTATTTACTATGCTTTCTGCAATAACATCTTCTTTTAATACCCTTAACATCTCTATCATCTTCTTAATCCTTCCTCCAATTCCTTACACCCATAGTATATATGCTTTTTAGTCATTTTTTTCAAAAATAGATTAAATAACCTATTAAACCTCATATATGTACACACAAAAAAGGAAAATACACACTTATGAGTATTTCCCTTACAGTTACGATTATACAACAAATTCAACTAAATATTTGGGATATAAGGTCACAGCCTCACTGTATCCTTGAAGATCCATTCTGTTAATACAAACTTTATTTCTGGTTGGGAAAAATTCATTTTGTCGCATTTTATTGTATAAATTAAATAGCTGAATAAATAGAATTCTTTCAAGGAAGAAACACATTAACAATTCTTCATGATGCATAATTTTAGCGTCTTGTTCCCCATTTGCCAGAAATTCTGGTATTTCAAACTTAGTCGCATTAATCAATGGTCCAATTTCTAAACTTTTTTCCTGACAGCTCAATGCTAAGACATACGTAGCACAGCTTTCGATCTGAGGAATTGTAGAGATTTTTTGCTGTGTACCAATTAATAAATCAATTTCCTCTTGCTTATCCTTACTATAAATAGTTTCTACAAATGGTAAATTTTCAAGAAATTCTTGTACATTTGGAAATCTATTTTCCAAAAACAATTGAATTTTAAATACTTTTCCAGTATTCACAATACCTTCTGCAAAATCCAAGTACTCAGCAATTGCCTCTGTTGAAATAAAATATGGAGTAAAGAACTCTGTATAATTTCTCACCAAATTTAACAATTCACTAGACTCTTGTGTTTTATATTGAGTGAAAAGCTTTGGATCTTTTTCCAATAACTGCATACCTAATTTATTTTCAGGTCCCTCAGCGTCTTCTGCTATTCCATGATAAATGATTTCCTTTAACTTGTTAAATTCAATATCCTTTACCTTAAATGCCATTACAGCTTCTGAAGTAATACAGTCTTGAATCATAAAAAAGTCGTTTATTTTTTTAACTTGATACTTTAATTTTAAGCAATGCATATTCCCAATCCACTCCTTTCTACCCTAGAAGAAATGCATATAATGAAGTCTGATTATCTCCTAGAAGTTTTGACAGTTCAATATCATAAAATCCTCCTAAAGGTACACTCTCTAAACCTAAATAATTAGCTACAAGCTGAATATTTTGTCCAATATGACCAGCTTCCTGCTGAACGAGCTTATAAGAAATATCTGTATATTTTTTAGAAATACTCGTTACATCACAGCTCAATACAATTGTAAACTGAGCACTATTAACTAAATATTTTTGGATAAAGGCCTTACTTATTTCATCCCATGGTTGATATTGCTTAACCATCAACTTATGGGTATCACTGTTCAATCGCATAATATTTCCTTGTTTAACTATCTGCTGATCTACCAAGTCCTCATTGAATAGAAAGTAAGTATCCACATAATATTGAGCTCCTCCTGAGGGATATGTTCGATTTTCTTTACTTCCGCCAATCATGGCTAATTGAGTGAACCGTGCCAATAGCGCTCTATTAACTACTACATTTCCTTTAAATGGCTCTCTTGCAGAATAACGATTCGCTAGAACAGCCTCAAATGGATTACTTTGATCAAGTACATAGTCCAAATCAACCAATGGATAATCACTATTCCCTTGTATTTGTCGTGGCTGATGATCATAAACTTGAGTATTAGTGAATTCCGGCTCATTTATTGACATCATATGATAATCAATAAAGTTTTTTTCGACATTTCTTTCTCCCTTAAAGTTCCACAACTCAATCTCCTCCTATTAAAGAATTATTCAGCCTTAACTAGTGCATTTGAAAAAATAAACTCGTATTCTGGAGAAACACCTAAACGATTATTCAGCATGTGCAAATGCGAAATCACAATATAATATGCGTATATTGAGTCCATTGTTGTTTGGCATTGCTTGATTTGATAAATTATAGACTTAAATATATTTAAGTAAGGTTGATAAAATTGCAAATCTAGCTCACCATTTTGTAAACGGACAATCCTTTTCTCAAGAGCTTCTTTTAGCTCGACTGGAATCTTATGTTCTGAAAACTGCATCCAAATTTTCCGATAAGCTTTGAAAAATTCTTGATTTTGTTCAAAATAACCTAATTTTCGAGCAATGGCAGCACAGCTATACATAATGTCAATAGCCAAAGTATAACGTTGATTGCGATTTAATTTTTGAATAATCTCAGCAGCAAACCTTGAAGAATGTTCAAATAATTTTTCAGAAAGCTCCAACCCTTCCTCTCCACCATAGCGGTACAACTCAGGAATATAATCAACAGCCTGAATCGAGAAATTCGGATATGGTAAGGCTGGTTCTATATCTTCAGTCTGAACAATAGTTGGATTATAAGCGACAGCTTCAAAAGGAAAATCCCGATACTTTTCCTGAAATTTTGAAAGCAATACCTTTATACCATTTTCAAAATTTTTGGCTAGTGTTTCTGATAGTTTGTACCTCAAGCGAATATGAGGTCCGCCATCCCAATACCGAATGAAAAAATATTGGACATTCTCCTCATCTAAGTAAGGCAATAATTTATCCTTTAAAAATTCTTCTAGTAATTGATAGTCATGAATAAATATATGTTTTGATTTCCACATTTTGAGCTCCTTTATTCTAGCATAAGGCTATGACCAGTATTTTGATAACTAAATAGATTCACCGAATACCCAACCAACTCATTACTTCCTATGCTGAATTTTTCTTTTACCGTATCATCATTGTAATTTTTCATTCCACGGGCAGCTAACCCATATTGTGCTGCAATAACTGAAATTCGCTGTGCAAAATGCCCTATTCTAATAAAAATTTCATCATAGTTAGTCTCATTCTTTTCAAAAGTGAAAAACAGCCAGTAATTCATACCTTCCAAGTTGGTAAAGTCTTGATATTCTTGTAACAGCTGCTTATAGACTTGCTTTGTTTTGGGACATAGAAAATCTGAATGTACACCACCTCGATAAAATCCACTTCTAACGTCTGCAATATGATCAACAAAGCACCATAATTTTATTTCTGGATATTCAGTTGCTGCTAGTTGAAAAGCATTAAAAATCTCTTGATGAATCTGATCCGACAGAACTTTACCAATCACAGCATCTCCACGAATATTTTGTTCAGATGTTCGCAGTTTAAAATACTTTGTCTGCTCCTCCTCCTTGATGTCTTCTTGACTTAAATGATATTCTTGATTCTCTGCTATTTTTAATGCAACTGGAATTGTCACATAAAGGTTCGGCTGTTTAAAAAATACATGGCTAGCTATATTTTCACTACGAATCTTATACCTTTCTAGTACATAATCAAGGTTGTACAAAGAATGACCAGTATTTAACATGCTCAGCATTGAGGCAAAATCTCCATAAAATTTCTGAAGCTTCCGATTGTCATTTATAACTAAAATATAATCTCTTTCAGCATCCAAACCAACAAAGTAGTTTTGCTGATAAATATAAACCCTATCTGTTAAAGGATGATACAAGAATAGATGCTCACCATGGATAAATACCACCTTTACACTGGCTATATTTCTAGCCTTTGGTGAAAAACTGTGGAAGTAGTATTTACTAAAGAAATCAATGCGCTGAATCATCTCTGAATAGTAATAAAGATCATATAGAATAGAGCTCCAACTATTCAGACTACCAAGTTCCTTCAAAAATTTCATCTCAATTATATCTATAGGAGTTCCAAATAAGGCTTCCTCGCTTACCTCTGAAGCTGAAAGTTGCTGGAAATAACGCTTTTCACCAAATTTTTTTAGATATTCTTGATTGATCATTCTAAGTTCCTCCTATTTATTATGGAAATGGATGCGGTGTTTCTTCAATCCAGACTTTATCGAAAGTTCCTCGTTTCTTAAACTGAATCGCTTTTTCAACTCGTCGTGAGACCACTCGTCTGTTCTGGTGACCAAACGTCATTGTCAACATCCCTGGAGCTATATATTTTACATTAACAAATCCTGCTACAAATAGATTTGGATTATAAGTTGTTGCACGATATACTTTTTCTGAAATTCTAGTCAGCTCTTTTTCAAGATCCTTAACTACCTCTAAAAATTCACCTTGATATTGATAACTTAAATCCAACTGAGGATAAGATGTACAATGGACGGTATCTATTGCAAATGCAAAGACCTTCCTCATTTCTGGATTTGAATATAGTAACAAATGGTCTTCCAGCAAATGCACAGATTGTGGATGCTTTAGGAGCTTTTTTTTTCGTTCTTGATATTCTTGCTTATCAAAAACATTTGTAAAAACGGTAATTGCAGTTGTAGCCTCAATCAAAGCTCGTTCGATTGATTCCTCCAAATCAAAGGAGGCCGCTGCAGCCGTATAAAATGCCATATCATTTTCTTGCGGATCTATTTTTTCCAATAATACCCAAATAGTTGGAATCTTTATTTCCATTGAAATATCAAAAAGATGGACACGAATACCCTTTCGTTTCAAGGAATCCAAGTACGCTTGAATTTTCTTAGAATGAATTGTTGCTTCATCAATTCTAATCGGCGGAATCTGACCATACCAGGTTGCTAAAAAAGCATCTCTTTCAATTAATTCCAGCATTGCATGAAGACTAGCTTCTGCCTCTGTGGAACCAATGGCACTACCATTAGAGCTTTCATAAATATATCTTTTTTCACCTGAAACAGCATGAGAATTATAATAAATCAACTGCTCAGGAATTAACCTTTTTTCTCCGCTATGCAAGGCCATTACTTCTTCATAATTTAGATAATCTTCAGCTGTATAACCTGATGGATTATGATAATCGCATTGGTTCATTACTTCACTCAAGGTTAAATCAATATTTTCCGAATCTCTTTCCCTTAATTTTTCTTTTTTTATTATATACGGAAATGCGGTAGCATAACGCTCCAAGGATTCCAAGATTGAAATGTATTTGGACTTTTCATAAGAACTTGTTCTTCCATAGGAGAGCATTGATATACCGCGATGGAGTACTTCGGTTTGAACCATTGGAGTACCATAAGAATCTCCCGAACGAGTAAGCGCATTAACAATCGAAGATGGATGCGCATAAAGCAGTTTTCTATTACTTTCAATTTTCTCTCTCACTTCAGCGAAGCTTAACTGTCGATTATTTTTCCCATCAAAAGCAGTGGCTAATGCCTTGGGAATAGCCGCTGAAGAGCCTAAATTACAATTACAGTCACTTCGTTTAAAGGTTGCCTTCGCATGGATTTCCAAAGTTTCTCTATTCACTTCATAAAGGAAGGTTCCACCACCAGCTAATACTCTCTCTCTCAATGCATCAATCAATTCCATTTCAACCTCACTGGGTCGGTCTTTCAACCATCCGAAGTACTGCTGGTATTGATCAAGCTCTTTTAAACGCTCTTTATAGCAATTTAGACAGAAGTGCTGATCACTTTTTACAGAGTGAATAAAAATATACTTTTGATTAGTAAGAATACTAATAGGCTTTACTTCTTGTCCAATCATCTTCCAACCTCCAAAAGTTCGTATCCAAAAGCTTCTTTGCTTAGAATTTCACCTAAATTTGTTTGTCGTCCAACTTTTCGATTACTACTATTTGATAATAATTCAGCTACCATATGATTATATATTTCTGACTGCATAGCTGGCTGACTAACCTGACAAAAAAAGGATTCCTCAATTTCAATCTGATTGATTGCCATACTAATCCAAGTCAATAGGGCTGTATTCAATTGATCTTCTGTTCTAAGTGGTATTTGAAATTTGACCATACTATAATTAACCTGATTCAAAATATACAAATAGCTACCGCCTGTGCTACTTTCCTGCAAATAAAGGTTTACTTTCAGATTTTCTTGAAGGAACAAATCATGGATTAATGCTCCCTCTTTAAGCTCCTCCAACTCTATTCTCTGTAAATCCCCTTTTTCATCATGAAGCGTATTGTAAACCACTTTCTGATTTGCCAATAAGATAAAGCTCGTTCCATAACAAGCTTGTAAAATCTCTGCAAAAGCTGCCTCTGTGACAAATTGAGAAAGACGTTCATAAGAAATATCAGCAAGATAGTAATTTTTTTGTTTTTCTGTTTGAATGGTAATGACCTGAAGTGGAGACTGATTGTATTGCAAGTAGTCAGGATTGCCATTTAATGATTTGATTTTTGAATCATATTTTTTTACAAAAGATTCTATAGCATTATAGTTTTTAATTGGATCTTGCTGACTATTTTCAACAAGTGCGTAATTGGCTTTTTCAATTTTGAGAAATTCCTGCTTTCTTTCCACCTCTAATAAATCATTGATTCTAAAGACTGGCGATCCTTCCCCTACTACTGAAACAATGACACAATAATAAAGGAAGCTTGCCAAAAGTCGTTCTGAAATATCATTTTTTTCTATAAGGAAAGTATTAGCTGGCTTTCTAGTAGATATACAAATATCAGAGCCTTCCTTCCATATATAATACTCACCATTAAGTTGGTTGTTCAGTAAAATATTGAACTTATCTACTTCAACAATTTCATTTTTCAATTGATGATTTGAAAGGTAACCACTTAAATAGCCAGCACCGAAAAAGGCTGTGGGTATTTGTATTTGAATTTTTCCGATTTTTGCTAAACCTTCTTGAACATCTAGGCATGCCTCCTCTACCCAAGGCAGATAGGCCATGTCTTTATGCTTAGCATAACTCTGCGAATCAATTTGGTAAAAAATATGTTTTTCCAGAAATAATTGAATCAACGAATCATACCTAGCAAAGTTATTTTGCACTAGTGAGGCTTCCATTCCTTGAGACACCACCTGAATTAACTTCACAATTTCCTGATAATCAGCATTATTCACTTTTAGTTTAAGCCGCTCTTTGGGTCCATAAATAAATAATTCTGGTTCATTATAGTAGTACCTGCTATTTTTACGCCCCTTTATAATCATGGCCTACTCACTCCTTCTTTTTATTAAATCTGATAACTAATAAGGAAATAATCAAAAGAGATACTACGTAACCAATCGAAATAAATGTACCTTGGGTAAAGTCAAAAGTTTGATTCCAAATTGAAACATAAATTTTATTTAAATGGTAAATTGGGTTTACATAAGCAACGTATCTAACGAAATTAGGCAAGCTCTCTACAGGAACCGAAAAACCACCAGTAAACATAACCACTTGAAATAATACGATAGAAACAACTAATGCTGTTTTTACTTCTTTAAAATTTGAATAAATAGCATGAGAATAAACCAGCATAAAAGCATTTACTATTAGTAAACTAAAATATGAAACTAAAAACCCAACAAAAGAAAGCCGTAAGTCGTACACTAAAATGCCAATTAAGGTAATTAGGAAAAAACCGGCACTAGCTATAATAAATGATTTAGCAATACTCGATAGCAAAAGAACTTTGTCAGTAATCGGTGTGATAAATAATCTCTTTTCAATACCAGCTGCTCGATTCATAACTTGATCAAATCCAAAAGCAAAAAACACTACTGAAAAACTGATCAAAACGATAAATGATGGAGTATACATCTGTACATAGTTCATACCTCCACTATAGGTCTCCTTACTGAACATCTGCCCCATTAGAATATAAGTTACTGGTGGTACAACTACGGTAAATACTAGATAAAACAATTCTCTAAAAAACATTTTTAAGTCATATTTAATTTGTGTTAGCAACATGTCTTTTTCCTCCCTATTTTGCAATTTTGTCTAGATAAAAACTATTGATTGATTTATGCCCTGATTTCAGAATATTTTCCGGTGTATCAAATATTTCATTCTTACCATCATTAATAAACAGTACTTTATCACAGTACATTTCAATTTCATCCATATAATGTGTGGATAAAATTACCGTACTATCATTTTTCTTTATATAGCTTGTGATATTTTCCCATAAAACATTTCGCATATGGGGATCTAAACCTGTAGTTGGTTCGTCTAAAATAATCAGACGTGGCTTTGAGGAAAAGGCAATTGCTAAACTAACTTTTTGCTTCCAACCACCTGATAAATTATCAAAGAAGGTATTTAAATGCTCTTGAAGCTCAAATTCTTCGATAATTTCATCTAAATTTACTTGCCCACCATAATATGAACGAAAAAGATCCAATAATTCTTTTACTTTTAACTTTTTATAAAACTGGGTAGGCTGTAAAACTGCAGAAATATTATTTTTAATTTTCCCTAACTCCGCATGGTCAATTTCCTTTAAATTTTCGCCAAAAACAACTACTTTTCCATCATTGAAATCTTTAATTGTCATTAGTATTTCTAAGAAGGTCGATTTCCCTGCTCCATTTTTCCCAATAACACCAATGATTTCTCCCTTTTCAGCTGCAAAGTCAATCCCTTTTAAAACATCTTTTTTTCCATAGCTTTTTGTCAAGCTTTCTACTTTTACATTATAATCTTGCATAATTAACCCTCCTAATTATCAATTGTGTATTCAACAACATACTCTCTAAGCTCACTTTCAAATTCAGGCAGTACTTCTTCAATATAATAGAGCGGTTCATGACTAACTTTCTCCTTTATTTCACTAAGAAAATGTTTGAATAGTGCAGGCACTGTTATATCAATAAACATTGGCTTCATTGTTGATATTTCTTCCCCCAACCGATATTTTTTCAAAAAGAATTTTTTAGGCAAGTGGTTCATAACAAAATAGTCATTCATTATTAGATAAACATCTACATCATTCGTAGTATCTCTTATCATTATTTCGAAATCTTCAAGACAAAGATTCCATTTCTTCCTATACATCACAATATTTTCAAACTTAATTCTAGGCAGGTAATCTCTCTTTTTTAAAAAGTAATTAATATCAAAATTAATTCTGCCGCTTTGGAATAACAACAACAGCACAGACAATACACCTGGCAAAAATACTGGAACTAAAGAAGATTTATAAGCCACTCTGGCTTCCTGTTGCTGATGATCAAGAATCTTTAATTTCCGCCTTTTTTCATCATATTTGACACTAAAGGTTGAAATGTCAGGCTGTTCAGTGTCACAAAAGCGCTGATTACCAAGTTCCAAATTCAACTTCTGCTTATACAATCGCTCATGAATTCCACCATTGAAACCAAATAACTCTGTGACTTCATAGTAATTTTTGTCATAATAATTTTTTTGAATATAGTCTTGATATTGTGGATTACCATCCAAATCATCAAAAAAATCTTTAAATCTAGAAAGAAATTTTTCTTGACCATCATAGATATCATTTAAAATAACATTATCTTGAGTAAGCTGATAAAAAAAAGTCATACTAAATTCATTACCGAATTTAATAGCATCTGGAATCCTTGCTGAAAATTGCTTAATAATTCTTTGAAAATCAATTTCAGTTTCGGAAGATTCTTCTAAATAATTGGAAAAATAAAGCTTAAACTCATCTCTTAGATCATCTAAAATTTTGATTTCAGGTGCGATTGCATCAGCATAACGATAGTCCATATCTTGAAAGTATGGAAAAAAATAACGTAGCTTTTCAAAAAAAACTTGATTTAATAAATTGCTATCCGATAAGCTTGTTTCTGCTGCTCCGTAGTTCTTCTTATAGAGCGCAGCAACTTCATATTGTACACGGACGTTTACATCAAACAATAATAAAAATGCAGCTATTTCTTGAAAAAATGCAGCTGAAAATTTGTCTTCAATATCTTCAAGCTTGCTTTCATTATGCTTTGAATCAAACAAAACATCTTCATAGAGAATCTCAGTCCCAAAACTAGGAATTGATTCACTTAATTGCTTAATTGTTTCTTCTATTTTCTGCCAGATAATTAACCTTTCTCCAACTTCAGCATGTTCAAATTCTACTTGTCTTTTTTGAATACTCTGTAATTGCTTTAATAGCCCCTCGCAAATCTGCTGTTCTATCAAGTAATCAATTATCTGACCCACCAAATCACGCTCTGCTTTAACTGTAATTTTCTGGACTAAAATTTTGAGCGATACTAGCTTACTAAACACGTCCATCTCATGATTTAAATATAATTTATTTTCAATGAGAAACTGCTCAAATTCTTTATACACTATTGTCTGACCTTGCTTCTCTTTAAGAAAAGTTATTACCTCTTCAGCAAGACCTACCTCAACTAACTTATCGCTTGTTTCATAAATTTTTCTAGATTGTGGTACATTTTCTTGGGTCACAAAGAAAACTTTTGCATCCTTTTGACCAAATTTTGATACTTTAACTGGTATTCTTTCCAAAGCTACTAAATCTGTTCTGACTGCTTCCAAGAATATCCTAAACAATAAAGCATGGTTTAATTCAATATTTACTTCCTTATTAATTGGAAATACAGCACCGGATGAGCCTGTTTTTGTTAGATAGGAAAAAGGACTTGTTTTCATAGAGCTACGCATTAATAAATTAAGAATAAAACTATCCAATTTTTTATCTTTCTTGTTATGTGCATTAACTGGCTTCGCTAGATACTTTTCAATATTTTTATAGATAGTGCGATTAAAAAATAATACTGTTTTCTGTAATTGTTCATTTGCTATTTCTCGCTGTAAAATTTCTCTACATTTATAGACCGTTTGATCGTATACTTTTCTTAAACCTTCCTCATACAAAGCTTGCTGATCTAAAAGCTCTACTAGATGCTCCAGTTGAATTTCTCCAGAATACTTTCTTAGACGAGTATCACGGAGATTATGAACATCTCGTTTAAGATTTAGTAACTTAGAATCTTTACTTTGGAAAAACGCCTCTTCAATTTGGTGAACAATACGTTCCTGCTCCTGTTTTAGCGCACTTTGAAGAAGGTCCATTGCTTCCATTAATGCTTGAATTTCTTGTGAGTTTTCTTTCATTTCAAAGTACCATCGATTTGAAGTATCCGTTCCTCGATAAATACTAAATGGATTTTGACTGATTTTCATTTCCAATATTTAGCTCCTCCTTCCAAGTCTTTCCTTTTCTTTTTTCTACCTCTCGATATGCCATATAAATGTATTTTTGCTTCTTTAAAGCACTTATATTGAACAATGGCAGTGTTAGATACAATAAATTTATTGTAAAACGATATGCTGTTGCCTCAGGCTTTTCCATAAAATTATTTTGTTCAGCATAGCTAACAAAATTTTTATGAAAATCATTTTGAAAATTATTTTTTAACTCTACTATAGTGTTATCAAGGGTTACCTTATATTCCTCACTCACTAGTTGATCTATCTGGCTTAAACAACGTTCATAAAATTTAGAAAATTGCTCTCCCCAACGTTTAATCAGTTGAGAATGTGTTATTTTTATCATTTCAAATCCTGCATTTTTTTTCTGATACATTTCCTCAAATAAAGCTTCACTATAGGGCATCTGCTGCTTATCAGAAAGTTCAAAAAATCCTTGAACATGAGAAATAAAGGAAAAATAGCCTTTATTATTGCCTTTATCGTGATAAATTTCTGAAACTTGTGCAAAAATCAGAGGAAATAGCTCTTCTTCAGTTACATTTTTTTCCAACAAATAACTCTTTGTATCTATTAGCAGTTGATTAATCTCAAAGCGTTCAAGTAAATACAACTGAGTCAGTTCAGCATTTTGAAAATCAAACTCAAAAAGACGAATCTCAACTTCTCCGTGATCTCTTATTCTCTTTACAAATGTTTTATTCTCCAAATTGGAAAGTAACTGTGCATTTTGCTCATATTGTAGCTTGACTCTACCTATATAAGCCTCATCTAAAAAGTGACTTCTTTTCAGTTTTACAATATGATTTTTTAATTGATTAAATTTGGAATCAGTTAATTTTTCTTCAGTAACCAGTTGAATATGAGGTCCACCTTCCCAGCTTTTTGAAAGAAAATATTTTGTCTTCTTCATCATTGTATGAATAAATGAAAGAAGTGGTTCTTCTAGTAATTTGTCATAATTATAAATACAGGTTTGATACATAACAACACATCCTTATGTATATTTTTTTAAAATTCCGAGAAGAATTTGAAACAAATTGCCTTCTAAGTTTATTTTTCCAAACATTACCACAATAGATGGATATTCAGATTTCTAAAAACGGCTTTTGTCACAATCTCTTCTCTACTAATTCAGCTAAATTTTAGCATGAACCACAGCAAGATGTTGAACCACAGGTTGATGAGGCTGAACAACTTGTTGATCCGCTACTAGCTGTTGTTTCTGGTATTGCCGAAACTTCATCCAAATCTAATAATTCTACTTCCAAATCAAAATCTTTTGTACTTAATTCCTTTTCCATATACTATTCCTCCTAGTAAATTATTGTCTGCGTTTCGAGCATCTTCTCATATAGCTACTTAACATGAACCACAACAAGATGTTGAGCCACAGGTTGATGAAGCTGAACAACTTGTCGAACCGCTACTAGCTGTTGTTTCTGGTATTGCTGATACTTCGTCCAAATCTAACAATTCTACTTCCAAGTCAAAGTCCTCAGTAGTTGTTTCATTTACACTCAATTCTCTTTCCATGCTTTTTCTCCTCTCATATTCATATTCCTTACACACATACTATAGCTTAAAAACGTTTGAAGACTATATCTTACTCATACAAACAACTTTTCTATACTTAAACGTTTAAAATAAAAATTTAAAATGTAGCTATTTTAGTCATAACTGTTCTATTTTTGTTAAAATAAAACCACAAAAAAGCACCTCCCACTAGTGGAAAGTGCCTTTTCGGCTCTATAATATGATTATGGCAATTTGAGGTAGTACACTAAAAGTTGACACGGGAATAGAAAACTAGCTAAAATTTAGTTGAGGTGACTTCTTTTAAGTCATTAGAACCTGAAAGAATAGAATAGTCTATACATATGTTTCTATCTTCTGTATTTCCTGTGCTATTAAATGTAGTCGTTAAGGCATACCAACCAGCCATCATATTCACACTACCACCAGAAAGGCGCTTAGGTCTATATACACGAGAATTTCCAAAGCCATACTTGTTCATAAATGACTTTATATTTGTAGTAACAGTTGCCTTTCCTGCATTTTGTCCACCAGGAGAATGTAAAATTCTATCAGGCCCAATAACCAACCCATTATGTCCCACTAGTCCTCCAGCTGAACTTTCTCCTGGAACAATAATGAAATCTCCTGCATGTAAGGGGCTATCTCTAAGGTTATAATTAATTGGTTTAGGTAAATCTGTAGGTGTGTTCAATCCTTCAATCAAAGCTGCTTTCCACTCATCAAGACTAATTCCTTCTAATTCTCCAACAGTTACATAATGATCATATCCTTCAACTAAATCGCTTTCATCTGTATCTGATAAGTTTATCTTTTCTGAAGTAAGTAACGGTACTAAATCTTTGCATCACCTTCATATGCTGCATTCACTAAAACTGGACTCTTTATTGCTAAAATAAAAACCAACGCTAACCAAAATTTCTCCATCAAAAACCCTCTTTTTTTTATGTTACAATATAATTATAACTTAGATAGGTAGGTCAATCTATGAAAAATAAATTTGTGATATTCATTTTTATTTGTTTTCTTTTAGTTGCAGTATTTTATGCCAATAAAATACTTAGACAATCGGTTGCTACTAACCGCATTCATCATTATATGGACAAAAATGGCTTTCCAGTAAAATTAATAAAAGAAGAAAACATCCATTACTCTTATTCAACTGATCGTTGGAATTTATTCGTTATCATGAAAGATGATTTAGATTTTCAGTATAGCTTTGAATATCGCTTTAAAACAAATGATATACAAGAAGATATGCAAAATATAAACCACAATTTCAATGAAAAGCCGTCTAAATATAATCAAAAACTCTATTATGAGAAAATAGAACAATAAATTCCAAATTATTCTATTTTCTTAAAGTATTAAGTTTTTTATATAGAATAAAAGCCGATCCTATAGGTGAATTCAAGAAAATTAGTAACAGTATGGGGGAACTATAAAAAAAATAAAACAATCTTAGCGATTTTCAGTTATTCTGAATTTCACCAAGATCGTTTTATTTTTTTAAGGCCTCTATGTCACGACCTCTATTCACTTGATTCGCTTTAAAATTTTTCTTTCACATCATCGATAAAATCTTCTGTTTTATCTTTTGCTTCAGTAGCGAATTCTTTTACTTTTCCAACAGCTTTATCAAACATGCCTTCTGCTTGCTTTTGTTTGTCTCCTGTTGCTCCGCCTACGCGATCTTTCACTTCACCTTTGACTTGATCTAATTTACCGTTATCTTCTGTCATTGTGCATCCCTCCAATTTTTCTTTTATTATACAAAAAAAGAATAGTAATTTCCAAAGATAACCCTTTTTAGCTTTTATTAATGATTGAAATGGCATTTAAGATATTTGGAAAGCCGATATAAGGCAGACAGTGAATCATCGTTGCAAGCAGGACTTCTTTACTGTTTCCTACTTTCAAATTTCCCTTCGCATGTGCTAAAATTTGTTTTTCTTGACCGTTTGCAACCAGCATACATAAAATTAAAAGCTCTCTTGTTTGTAGTGACAACCCCGATCTCGTATAAAAGTCACCAAACCCAAATGCAGTTAAAAAGTTCGGCACTACGGTTTTCAAGTTTTCAGGCAAGTCTTGATGGGCTTGTTGAATTTCATCGCCATAAATAGGCGTTTGAATTGCTTTTCCTTTTTCAAAGCGCTCCTCTTCTGTCACTTGTTTTTGACTAGGTAGCGGAAGAGCGATTCCTTGTTCTTCAAAAACTTCATTAATAGCATTAACAGCATTCAATGTCTTCGGAAATCCGATAAAAGGAGCACACTGATAAATGGCTTCTTTTATTTCAATTGGTGTTACACCTATCCTTAATGCAGCTTCTGTATGCGCTTTTAATTGAGGCAAGGTTTGTTGGACAGCTAGTAAAACGACCGTAACAAGCTCTCTTAATGAATCTTCCAGTTCGCCAACGTAAAAAACTTCACCAAAAATAAATTTTTGCAAAATCTCCATTAACTCGGGATCTTTTGAATCAATTGTTGGAAATTCGCCAAATAGTTCGTTAAATTTTTCCCGACTTAGTTGAGTTCTGTCCATATGCTCTCCTTCTTTCTAAAAGTTGTGATTGATTGCTTCAATAAAGGTAAACTTTTGGTTTTCATATTCAAATTTTAAAATACATCCATTATCAAAACGAATAGTCTCACGTTTCGATAAATCTTCCCATTTTTTTAAGAACATAAAACAAGCGCCACCATGACTCACCGCTAAGACATTTTCGTGATTCTCTTGCTCCATCAGTTCAAGTAATGTTGTATTCATCCGATTTTGTACGTCTTTATCCGATTCACCATTAAATCGAACAAAAAAATCCCCATACGTTTCTTCTTCTGGTGTTAGCGGAGGATTTAAATCTTCACTTTCTCCTTCAAATGTACCAAAATCCCATTCTTTCAGACCTTTCAATCGAGTATAAGGCAATTGAGTCATTAATTCTAGTGTATCACTTGCCCGTTCTTGAGTTGATGAATAGGCGTGAGTCAGTTTAATTTGGTTGTCTTTAAAATAAGTTCCGGCGGTTATTGCTTGTTGTTTTCCTTTTTCAGTTAAAGGAGAATCGCTTGCCCCTTGGATTTTGCGTCGAGCGTTGAATAATGTTTGCCCATGCCTCATTAAATACAATGTTTTTTTCATAAATTCACTCCCATTTTTTGACGATCTCTTTGACTAATTCGATCTTTTGTTAAATTTATTTTGTAGTCGAGATAATCTAAGGTTTTTTGTTGTTTTGTCATTTTTTCAAGGATGATTGCTTGTTGCTTGGCAAGAATTTCTTCCCGTTGCTCTAAGGTTTCTTCTCCTTCACGATATAAATCAAAGTAATGTTTAATTGCTTCAAGAGTTAAACCGGCTTCTTTCATACAAATAATAAAATCGATATGATCCAAATCTTCTTGTTGGTAATTGCGAATGCCGTTTTCTCTTTTGATTGGTTCAATTAAGCCAATTTTTTCGTAATATCTTAAGGTATCAATACTGATGTTAAATTTTTTACTGACTTCATTTATTTTCATGTATCTTCCTCCTTTTTTTATAGTTTAACACTTGGAGTTGACTCTAGGTCAAGTGTTTCTTTTTATTCGTAACTTTTATTTATAAAGTCTCCTTTTTTATAAGCGTTGTTGAACAAATTTTTGTTTTCCTACTCCTTGTGGTTATTCGTTAATTGATAAACAACCAGAGGCACATTGTCGAAGCTAGTGATGGTTAATTCTTGTAGGTTAGGACTTGATTTCAACGCTATTTTTGGCAATACTGCTAGTGCTTGATTTTGCTCTACCATCGAAACAAGGATATCTAACGTATCTAGTTCAATTAGTTGAATGGTGGGTTTCTTTTGTTGCGCTAAATAATCAAGGGTTGCTTTGCGATAGGGACACGCCTTGTCTCGGCTTATTAAAACTGGTTTTTCTCCCCATTTACTGGAATAATGCGTGGATGCAAGCCAAGCTATTTCTTCCTCAATTACAGACACTTTTTTCAATTCTTCATCTATGATTTCTCGGTTTAAAAGAATAAAGTCAAGTTCTCCTTGCTTCAATAATAAAACCAACTCTTCTATTGATTTGGTTCGAACCACTATTTTTTCTTGAAGAAATATTTGAGACAAATAATGTTTGGAAATAGCTTGCGTTGCGCCAATTCTGATGGTTTGTTTTTCATTTGCAAAATGTTCCGTTACGTTATCCATTATGGTACTAATTTCAATACAATACGCTAAAAAAATCTCTCCTGCTGGCAGTAAAAACATGCCTTTATTCGTTCGATTAAATAAAGTACAACCTAATTCTTTTTCTAATTTTTCAATTCGTTTGCTGACATTTGATTGCACATAATCCAATTTGCGTGCAGCTTTAGAAACTGACTGTAATTCTGCGACTTCTTTAACTATTTTCATATCATTTGTTTCCAACTTTACCCACTCCTTAGGTATTCCAAAATGGAATCGAGATCATGCATTTTGTTCATTATACAGTACTCGATTTTCTTTGTATAATTCAAGTATAAAAAAAGAAAGAAGGAATTCAGATGATTGGAATGCAGTATAAAATCACTTTACCAAACGACTATGACATGAACATTATTAGAAATAGAGTCGCTGAAAACGGACATAAAACAGATGGCTTTCACGATCTTCTTTTTAAGGCTTATCTGATAGCTGACTCTTCTAATAAAAAAGAATACGCTCCCTTTTATATTTGGAAAGATCATGCTGGCATGAATCAGTTTATTTTCGATGGTTTTTATGACAATATCTTGGCTTCTTTTGGCTGGCAAACTATTCAAATTGCCATTCCCTACCAAGTTGACTTAACTGAAAAATTTAATAAAGCAGCCTATGTTCTTGAAATCCAACACACCTTTAAAAACAGTACACCTCTGTCTCCACCTAGTTTTACTTATCCAAATGATCCGAATTGTCTAGGCAAAGTCCTCGTGTACAATCCTGATAAATGGAACTATGTGGAGTTTTATTTTATGAAACTACTCCTTCAGTTAAGAGTAAATTTAACGCTGTTTATGAAGTTCTGTATCTATCTCTATAGGATAAGCTGTTTAATTTCTTTGAATCCATCAAAAAAAGCATTCTTTCCTTTTGTTTTATGGTAAAATGATGAGAGTATAATTAAAAAGAGGTGTAGTCTTATCAAAAAAACAAGTATTCCAACAAATTACGAATCAATCTTAAATGTGTACGACACACAAACCGCAATTGGATTTATCAAACGCTGCTTTGAAGAAGCGTTAACAGGTAGTCTAAAGTTAAAACGTGTTTCAGCTCCACTTTTTGTTCATCAACAATCTGGGCTAAATGATAATCTAAGTGGGGTTGAGCGCCCTGTTCAATTTGATGTGCCATCACTCAATGATAATGGCGAAGTGGTCCACTCGCTAGCAAAATGGAAACGTATGGCTTTAAAGCAATACGATTTCCATACTGGAAATGGGTTATATGCAGATATGAATGCGATTCGTCGCGACGAAGTCTTAGACAACTTACACTCGATTTATGTAGATCAATGGGATTGGGAACGAGTTATTTCAAGAGAACAACGAACCCTTGATTATTTAAAAGAAGTCGTACAAAGTCTTGTGAATGCCATGGCAGAAACTGCCAGTCGTTTGCATACCAAGTATCCAAGTGTTACGGTTCCAATTCAAACAGAAATTTCGTTTATTACAAGTCAGGAATTAGCTGATCTTTATCCTGAACTCGATTCAAAAGAGCGAGAGCATGACTACGTAAAGGCCCATCCGACAACCTTTGTCATGCAAATTGGTGACACATTAAAAAATGGCAAACCTCACGATCACCGCGCGCCTGATTACGACGACTGGTCTCTCAATGGTGATTTGTTCGTTTGGCATGAACCGTTGCAATGTGCAATGGAGCTTTCTAGCATGGGAATTCGAGTGGACGATCAATCTCTTTTGGAACAACTTGAAAAAGCGAATGCAACGGATCGATTGGCTTTTGATTTTCATAAACAAGTAGCAAACAATGCCTTGCCATTAACGATTGGTGGTGGAATTGGTCAAAGTCGAATGTGCATGTTTTTACTAGGAAAAGCTCATATTGGCGAAGTTCAAGTTTCTTTATGGGATGATGAGACCATTGAAGCTTGTGATGGAAAGATTTTTTTACTGTAAGATTTTTTAACTATTTTATTGGATATATTAAATGTTTAAGTCAAAACCCCAACAAGAAAATGATTCTTGTTGGGGTTTTAACTTAAACTCTTTTTAACAAACTAACTCAACGGCTAACGTCATGGCGTTTTAATTTCCTAATCGCAACAATCTATTTAACTGATTTTAGTCACCGTTAAATCTTTGAAAAAAGCTTCGGTTCCTATATCTACAAAAAGTCCAATTGCCCCTTTAGCACCGCCACCATGTTTCATATTTTCAACGACTAATACCGGCTCTTTCTCACCGTTTAAATAGAATTCTCCTCTAGGACCATCCACCACTGCTTTTAAAGAAATCCACTCATCCAGACCAATATCAGCTGGGCCTTCAAATTCTGTTATTCCTAAATTTCTAAAATAGTCAAACGTATACGTAGGATATGAAAAATATTGTACCCCACGATTTTTTCTGACTGGGTCTGCAATTCGGCCATTAGTAGGTCGCACGTAAAAAGATTCAAATGCTGTATCCTCTTCATTAATTCGAAATGCAATTCCAATAAAACCACGAGCAAAATCAGGTGCATCTGGTAGTAAACGGCTCAACATTTTGACTTCAATCACTCCATTTTGAAAAGACGAATCTACTAATTTTACATACGTATTTTCATCAAATTCCATCAACTTGTCTTTTTTCACCACTCTTAAAACGGATTCATCATCAAGTTTTACCCATTCTGCACTTGTATGAACAGCTTTTATTTTTGTAGCCTCATTCATCACACTAACATCCTCCTTAATTGCTCTAATTATTAGAATATACTATCTAAAGTATAGCGAACATTTAAAGATCTGTTAAGTAGGTACAAATTTGTAACTATCTTCTTAAATCCTGTTCTTTGTAGAATTGCCCCCATTTTCGCATAGCTTCAATGACAGGCAACAAGCTTTCTCCTAAAGGAGTTAATTGATATTCAATGTGAGGAGGAACTTTCTCAAAATCAATCCGTTCCACCAATCCATCTTCAATCATCGAAGTCAGACTTGCTGTTAATACTTTTTGAGACACACCTGCCAATGATCGGTGCAGTTCTGAGTTTCTTTTTGGTCCAGTAATCAAATCACGAATAATGAGCGTTTTCCACTTGCTTCCAATTAATTGAACAGTCGTTGCCACATCACAAAGCGGCATTTCTTCTTTTTTTATCATAAAAATCAACTCCTTGAAATTCTCTCTTTTAATTATATAGAACTTTCCAATTAATTCAATTTCCTATAAACAAAAACACTGACACGGTTCCCCCCTTGACATTAAACCAAGGTTCAATGTTATGATTCATTTAAGGAGGAGATCGTCAGATGCAACGAATTAAAGCTTTTTCAGATAAATTAGCAATTCCAGCTTCTTCCATTCGATATTATGAAAAAAAAGGATTGCTTGAAACAAAAAGAACTGAAAATAAATACCGCGTGTATGATGGAGATGATGAACAACGCTTAAAGCTGATTTTAGTTATGAAATATTCAGGTTTTTCCATTAAAGAGATAAAAGAATTGCTATCCTTTAGTAATACACCTGATGAAGAGGACTGCATTAAACGAACGAATGATTTATTGTTAACTAAACGAGAAGAACTACTAGTAAAAATAGCAAATTATCAAAAGATTATTGATTTACTTGATTTAATGAGACCCCTTGCAATCGCTGAGGTAACAGAGGAAACAACTAAAACTCTAAATGATCTTGTGAACTTAATTTTTGACAATAATCTTGAGGAGGAATAATATGCGAACAACGATTATCACAGGACATCCCTATTCAAAAAGTTTTAATCACGCCCTTGTAGAAAAAATTACAGCAGAAACAAATGCTACCGTAATCAATTTAATTGAGGATCGTTTCAATCCTGTTATGGAACTTGAGGACTTAGCAGGCTTTTCAAAAGGGATGTCACACGACCCTCTTGTTGAAAAGTATCAAGAACTATTATTGCAAACAGATCAGCTCATTATTGTTACACCTATTTGGTGGTACGGTCTGCCAGCAATTTACAAAGGATTTCTCGATAAGGTCATGTTAAAAGGATTTGCTTATACTGAAACTAAAGGGCGTTTAGTAGGAAAGCTAACAACGATTCAAGAAGTTCTTCTCGTTACCACTTCAGAAGCACCTAAATGGTATATTCGTTATTTTGCTGGCAATCCTATTATAGGACTTAAAAATAGAGTATTTAAAGATATGGGCCTAAAAAAAGTAGCTTGGATTCATCAGGGAAACATCGCAACTACCACCCAAAAAAAGCGACAAACTTTTATCCAAAAGGTTGTTACTCGTGCACGTTTAAACTAATTCATTACTCAACACCAAAACATGATGCTAAACCAATGATAAATGAACCTGTATGTTACTATTAGAGTTCTTTATCATTGGTTTTTACTCGTTCTTTCAATAAATTACAAGCAGGTTGTTCCTAAGTGTATTTTAATAAAGCGTTGACCTAAAGAATGAAAAGGCTTACAATTTATATTGGAATGTAAAAAAAAGAAATGGGGAATATTACTATGAGTACCGATAACGCCGTACTAGCAAGAAATACGAAGGAAGCACCACAAAATCCTTTCTATTCACAAACAGTCGCTTTTTCTCATTACAATCATCTTTCAGCTCAATTGCCAATTGATCCACTATCTGGCAAGCTGCTATCTGGATCTGTAACGGAACAAGCTGAACAATGCTTTAAAAATATTAAAGCGATTTTAACTAGTATCGATCATGTGATGAATGATATTGTTCGACTAACTATTTTCGTTAAAAATATCAAAGAGATTGAAGCCGTAGAAAAAGTTTATCAAACCTTCTTTTCAGGCTATTTCCCTTCAAAAACAGTTGTTGCAGTGGATGCTTTACCGATGAACGCTTTGGTACAAATTGAAGCTCTTGTTTCAAATGGCGAAGGAACAATTCCAAAAGCTCCACAAGCAGGCGACTTAATCAAGCTGACAAATAATACACCTCTTGCGCCAATCGACCAATTTTCAACACAAACTGTCGCTTTTTCGCATTACAACAATCTTTCCGCTCAGTTACCTATCGATCCAAAATCTGGTCGCTTAGTAGTGGGTGGTATTAAAGAGCAAACTAGACAGTGTTTGAAGAATATTAAAACGATTTTAGAAAGTATTGATGTTCCTTTTGATGATATTGTTAAAACAACTCTTTTTCTTAAAGACCCTTCAGACATTGACGCTGTAAATGAAGTTTACGCAACCTTCTTCCCAGATTCTGCTATTGCAAGAGCTGTGGCTTATGTGCCGGCTCGAACAACCGTTGCTGTTTCTGATTTACCAATGAATGCTTTAATTCAAATTGAAGCGATTGTCTCCCACGGAGATGGCACACCGCCACAAGCAATTGAGGACAGACACGGTCTTATTCTTGAAGCAAACAATACTAAAAACGCACCAATTGATGCTTTAGCGACACAATCTGTCGCCTTTTCCCATTATAATCATCTTTCAGCTCAATTGCCTATCGATGCAAAAACAGGTAAATTCGTCGCTGGTGGCGTAAAAGAACAGACGCAACAATGTCTTGAAAATATTAAGACGATTATTGAACATGTTGACCACGTGATGGAGGATGTTGTGAAGGTAAACCTTTATTTAAAAAACATCACCGATCTTGATGCTGTCGATGAAGTATACGCAACCTTCTTTCCTTCAGGAACACCTGCAAGAAGAATCGTTGGCGTATCCAATCTACCTCAAGATACATTAATTCAAATTGATACTGTTTTAGGAAATGCCGAAGGAACACCTCCCATTCTAGCGTAAAAAAAAATTCTTGATGAAAAGCGGTGATGATGCTTTTTATCAAGGATTTTTAATTCCTGTTCCTTTTTATAACCTGTTAAATCTTTTTACATAAACGGATGTACATCAACTAATGTATAACTTGATAAGCAGACTAATCGATTTGAAGTTTATAAGTGATTATATCAGTGTTTTAAGTGGTTTTTCTGCGAACAGGCAGAGCTGAATGTTGAGCTTTTCCTTGCTGACTTTTTGTAACTCTATAGAATACATGTTCAATGAAAATAGTGTAGCAATCAAAAGATATCTACTCTCGTACATTCAAAAGAAATATAAGAATCTTCGATGATATCTCCATCTATTTTATCAGTGTCTAATTCAAATAAAAATCCACCAACTTTTACTATTTTTTCTTTTACATCAATTAATTTTCCAGAAATAAGATATGAAAAATATCCTGTCAATTTTGTTATCTCTTCTTTAAATTCCTTATTAACCATAATATTTGTTACATCTAAACAATAGACAGGTTCTTTCAACTCATCACCTACAGACAAATCAAGAGGTTGTGAAAAGCATAGCATTTTAAACCTATCATCAGTAACTTCAACCTCAGCTTCCTTTATTGCCTCATTTATCCACATTATTTTATCTATCCTCATAAGACCAACCTTACATTAATAAATATATTTTTATTCCTTTCTAGAAAAAGTAAAATCAGCAAATTGAACACTTACTAATGGCTTCATGTAATTATAAGTATATATATCCAATTTAGGAAATTCACTATTTTCAAATTCTATTTTTTGAATAGTGAACTGGCTCCAATTTAATTCTCCATTATTCAATTCATATAAGTTTTTTGGCATATCGTAATTAAAGTTTAGACAATTACAAAATTTAAATTCAATTCTTTCACCTTTTTCCAATTCCGTCCAGAAATAATCAACTTCTATTACTAAATCAGTAAGGTTCGCTTCAAAATATATTTTTGTTATAATGCTATCTGTGAAATCAAATTCAGATAATTTTGCTTCAATAATATCGTTTTTATTCACAATCATTCTCCTCTAATTTAAATTTTTAAAATAAAAATGGGTCAATTCTCTAACTTCCTGCCTAGTTGCATTGCTCGGAAAAACCCCAGAAGCATCTACATAATTTTCTCCCGAATTTTGAACTCTAAAATAAGGAATACCATATCCTGGATTTGCATGAATTCTTATTTTTTCCCCAGTACTTGGATTGATAAAAATTGTAGCTACACCACTTTTTGAACCACCTTGTTCAATTGATTTTTGCCATCCTTTTTTTTCCAACTGCTGAATTAATTCGTTAGGAGTTAAATTATTAGCTATTGCTTTAATACTTTTCCCTTCCCATTTGAAAGCTTTAATTGTATCCCCAGTTTTATCCAACGCCTTAAAATTCTTCCACTCTTTTTCCGTTAAATGAATGCCATCTAATCCTTTTCCTGCTTTTTTAGCTAGCTTCGCACTCTTTATGATATCTTTTATTTTATCAGGTGGCAAGACGCTTAATAATAGCCAAAAGCTTGCTCCAGCTTTCTGAACTTTTGTGGAACCATCGTCCATTAAGACCTCAACATCATCAATCCCTATCAATATCTTCAAAATGTCTGGAGTCAGTTGTGCCATCATGTCTACGGATTCCATTAGTTTTGATTTCTGTAAGGCTTCTGTAGCTTCTTTTTGAACTTTTCCATTTTTCATAAACTGATAAAACGTTCCATATTTTGTTTTGATTTCTTTGATTTCATAACGATCTTCTTTATGATTGCTATTGTATGATTCTAGCTTTTGGTACCAATCTAACGTATTCAAATTTAAGGCATGGTACCCATTTGCCCCACTTTCAAAATTTTTGCTATTTCCTAAGTACGCTAACCCTTGTAGAATTGCCCTGATAGTTTCATGAACGTTATCGAAATTCCCTCGTGTTTGGTTCTCAAATTGTTCGTATCGTTTTAACAATTCAATCTCTTTCATTTTTCCGTACATACTCTGTTGTCCGAAAAACTCTTTTAAAACAGGCACATCTTTAAAGACTTTCGCCATTTCTTCCATAAAGTCTAATTTTTGTGTTTGAAGCTGTCTTAATTGATTTTGTAAATCCTGTAATTCATCTGTGTCTAGCCTATTTTCAGCTTCTCCCACAAGGCTTTTAAAAGTGGCAAGATACGCTTTAAGTGTGTCGTCTAAGTCATATAGAGCGTTAAAAATACTATCTGAAATGGTTTTATAATTTCGATGATAGCTTTTAGCAGAAGACCACGCTTGCCCTTGAAGTTCATTTTCTTCTACAAAATGGTCATTGGCCCGATTGTATTCTTTTAAATAAGAGACAATCGATTGTCTAAGACTGGTTAGTTCATCGGATAGCCCTTTTAATTCTTGGTAGTCGATTCTTGGCATTCATTTTCCACCTTTCTTGCTTTCAGAAAATCTTCTTCTAGTTGATTTCGTTGAGCAGTTTTTTTGCGGATAAGCTGTTCTAAAGCTTCTTCCCCACTTACTAATTTACGGTTGAAGAATTGTTGTTCTTCCTCTAACTGGTCGCATTCTCTGCTAATCGAACGTTCTGCTTCTGTTCCTCTACTTAATTGATGAAGCTTTCCCCACAATTCTTTTTCTTTAGTTTGCATATGTTGGAAAGTAGAGTAAGCTGTTTCAATGGCTTGATTCGTTTTCTTTAACTGACGTAATTCACTTTCAGAGTCTAAATATTCTTCATTTAGCTGACGATTACTTGGTTGATTCATGATTAGTCGAACCCCCATTCTTGATCGGTTTTCTTAATGGCTTCATGAATTTTTTTGAGATTTTTAACGTCGGTATCAACTCCTGTGTGAAACTCCTGAGTTGCTTTTTTCATATCTGACAGACAAGATTTCAACGTCGTCACTGCTTGACTGTTTGAGTATGAAATGGATTTTTTTAATGAAAAGTTCACTTCTTGAGTCGCTTGAACCATTCCTTTTGATAAACTGGAAACAACTGTTTCATTTGTGGCTATTTTTGTCATATGTAGCTCCTTATTGAATTATTCTAAATAGTTAAAATAACTAAGTTAATTTAATTCTATTTTATCATAGTTAAGGAGTTATTTTATTCCCACTCCGTCATAGCTAAGTGTATTTTGAATGAATTTGAATAGTTTAAAGCTTTTTACTTAGATTGAATTAGTGAGTAGTTATTAGAATTTTGTACGGTTGTTTGCAAAATGTTTGCAAAAATAAAAGTTGTATGATATTATGTATTTGTAACCGAGACAAAAAAACAATCGGAAGGAGGCTAATATTATGGCTAGAGATTATATGAGTATAAGGCTTTCATATGAAGCTAAATTTTGGTTGGAAAAATTACAAAGTCATGTGCAACAAGTTCTAGATAAATCTATTAATGAAAAAGAAGTAGATGATATGGAAATAATTTTGAAAGAATATCTTGAAAAAATTTCAGATTCACTTGGTGGCGTCTCAATAACAAATATACTTAAAGTATCAGCTTCAAGTATAATAGAGAAAGCATATTATTATACTGAAAATTATTCGTTAGAAAAATGGTTGGAAATTGATGAATTAGTACAAAATAGTAAAATTAATTCAAATTTAGAAGTAGGAACACTTACCCCACGTTTGTATTTAGATAAAGAAGTGATTAACGGTTTAGAACAGTACAGATATGATTTTAAAAAAGAAAATATGGTACGTGTTGTAAAAATGAGTTATGTGATAAAAAATGTATTGTATGCATATCATTTAGAAATATTAGGAAAGGAAAATGATTGAAGATTCTTTTAGAGTCTTCAAATAATTTTTGAACCGTATGTCTCGGTTAGCGAGACTAATAAACTGTAAGAGGTGGAAAAATGTCCTATGAAACGCCAGAAGGAAAAGTAATAAAAACAATAGCAATCAGCGTATCACATTTACAAAAAACGTTTGATGATTATGCTAAAGATTTTCCATTTGAATGTCTGTCAGTGTTAGACTTTCTTGAATATGAAATTGTAAATGGTGCTCGAATTGTTGAATTAGAGGAGGAATAACATGAAAGAACGAGTAAGGGGCTCCCCTCCCCTACTACTAAAAAATGTGGATATGTTGCTGAATTAAAGAAATGAAAGGAATGAATCAGTTATGAAAAATATCAACGAATTACTATTGTTAGAAGGCATTGCTTTATCAAGTTTATCGGATAGAGTTCTCAGAAAGTTACAAACATTAAGATTAGGTAAATCAGAAAGTTTTGATTTCACTCAAGATAATGTATTTGAAATGTCTGTAAAATACACTCTACCAACCGCAGAGAACGTCATGGATAATGTATTAACTGCATGCCGTTTATTCACCAACGAAGGAAATAGACTGATAGACTTAATCATTTCGAAAGATGGTGATTATAAGTTCTATCATAACAGTTTTTTCTACTACACCGATAGTGAACTAAATAGTAATATTGCTTTAAAGCCAATAAAAAATGCCTTAGAAGAATTTCAAATTAATACTTCAATTAATCATAAATACTTTGCACGTATTGCTGATGAATCAAGCATAGAAGAGATTCAAAAATTAATGCCTAAAGAATCTTATTTATATCACAAATTAAAGAGAAAATTTGCTAAATCTACCGAGTGTAATGTTCGATATTCTTATCTTATAAAAGTCATTGCAGGATTAAATTTAATGGATAATGAGGTGAAATAAATGGAAAATTTATACAGATTAAGCAGAACTATAAATTTTGTAATGATTGTATTATTTGGAATCTTTTCGGGATTTGTTGGTAAAACGAACATTACCACGTTTGATGCGCTTAGAACAGCAAAGGCTATGCTTTTCCTAGTTATTGTATTGTCAATTATATCTCTACCCGAATTAATCTTGATGTATATTGAAAAAAGAAAAGAAATTAAGGAGGTAAAAAGATGAAAAATTTGTATCGAAACTTTTCATTTACGCTAGTACTCATTATCTCTATATGTGTAGGATTTTCAGGAGATTTAGGAAAAATACAAGTTAAAAGATTTCTTCCTTATCTAAGTGTAAAAGCATTTTTAATACTATCAGTTGTACTTTTAATATGCTCTTTGCCCGATATAGTTGAAATGATAATAAAATCAAGAACTAATAACAAGTGAACCTTAAAAAACTTAAAGAAAGCAGGTGGGCAATATCATAAGCAATAAATTAAAAAAACAAATTATCTCTATCTTTGGGCTAAAAACAGAAAACGAAATAGGACAACTTTATATTGTAAGTTTGAGTCAAATCTACAAATCAAGATTACCTTGGTTCGTATATTTTAAAAGATTAGCTCTCTTTAGTCTTGCTGTTTTAGTATTGAGTATTTTTTTTGGTCTCAAAGGAAATTATGGCGTTGCAAATTTCATTCTCACAGTGTACTGCTTGGGAATAATCTTGACAATCCTTATTCGATTTAAAAAGAAATTTTTTCCTAATTACCGATCATACGAACCCACTTTGAAAAATTTTATTTATCAAAATAATCTTTATGAAGAGGATAGAAATGGGCAATTAATAAGTGAAATTCGCATGGCTTATATTGAGGAGGAAGAAATACTAAAAGTTATTATTGAGAAGAATGGAGATTCTTACCAAAAAGTTGCGAATCAACTTCGAGAACCGCTTGAGTCTAAGCTAAGTATGTCGTTATATGAAGTCAATGAAACAATGGATTATGTTGAATATATTTTCATGAAATTTGATATTACACGTGAACAGGTAGTTTCTTTACCAAAAGAAGATGACAGCTTGCTTATTCAAATACATGGTGATTTTAAAGTGAATTTGAGGAACAATTACAGCATGCTGATAAGTGGCGCTAGTGGTGCAGGTAAGTCCTATTTCACCTATTTCTACCTAACTCGATTCATTAGTCAAAAAGTGAATGGCAAACATGCTAATATTATGGCTATTGACCCTAAGCAGAGTGACCTTTATAAGCTCTTTAAGACTGTAAATATGCCTACTGAGAACTATGGAACATCAAATGCTGATGCTTTTAGAATCGTAAAACATTACTTGGCTGAAATGGAGCATAGAATGGCTCTATATGATGAAAGCTCGGCGTTTGATTCAGTTGGTATAGATATTGGTTTGGAGCCCACACTTTTAGTGATAGAAGAGTACAGTTCGTTAGTTGCAAGTATGGACTCTAAGCAGAAAAAAGAATTTGAAAACATGGTAGCTATTATTGCCCAAAAAGCCAGAAGTCTATCAATGGGAATTTTGATTGTTATGCAACAGCCCAGGGCGGATTCTCTAAGCTCTAATATCCGTGAACAGCTGCAAAATTCTGTATTTTTAGGAAATCCAAGTAAAGAATCTGCAGGAATGATGTTTGGTACAACAGATGTTCCACAAGTTAGCGGAAAAGGTGCAGGTATGTATTCTATTGAACGTAGTGCACCAAAATCATTTGAATCACCACAATTTGAGAAAAACGTATTTGAAGCGATTTTACCTGTATGGGAACATGTAGCACATTCTTATAATGAAAATGTTTAAACTAAATGAGCGTTTTGTAAATGATTAAAGCGTTCTTTGCTTTCATTATTTATGAAATGCCCTCACGAAGTCTGCCGAGTGACAAGGGCAGTCAGCTTGAAAAGCTGAAAATGATAATATTTGTTGAAAATGAAGACTACTTTGAATGCTGATTATTTGTTGAGGCATTTCTAGTTCGGCAGAAAATCTCTGATTTTCTGAGCGGGGCGGTCGAATTAGAAATAGTTTCAACGAGAAACTTCCGGCCTGCTTGTAATACCAGGCCAACAGTAACATGTTTTCACGATAAAAAGCTTATGTGTCAAGGGTTTTAAGCTGTTTTATAAAGGCAAGAAAATGGCTTCATTTTGAACAAATTTAGAGAAATGAACGGTGGTGTATTAATAATTGCAAAAGCGGAATTTGTTACTGCAAAGCTAGATTGGATTAAAATTAGGCTATGGGAACAGCCAGAAATAATAATTAATGAACTACTTGGCATTGAAATTATGGACTGTGAGCTTTCAGATGGTCAACTGAGGTTCTATGGTTACGATTCTTATTACTCATACGGCTTAATTCATATATATACTTACCGCAATGCACTTTTTACACCAGATTGTTGTATTCAGCTAAGTGGTCAAGCGTGTACTCAACTTGAAATAATCTTAAAGAGTAAGTCATTAACTTGGAAGAAATTCTTTCAAGTAGCTTTTGGAATTTGTGAGAAAGTTGAATTTCTACGATTAGACTGTGCTCTTGATGATAAAAACGAGCTACCTTATTTTACAGTAGAAAAGTTGATTAGTAAGGCAAAGAAAAATCTTTATTGGTCAAATGGTCGTGATTATTCAATAAATGAATCAAAGTACCGCCTTACAACGGGTAAAACCTTAAATATAGGCTGTCGTACAAGTGATCTAATGTGTCGTATTTACAATAAAGCTATCGAGCAAGCTAAAATGACTGGAATGGATATATCAGATTTTGGTAGTTGGAATAGAATTGAAATTGAATTAAAAAGAGAACCTGCTAATGATATGGCTAGGAGAATCGCTTATGAGAATGAATCGCTTGAAAATCTTATTCGGGCAGTTCTACGTCAAGAACTTCGTTTTTACACAGATAGCTCAAAAAAAACAGTCTGTAGGTTTTGGGATAAGTTTTTATTGAAAATACCACCTATTAAACTGAATAGAAAATACGAAGTTACAACACTACAAAGTAGTGCTAATTGGCTTGAGGAACAAGGAGGATTAGCGACATATCAAGCGTTTGTATTCTTATCAGAGAACAACGCATTAGGGAATTTAAATGATTTGAGATTTCAAAAAAAAGACTTCTCTCGTGGATTGGCTGAAAGAATGATAGCTCATTTAGTTTCTATTGGACGAACTGACTTAATTTCAGATGTACACGCAAGAACAAAAAAAGAAAAAGAATATTAACAACTAGATTAAAGGAGGAAATTATGGTTACAATAACAAAATACGACTTGATAGAACTTGGATACGGAACAAGTCAATCTGCCAGTATCATCAGACTTGCCAAATGTCTAATGGTTGAAAAAGGTTTTGCTTATTATTGCTCTAAGAGATTGGCTAGAGTTCCAGTAGCAGCAGTTGAGGAAATTTTAGGAATAAATCTTGAAATTGAAGAAAAAATACATGCCTAAGATTGCAAATGTTTATCAAGATAAAAAGAATGGAAGCTGGTACTTTGTAGCCAGTTTAGGTTTTGATGAAAAAGGTAAACGAGTCCAACATTGGGAACGTGGTTATCCAACCCAAAAGGAAGCAAAATCTGCTTACGATGATTACATGAATGACTATTCTAAAACGGCTATTAAGAAGAATAGTTCAATGAGTTATCAAGAATTCTATACAACTTATTTTGAACCAGACTATAAACGTTCTGTTAAAAAGCGAACCTATGATAACCGAGTTTCTTCCATGAGAATCCATTTCGCCTATTTTTACAAAAGAAAATTAAATGAAATCAGTCCACCAATGATAAAAAAGTGGCAAAACAAATTATCTGAAAAATATTCTAGTGCTTATATTAGAAATATTTATGGATTGTTTCAAATGAGTTTAGATTTAGCTGTAAAGTTAGGTTTATTGCAAAAAAACGTTGCAAAACAAGTAGGAAATGTTAAAAAGACAAAAAAGAAAGTTGATTTTTGGACTCAAGCAGAGTTTGAGAGCGTGATAGCTACCTTTGATACTTCTGATTACTATCAATACTATTCGTTCATGCTTATCTGGCTTCTATTTATGACTGGGTTACGTTTTGGTGAAGCTCAAGCGTTAGAATGGGATAAAGACATTGATTTTGAAAATAAGACCTTACGTGTCAATAAATCTATGTACTATAAAAATGCTGAAGAATATTACATTACTGAACCTAAAACAACTGCTAGCAATAGGGTAATTGCAATAGATAGTGATACGATAAGATATTTAAAGAATTGGAAAATAGCACAAGAAAATTGTGGAGGTTCAAAATGGATTCTTTCTTACAATGGATTACCCACAAATAAGAGTGCGCCCTATCACATTATTCAAAGGCACTCGGAGCTTGCAGGCGTTCATAGGATAAAAACTCATGCTCTACGTCATAGCCATGCGTCATTATTAATATCATTGGGAGAAAATGCTATTGTAGTACGTGACAGGCTCGGACACGAAGATATAAAGACCACTCTCGGGACTTATGGGCATCTATATCCAAATACTAATGTAGAGGTTGCTAATAGGCTTGTAGGTCTTATAAATGTCGAGACAAATGAAATGGCAATAAAAGAAACAAAAAAATTTAGTGGAAACCAATATATCAAGAAAGAAGGAAAATAAAAATGGCAAAATTATTAAGCGTTAGAGATTGGGATTTTAACAATATAGGGAATATCTTTGAATTAGATGAAGTAATTCCAGTTTTTGAACAAGAAAAAAGAGCAGATGAAAATGGTGTGATTATAAAAGATAAAGATGGGAAAGATAAAAATTTTGCTACAGATAAAATCATAGGACAAAATTATTCGGTAACTATACTAGATGGGAAGTTCAAGAAAAAGTCTACGCAAATGAAAATACTTGATCCTAAGCCGTTCATGACTAATGATGATATTATGAAAAAAGACTCTGTAAAAGTTAAATTTGTTAACTTAGAATGCAGTATGCAAGGCCATCCTATGTATTATCGTGCTGAAAAAATTGAGCTTGCATAATGAATATTGATATTGATTCCATAGCATTTTTACATGAACCGTCAATTGGTGTCCTATATTTGAATGGTTTAAAGCCAACTTTTGTACGAGAAAAATTTAATAAGAAAAGTTTGGTATACTCAAGGATAGAGGAAATGAAAGAAACTGGTTTCAATTATGCCTATATGAATGATATTTTGGTTATAGAAGATACAGCAAAGAAACGACCTATCTACGAATGTATGGTAGAAGATTTACCCTTAAGTACGCAGGGCGATTTCATAGCATTCTTTCATGCAGAAATAAAAAATCATATATGGCTAGCAAGCGGTTTGACTTTACCTAATATGGTATACTTGAAACGACATTTAATCACAATCGTATGTAAATAGAAGGTGTCGTTAGAGCATAATTAGGAGGTTATTTAAGAATGCGGAACAACCAAGTAACTATAAAAATTGAAAGATTTGGCGAAGATATACCAGATGAGTTTAAGGAAATGAACATGCAAGTTATGTCTGTTTATGCTGATGGAAATGATTTACACGAGACGTTATGTGGAGCTTTCCAACTAGCCTTAAATGAAGTTGCTAAATATAAACATGATAATTTTACTCGTAGGGAAAGTTTTGATTCCTTGGAACTTACACAAAGAAAAGTTAAGAGCCTTTGCTTAGATAGACAAAGAAAAGAAGAGAATTTAAAGTCAGATAACTAATGGAATAAAGTTGTTGTTTGCAACATATAAAAATAAGAACCTAGAACCTTATAAATAAAGGTCTATAGGTTCTTAATTTTTACCCTTGTTCATTTGTTTTAAGTGATTATGAGTAATGGTTTTAATCTAGTATAATTCTCACAGTAAGAGGCGCAATAATTAATATCCAATTTTTTTCGACACTATAAATAAGATGTTTATTGTAGTTTGTATTTAAATAAATCTAATTTAAATGAACTCATCATACTTTGGTATCTCAATTCTTCATTTGGACTGGCAGCCCCGAAAAAAGCTGTTGCAATTAGTTCCTTTTCATTTAAAGCTAACATATTTTCAATTAATAAAGGAGAAAAATAGACGTTTTCACTATACTCTGCTATACAATAAGTTAAGAAAGAAAAAAGTAATCGATCATCTTTACAAAAATTTAAAGATTTGATGAAATTATCATAACATTCATCTTCCTTAAATCTGGAAACTATAATAATAGTTTCAGATTCTTTTGGAATTACAGATAAATAAATAGATGGGATATATATGGATTCACTATAATTATAAATATCTGCGGCAGGATTCCCCTCTATATCAACACATATGGCAACAGCAGTTGTTACAGTAAAAGCAGTTTTAAAAGGTAGAACTTTAACAAAACTTTCTAATTTATCAAATTCACGAGTTTCATAAATATTTTTAAATCGATTATAGTCAACTTCCATATCTATTATACTTAATTCGTTTCCTCTATAATTATTTGATAATTGCTTGTTTCTTGTGGCTTCAGGTGATTTCTTAAAAAAAGACGAATAACTTTTTTTAAGTCTGTATTTTCTATGAGCTTCAAAACAATGTGCTCTAAAAGCGAACCAATAATTTTGTTCATCAGTTCCCTCAAAGGGAACATCCTCTATTATTTTGAAGTATTCTTCGTCATGATACTTACAAAAACCGTTGAAGGTGCTTGCTTGATTTTTTCCAATCTTTCTAAACTCTAGTTTAGGAACTAAAGAATGTTCTCGATAATTTATATCTAACATATAAACATGTCCTTCATCGGCAATTAGATTTAAGACACCATTATTTTGTAAAGAATGAGAACTTATATAACCATGATCACAATTATTATCAAATCCAAAGCACATTTTGAAATCGGTATCTCTAAAATGCTTATGAGATTCTGAATATAGTCTTTTGGCATTATACTCTTTTTTACTATTAGAGCCATTGTTACTTTTAACGTAACAACAAAATTTGTATTTTTTTCCACTTTCACATGGGCAGGGTTCGTAGGGACCAAATACATAAGGTGTAGTTGTATACGGGTTCATAATTATCCTCATTTCATATCAATAATATTTAATTATATTTTACATTGAAGATCTTTTTTTAGCAAATGTAGTATTGAGAATTCATAGAATAAATTCTATTGTTTGCAAATTGTTAGCAGAATATCAAAAAAATAGCCTAGAATCCTTATAAATAAAGGTTTCTAAGCTCTTTTCTGTTATTCCCACTCCACAGTTGCAGGTGGCTTACTCGTAATATCATACACAATACGATTTACATGACTTACTTCATTAACAATACGAACAGAGATTTTTTGCAAAACATCCCAAGGGATACGTGCAAAGTCAGCTGTCATTCCATCGATTGAAGTTACCGCACGGATTCCAACAGTGTAGTCATACGTACGGCCGTCTCCCATAACACCAACACTACGGATGCCAGGTAGAACGGTGAAATATTGCCAGATGTCACGGTCAAGACCTGCATTAGCAATCTCATCGCGTAAAATCATATCACTTTCGCGAACGATTTCTAATTTTTCTTCAGTAATTTCGCCAAGAACTCGAATTCCTAGACCTGGGCCTGGGAATGGTTGACGCCATACTAAACTTTCAGGCATGCCCAACTCGATTCCTAATTCACGAACTTCATCTTTAAATAGAGTATTTAAAGGCTCGATTAATTTAAATTGCATATCTTCTGGAAGTCCACCAACGTTGTGATGTGATTTGATTGTTTGGGCAGTGTCGGTTCCACTTTCAACTACATCTGTATAAAGTGTTCCTTGTGCCAAGAAATCAATTCCGTCTAATTTAGTTGCTTCATCATCAAAAACATAAACAAATTCATTTCCAATAATTTTACGTTTTTGTTCTGGGTCGCTTACGCCAGCTAGTTTTTCCATAAAGCGTTCTTTTGCATCAACACGAATAATGTTCAAACCAAATTTACCTTCAAGGCTTCCCATTACTTGATCGCCTTCATTTTTACGTAATAAGCCGTGGTCAACAAAGATACACGTTAATTGATCCCCGATTGCTTTTTGTAAAAGAACACCAACAACACTTGAATCTACTCCGCCTGATAAACCAAGTAGAACTTTTTTGTCGCCTACTGTTTCGCGAATTTTTGCAATTTCAAGCTCGATAAAGTTTGAAATACTCCAATCTCCTGCACACTCACAAATATCAAATGTAAAATGTTTTAAGATTTCGTTTCCGTTAACGGAGTGGCGTACTTCTGGATGGAATTGAACTGCATGGAAGTTACGTTTGCTGTCATACATTGAAGCAATTGGACAGTGAGCACTTGTTGCTGAAATAGTAAAGCCTTCTGGGACTTTAGTTACTAAATCACCATGACTCATCCAAACTGTTTCTTCTTTTGCTAATCCTTTAAATAATGGAGCAGTGGCGTCTTCAATCACGATTTCAGCTTTTCCGTATTCACGGTTATTGGCCGCTTCAACTTTTCCACCTAATACATCCGTCATCAATTGCATTCCGTAACAAATTCCTAAAATTGGAATTCCTAAGTCAAAGATAGCTGGGTCAATTTTAAATGCACCCTCATCATAAACACTGTTTGGTCCTCCTGAGAAGATAATCCCTTTAACGTTCATCGTTTTGATTTCTTCCGCAGTGATTTTATGAGAAAGTAATTCAGAATAGACACCGAATTCACGGATGCGTCTAGTAATTAATTGGTTGTATTGACTTCCAAAGTCAAGCACAATAATTTTTTCAATCGTTGTCATATCAGTAGCTTTGGCCACTTGCGCTCACCCCATCTTATTTTTTTGACTTGTCAAACAAGTCTTGGTTATTCGTATATTGTAGCGATTCTTTTGCCTTTGGTCAACATTTCTCACGCTTTTTGAAGCAATTTCTAATATTTTCTTAAATACAGTTGGTCGATTTTGTGATTGGTGGTTTTATGAATAATCAAATCGGCTCGATTTCGCGTGGGCATAATGTATTCTTCTAGATTCGTTAAATTCACTCGTTTCCAGACGTCTCGCGCCATTGTAAAGGCTTCTTCCTGATTTCCTATGGCATAGGAGTAATAGTAGTTTGTCGGGTCTTTAAAGGCTGTTTTAAGCAATAAGCCAAACCGTTCTAAATACCACTGTTCAATTAAATCTGGCTCCGCATCCACAAAAATGGAAAAATCAAAAAAGTCGCTGACGTAAATTTGTTGATTTTGAGGCAATTGTAACACGTTGATGCCTTCTACAATCAAAATATCTGGTTGGTCAATGTATTCAAATTCCTCTGGAATAATGTCGTAGATCTCATGTGAATAAAGTGGTGCCCCAACATGAGGAACGCCATTTTTCACGTCTCCTAAAAAGTTAATCAAGCGATTCATATCATAACTTTCAGGAAATCCCTTTTTATCCATAATGCCACGTTTTTCTAGCTCATGATTAGGGTATAAAAAGCCATCCGTCGTAATTAATTCAACACGCTTGGTTTTGTAGACACGCGATAAAATCATCTGTAAGAGACGTGCTGTCGTGCTCTTTCCTACTGCTACACTTCCTGCAATGCCAATAATGAACGGCTTTTTCTCTACATTTTTCTTTAAGAAACGCAGTTTATTTTCTTGTAGATCTTCATATTGCTTTAAATAAATATCAACTAAATGAGCGATAGGGATATACACTTCTTCAACATCCGTCAAAGATATCCGATCATTTAATCCTTTTAGCTGTTCTAATTCTATTTTCGTCAAAGGAGCGACACTATTTTGATAAAATTCTTGCCATTCATCCCGCTCAATTATATGATATGTCGCTGATTCCTTCATAACAATTGGATCCTCCTAGGGTTAACTTCTTGATTATTGTACCAAAAAAGCAGTCATTTATATAGTTTTCCCACAAGTTTTTTAGATTTCTTTTATTTCTTAAGTTTAACCTTGAGTTCCTGTTAAGTTTTTCTTAGTTTCACGAAGAATTTCTAAAATTTAAGTCATTCAATTTACTATTTGCCATTTATTCGATAAAATAGACTGGTTCACTAGATTTCTCCTAAGCATTAAAATTTCCTTAAATATTGAGATATAATAGTAAAATCAGTTATTCTATGTTAAAATTTTTGGCGGTATGCTTTTTAATACGTTTTGCCTGTTTCTACTATATTAATGTAGAAAATAAGATTGATTATATAGGATAGGAGTTCTTGCAATGAATCAAGAGCCAAAAAAGGGATTCGGGACAGCTAATGGAAAAATTATCTTAATGGGAGAACACGCCGTCGTTTACGGAGAGCCAGCGATTGCAATTCCTTTTCCAGCAGTTTCCATCCAAACAACAATTGAACAAAAAATTGGACCTGCAACTCTTGACTGCACCTTTTATCGTGGCTTATTACAAGAGGCTCCATTACGACTCAACAGTTTATTAACAGCCATTTCTGAAACACTTGCCGTTTTAAAGAAATCTGCTGTTGATTTTTCAATTACAATTACAAGTATGGTTCCACCGGAACGTGGCATGGGGTCAAGTGCTGCCGTTGCCGTTGCGACAATCAGAGCTTTGTATGATTATTTCAATCAGCCTCTTGAAAGAGAACAATTAATGCATCTAATTGATGTTGCTGAAACGATCGCTCATGGCAATCCCAGTGGCTTAGATGCTGCCATGACGAGTGGGACTACACCCCTTTATTATGTGAAAAACCAAGCTTTTGAAGCCTTTGATTTAAATCTTAATGGCTGCTTGATTGTTGCAGATACTGGCATTACGGGACAAACAAAAAAAGCGATTCAACTAATTGAAGAGCAATTTATCACCCATCAAGCAGCTACTCAACAAAAAATCACCCAACTAGGAACTCTTTCAAAACAAGCAAAACTAGCATTAAGCAGCAATGATAAAGAAACGCTTGGCGAAAGTATGAACCAAGCACATCATTTACTTCAGCAGTTAGGTGTTAGCAATTCAACCTTAGATTTACTGGTGGATACGGCAATTGAGAGTGGCGCACTTGGTGCAAAATTAACCGGTGGTGGTTTAGGCGGTTGCATGATTGCCTTAGCAGAAACACAAACTGATGCTGACTGGATTGCACTAAAATTAAAGCAAAACGGTGCTAAAAATACGTGGATTTATCAGATGGGAGCAAATCAAATTGAAAAATAGTGGTCGCGCGATCGCACATACCAATATTGCCTTAATTAAATATTGGGGGAAAAAAGACGATGCTCTAATTTTACCAATGAATAGCAGTCTTTCTCTAACGTTAGATGCCTTTTATACAGATACAAAGGTTACCTTTGATTCAACACTTAAAAACGATCAATTTTACTTAAACGAACAGCTTCAAGATGAACTGGCAACTCAAAAAGTCAGCCGTTTTTTAGATTTAGTTCGTGAAAAAGCAGCCATTTCAACGTCTGCAATCATCCATAGTACCAACCATGTTCCAACAGCAGCAGGTTTGGCTTCATCTGCTTCAGGCTTAGCCGCTTTAGCTGGTGCTAGCAGTCAAGCTTGTGGTTTAAACTTAACTCCAACTGAACTATCTCGCCTAGCTAGAAGGGGTTCAGGTTCTGCTTCACGAAGTATTTTTGGCGGTTTTGTAGAATGGCAAATGGGAGATAGCGATGAAACGTCCTATGCTGTTCCCGTTGATGATGCCAATTGGGATCTTGCTATGCTAATCGTTGTCGTTAATAAACATGAAAAAGCCGTATCTAGCCGTGTTGGTATGAAACGCACGGTTGAGACATCCCCTTTTTATCCAGGCTGGCTTGAAACAACGCCACTTGATTTAGCAGAAATGAAACAAGCCATTCAAGACCATGATTTCCAAAAAGTTGGCGAAATTACAGAACGAAATGGTTTGAAAATGCACGGCACCATGCTCGGCGCTAACCCGCCCTTTTCTTATTGGGAATCAGATAGCATCAAAGCCATGCAACTCGTTCGTGAGCTACGTCATGCAGGACTTCAGTGTTATTTTACAATGGATGCTGGTCCAAATGTAAAAGTGCTATGTAAAAAATCTGAGCTATCACTAGTCAAAGCTCGTTTTAGTCAACTATTTAAAGAAGAACAATTAATTTCAGCAGGCGTTGGTCCTGGTATTCGTTTACTCTAAATCTAGATTTTATTTAATTTGAAGGGAAGTTTAATTTTATGATTGAAGCTTCAGCCCCCGGCAAGTTGTATATTGCTGGAGAATACGCCGTCGTAGAAGCAGGACATCCTGCAATTATTGTCGCCGTTGACCAATTTATTACGGTTCGTTTAACTCACGCAGAAAATTATGGAAGTATTCGCTCTTTTCAATATGGCGAACTCCCTATTCTTTGGACAAGACAAAATGGAGAACTCGTATTAGACAAACGCGAGAATCCTTTTCATTATATTTTAGAAGCGATGAATTTAACTGAACGTTTTGCAAAGGAGCAAGGCAAAGAATTATCTTTTTATGAGCTGACTGTCACAAGTGAATTAGACAATTCAAATGGGAAGAAATACGGTTTAGGCTCAAGTGGCGCCGTAACCGTGGCAACTGTTAAAGCACTTTCGAAATATTATGAATTGAACTTATCAAAAGAACAAATCTTTAAAATCGCTGCTTTAGCTCATTTATTTGTACAAGGGAACGGTTCTTGTGGAGATATTGCTGCAAGCGTCTATGGCGGTTGGATTGCCTTTAAAACCTTTGATCGTGATTGGGTCTTAGCAAAAGAAAAAGAATTAAGTCTAAGCGAACTTTTAAAATTAGACTGGCCCTCTTTATCCATTTTGCCTTTAACGCCTCCACGTGACTTGCGTCTCATCATTGGCTGGACAGGTTCACCTGCGTCAACTTCAAATCTTGTTGATAAGGTGAATGATCAACGTAAACTTGATGTGACTGCCTACGAAACCTTTTTAAAAAACAGCACAAACTGCGTTAATGCTATTATCGAAGCTTTTCAAAATGGCGATATCGAAACTATTCAAAAACAAATTCGGGTAAATCGTCAATTACTGCTTTCAATGAGTGCCAAAACGAACGTCATAATTGAAACACCCGCCTTGAAAAAACTTTGTGATCTAGCAGAAACCTTTAATGGCGCTGCAAAATCATCTGGTGCAGGTGGAGGAGATTGCGGAATTGTCGTTTTCCAACAAAAAGAAGGCTTGCTTCCATTAGTGACAGCTTGGGAAGAAGTAGGAATCACGACGCTACCTCTCCATGTTTTTACAGAAAAAAATGGCACCTCAAAAAAATAAATTCAGCTAGGAGGAATGTACAGTGTCCCAATTAAATCGTAAAAATGAACATGTTGAAATTGCTGAAAAATTTTTCAACAAACCAAAACAATCAGACTATGATGCACTAGCCTTTGTCCATCAATCTTTTCCTGAAATGGCTGTTAATGATGTGGATATTCGTACTTCCTTTTTAGATTTTCATATGTCCTCTCCTTTTTATATCAATGCAATGACTGGTGGAAGTGAAAAAACAGAAAAAATTAATGCCCAGCTTGCTCAAGTAGCGGCAGCTACTGGTGTTGCGATTGCTTCTGGTTCACAAAGCGCTGCTTTAAAAGACCCTAGCGTCACTAATTCCTTCAAGGTGTTGCGCCAATACAATCCAGCTGGTCTTATTTTTGCAAATCTTGGTGCAGATCATTCGGTTGAAAATGCACTTCGCGCCATTGACATGCTTCAAGCAAATGCGATTCAATTACACGTAAATGCCCCTCAAGAGCTGATTATGCCTGAAGGCGATCGTGATTTTCATCATTGGCTAACCTCAATCGAGGCCGTCGTGAAACAAGTGGATGTGCCTGTGATTGTCAAAGAAGTTGGCTTTGGAATGAGCCGCAATACCCTTTCGTTGTTAAATGAAATTGGTGTAGAAACAGTTGATTTAAGTGGACGAGGCGGTACTAATTTTGCTGCAATTGAAAATGTTCGTCGTGCTTCTCATTCTCTTGATTTCTTAGAGAATTGGGGACAATCAACAATTGTTTCCTTATTGGAAGCTCAACCTTTCTTAACGAAAATGAATCTACTTGCTTCTGGTGGCGTACGAAATTCCTTCGACATTATTAAATCCCTTTCTTTAGGTGCCAAAGCAGTTGGTGCATCAGGATTCTTCCTACATTCTATTTTAAACGATGGCGTTGATTCAACCATTCAAACGATTGAAAATTGGCAAGAAGAACTAAAACTCATGATGACGCTCCTTGGTAAAAAGACAATTCCTGAATTGCAAGAAACTGATCTTATTATTAGTGGATCTGTTCGTGATTGGTGCCTAGCTAGAGAAATTGATTACCAGCAGTTTGCGAAGCGATCTTAAAAAGCAAAGAACCTACTTTAAAAATTGTAGGTTCTTTTTTTTGTAGAATAATAAATAAAATAACAAAAAAGAAAATTGTATTGGGAATTTTATACATCATCCAACTATTCAATTTTTAGTTGTTCTCAATCGTTTTTTCAAGAACAACCAAATCCAAACACCGAATGCCGTTTTCGTAAATGGGTTCTGCATAGTTGCTAAAAAAATTTGATTTAACTGCTACCATCCGAAATCCACATTTTTGATAAAATGCTAAATTGTCTAAGCTAGAGTTCCCTGTCCCTACTTCCATTTTTTGATAGCGTTCACGATAATAAGCTATCGCTAGCATTAATGCCTGTCCACCAAAACCTTTCCTTTGCCATTCAGGTAAAAGACCAAAGTTTTTCAATTCAATTGTTGTTTGATCAACTGGAATAAATAACATCACACCTATCGCAAACTGATCCATTAACACTAACAATAGCTCTCCCTTATCAAGGTACTTTTCAACTTCAGTAACCCCCTCATCTCCAATCAACAACAGGTCAAAATAAGGGTATCGCTTCTTTTTTTCAATTGATTGAAAGTGTATCATCTATCTCTTCCTTTCTTTTTATCCTCGCATTTTCTATCATTTCCCTTTATAGTAAAGAGAGTATAAACAATGATTAGGAGCGTGATACATTTGACTAACTTTAAAGCTTTACTGGCAAAAAATGAATCGGATACCATCCAAACAGCAATTGAAGAACTTACTTTAAGCGATTTACCTACAGGAGAATGCCTTATTAAAGTTCATTATTCTAGCGTAAACTATAAAGACGCCTTAGCCACAAAAAAAGGCGGTGGGGTCGTTCGGAACTACCCGATGATACCTGGAATCGATTTAAGCGGTGAAATTGTTTCTTCTACAGATGCCAATTTTAACATTGGAGACAAAGTATTGGTCACTGGCTATCAGCTAGGAACTGCTCATTTTGGTGGATTTAGCGAGTATGCCTGCGTCCCTAGTAAATGGATTGTCCCATTACCAACGGGCTTAACGTTAAAAGAGGCGATGATTATTGGAACAGCTGGCTTTACGGCTGCGTTATCCATTCACGCGTTGGAGCAAAATCCATTGACAGTAACTGATTCAATTCTTGTGACTGGTGCTACAGGAGGCGTTGGAAGTATGGCTATTGCGATGCTAAACAAACTAGGCTATCAACAAATCACTGCTGCCTCTCGAAAAGCTACTGCTTCGACAGACTATTTACACAACATTGGAGCAACAACCGTTACAACACCTGCTGAACTTCAATTGGAAAAAATCAAACCGTTAGAAAAACAACTTTGGCAAGGAATCATTGATCCTGTTGGTGGTCACGGACTTACCCAATGGTTAGCCCAATTAAGCTACGGTGGGACACTTGCTTTAAGCGGTAATACTGGAGGTCTTCACTTTGATTCAACCGTTCTTCCATTTATTCTAAGAGGGATTCACTTAACAGGAATTGATTCAGTAAGTTGTCCTATGGCATTAAGAAAAAGCCTTTGGAATCGCCTTGCAACTACTATGAAACCCGATCATTTAGAAATGATGATTGACAATGAAATTACCTTGAACGAATTGCCTACTGCCTTTAACAAAATTTTATCCGGTGAAATGACTGGTCGTACTTTAGTAAAAATTCATTAAGCTAAAGAGTCTCGCCTAACGTTTTTGTTAGACGAGGCTTTTTTTTATTTGATGGTTTCGTTCGATATAAATCGTACCAAAAAAACGGGGACGATCGTTTTCAAAAACGAGATAACTGTCATCATTGATACCATAGCCAATTGGCACCTTGGCTTTTTTTAGTCCTGCTCGTAACATTCGATGTTCCCGCCATTTTGAATAATGCGCACTAATGACGCAATCCGTTACTAGTCCCAATCCTTTTTTTACACGGATTCCAAACAGGTTATCCTTATAGGAAACCAACATTGTTTCTGGCATAATCAAGCTTCCCGCTGAAAATCCTACTAAAGGAACGCCTGAGTAATAGGCTTCAATTAACACTTTTTTCACTTCGCCTTTGCTGTAAATCCGGTGATATTTCAAGGTATTCCCAGAGCCAATCAAAATCAACTCTGCTGACTGGATAGCTTTTATGAGAATCTCTTTTTCCACATCATCTCCACAAATCGTTTCAAAATGAGTAAAGCCGGCTTCATAAAATAGCTGACGGCATTGTTCCTGATATTTTACCGCTCCACCTACTCGAACCGTTAAATATAAAATTCGCGCCCCTGAGGATAAACCTTCTGTCGCATAATCAATGATTTCCTTACTTGGCGGCGGTGTTCCACCACCTAAAATAATCTTTTTCACTTTTTTATCCATCATCGATGCGCCTACTCTCTACTTTTTCTTCAACATCATCCATTGATCTAAATCTTGAAATCCTAATCGTTTATAGATTTTCCCCGCTATTGGATTATGATAAAACAAACAAGCCGATTTTCCTTGCTCATAGCAATGGGTAACTAACTCTGACACTACCGCTGAGGCAAAGCCCTGACCACGCTCTTCAGGTAACGTCCCTACGCCAATAATCATTCCAGAAGTCTGGCTTTCAACCGAGACCTCTCCACCCGCTACAATTTTACCAGCTTGATTTTTAACAATTTTCATCACTGCTTTTCCTGATTTAATTTTCTCCACTACTTCTTCTGCAACAAGCTCACACTTATTAAAGCAAGTACGCATCAATTGAAAATACTCGGAAATACCTTCAACTTCTAAATCCTCCACTCTTGTCGTATCCACTTTTTCCGCTAACTTCTGACATTCAGCAAAATAAGTACTTGTGGCAATCAATGATGGAAAAGCCTCTTGATAGCCTTTTAAAATCGCTTGTTTTCCTGATAAATAAGTAAAATCAAGGGTTCGAATCAAAGAAATAAATTCCTCGATTCCAGAAAAATCAATACTATGAGTAGGGATGAGATTCTTTTTATACCGCAATAGAACGCCTTCAATTTCCAACGCCTCATTTTCATAACACCAAACGTCTTGACTCGACGAATCAAAGCCATACATCTCAATATCCCCTATTGTAAACAAATTTAGCGCTGGTCCTTTTTCTAAGTAGTCTAATAACCGCTTTTTATCTTTTTCTGTGCATTTTCTAAGCAAAAAAGCCCCTCCCCTTTTTTATCAAGTAGCTGACCATGGTGTGTTGGTTGTCATACTATCCGCAAACGCTTCATTAAATTGATGGTTTGCGATTCTTTTTTGACGACGCTCTTCATATCCACTACAGACCATTTTTTCTTCTTTTGTAGAAGCCTCAATCAGTGGCACAACAATCGTTGGATGCTCAGCTGTTGGAACAGCCACAAAAGTCATAAAGCTTGTTGCCGCTAAATAACGCTTTCCAGTTAACAACTCTTCTCCCATCACTTTTGCAAAAATCTCCATTGAGCGTTTGCCTACTCCTGTAACATAGGTTTCAACACAAACAGAATGATCCTCAAAAATAGGATGTAAAAAATCAAGCGAATCGGTTGACGCTGTTACACAAACGGCTCTGCTATGACGAGTAGCCGAAATAGATGCTGTGTCATCAATCAGACTCATTAATTTTCCACCAAATAAGGTCTTATGTTGATTTAAATCATAGGGAAAAACACGATGAGTTTGAACAACTCTTGACTCCCCACAAGTTTTTGTTAAACGCTTTGTTTCTTGATTCATGATCCTGATTCCTCCAATAGTTGATTCCTTCTTACTTATTATATCATTATTTCCTTTTAAAATTCTCTTTAATTGCCTTCAAATAAACTAGCAGATTTATTTAACTTCCTCTATAATAAAAATCAGAGAGAGGAGATCCTTTATGCGTAAACTTATTTTATTTGGAGACAGTATTACGGCTGGCTATGCCAATGATTTTGTTTCTCCCATTTTAACTAAAAAATTAGCTACCTATTTTCCAGAAGAAACAATTCTAAATGTCGGAATCCCTGGAGACACGACAGTCGATGGCATTGCTCGCTTAGAAAAACACGTTTTAAGCAAACAACCAGATTTAGTTACTGTATTCTTTGGTTCAAACGACGCATCCACTGGTCTACTGGTGCAAATTGACGAGTATCGACTCCATCTAACTAAGATGATTGAAACCATTGGAGCGTCAAAAGTAATTTTAATCACACCTGCTTTAAGCAATCAGGCACTCCAACAAGCAGAACGCCCAAATAGTCGCTTAATCCATTATGGAAATATCGTCCGTGAATTGGCAACTCAATACCAAACAAAGCTAGCTGAATTGCAATTGGCTATGCTAGATCGACCTAATTATTTAGATTGCCTTCAAGAAGATGGTTTTCACTTTAGCGAAATCGGCTATGACGTTTTAGCCGAGGAAATTGCAAAAGCCATCAAAGCATAGACAAGAAGACAGCCCTCTCAAAAAAGAGCTGTCTTTTTATTGATTAAAAAAGAGAAACCATTAAAGAAATCCCTGCAACGCCAAAAAGAATAGACCACATAATATTTTTAGTCCAATAAGCGACAAACAAAACAAGTACGGCAGGTAATAATTTTAAATTCGTAACCGGATTTATCGAAAACGCTCCTTGCCAGAAAAAGATATCTGAACAAATTAGCGCAGAAAAAATAGAAACTGGAATAAAGGACATCCATTTCACAAACTTAGGTGGAATTTCCCGATTGCTTAATAGCAACATCGGCAACATTCTTGGTAAATAGGTTACTACTGCCATTCCCAAAATTAAATAAAGCTGTTCACGACTCATCAGACACCGCTCCTTTTTTTGAAGTCAAATACTGATCTATGAAAAATCCCACAAAAGACGCTAGAATAGCCGCAATAACTAAGGCAATATTATGCTTCAATAAAATCATTAACACCACAGAAAAAAAGCCTGCAACAATCCCTACAACTAAAAATAATGGGGAAACAAACTGCATCACTAATAAGCAAATAAACATCGCAATCAGCACATAGTTCATAATCGTTGTATTAATGCTTAAATTACTGCCAATAATTCCTCCTACAAAAGTACTTATTCCCCAAACTACATACGGAATAAGCCCTGTTTTCAAGGCCTTCGTCTCACTCCATTCATGATTATGAAATTGATTGTAATTCACTGCATAGCTCTCATCTGCTAAGGAGTGCGTGTACAAGAAAATCATTGGAATCGAACTATTTTTAAAATGCGTTGACATACTTGAACTCATTAGAACATGTCTTAAATTCAAAAAAAATGTCATCATAATCATCGCCGGCACTGTTGCCCCCATCACAAGCATCGAAGCCACCATAAATTGCGAAGCTCCTGCATATACAAGCAAGCTCATTAATAAAATACTTAACGGGCTGAATCCAGCATCATACAACACCATTCCACAAGCCATTCCCAATGGTACAAAACCAATTGTTACTGGATAAATGACCTTTATAGCCTCTAACCATTCTTGCTTTCTCATATTTATGTATCCCCCCAATTGTATCTGCCATTATAGCATAAAATCTCATCTTTTTTTCATTTATTTTTAATAAAAAAAAGAACAGTCTTGATTTTTAACAAGACTGTTCCAATCTATTCCCTTATAAATAATATTTTTTACTAACCGATAAATCTTCATTTAATTCATAAACTAACGGTTGACCTGTTGGAATTTCCAATGCCATAATATCGTCATCTGAAATGCCCTCAATGTATTTTGCTAAGGCACGTAATGAATTGCCATGTGCTGCTACTAAAACAGTTTTGTGATCCAAGATAGCTGGAGCGATTTGATCTTCCCAGAAAGGAATAACGCGTTCTAGCGTTACTTTCAAATTTTCACCCATTGGAATACGACTTTTTTGTAAGTTTGCATAGCGACGGTCATTTGTTGCAGATCCTGGATCCGTTGGTGCCAATAATGGTGGCAACGTATCATATGAACGACGCCATAATTGAACTTGGTCTGCACCATATTTTTCAGCTGTTTCTTTTTTATTTAAGCCCTGTAACGCTCCATAATGACGTTCATTTAAGCGCCAAGATTTTACTTCTGGAACCCATAATTGGTCAGATTCTTCTAACACGATGTGACAGGTTTTAATGGCTCTTTTTAAGACAGAAGTAAAGGCAACATCAAATTCAAGACCTGCTTCTTTGATTTTACGACCTGCTTCCGTTGCTTCTGCTAATCCTGCTTCACTTAAATCAACATCCACCCAACCGGTAAATTGATTCAAGGCATTCCAATCACTAAGTCCGTGACGTACAAAAACTAATTTCATTAAAATCCCTACTTTCCTCTTGTTGATACAACTATTGTACACCTAAATACTAGAATATGCGAAAATTTTATTTGTAGAACGAAAAGAGATTTGCTATGATACGTAAAGAGTCCTTTTCCAACAAATACTCTATCATTTTGAATGAAGGGAACGATTCATTTTATGTTAAAAAAAATCGTTTATAGCGCTTGGTTGATTAGTATTATTTATTTTATTTGTTACTTAACAATGCCTTTTCTTGAAAATGCAGTAAAAAGCGGTGGCTTGATGATCTACATTCATGTCATTATGGATTTAATTTTAATTGGCGGCTTTTTCTTTGTATTTGTATCAATTATCCGTTTCTTTTTTGCAAATCCAGATAAATAAAAAAAACGAATTCCAATAATGGAATTCGTTTTTTTATTAATGTTTTAAGGCTTTGTAGTATAACGCTGAGACAAATACAGCTCCACCAACAATATTGCCTAAATAAACTGGAACAAAATTTTGAATCAGTTGACTCCAAGTTGCACCACCTTCAAAGATCGCAGCTGGAATCACGAACAAATTAGCCACACTATGTTGAAACCCAATCGCAACAAAGGTCATGACAGGAAACCAAATCCCTAACATCTTACCTGATGCATCTTTAGCACCGTAACATAACCATAAAGCTAATCCTACAAACCAATTACAGCCGATTCCTGAAATAAAGGCTTGCAGCGGACTAGCCGCAACTTTCCCTTGAGCTAAAGTGACTGTTTCATGTAAAAAAGCACCTGAACTTGTTAAGCCTACGATATGACCAAAAAAGTACGCTACGAAAAGTGCTCCAACAATGTTAGCTACTGTAATCGTCAACCAATTGATAAGCAATTCTTTCATTGTTACCTTTTTATTCAACCAAGCAGCCGAAACAGCCATCATATTTCCTGTAATCAACTCGCCTCCACCTAAAAGAATCACAATCAAACCGATTGGGAAAACACAAGCGCCAATAAAGCTTGCAAAACTGCCCCATTCTTCAATCATTGAAGAGGCAACCCGAATATAAGCTAAATAGCCTAACGAAATCATCGCCCCTCCTACAAATCCAAGTAATAGCTTACTTGATAATGGTTTGGCAATTTTCTTTTTGCCCATTTGGATGGTAATGTCTAGAATTTCATCTGGTGTGTACATCGTTTCATTTCACTCCTACTGATTAATTAATTGAATCGTATTTTATCATTTATAAGTTCTAATACTTTCTTATTTTACTTGATTTTTTTGAAATTACAATCTTTTTTGTGTTTTTTTTCACAAGATTTAATAAAAAGTGGATTCAAAAAAGAGATTGACAAAAACGACTAATGAATCGTTTTTGTCAATCTCTTTTAACTAGTTGAATTAACGCACTTCTTTCACAACTGGACCATTCTCATAACCCACAATGACAGTATTCACACGATCTAAAAACAAGCCATGCTCTACCACGCCTGTTAAGCCATCTAACCATGTTGCTAAGGCATGTGGCTCCTTGATTTCTTTCATGTTTAAATCAATCAATAAGTGACCGCCATCTGTTACATATTTTTCACCAGCTTCATCTAAGCGAAATTCTGGTTGATAGCCTTTTGCCTCAAAAATTTTAAATAATTGAAGACTTCCGTAAGTCATGACTTCGATTGGCAAGGGGAACGCGCCTAATTCATCAACCATTTTGCTTTCGTCTACAATCCAAATCACTTTTTTAGAATAATCTGCTACGATTTTTTCAAATAACAGTGCACCGCCGCCGCCTTTAATGCCTTGAAAGTCACGACTGATTTCATCTGCTCCATCAATCGTAATGTCAATCACATCTACTTCGTCTACACTTTTCAGTGGAATACCTAAGCCTTCAGCCTGTTCCTTCGTTCTTGTTGACGTCGTTACACCAATAATATTCAAACCTTCATTCACTCTACGTCCTAAAGCTTCCACCATGTAGTAAGCAGTAGACCCTGTTCCTAATCCAACTACCATACCCTCTTTGATGTATTCAGCTGCTTTTTCTCCAACCATTTGCTTTAAATTCACGTCTCGTTCCTCCTAAAAGTTATCTATTTATTTTAAGCCGCATAAACCAATTCAAATTGTTCACACACAATCTCCATTGATGGGCTAAACTCCCAATCCATTTCAGCGAATTCACGTTTGAAAAACGCTTCATGTTCTTCACGCCAGTAGGCTAAGGTTCGATCGCCTTCCCCTTCTTCATAAGCGATGGTTTCTGGAACTTCTTCAAAAGAGTAAATTGTTACTTTACGATTTTGAACAATCCCCATTGCTTCACCATTCCCATCCAAAATAACTGAATAATCACCAGCTTTTGGAATCGGCTCGTTTTCTAATTTATAACCATGCAACGCACTACAAGTAGCTGTTTTTAACCCTGAAAGCACCAATGCTGAAAGTTCATCGGCCATTTCTTTTGAGTCGCCAAATGCCCAAACAGAGTAAGTATCAGGTACGTTTGGATTTTGTAATTTAAAATTCTGCCAAAGCTGTTTTGCGGATTCATTTTCCATATCAAACACCATTCTTTCTTTCGCAACTAATAACACATTGCATCGTGAATCAATAAAATAAATCCTATTACTTTACTAGGACGTGTTAGTTATTTTATTAAATTTTCTTTAAGACCATTTTTATTGTACCATATTTTTTTCAAGGATAGGAGATAATCTCTGATAATGAAGATTCCGCTTATATTGTACCCCAATAAAAAAGCTTCAAATCTTTTAGACTTGAAGCTTTTCCTTCTTATTCTTTTTCGAGTTTTGATCTAATTTTTTCTTCTTGACCTGTCATTCTAGCGTAATTATAAAAACGTATTTTAGCATCTTCCACCGTTTTTTCAAATAAATGCTCCGCAACGCTAGGATTGGCTTTTGAAAGAGATGAGAAGCGCGTTTGTGTCATCATAAATTCTTTCATATCCGCAAATTGAGGCTTTTTGTAATCAAGAATCATCGGAATCTTCCCTTTTTCACTTAACAACGGATTAAAGCGATACAATGACCAATAGCCAGAATCGACTGCTTCCTTCGTTTCCTTCAAGGCGTTGCCCATACCGCCTACTAAACCATGAACAATACACGGCGTATATGCAATAATCAATGATGGGCCTGGGAATTTTTCAGCTTCTTCAAAAGCTTTAATCGTTTGAGCTTGGTTGGCTCCTAAAGCGATTTGTGCCACGTATACATTCCCATAAATCATCGCCATCATCCCTAAATCTTTTTTAGAAGCGTACTTTCCACTAGCTGCAAATTTTGCAATCGCAGAAGTTGGGGTTGCTTTTGATGTTTGGCCGCCTGTATTCGAGTAAACTTCGTTATCCATCACCAACATATTTACATCTTCGCCACTTGCTAAAACGTGATCGATTCCGCCAAAGCCGATATCATAAGCCCAGCCGTCGCCGCCAATCATCCATTGACTCGGTTTAATGAAAAGATTCCGCTCTTGATAAATCTCTTCCAAAATTGGCGCTTGTTCTTTTTCTTGAAGCAGAGCAAATAACAGCTCATTGGCACGTTCCTTAGTCCCTTCACCTTCAAGCATGCCATTCATCCAATTTTCAAAAGCTTCTTTTAACCCATCACTTGGAATACCCGCTTCAATGGCTTCAATCATTTTAAGGGCAATGCCTTCCCGTCTTGATTGATTTGCTAAATGCATTCCGTAACCATATTCAGCATTGTCTTCTAATAAAGAGTTTGACCACGCAGGGCCACAACCTTCACTATTCGTTGTATAAGGAGTTGCAGGACTTGATCCTCCCCAAATAGAAGAACAGCCTGTTGCATTAGCAATCATCATTCGATCGCCAAATAATTGCGTCAACAATTTCACATAAGGGGTTTCACCACAACCAGAACAAGCGCCTGAAAATTCCATTAACGGTTGTTCAAATTGTGATCCTCTAACTGTATTTTTCTTAAATGGATTTGCTTTTGCTTTTAACGTCATTGAGAAAGCCCAGTTAACAGCTTGCTCTTTTTGTTCTTCATATGGACGCATTTGAATGGCTTTTTCTTTAGCCGGACAAGCGGCCACACATAACCCACAACCTGTACAATCATCTACTGCCACTTGGATACGGTAGTTCAATCCATCTGCTCCACGGATATCCCGTACAATATAGCCAGCTGGTGCTTCTTCCATTTCTTCTTCATCTGCTAAAAACGGACGAATCGCTGCATGAGGACAAACAAAGGCACATTCATTACACATGGTACAATTTTCAGGAATCCATTCTGGGACTTCTAAAGCAACCCCACGTTTTTCATAAGCAGCCATACCAACTGGGATTTCGCCACTTGTCATCTTGTTATCGATTAAATTTTTAACTGTTAAAGAATCTCCTTCTTGACGATTCATCGGTTCTAAAATATTGAAAACAAATTTTGGCAAATGACTTGTGTCTCGCTCTTCTTCAATAACTTCTTCCGTTGCCCAACTTTCAGGAATCGTCACTTTATGAACTAATTCGACTGCTGCATCAATCGCCTTTTGGTTGGTCTCTGCAATTTTAATGGATTTTTTTCCATAAACCGCCATTGCATCAGCCTTCATCAAATTCACGACTTCCTCAAACGGCATAATTTCTGTTACCTTGAAAAAAGCAGTTTGCATAATTGTATTGATCCGTCGGCCTAATCCAACTTCATTCGCTAACTTAACCGCATTAATGGTATAAAATTGGATATCATTTTCAACTAGGTATTTCTTTAATTTAGTTGGCAGCATTTTGCTAAGTTGTTCATCATCCCAAGCTGTATTTAACAAGAAAATACCGCCTTTTTTCAAGCCTTTAACTAGATCATATTGATTTAAATACGCCGCAGTATGGCAGGCAACAAAATCAGCGGTTTCAATTAAAAAGCTTGATTTGATTGGCTCTTGACCAAAGCGTAAATGGGAAACGGTCAATCCGCCAGACTTTTTAGAATCATAGGAAAAGTACCCTTGTGCATATAAATCAGTATGATCCCCAATCAATTTGATGGCTGATTTATTCGCTCCCACCGTTCCATCACTACCAAAGCCCCAGAATTTTGCTTGATACGTTCCAGCTGGTGTTAAATCAATTTTTTCCCCTTTAGGCAAGGATAAATACGTCACATCATCCACGATTCCAACTGTAAATCTCGGTTTCAATGACGTTTCATCTTGACTTAAATGATCAAAAATCCCTAAAATATCGCTTGACGTCACGTCTTTTGATCCTAGACCATATCGTCCACCAATTACTTTTGGACGTATCGCTGAATCATAAAGGGCACTTTGAACATCTAATAAAAGCGGCTCTCCACCTGCTCCTGGTTCTTTTGTTCGATCTAAAACAGCAATTCTTTCGACTGTTTTTGGCAACTGCTCAATAAAGCTTGCTACTGGAAATGGACGATACAAGCGAATATTCATCAAGCCCACTTGCTTGCCTTGACTATTTAAATAGTCCACAACTTCTTCAATAACCGGCGTCACAGAGCCCATTGCAACAAGAACTTCTGTTGCTTCAGCATGCCCATAATAATTCACCAAATCATAATTCGTTCCTCGCAACTGGTTGATTTCATCCATGTAGTGTTTCACGATCGTTGGAACAGTTTCATAATGACTATTAATCGTTTCTCTTTGTTGAAAATGAATATCAGGATTTTGGTTTGTTCCGCTAACCGTTGGATGATTTGGATTCATCCCATTATGACGAAAGACTGTCAGAGCGTCATTGTTCATAAGACCTTTTAATTCATCGTATTCTAAGACATCGATTTTTTGAATCTCATGACTTGTACGAAAGCCATCAAAAAAGTTTACAAAGGGTAATGAACTTTCTAGTGTTGCTAAATGTGCAACAGCTGATAAATCCATCACTTCTTGAACACTGCCTTCACAAAGCATGGCAAAACCGGTTTGGCGAGCTGCCATTACGTCACTATGATCGCCAAAAATATTTAGCGCATTCGTTGTGACTGCGCGACTGGCAACGTGAAAAACAGTTGGCAACAATTCGCCTGCGATTTTATACATATTGGGAATCATCAACAGCAAGCCTTGTGAAGCTGTGTAAGTCGAGGTTAACGTTCCGGTTTTTAACGACCCATGAACAACTCCTGCCGCGCCTGCTTCTGATTGCATTTCAACGACTTTCACTTCTTGCCCAAATAAATTTTTCTTGCCATCTGATGACCATTGATCCACTAATTCGGCCATTGTTGAACTGGGGGTAATTGGATAAATCGCTGCAACTTCAGTGAACGCATATGAAATATAGGCCGCTGCCGTATTCCCATCCATTGTTTTTTGCTTTCTCATGTCTTCTCCTCTTTTCAATTTGTTGTTTTAACTAAGTTTGTGCAAAAATAAATTTCTATTAACCCTTTTATTTTAATGTTCTTAGATCATAAATACAAGTGAATGAAGGTTTTTTCACGAAAACATCATGAATTATTACTTCATATAAGATTAAGAAATAATTCAATTAGTGCTTTTTTGCTAATCGTCCTTACTTTTGTTAGAATAGGTAGGAATTTATCATATGTTTGATTTCTTTAATCATACTAAAATTGGAGGATATCTATGAATACCACTCATTTAAAAACCGTCACTTCCGATGATCTCGGTGAGCTTACTCTTTTAGTAGGAGACCCCGCTCGTGTGACACTCATCTCTCAACATTGGGAAAAGACACGAATCGTCTCTCAAAATCGAGAACTCACTTTAGTCAGTGGCTTTTGGAAGGGCAAAAGAGTTTCTATTTGTTCTACTGGAATGGGGGTTGGATCGACTGAAATTGCTGTAATTGAGCTGATTCAAAGTGGTGCTAAACAATTTGTTCGTTTAGGAGGATGTGGTGCTTGGAGTAACGACATTCAAGCTGGTGATTTAATGTTTAACCATGGGATGGTCCGAGACAAAGGAATGCTAGCCAACTATGCACCTGATACTTATCCTGCAACTGCTGATCCAATTTTATTAGCAAAACTAACTGAAAAAGCAAAAGAAGAAGGCTTTACTAGTCATGTTGGATTAGGTATGACCACGCAATCTTATTATTTAGGTCAAGGAAGAGACCCTCAACTTTCTAATGGACCCAAAGTAGATTCTGCTTTCATGTCTTACTGGCAAGAGCGTCATGTGTTGAACTGCGATATGGAAACGGCTGTGCTTTATTTATTAGCCTCTCTCTATCAAATTCCTGCTGCTAATTGTTTAGTGGTACATCTTAGTCGTATGAATCATGAAAAAATAGAAGATACAGACTATGAAATTCTTCATCAAAATGCTGCTGAACTGGTTTTAAAAGCTTGTTTAATGTAGCTCATTTCCCAGGAAATAAATAAAAAAGGAGCGCCTAATTTCTTTGAATTAGGCGCTCCTTTTTTTCTTTATTTGACTACATTTACATCAATTGCTTGGTAAAATGCATTTGGTGTATCAAAAATATTCCAAACTGCTAAAATAACATGATATCCAGTACGATCAGCTGGAATCGTTACAAGTTGTGTAGGATTTTCAACTGGAATAGCATGATGATCATCTTGTTGTGTTACTAATTCAAAGTTTTTAATATCTAATGGTTGATTTGGGTCCCAACCTTGTTTTGTCATGTAATAATCCCAAGTCGTTGTTGAATGTGGAGCTGTTAAATGCCAAGTAAAAGGTTGAACTCCTGTTTTAATATCTGTTTTGTTCCATCTTTCAGCTGTTTGTTCATCTAATAATGAAAAACGAGAAATTCCTGCACTTGCTAATTTACCAGTCACAAAAGTGTCTTTGAAGGTTTCAATACTTTGTGGTTCATATGCCGCATCGCCAATATTTTCGTTTAACTTTCCACCTAGTTCAGTTCCTTTAAAAACGCGACTTGCAGGTGAAGAAACATATCCATGTGCTGAAGCTGTTGATGTGTATGCTGCAACTCCTCCTAATACCAATGTAACCGTTAAAACAAATTTTAATAGATTCTTTTTCATAATCACTTCTCCTTTTATTCTATTTTGTTACTTTTTAAGAATAGCACACCTGCATTTTTATAATTATAAAAATTAAATTATTTTTATTTTTTATTTGATACTTATTTTTTATTATCATTAGACCAATTTTTTCTAAATTCACTGTTCTTTATTTTCCAGAAGTTGTGTATCATTTTTTTTAACGGATTTTATCATTTATCTAACTCTTTTTATACTATTTGTTTTTTTCTTAATACAGAAATAAAAATACCAATTTTTATATAACAACAACACATAAATTAAATTCAGATTAAAAAACATTTCTTCTGAACTATATTTCTTTTCTATTCTTAAATAAAAAAAACCATCTCTAATTAAGAGATGGCATTGATTGATTTATTTTACTACATTTACATCAATTGCTTGATAAAATGCATTTGCTGTATCATTGATTGTCCAAACTGCATAGATTACATGATAGCCTGTGCGATTTGCTGGAATGGTTACATTGTGGGTAGTTGGTGAAGTCGGAATCGCACCATTATCATTCACTTGACCAATTAAATCAAAGTTTTTAATGTCTAATGGTTGATTTGGGTTCCAGCCTTCTTTTGTCATAAAGTATTTCCAATTAGTTGTGCTGTGTTTTGCTGTTAATGTCCACGTAATAGGTTGAACGCCTGTTTTAATGTCTGTTTTATGCCATCTGGTTGCTGTTTGTTCATCTAGTGGAGCAAATTGAGTTAAACCAGCACTTGCTAGCTTACCTGAAATAAAGGTATTTTTTAATGTTTCAATACTTTGTGGTTCCCATTGAGCTTGTCCAACATTTGTGTTTAAATTGCCACCTAAGTTACTGCCTTTATAGGCACGACTGCCTGGTGATGATACATATCCATGTGCCGATGCTGAAGCTGTGAAAACACCTAATCCTCCAACAACTAACGCTGCCACCAAAATAAATTTTATTAACCGATTCTTCATTAGAACATCTCCTCATCCTTGTTTTTTGTTTCCGCTTACAAAACGAATATTAACATAATGTTATAATGTTGTCTAAAGATATCCCTTTAATTATTACTTAATTCTATTTATAAAAAAGTATATTTAATCATTCACAATTATACCAATTAAAACTAATAAAAAAGAAATAAAAAAATACCCCTTATAAAACTCTAAGGGGCCATCTTCATTCCTTAAATTAATTGATATTTTTTAAAACTTTGATAGATACCATCTTGATTATGAGCTTTCGTTAAATCATCCGCAATTTTTTTCAAATCTTCGCTAGCATTTCCCACTGCTACTCCAACATTTACCAACTCAAACATCTCAATATCATTATGAGCATCGCCATACGCCATGGTTCTTGAAACCTCTTCATTAAGGTGTTCAAGCAATTGAGTAATGGCAACGCCTTTGTGAATTCCTTTCAAGACGATTTCGCCACTGTCTTTTCCAAAAACTGGAACCGTACTTCGCATCACATTAAATTCAGTCCCAAATTTTTCTTGAATCACTCCAAAAGGAACTTGATTGTTGATAAAGGAAACTTTATTAATAGTAGAATAATCGATAGAATCATTTTTTTCAGTCAAATAACTACAAAAGACATCTAAGGTTGATCTTAAACTTTGATAATCCTCACTTGCTTGATCTATGTCCGAAAAGATAATTTCATTCATTGTTGATACACAGTTTTTACTAGAAAATAATCCATCATTTGATTCTAAATAATACGCCACACCATTTTCATCTAAAAAATCAATTAAATCTAACATTGTCTCTTCTTTAAATTTCAAATGACTTAGAACTTCACCATTGCTTTCAACATATCCTCCGCCAGCTCCTATTAAGCCATCAAAGCCAATCGACATGATCTCTTCATTAAGCTCTGATTTTGAACGTCCTGTACATAAATAGACCAAATGTCCATTCTTTCTTGCTGCTTTAATCGCCATTGCGGCTGATTCTGGTACATGTCCGGTATCATCACAAAGCGTCCCATCTACATCCATAAAAATAATCGTATGACTCATCTTGTCTCCCCATTTCTATAGTAATCGTTGCTCCTATAATTACTATAGAGTATGGAATGCATTTCATGTCAAGGGGATTTTTGATATTAATGATACAGCATATCGTGAATAATCTCTTTTTTACTCATTTTACTTGGGAAGAACGTCGGCCAATTAGTCATTTCCGTCAACAACGCTTCGTGACTCTCATTTCCCATGTAGATATGAAAATGACCACTCTTATGAGGTTCTATAAGGTGATCGCTAAATTGAACATACTTTGGAGCCTGTGTTTCTTCTGTCTTAGAAGTAAAAAGATAACGAACTCCTTTTTTACCCGATTCATAGGTTAAAATTTGATAGCCTGCAGATTCATACTCTGCCTCTTGCCACTCACCGTTAACAAGATACGCCATTTTGTTATTGTAAACATCAATGGCTTCAATGTCTGATTTATAGCCTGATTCATAATATTTTTTGTATTCATCGACAGTTTTATCCCCCGTCTTAGCTTTTTCTTTAAATACTTCATCTAGTGAACCATCCACTAAATAGGGATAAATCGATTTCCAAGAGCCTTGCCAATCTGAAATGGAACGTTCTTTGACTTCATTATCTTCAAAAATTCCCTCGCTTGCTTTTGTAGCGTGATGGTGAGAGTGTGTTTCGGTTTCTTTTTTTTCTAATTGACTAGAAGACGTCTCCGTTTTTTTTGTTTTTTCATTTTTTATACATCCCGTACTTACAATTGCAACTATCATTACTAAAACCAATGCCATCTTTTTTTTCATAATGCTCCCCTTTTTAACTCTTGCTTATTTTAGTGTCTTTGTTCGTTCAATTAATGCAACTAAAATTATTTTGTCAGCTGTATCAATTGTTTGGTTCTCTTTCTTTTATGTTCATGGATAAGTTTTAATGCTCTTTTTCGTGTTTTTCTATTTGTACTTTTAACTAAACGGCGATAGGCGCTTGATAAATCTTGTTTTTCCATATAGAGTCTCTCCTGTCATTTTATTATTTTGTGACTACCTAAAAATAGTCTACCAGCTTGCTTTTTTCACACCTGGAATTTGACCCTTCAATGCCAATTCTCGAAAGTTAATTCTAGATAAGCCAAATTTGCGTAAATATCCTCTGGGACGGCCATCTAGTTGATCTCGATTTCTTAAGCGATTCGGATTTGAATCTTTTGGTAATTTTGCTAATGCTTGATAATTTCTTTGTTTTTTTAATTCTTTACGAATTGAAGCATAGTCACTAACCAGTTGACGTTGTTTTTCTGCTTTTACTATTTTTGATTTTTTTGCCATTGTCTTCTCTCCTTTAATAATTAAATTTCCTTTATTAGGTTTAAATCGTAATCGTTACGTTTTATGCATTTATCATACTATCATGTTGATTTTTAATTGTCAACTACTCCCTTTCTCTTATTGCTTACAAAAAAAAATCGAGTAGAAGATTCTACTCGATAGAAATAAAACCTAAAAAAGCACAGTTTTAAAAAAACTGTGCTTCTTAATTAAATTAATTTGCTGAATAAATATTGAAAAAGTCTGCTGCATTCCAACCGCCAATGTTTAGATACAAACGATCTCCTACATATTTTTCTCCTACAACTTTATACTTATCTTGATTATTGATTTTTCCAATTACGATAGCGTTTGGATTGGATGGATCATCATATAGTGGAAGTGGATTTTCAATTGAAACTACTACTTTATTTACCAAACTTTCCATTTTCACAGTTAAAGATGGATTAGGTAAAAAATTACAATACTCTCCTGATACCCATGTATCATTTCCAATAAGGTAATAACCATTATTTACATTAAATACTTTAAACTCCTGTCCGACTTTAACAGTTTGACCGGTCACTTCTCCGTATCCTGTTGGTGTTTTTTTCAAAATAGTATCTTCAAATACTTTAAGAGATCCTAAACTATTTGCACGTACTCCTGCTACCTTTACATCTGATAATTTCATTTCATCTTCATCCTCTCCATCTAATAATTGGTAAATACTGTTTGTCGCATCAATACGGACAGGCATATGAGCGTAATTCACGTTAGGTCGTTCCCAGTGTGCACAAAAATTGGCAGCGGCGGCAGATAAGTTGACTGTCTCTTTAAATGCTGACAGGGTCTGATTTTTTGTAACGGTTGGATGATAATCTGGATTTCCATAGACCAACCATTGACCTGTTTTATCACCTTGCGCAATAATTGTTGCTTGTCCTCGAACCGTTTCTGCTTCTGTATTGGAAATGCCACAAATAGCCGCTTGCTTATAAAGGTTACTTTTTGGTGTCCATTGACCTAATCCATAACCGCCTCCCCCGCTATGCTCATTTACATTTGGGTTAAGAGAAGACTCTGCATACAAATTTCCAATAACGCCTGCAGCTGAGATATTATTATAACCAAACTGTTTCAGAATCATCCATACTGTTTTTGCAGTTTCTAGCTGTGTTGTAGTAAAATTCATTTTAATTCAATTCCTTTCAGTGACATTTTTTTCAGGGAATATTCTCTTTAGCTATCTTTCATCAATAATAGTGATCAGTTATTATCTTAATACCTATTCTATCTTCCTTTCTTCGGTCACACCTCTCTAAATTCTTGTTATTCTCTTTCAAGATATCGTCACTTTTCTTTCAAAAGTCTTTTTGAGGTGTATTTTAATTCAAAAAACAGGCAATTACAGTCTACTTAGACCGCAATTGCCTGTTTTTTTATTTTCGGTACATCTTAAACTCTAAAAACAAATCATTGTAAATCGCTAAATAGTCGGCACCTAAATCTTGATACACTTCTAAATGGGACATCGTTTCATCACTTGGATAAAATTGTTTATCATTCGCGATTTCTTTTGGTAAATACTTCATGGCATCCTTATTCGGCGTAGAATATCCGATATATTCAGCATTTTGTGCTGCATTTTTAGGCTCTAGCATAAAATTAATGAAGGCGTAGGCTCCTTCTTTATTTTTAGCAGTTTTAGGAATAACAAAATTATCAAACCAAAGATTAGAGCCTTCACTTGGAATCACGTAATGTAGATGTTCATTGTTGTCTAACATTTCACTGGCTTCTCCAGAAAAAGTCACTGCAGCAGCACTTTCTTCTTGAATCATATACATTTTAATTTCGTCGGCTACGATGGCTTTGACATTTGGGGTTAAGGTACTTAATTTTGCTGCAGCCTTGTCTAGCTCCGTTTGATTTTTACTATTTAGAGAATAGCCTAAACTATTTAACGACAGCCCCATTACTTCTCTAGCACCATCAATCAACATTAAATTATTTTTTAGTTCTGGTCGCCATAAATCATTCCAATGTTGCATATCACTCGCTTTTATATATTTATCATTGTAAATAATTCCTAATGTTCCCCAAAAATAAGGAATCGAATAGGTATTTTTTTGATCGAAAGCTAAATCCATAAAACGCGGGTCGATATGGTTTAGACCTTTGATTTTTGATTTGTCTAGCGGCACTAACATTTTTTCTTTGATCATTTTTTGAATCATATATTCGCTAGGAATTGTTAAATCATAGGCTGTTCCACCTTGTTTGATTTTTGTAAACATCGCTTCATTTGAATCAAATGTTTCATAGGAAATTTTATAGTTTGTTTCTTTTTCAAATTTCTTTATTAAAGAGGGGTCAATGTAATCTCCCCAATTATAGAGGGTAATCGTATTGTTCCCTGAAAATCCTTGTGCTTTTTCTAAATGCTTTGCATAGGCGTAAAGTCCACCACATAGAATTAAAATAGCTGCCATTAAGGTACCTAATTTTTTCATATCATATCCACCGCCTCAGCATGCTGCTTATGTCTTAGCTTTTGTTTTTTGCTGTAGTTGTGTTGTTGAATAAAATAATAACCTGAAACTAGTGCTAGTGAGAAAACAAACATCAATGCACTTAAAGCGTTGATTTCCAAACTAACCCCTTGTCTGGCCCGTGAATAAATTTCTACAGACAACGTACTAAATCCATTTCCTGTTACAAAAAAGGTCACTGCAAAGTCATCAAGCGAATAGGTAAAAGCCATAAAAAAGCCTGCTAAAATACCTGGCGTGATACTTGGTAAAACAATACGACTTAGCACTTGAAGGCTATTTGCTCCTAAATCTCGCGCAGCCATAATCATCGAGTCATTCATTTCTTGCATTTTTGGTAAGACCATTAACACGACAATTGGAATGCTAAAGGCAATGTGAGAAAGCAAAACTGAACCAAACCCTAGTCCTAAACCTAAAAAGGTAAAGAAGATCAAAAAACTTGCCCCAATGATGACGTCAGGAGAAACCATTAAAATATTATTGAAGCTAAGCAACGTATTTCTTGTTTTTCTGTTTTTCGTATAATAAATGCCCATTGCCCCAAAAGTTCCAATCATCGTTGCAATCAATGCTGACAGAAAAGCTACCAATAAGGTATTCAAGACAATGGTAATCAACCGTTTGTCTTCAAAAACCGCTAAATAATGTTCCCAAGTAAAGCCTGAGAAGCCATTCATATCACCGCCTGCGTTAAAGGAATAAAAAATCAAATAAAAGATGGGCGCATACAATAAACTAAAAACAGCGATTAAATACAAATTTGAACCTTTTAACAAGCCTTTTTTCATTTAAGTTTGCCCCCTTTCTTTTTCTTTTCCCCTGTTAACAGCATAATTAAAATCATGGCAACAATTAAAACCACGCCAATCGTTGAACCCATTCCCCAGTTTTGTGTTACTAAGAAATGTTGCTCAATTGCCGTTCCAAGGGTAATCACTCGATTCCCCCCAATTAAACGCGTTAGCATAAATAAGGATAGTGAAGGAATAAAGACTGCTTGAACACCACTTTTCACACCGTTTAGTGTTAAAGGAAAAATAACTCGTCTAAAGGTTTCAAAATTATTCGCCCCTAGATCACGGCTAGCGCTAATGTAAGAAGGATTCAATTCTTCAATTGCATTAAAAATTGGCAAAATCATAAAAGGCAGTTCAATATAGGCTGCAACAAACATAAAGCTCACGTCTGTAAATAAAATTTGATGTCTGCCAATGCCAATAAATTCTAAAAAGTGATTGACGCTCCCATTCATGCTAAATATTCCAATAAAAGCATAAGCCTTCAAAAGCAAATTAATCCAGGTCGGCAAAATAATCAACATCAGCCATAATTGCTTGTGCTTCGTTTTATTTAAAAAATACGCCGTAGGATAGCTAATTAATAACGTAAATAAGGTAATTAAAAAGGCATACCAAACGGAATTAAAGGTCATTTTTAAATACGTACCTGAAGTAAAATACGTTTGATAATTTTCCAGCGTAAACTGACCATCTACATTGAAAAAAGATTGATATAAAATCAATAATAGCGGGGCAATTACAAATAGCAATAGCCAAAAAACATAGGGAATAAAATAAAACGTTTTTGTTTGCTTTGTCATAACATCCCTCCTTAATCTTCCTCGTAACTTTCTAAACGTGCATCAAATTCTTTTTCTGTCTCATTAAAGCGCATAACATGAATGTCCTCTGCTTCAAAAAACAAGCCAACTTTTGCTCCAATTGTTGCTTTTTTAGTCGAATGAACCACCCACTCATTGGCTTCGCTATCGTGACAAATAATTTCATAGTGAACACCTCGGAACAATTGTGTATCAACGGTTGCAACCAGCTTGCCTTTTTCAACTGATGTAATGGCTAAATCTTCTGGGCGAATCACGATCTCAACGGCTTCATTATCTCTCATCCCTGCATCCACACATTCAAAGGTGTGACCGACAAATTTCACTTCGTAATCAGCAACCATATGACCTTTTACAATATTGCTTTCGCCAATAAAATTCGCAACAAAGCGGTTAATCGGTTCGTCATAAATATCCACTGGCGTTCCACTTTGAATAATTTCCCCTTTGTTCATTACAAAAATCTCATCGCTCATCGCCAAGGCTTCTTCTTGATCATGGGTCACAAATACAAATGTAATTCCTAAACGACGTTGCAGTGCTCTTAATTCATATTGCATTTCTGTTCTCAACTTTAAATCTAACGCTGATAAAGGTTCATCTAATAAAAGGACCTCTGGTTCGTTTACTAACGCTCGTGCAATGGCTACTCGCTGACGTTGACCACCTGACATTTCACTAATCCCACGATTTTCATAACCAGATAATTGAACCATTTTTAGTACATCTTTTACTTTCTCTTTAATCAAAGTCTTATCCATTTTTTTAATCGTTAGCCCAAAAGCGATATTTTCAAAGACATTCATATGAGGAAATAACGCGTAGTCTTGGAAAACCGTATTTACTTTTCGCTTGTTTGCTGGAACATCGTTAACCTTTTTTCCATCTAACAAAATCGTTCCTTCTGAGGCTTCAATAAACCCTGCAATCAATTTTAAAATCGTTGTTTTCCCACAACCAGATGGTCCTAATAAGGTATAAAATTTGCCACGTTCAATTTCAAAATCAATTTGCTTTAAAACCGGCTCATCCTCATCGTATTGCTTCACCACATGTTCAAATGCGATAATTGAATTTTTTGTCATTTTAAATAACTCCTTTAGGTGATTTCATTATAAATAAGAGTTCGTTACCACAAGTAACAGCTGGCTTTCGCCATTAAAATCATTTTTTAATTGATGTTCTTTTGTACCATGAAAATAAATCGATTCGCCTTTTTTCGCATAATAACGTTTCAAGCCTATTTCAATACAAATCGCGCCTTTCGTTACATAACCAAACGTTTCTGAAAGAGAGGGCGCAAATTTTTTAAACTCTCCTGATTCTTTAAACGTAAGCAACACAGGTTCCATTTCATTTTCATTTGATTCAGGAACGAGCCATTTCATTTGATAACCCTTTTCTTCATCTTCAAAATCCGTCATTTCCTCTGCTGAATAAACCACACGTTGTTCTTTTTGTCCTTCTTCAAAAAAGTCTTTAGGACTGCATCCTAACACTTCTAAAATATCAAAAAAAGTCTCCATTGATGGTGAGCTTAAATCTCGCTCTAATTGAGAGATATATCCTTTACTTAAATCAGTTCGTTCTCCCAGTTCTTCTTGCGTTAAATTTTTTTGAATTCGTAAATTTTTGATTCGCTTGCCAATTTCCATTAAAATTCTCCTTTAGTTCCATTGGTTTTCTTGAATCTGTTTAGTTTGAAGTTTACTTTTACTAAACTTCAAACGACAATTGTTTACTTATACTAAGTATTAAGTTTACTTAAACCTTATTTATTATAACGCGTTTTTCTAAAAAAACAAGAAAAAAACCCAAAAATAATTGAAAAAAATCAATTATTTTTGGGTTCTTTTCTGAATAGTTTCATTTAATAAAATAACAGTTACTCTTCATTTCCAATATCCATGACCGAGCTTTCTGTATAGTTTACAAAACGGCGCAATAAATTCGCTAATTCACGGCTGATTTCACCATTCTCAAACATTTTTTGGATGTCGGTTCTTTCTGAATTTAAAGCTTTTAAACGCAACTCTTGCAATTGTTTTTCATATTCTTCTGAATAATCTTCACCAAAGCGTTTGATCCGTTCAATTTTATTACGGTATTCAACAATCAAATGGTAAGCGATGGTCTTATCCACCTTCCCATCTTTTTTCAATTCTTTTTTCATGTACTCTGATAGTTTACGTATCGCACTTTTAGCCGCTTCTTTTTCTAAAGCAAGGCGTTTACGATACTGCTCTTGATACGAGGCTCCTTTTTTTAGTCTTAAAAGACCACGTAAACTTTTACGGTAGGTTCGTTTCAATAAAATCCAACCGTGATTTAAACGCGAACCAATATCACTATTTAAACCGTTTTGACGTCTAGCAAGAACTTGTAAATATTGTTCAGCTGTTTCTTTATCAACTGACCCATTCTCTTTTAGTTCCTTCACTTTTTCAACTTCTGCTGCAATTGCAATTAAGCGAATACTCACCTCATCTTTTAAAAAACGAGTAATCGTTTCTTGGCTGTTGTACTCCATTTGTAAGCGACGGATCATATGGTTGTACTCATGAATTAAATCATAGGATGCCATTCGATTTTCCGGCCGACTTTCTTGTTCAATCGTACGAATCGCAACTTGCATAATATGAATTCTAGCTTGCGCTTCCTTTAAATCATCATCTGCAGAGCTATCTGTTTCCTCTTCAGGATAATCAGCTAGTTCATCCCCTGAAGTCACTAAACGGCGTTTCGATTTTGTTAAGAAAGGCAATGCAACTGTTGCGGCAATCAAGGTTGCTACAATTACGCCAGATGCTAAAAATAACATAATTGCTCTGCCAGGGAAAGCCTCACCAGAGTTCAATACATATGGGACAGATAAAATACCGGCCATTGTCACAGCACCACGAACTCCTGTCAAACCTGACATCAATGCAATTTTAAAACTTGGTTTCACTTCTTTTTTGTGTTTCCCAAATGAAAAATCAAACCACATGTAACTGTACGTCCATAAAATTCTTAAAATCAAAATCACTAACCAAAGAATAATTACATATTCTACTAGCAGAAAATTTCCCATCAATGGGTTCTTTAAAGCTGAACGCATGGCAAATGGCAGCTCGATTCCAAGAATCAAGAACACCAATCCATTTAACAAGTAAATAATCACGTCCCATGTCCGCTCCGTTACAATTCGAACTTCAGCCATTCGATTTTCTACTAACACTTGCTTGTTATTCGCCACAACACCTGCGGCTACTACTGCAATAACACCTGATGCGTGGAATAAATCTTCAACAATTAAGTAAATCATAAATGGGGTTAAGATTTGAATCAAGGTATGCAAGACAACGTCTTTAATTCCTTGGCTGCTTAACCAATTTTTCAACGCATACAGCAAAAGCTCTAGAACAATCCCAAGAATCATTCCCACAATTGCCATATAGAAAAAATCAAGCGTAGCTTCTTTTAAAGAAAACGCACCTGTCACAGTTGCTGCAATTGCATATTTAAAGGCAATCAAACCACTAGCATCATTAACTAAACTTTCTCCACGAACAAGTCGCAAAATTCCAGTTGGAAGTTTTACTTGCTCTGCAATCCCGTTTACCGCTACTGGATCGGTTGGCGATAAAATAGCAGCTAAGGCAAACGCTGCCGCCAATGGAATTTTATTATCAGTCATGGCAGTAATAATATACCCACCAACAATTGTCGTTAGAAAAACTAAAAGAATTGAATTCCCAAAAATAGGGATTCTTAATTTCCATAAATCCCGTTTAGGATAGTGCCTTCCGTCATTATATAGAAGTGGGGCAACAAACAAGAGCATAAACCAACTTGTCTCCAGTTCAATTTGAATTCCAAAAAATAATGCGGCCATCAAGCCTAATGCGACTTGAATTAGGGCTGTTGGAATTGAAACAATGTAATGGCTGATAATATTAGACACCACAACTAGGACAAATAAAATAATGGCTCCTTCTAAAATTGGCAAAGGTCTATTCACTTCCTTATAAGTTTTTTATTTTAATCACTAGTGTAAATTATAGCATAAAAATACAGGATTGTTTTTATAAAGTTCGAAAAAAATTGAATTTCATCCTCTGCTTTCCTTTTATATCAAGCTATTTTATTCTTTCTTTTTTTTTCGTTATAAAAGGAACTTCATTTTTCAATGGTATTTTTATGAGAATTTCTTTAATTAACGACCATTAAAAAGAAAAAAATCGTGAAGACAAGCTTCACAATTTTTTCAATGAAACGGATTATAAAATCGACTGCCATTTACATAAAACAGGCTAAAACTTATGATTGAAATAACAATTGCAACAATTACTACAAAATAATCCATCTTTTGATAGGGCCTTTCCGCATACCACGTACGTTTTTTATTCTTACCAAAACGCCTCAATTCCATTGCTGTGCTAATAACTTCAATCCGATCCAGACTTGAAAAAATCAACGGCAAAATAATTCGTGCAATCCCTTTGATTCTAGAGAGCAAACGCCCTTTTTTTGACATCTCAAACCCTCTTGCTTGCTGTGCTTGAGAAATGCTATAAAAATCTTCTTGGATATCTGGAATATAACGCATCGCTAACGCCACAGCATAGCTGATCTTATAACTAATCCCAATTCGATTCAAGCTTGAAGCAAATTCACTTGGATTCGTAGTTAATAAGAAAATCAGTGCCAACGGAATCGTACAGAAGTATTTCAAAATCAGATTAAATTCATAAAATAATTGCTCACTTGTAATCGTATACCTCCCAATACCTTCAACCAAAACCGTTCTAGATCCATATAAATCGACTCCATATTCTGGTGAAAACAGGTAAACTGCCACAATATTCAACAATGAAAAAAAGAAAATAAATTTTAAAACAAAAGAGATTTGACGCCATTTAATATGTGACACCTTAAATAAAGCTAACGAAAATAGACTCATAAAAATTAAAAAACGCGTATCAAAGGTCGTCATACAAGCAACTGAAAGTAAAATTAAACAAATTAATTTAGACGCACCATTTAAGCGGTGAATAGGTGTGTTCTCTGGAATATATCCTAAAATTTGTTGGTCACTCATTTTAGACGCACCTCACGATCATAAGCTATAAATTTCTTCGTAAAACTAAATGGATCCGCCATTCCAAGAACTTTAGCAAAAGTAAATAAAGTGGTTTCTTTTAACGATGCCTTTTTAATTAATTCTTGATCTGTCAAAACATTAACGGACTCTGTATCTGCTAAAATTTCTCCATCTGCTACAACTAGCGCACGGTTAGTATATTCTAACATCAAATGCATGTCATGAGTGATCATCACAACACTTACACCTAGCCGATTAAGCTTTTCTAAAAATGTCATCATCTCTGTGTAATGTTTAAAATCTTGTCCCGCTGTCGGTTCATCCAAAATAATCATTTCTGGATTTAATACTAAAATAGCTGCAATCGTCACGCGTTTTTTTTGTCCAAAACTCAACGCTGAAATAGGCCAATTCCGGTAAGAATACAGTCCACAAATTTTTAAAACTTTTTCAACTCGTTTTTTAATTTCTTCTTCTGAAACGCCTCGCAATACTAGACCTAACGCTACCTCATCAAAAATCATCGTCTTAGAAATCATTTGATTTGGGTTCTGCATCACATACCCAATATGATCTGCTCGCTCCTTAATAGACAATGTTGAAAAATCAGTCCCTTCCCAACGCATCTCCTTAAAACTTGGCTTGATAAATCCACAAATAGCCTTCGATAGCGTTGATTTACCCGCACCATTTTTCCCAACAATACTTAACATCTCTCCCTTATTAAACGTCACTGAAACGTCATCTAACACAAAGGGCTTGTCTTTACGATAACGATACGAAAGATCTTCTAACGTCAATAACGGCGTTTCATGCTTTGGAATACGAATCTCAGGAATTGCATTCAACCACTGTTCCATTTCCTCTTTCAAATACGGACTGTGTAATTTTTTTAAATTCGCTAAATCTGGCAATGCTTCTAAATCAACTCCAGCGTATTTCATAGCAGTGACATATAATGGCTCGCGAATTCCCGTTTCCGCTAAAATATCTGTGCGTAGCAGTTCATCTGGCCCACAATCTGAAATGATTCGTCCTTCTGAAAAAACCAAAATACGGTCAACATCACAATACAACACATCTTCTAAACGATGCTCAATAATTAAAACAGTTGTCTTCGATTCTTGATGAATTTGGTCGATTAATTCAATTGCTTGCTTTCCAGCAGCTGGATCTAAATTAGCTAGCGGCTCGTCAAATAATAAAATTGGCACTTCATCTACTAATACCCCAGCCATCGACACTCGCTGTTTTTGGCCTCCCGATAAATCTTGTGGTCGGCTGTCTAAATGTGATGAAATCTCCACTACTTTTGACCATTTTTGAACAGCTTGCTTCATTGAATTTTGTGAGACTGCATCATTTTCCAAAGAAAAGGCAATATCTTCAGCCACCGTCAGCCCAATGAATTGACCATCTGGATCTTGCAAAACCGTTCCTACATCAAAAGACAAGTCTACAACACTGCTATCTTTTAAATTTTTTCCATTTACCATTACGGAACCGTTTATTGTTCCTTCATACATATTCGGAATCAACCCATTTATGCATTGAGCAAAAGTTGACTTTCCTGAACCACTTGGCCCAACAACCAAGACTTTTTCCCCTTCATAAATGGTTAAATCAAGATCATATAAAGTCGGCTCTGATTGACTATGGTATTGGAACGTAAAGTTTTCAAATGTGATCAATGGTTTCTTCATTTTAATTCTCCACTTCCATTATTTATAAATTTAAGTACCTATTAATATTAAAAAAGCTGAGGGCTTGTTTTCCACTCAGCTTCACAATTAGATTTTACCACTAATACTAGTCTTTTTTCAAACTCCCTTTTTTCGTACGAGTAGCAGCATATACAACCATCATTAGCGTGCCTAAGATTCCCACTGAAATAATATTCAAAACACTCGCTAAGACGCCTTGTGCAAAGACTTTATTCGCCGGTTCACTGTATATTAAAATATCTAAAACGGGTGCAATTCCTGCCCAAACAATAATATTCCCAATTACTTGATACACATTAAAGCGGAAAATTTCTTTCTTTCCAAATTCACCTGCTGCCAGTCTAATTTTACTTCCTGCAAGACCATAAATCACGCCAATAATTCCTGAACACACAATCCAACTCCACCAAGCTCCACCATACGTTGTGAAATCCTTAAGTGTATGACCAATCAAACCAATCAAACCACCTGCAATCGGACCAAATAAAACTGCCATCAACGCTAAAAATGGATAGGCTGTTTCTAAGTTTGTATTTGGAATACCTGTTGGAATCACTGCAAAACGGCCTAAAATAACAAATAATGCCGAACCGATTCCAATTGCTACAATGGTTTTTACTGATAATTCTTTTTTCATTTCTTTTCCTCCAATTTTCTTTTAGTCAAAAATTACTTTTGGTGCCTTACGCAATTGAATCGTCCAAGAAGACCCGGTTCCAATGTGATACAAGCGTGAAAATGAATCTTGATTAACAGCTACACCCATATTTACTAATGAATTAACATAAACGAGCGGTTCCCCAATATGAACATCTGCAAATGATTTAGCAAACATCATAATATTTTGATACACTTGGTTGCCTTCATGAAAAATAGACACTTGAATTGAATCGCCATGGACAATTCCAGCTTCTTTAAATAGCGCTAATGGAATATTCGTCCATAAAGAACCAAAACGAATATCCAATACATCGATGCTACCTGTTAAAATCCCTTTTTCTTCATTTGCATCTACTAATTCTAACTGTTGCAACGTTTCTGGCTCCACTACTTCACCTAAATCTTCAAAATTGATTTCACCACTCGCTAATCGTGCACCATTATAGGCATAAATATCCCGACCGTGGAAAGTATGACTTTCCTCAGAATGAGGCAAACGGCTGGTTAATTCATCAATTCGACGTACTTCTGCTAACCCTTGATAGTGCTTAATATGTGTTAATGAACCATTATCTGGCGTGATGATATAGTGACCTGATTCCGTTTTACACACAATACTTCTACGATCACTGCCAACTCCAGGATCTACAACTGAAACAAAAACTGTTCCCTTTGGCCAATATTGTACGGTTTGATACAATCGATAAGAAGCCACCCAAATATCGTAAGGTGGAATATCATGGGTTAAATTCTCCACAACCACTTCATCACTTACCATATGCGCTACACCATACATCGCACTAACGGCTCCATCGCCTAAACCAAAATCTGTTTGCAATACTAAATATTTCCCCATTATTGTCATCCCCCATTTATACTTAATAACTAGTTTAAGTGTTTATGATTATTAGATTTTTTTCATTTTTTTCTAATCTATTTCATTTTAAAGTTGTCGCTTTAAATAGTCAACTAATAGTCATTCAAATCTTTATTTTAATGAGCTCAAAAAAAGAAGGCCCCATCATTCAATAGTAGCACTTCTAGTTCGGTCATTATACAATTGGATCTTCCCCGATAATTCGAACTTCGGTCTCCAATTCAACACCAGCATTTTTTAAAATGACTTCTTGGATATGAGCAATCAATTCAATATAATCAGTAGCCGTTGCTTGGTTAATATTCACAATAAAACCTGCATGTTTTTCTGAAATTTGAGCGCCTCCCCAAATCTTACCCTGTAATCCTGCTTCTTGAATCAATTTTCCAGTAAAATAGCCTGTTGGTCGTTTAAAAACACTCCCGCAAGATGGGTATTCTAACGGTTGCTTCGATTCACGTAAAAACGTCAATTCTTCCATTCGTTTTTGAATCATTTCATGATCGCCTTTTTTCAAAGCAAAAACGGCTTCTAAAATAATACTGCCATTTGCTTGTAGCGCGCTGTGGCGATAGCTAAACTCTAATTCTTGATTCGATAATCGCTTTACTTCACCTTCAGATGTTAAAACAAGCGCGCTTTCTAGCACTTCACTAACTTCACCTTCATAAGCTCCTGCATTCATAAATACCGCTCCACCAATACTACCTGGAATGCCACATGCAAATTCCAAACCTGTTAAACTTGCTTTTAAACCAGCATAGGAGGTATCGATTAACTTAGCACCACTTTGAGCAATGACTCGATTGCCTTCCACAACAATAGCTTTCATGTCCGTCAAAATCATCACGACTCCACGAATCCCACCGTCTTTTACAATCAAATTGCTAGCATTACCAAGTACTGTTAAAGGCAAATCAAATTCCTTGATCCACGTCACAAGCTCTACCACTTCTTTTTCAGTCTTTGGGAAAATAAGTAAATCAGCTGGTCCGCCGGTTTCAGTATACGTGTAATTGGCTAAAGGTTCATTTTCTTTCATCGTCACATTGGGAAATTGTTTTTTTATTTGTTTAATAGACATGATTTACCTCTCCACTCTTAGTTTCATCCATATAATAGTACCATTTTGCTTCTGCTTTGAAAAGAATCTCTACCATTTCTTTGTAATTCTTTAGAAAAGGAAACCTTTTAGTCTAAATTAAAATATCTTATGTTTTTCTTTAAATTTATTTGTTAAACTATAGAGAAAAACAGATAAGTAGGTGGAAATAATGAAATGGATAAAAAAAATCTTTCTTTTTGGAATCCCTCTATTACTAGTAATTTTAATAATAATAGGAAGTTTAATTTTTTCAGGAACAAGAAAAATACCCGAAAAAAATATAGAAACCATGCTTATTTTAGGTGCACAAGTTCGAGGAAATCCAGCAGTACCAAGCAAAGTGCTACAAGAAAGATTAGATGCTAGTCTTCCCTATTTAAAAGAAAACCCCACTACTAAAGTTATTGTCAGCGGTGGACAAGGACCTGATGAATCAGATACCGAAGCAAACGTGATGGAGCAGTATTTAATTGCTCATGGTATTGACGAAAAACGTATTCAAAAAGAAGACCGCTCAACACGCACAGAAGAAAATATCGCTAATTCAAAAAAATGGCTCCATTCAAATCATGTTGTAATCGTAACAAGTGATTTCCACATGTACCGCGCGTTGATGTTAGCTAAGCGTGCAGGTATCAATGCTAGCGGACTGCCTGCAAAATCAACGAGCTCTGCTACCTTTAAAAGCTATTGTCGTGAATTTTTAGCATTGCCTTATGGGATTTTGAAGGATTGGTAAAAGCCTCCATGATTTCTTTTTAGAGCGAAATCATAAAGGCTTTTACAGGTTTATAACGTATGTTTAATTTCTCCATTCACAATTTTTTGACACAGTTGATGACTAGTTAACGCTGAATCCATTGACACAGCTGCTTCACCCGTTTCAACTCCTTCAATAAATTTACGAATAATTGGAGCAAATCCTCTTTTTTCCAAAGTTGTTTCCCAATCGCCAAATTCAATTATCGTTTTTTCACCATTCTGATTGCCTTCATATTCCGTTAAATTAACCACTCGATGGGTTCCACCAACAGTTGACATCACTTCAGCTGTTTCTGTATTCGCTCCCGACATGTAGTTCATAGAGGCTATGCAAATTGAATTTTCAGTAATGATTTCCATTACACAATTTTTGAGATACTCTCCTTCTGTTTTCAAATGATACGATGTTTTTAAAATCGGTTCATCTAATAAATAAACGGCTGTATCTAACACATGGATAAACATATCATAAATTCCTCGTTGCACTTTTGTTTGACTGTTCGTTTTGTTCTTTTGAATAAAGAGCATATTTTTTTCTGGTACGGCTTTTAGTTTTTGAATCATTGGCGCAAAGCGACGATTAAAACCTGTTACTAATTGCACTTTTTTTTCAGAAGCTAATTCCATCAATTCTTTTACTTCTTCAAGGTTCTCACTAATCGGTTTATCCACATACACATGAATCTTATTTTCTAGTAATTGTTTGATTATTTGACCGTGGGTTTCGGTAGCCGTATGAACAAATGCCATTGTAATACCACTTTCAATCAGCTGTTCAATGGTTGAATAAAGCTTCTCCACACGGTACTGTTTGCCAATTTGTGCTAATTTTTCTTGATTTCGTGTATAAAAATGCCAATCGACTTCATCACTCATCGTCATCATTACTGGTAAATAAGCCTTCTGAGCAATTCCACCTAATCCAATTACACCTATTTTTTTCATTTTTTTCATCCTCATTTCTAACTATACTACCGTTCTCTTTATTCTACCAAATTATTTAGTGAAACAATAATAGAATTAATTCATGTGACATTAATTTTGTTTGTTGGAGCTCCATTATTACTTTGCATTCTTTTCTCTCTTTAAGTACAATAAACTTATTACTATATAAAAGAGGTGCCAAAATGAAATTAATTTCATGGAACGTCAACGGGTTACGTGCTGTAGTCAAAAAAGGCTTTGTTGATATTTTTAATACACTTGATGCCGATTTTTTCTGCTTACAAGAAACAAAACTTCAAGAAGGACAAATTGATTTGGATTTACCAGGCTATTTCCAATATTGGAACTATGCGGTTAAAAAAGGCTATTCAGGAACTGCCATTTTCACCAAACATGAACCTTTAGAAGTTTTTTACGGCTTAGGAAAAGAAGAGCATGATCAAGAGGGCCGCGTTATCACACTGCGTTATTCTGATTATTATGTTGTAACTGTCTATACGCCTAATTCACAAAACGAACTCAAACGTTTAGATTATCGCATGACGTGGGAAGAAGACTTTTTAGCATACTTATTAACCTTAGATCAAGACAAACCCGTTATTATGTGTGGCGATTTAAATGTAGCCCACGAAAATATTGATTTAAAAAATTGGAAAACCAATCGAAAAAATGCTGGATTTTCTGATGAAGAACGTCAAAAATTCACTGATTTTTTAAACGAAGGATTTATTGACACATTCCGTTATTTTTATCCAGATCTAGAGGGCGCTTATTCTTGGTGGAGCTATCGCTTCAATGCAAGGGCAAACAACGCCGGATGGCGCATCGATTATTTCTGTGTCTCTGAAAAATTAAAAGCTCAATTAATTTCAGCAAAAATCCACAATGACTTTTTAGGCAGCGATCATTGCCCAGTTGAATTGGAAATCAACTTATAGAAATAAGATTTGAGAACCCTCTCGAATCTTATTTTTATAAACATCGTTTATTTTTAATCAATTAACCTATTCTTTATCTGTAAGATATTCCTTATTAACTAAGGAATATAGCTTGTTTCTACTGCTTTTATATGATAGTATTTCTTATGCGGTAAAAATAATACGATTGATAATTAGAAACTAATTGTTTGGATTATTTTTCGATTAACTTGATGTTTTTAGGTAAGTTTTTTATTTATCAGTACAAACCAAAATATTATTTTGAAAGGGTGTCCCATTTGTCATTTTATCAACAAGATGAGGAAAAAATATTAAAAGATCTAACTAGTTCTATTGACGGACTACAAAACAGCGAGGTTAAAAAACGTCAAGAAAAAGATGGTTTCAATGAACTAAAAACTAAAACAACCGATTCTGCTTTAAAATTATTTCTAGGTACTTTCAAGGATGCAATGGTAATTGTCTTACTAATTGTAGCAGTCATTCAAATGGCACTTGGAGATGTAATGGAGTCTTTGATTATTTTTGCAGTACTGATGGTTAATTCAATTGTAAGTGTGATTCAAACAAAGAAAGCTGAAGGTTCACTAGATGCTTTAAAACAACTGTCCGCTCCTCTTGCAAAAGTCGTACGTAATGGCGTTAAAGAAGTTATTCCTGCTAGAGAAATCGTAGTTGGTGATATTGTTCTTCTAGATGCTGGCGATTATGTACCTGCAGACGGTCGCTTGTTAGAATCCGGTTCTTTGCGTGTAGATGAAGGCATGCTGACAGGTGAATCTGTTCCCGTCGAAAAAGACACTAAAACAATTGAAGGTGAAGTGCCATTAGGCGACCGCTTTAATATGGTTTATAGTGGTTCAATGGTCGTTTATGGTCGTGGACTTTTCGTTGTAACCGGTACTGCTAATAATACCGAGATTGGTAAAGTTGCAAGTCTGCTTGATAGCGCTAGTAATAAAGCTACTCCTCTACAAGTTAAATTAGATGCTTTTAGTAAAAAATTAGGGGTTGGAATTTTAGTTTTATGTGTTTTGATTTTTGCCATCCAAGCTGTTCGTATTTATCTTGGTGAGCCAAAAGATTTAACAACTGAAATCATCCATGCCTTTATGTTTGCTGTTGCCGTAGCTGTTGCAGCAATTCCTGAAGCATTACAATCAATTGTTACAATTGTTCTTTCAGTCGGTACTAATAAAATGGCCAAAAAACATGCGATTATTCGTAAGTTACCTGCTGTTGAAACATTAGGCTCAACTAGTGTCATTTGTACAGATAAAACAGGAACCCTAACTCAAAATAAAATGACTGTCGTAGATTATTATTTACCAAATGGTCAAACAGGTGATTTCAACGCTGATCCTACTTCGTGGTCTATTTCAGAAAATCGTTTAATCGAAATTGCGGTTTTATGTAATGACTCTGGTATCAGTGAAGAAGGTCAAGAAATTGGAGACCCCACAGAGGTAGCCTTAATTGCATACAGCAATAAATTGAATTTACCTTACCAAAACTTACGTTCAAAATTCCCTCGTGAAGATGAATTGCCTTTTGATTCAGATCGTAAATTGATGTCCACTATTCATACGATTGACAACGAACGCGTTTTATTGACTAAAGGTGGACCTGACGTGGTCTTTAATCGTTGTACTAGTGTCTTATTAGACGGCGAAGTGGTGCCTTTGACAGATGAATTATTAACTCGTTTTTCAACACAAAATGAAGAATTTTCAAATCGTGCGTTGCGTGTCTTAGCTTATGCTTACAAACCGTTCAGCAAAGACAATACTTTAGATGCAGATGCCGAACACGACTTAATCTTAGTTGGGATTACGGCAATGATTGATCCTCCTCGTGAAGCCGTTTATGCAGCGATTGACGAAGCGAATAAAGCCGGTATCCACACCGTTATGATTACAGGTGACCATAAAACGACTGCTAAGGCAATTGGACGTGAAATTGGTTTAATGGCAGAGGATGATATCGCCTTAACAGGTCAAGAATTAGATGCTTTATCTGATGATGAATTGGATGCTAAATTAGAAAAAATTTCTGTCTATGCCCGTGTTTCTCCTGAAAACAAAATCAGAATTGTTCGTGCTTGGCAGAAAAAAGGCAATATCACTGCAATGACTGGTGATGGTGTAAACGACGCTCCTGCTTTAAAACAAGCAGACATCGGAATTGCAATGGGTAGTGGAACAGACGTTGCTAAGGACGCTGCAGCAATGGTGTTAACAGATGATAACTTTGTTTCAATTATCAGTGCTGTTGAAGTTGGACGAAATGTCTTTGATAACATCAAAAAAGCCATTGCCTATCTATTCGCAGGAAACTTAGGGGCAATTATTGCAATCATTGCGGCTTTAGTAATGGATTGGGTGAACCCGTTTACTGCTCTTCAACTTCTATTTATTAACTTAGTAAATGATTCCTTACCTGCAATTGCACTAGGAATGGAAAAAGCTGAGCCTGACGTAATGGACCGTAAGCCAAGAGATGTAAATGAAGGCATCTTTGCTGGTGACACCTTAAAATCTGTCCTTTATCGTGGAATCTTGATTGGGATTGCCGTGATTATTTCACAATACATTGGACTAAGTTATTCCAATGAAATGAGTATCGCAATGGCCTTTACAACCTTGATTTTAGCAAGAACGTTACAAACTTTTGCAGCACGTTCAAATACTCAAACAGCTTTTGGTGCTGGTTTCTTCAGTAACAAATATGTTTTATTAGCAGTTGGTGTTTGTTCGGTACTTTACGCCTTTACTGTCTTACCAGGTGTTCGTGAAATCTTCTCTATTCCAGCGAACTTTGGTTGGGATCAATGGCTTGTTGCTGCTGGTCTTGCACTTGGAGCTGTCATTTTAATGGAAATTACAAAAATCATTACAAATAAACTTAAATAAAAAAATCCTGTTCGTGAAATTTCACGAACAGGATTTTTTTTTAATTACTTTCCATTAGATGAGAAACATACGCTACTGTTTCAGGTTGTGTTGCTTCAATTTCATTAATTTTTTCAGCAAATTGTGGCAAATGTTCCTTATGGGCAACTAATAATTCATCCAATAATGTTTTAGCCATCGCTCCACCTGGTACTAAGGGATTCACTGTAAAGGCATGTAACGCTGCGCCATAATCGCCATCAATCGCGGCACGAATAACGGTTTCTTCCATCCCTTTCATCATTTGAATAATACCTCTTGCTGCTGGTGGGAACGCTCCCCAGTTGTAAGGCTCTGGTCCGTGACTTGTAACGGGTCCCGATACTTCAACAATACAATCATATGGTAAATCTGTAATCGTTCCATTATTAGCTGTTGAAACAACCATATCTGTACGTTTGTCATTTTGAATCGAAGCAATCAGTTCACAAGCAGCATCACTATAGTGAGTACCCCCACGTTCTTCTAATTCTTTCGGTTTATAATCTAAATTAGGATCTTTATAAAGTTCAAATAAACGAGCCTCTGTTGCTTTGACCACTTGTGCTCTTGTCTCACCCTTTTTAAATTCTTCAATTGAATGTTCTAACATTTCGTCTTCAATATAGTAATAACGATGATAGCCACATGGCAACATCCCTAAATCTTTAATTTGTTCATAATGGAATGGCACGTTGTGAATGTTTTTCAAATGACTTTCCGTTTCACTTTGCGGTCCATAAATCAGATCAATCAATTCAGCTGTCCGTTCTTTTCCTGTTTTATCCCAAACACGATGCCAATGGAAATGATTAATTCCTGCAAATTTAAAGAACAACTCATCTTCTGGTAAATTTAATTTTTCAGCAGCTTGTTTACGATGTCCAATCGGAACATTACATAAGCCAGCTGTTTTTTTCCATCCACCATGCTTGATTGCTGCTTCTGTCACCATTCCAGCTGGATTCGTAAAGTTCACCAACCATGCGTCTGGACATAATTCTTCCATATCTTTAATAATATCTAAAATCACTGGAATCGTTCTAAAGGCTTTGAACATTCCACCCGCGCCATTGGTTTCTTGACCTAAAACACCATGAGATAAAGGAATTCGTTCATCTTTGATTCGAGCATTTAATAAACCCACACGGAATTGTGTTGAAACATAATCGGCATCTTTTAAAGCTTCACGACGGTTTAATGTTAAATGAACTGTCCAAGGAAGCCCCGCTGCTTTTACCATCCGTTTAGCCATCTCACCAACAATTGCAAGCTTTTCTTTGCCTTCTTCAATATCTACAAGCCAAATTTCTTTAATGGGTAATTCATCTTTACGTTTAATATACCCTTCAATCAATTCTGGTGTATAACTTGAACCGCCACCAATAGTTACAATCTTCAATGCATCTCTTGTCATAAAAATCCTCCTATTATTAAAGCGTTTTCTTTCTTGTCTTTACTATAATCTGTGTAATGCATTACATGTCAAGGAACATTTCAAATAAAAATTTTTTAGGATTTTGCTTTACAAAAGGAACGTTTGTTCGTATAATAGTTTTAACTATTTTAACTTGTTAGGAGGAACTCATATGAAAACCTATCAAATCCACGGGAAAGTTATTTCGGATATCAAAATCATCAGTACTTCAACTGGTACGCCTTTCGCTCGTTTTACTTTGGAGCATAAAGATAAACCTTATAATTGCTTGATTGCTGGACAAAAAGCCTTTAACTTTCTATATGAAGTGAAAAATGGAAGTTTTTTGCTACTAGAAGTTCTTCCTAACGAACGAAAACAATTAGTTGTTAAACAGTATCAACTTAAACAAAAATTAACTACCTCATTTCAATATAAAGGTTTACACTATCCTCATAAGAAATTTAACCGCTAGACGTGGTTCTTTTCTTTTTCATAACTAGTATTTCCTTAGTAAAAAGTTTATACTATTAGGTATGAAAGAAACTTGTTTTGAGGTGAAAAAAATGAATTTTGTTGCACTGGATTTTGAAACAGCTAACCATGAACGACATAGTGCTTGTTCAGTAGCTTTAACAGTGGTTCGTAACAGTCAAATCGTTGATAACTATTACACACTGATTAAACCTGAGACTCCTTTTTTCTGGCGTAATGTCCAAGTTCACGGCATCCACGAACGGGATGTGGCAAATGCGCCAAACTTTGCAAAAGTATGGGATGATATGAAACCCTGTTTCAAAGAAAACAAATTGATTGTTGCTCATAATTTACCTTTTGATCAAGGAGTCTTGAATGGCTGTCTCGACTATTACGAAATTGAACGCCCTCATTTCCAAACACTATGTACCGTTCAATCAAGTCGTAGACTCTTAACGGAACTACCTAATCATAAGCTAAACACTGTCTGTGATCATTTTGGTATCAACTTAGAAAATCACCACCATGCATTAGATGACAGCAATGCTTGTGCGACTATTTTATTGCATTTAGAAAATAATTTTGGCACAGAACCTTTAAAAAAATTAGTAAAACACGTATAAAAAAACGACCAAATCTCAAAGATTTGGTCGTTTTTTTAGGCATCAATCATTTTGCTCATTAGTTGAACATCTAAATATTCCCCATCATCATAGACACCACGTTTTAATAGCCCCTCTTGCTCAAAGCCCATTTTCTCATAGAGATGAATAGCTCGTTGGTTTCGGTCTTGTACCGTTAATTCTAAGCGTCTGATGACCTTTGATTCTTCCGCCCAAATAATGAGTTCTTCCATCAGCATCGTGCCTAGCCCAAAGCCCCAAAAATCCTTAGAAATTGATATTCCAATTTCTCCTATATGTTTCATTTTAGGTTTTGCTTCCGCTTTAACGCTTGCCGTTCCGATTATTTGCTCACCTAGTATGGCTACTAACAATAAATTATTTTCAGAATTCAAAATGTTTTCAATAAAATATTTTTCATCTTCTTCAGATATCGCTAACCCTTCTGCACCATAAGAAAGAAAGCCTGTTTCTGTTGCAACACCTTCTAAAAAGCGCAACACCTCTTTTGCATCATCTGGAATCGCTTCTCTGATTACAATATCGATTTTTTCTTTTTTCATCGTGTGTCGCTCCTTTTGGTATCATTTATCTTCAAAATAATTAGCTACTATTTGTTCGTACTGTGCTCCCACTGGTTCAAAAACAAGATCTCGTTCAGAAAAATCTTCCCCCATCGGCACCAATTTAATTTTTAAAAATTCCTTTGGCAAATCTTCTGGGATAAAGGTCGCCCATTCAACAATCGACACGCCTTCTCCTTGAAAATATTCTTCCAATCCTAACTCATCTCCGCCCACTTCTTCTAAACGGTAAACGTCCATATGATAAAGTGGCAATCGACCTGATTGGTATTCTCGAATCAAGGTATAAGTTGGACTTTTAATGACTTCTTTAATACCTAAACCTTCTGCGATGCCTTTAGTAAATGTTGTTTTACCAGCACCAAGATTTCCTTCTAATAAAAGAACACTGCCTTCTTTTAAAAAATCCGCTAAGCTTTTAGCGATTTCCTTTGTTTCTTCTTCGTTTTTCGCATGTTTTGTACGCATTGGCTCCGCTCCTTTTCAAATGGAGAAACGTAACGTTCTCAATCCTTTAATAAGTAGTATAACGAAAGTCTAAAGAAATTTCTATTAACTTCTTTACCATATAAGAAGTTTCTGCTAATAAAAAAGGCCTATTAAAAAATAGACCTTTTCTCTTAAAACATCATTTTTGTAATGCGTTCCACAGCTTTCATTAAAGCGCCCGTTGCTTGATCTTGCAGATTTTCTGCTTGATCAAAGGCTGCGATATCAACCTCATGCTTCGCTACATCGATACTGTCGGTCATTGCTTGACAGCCTTCAACAAATTCTTTGTACGCTTTTAATAATTGACTATTTACACCCAATAATTTGATTGGTGCTTTTAAACCTTTTAATTTTGCTTCGATTGCAACGTATTTTTGGGTACCCTCTGCAAAGTTTTCTTTAATGGTGCTTAATTCTTCTGTTGAAATAGCTGCTAAATCTTTCTTGTCTAACGCTCCACGTAACACTTCAAAGTATTCACTTAAACGTTCGCCATTGTCTTCCGTATCTGTAATTGCTGTATTCACGGTTTGAATGTAAAAATTTGGATTTGCTTTCATTAAATTCCCTCAACATTTCTTTAGTAATTTTTTTAATCGCTAGATAACATTCATTATACCTTTTAACTGAAATGAGGTAAATAGAATTTTTTTAAGTTATCTCTAGCTACCTTTATTCATCGATTTCTCCATTTAATGAACAACTTAAACCACATTTCATTTTTGAATATTTATTTTACTTATAAATTACAAATGCGACGATTTTTATCACTATTGTGCTATTTAACTATTATATAAATTCTATAAATGATAATATAAAATAGCTTTATGATAATTAAATTTATATTAAAAGGAGAAGGTATGATGAAAAAAAGTATTTCAGTACTGTGTTTATCTATGATTATTTTAGGAAGTTCAACAATGATTGGTCAAAGTGTCGATGCTTCAGAATTACAAGAAAATCAACAAGCAACTGTAAAAAATAATATCACAGAATTAAAGGTTGATTCTTATGGTGGGGAATGGGAACATGATTATTTAGATCCAAACCCTGTCAAAGCTTGGAAAAATACGGATACAAATCAAGTGGAGATACATGGTAATAGTTTATATAGTGTAGCAGGTATCGTTTTTGAAAGCCATTTAGATGTAGTTGGAAAACAAACAGGAAAATCATATTACAGCAAATCAGCAGGTATTTTGGAACAGATTCCTAGCGTAGATATTATTTTAGACAACAAAGATATTATTGATGATGAATTGGAAGTTAGCCTCTATGCAGATTGGCAAGGTAACGGACCAATAGAAAGAAGTTATGCGTCTGCTACAATACACATGCAATAAAAAAACTTCTTAGAACTAAAGAGCATTCCTAAAAAATTAATATTTTAGGTTTTTTTAAAATTTTGATATCCTTAACTATTTTAATTGAGCTCGGTCAATGATGTGGAATTTGCATCATTTGATTAGCTCTTTTTTCTCGTTCTATCCTTTCTTATTGATCATAAAAAAAACGTTTAATACTAACCTCATACATAAAGAATTCAGCTAGTGCATAGAAAATAAAATAAAAAAATAGAGCGAAAGATTCGCTCTATAGAAATTCTACAATTTTAAGTTTAGTGCATCTAATTAGCACTATGCTAATACGCTCTTTTAGTTCATCAAGCTTTGTGCAGCTGTAATGATTGATAATTTGTATACATCTTCTTCGTTACATCCACGAGACAGATCTGAAACTGGTTTGTTTAAACCTTGCAAGATTGGACCAATGGCTTCGAAGTTTCCAAAACGTTGTGCAATTTTGTAGCCAATGTTTCCTGATTGTAATTCTGGGAAAACAAAGACAGTTGCTTGACCTGCTACTTTTGAATCAGGTGCTTTTTGTTGTCCTACAGAAGCGATATAAGCTGCATCAAATTGTAATTCTCCATCAATTAAAACATCTGGAGCCAATTCTTGAGCAATTTTTGTTGCTTCTTCTACTTTTTTAGCTTCAGGAGCATTTGCTGATCCTTTTGTTGAGAAGCTTAGCATTGCTACCTTTGGATCGATATCGAATAAAGCTGCTGTTTTTGCACTTTCAACAGCGATTTCAGCTAATTCTTGAGCATTTGGGTTCACATTGATTGCGCAATCTGAGAATAAATATTTTTCGTTATCGCGGCCACGTAACATGATGAATGCACCACTTGTACGTGAAACGCCTGGTTTTGTTTTAATAATTTGCAATGCTGGACGAACCGTATCTCCTGTTGAATGAACCGCACCACTTACTAAACCATCTGTTAAGCCCATGTAAGTCAACATTGTTCCAAAGTAATTTTCGTCTTTTAATAATTCTCTAGCTTGTTCTTCTGATACTTTTCCTTTACGACGTTCAACTAATGATGCTACCATAGCGTCAATTTCTGCATAATTTGCAGGGTCGATGATTTCGATATTGTCAACGTTAAAGCCACGTTTTTTAGCCGCTTCAGAAACTGCTTCAACACTCCCAATCAACACAGGAGAAACCAATTCTTCAGATGCTAAACGAACAGCAGCACCAATAATACGAGGCTCAGTTCCTTCAGGAAATACCACACGAATTTTTTTTCTTACAATTTTAAACTTTAGACTATCAAATAACTCCACAATACTTACCTCCAGCAAATTATCATATTTTCTTCTATTCTACCATATCTTATTCAAAAAAAAAATAACAGTTTTTTCAGCTGTTTTCTATAAGAAATCCCTAAAGAACAAATATTCTTAAATTAAAACTAATACAGTTTCTATATAGTATCACCCAAAAAGTGTTACACAGTTTCTGGTAGCTGCCAATTGATTGGGGTTTCGCCAAATTTTATTAATGCTTCGTTCGTTTTTGAGAAAGGTTTTGAACCAAAAAATCCTCTGTAAGCCGATAATGGACTTGGATGTGGCGCTGTTATGACTGCGTGCCTTGTTGTATCGATTAATTTCAGTTTAGAAATAGATGGTTTTCCCCATAAAATAAACACAATCGGCGTTGCTCGTTCATTTAATTTTTTAATCACAGCATCTGTCAATGTTTCCCATCCTTGACCACGATGAGAATTTGCTTGTCCATTTCGAACTGTTAGAACTGTATTTAATAACAAGACGCCTTGCTCAGCCCATGCTTTTAAATACCCGTGATTCACAGGAGGAATCCCTAGATCCGATTGCAACTCTTTGTATATATTTACCAAAGAAGGGGGCGTTTTGATTGTTGGTTGAACTGAAAAGCTTAATCCATGAGCTTGGTTAGGTCCATGATAAGGATCTTGTCCTAAAATCACTACTTTGACTTTATCATAAGGCGTCCATTCAAAAGCCTCCCAAATGTGGTTCATCTCTGGAAAAATAACTTGTTCCTGATATTCTTTTTTTAAAAATTGTCGCAATTTTTCATAATAAGGCGCTTCAAATTCATCTTTTAACACCTCTTGCCACTCATTGTGAATAAGTTGTTTCATTCTGTTATCCTCCTTTAATTAGGCTACTTCCTAAATTTTACTAAAAAAACGCTATCGTATCAACTGTTATTTAATTTTATTATCAAACGCCACCCTCCTTTTTATAACGTAAAAAAAAATCTTTATCAAACTTTTTAAGTTTCTTTTCAGTCATTTAATGGTAAACTTAAAATGAATCTAACATATTGGGGGATACATCATGATAGAACTTATTGCATCAGATATGGACGGAACTTTGTTAAATGAAAAAATGGTTATTTCAAAAACCAACGCTGAAGCGATTGCTGAAGCAGAACGTCGTGGCATTCGTTTTATGGTCTCAACTGGGCGTGGCTATACTGAAGCTCATCCTTTACTGGCTGAAGTAGGAATTAGTTGTCCGATGATTACACTTAACGGCGCGCAAGTTTACGATGAATTTGGTCAAATTATTGACAATATCGGAATTGATAAAGCAACAGTCCATGCTATTTTAAAAACATTAAAAGAACACAATATCTATGCCGAAATGGTCACTTCAAAAGGAATCTATTCAGAAAGTAAAGTTAAACGGATTGAATCTGTGGCTTCTTTACTAGTCAATTTAAATCCTGATACCACTTATAAAATGGGCGTTGTTCTCGCTGCTGCTCGTTTAGAATTAATGAATATTAACTATGTTGATGATTATCAAGAACTTGTAAATGATGAGTCAATTGAAGTTTTAAAATTAATCGCCTTTAGCGATGATGGTCAACGTACCTTGCAACCAATCAAAGAGCAACTTGAAAGCTTAGGAACATTAGCGATTACATCTTCATTTATCAACAATATCGAAATCAATCATAAAAACGCTCAAAAAGGCATTGCTTTAAAACGAACCGCTAAAAAATTAGGGATTCCATTAGAAAACGTGATGGCAATTGGCGATAATTTTAACGATGTCTCCATGCTAGATGTTGCGGGTGTTAGCTTTGCGATGGAAAATGCGGAAGAAGACGTTAAAAAACATGCGAAACACCTGACTTCTAATAACAATGAAAATGGTGTCGCTGAAGCCATTATGCGCAGTATCAATGAAAACTTATAATTTTCTATTGACAATGACACAGATTTAACGTAAAAATAAAATAACAAATTATGCTACACCCGATATATAAGGAGGAAATTCCCAAATGACAGTTATCCCAAAAACATTAACAATTGCCGGTAGTGATTCAAGTGGTGGCGCTGGTATCCAAGCCGATTTAAAAACATTTGAAGAATATAGCACCTATGGTTTGTCTGCTCTAACAACCATTGTTACCATGGATCCTGACAACGATTGGCATCACAATGTCTTTCCAATTGACGTTGCTATCGTGAAGGAACAGCTAAAAACAAATTTAGCAGGTGGAAAAATCGATGCAATGAAAACAGGAATGCTTGGAACGGTTCCTATTATTGACTTAGTTGCTGAAACGATTAAAACGCATCAGTTAGAAAATATCGTGATTGATCCAGTAATGGTTTGTAAAGGTGAGGATGAGGTCTTAAATCCAGATAGTGCCGATGCATTAAGAGATCAATTGATTCCCTTAGCAACTATCACTACACCTAATTTATTTGAAGCGGGTGTTTTATCTGGTTTAGGTAAATTAACCAATCTAGAGGACATGAAAAAAGCTGCTGAAAAAATCCATGCACGGGGTGCGAAAAACGTGGTGATTAAAGGCGGAAAAGCCTTAGCTGGTGATAAAGCCATCGACCTTTTTTATGACGGTTCTGAATTTACTGTGTTAGAAACAGAAAAAATCACCCCGGCCCATAACCATGGAGCGGGTTGTACGTTTGCAGCTGCAATTACTGCTGGACTAGCAAACGGTCTTTCTGTTAAAGACGCTGTTTTAAAAGCAAAAGACTTTGTTTCAGAAGCAATCCGTAGTGGCTTTGATTTCAACGAGTATGTTGGCCCTGTTTTCCATGGTGGCTATCGTTTAACAAAACAAGATAAAATTTAAGTTCTCATAAAAAAAAGCAGAAATGAAAATTAATAAATTTCATTTCTGCTTTTTCCTATTTCAACAAGTTCTTTTACACTATCTAGAGAAATATCTACCATATTTTCAACTGCTTTTTCTGTATAAAAAGCAATATGTGGCGTTAACAGTACGTCACTACGATCTAATAATTCTTGTAATCTTGTGTCTTCTATTGTTTTGCCACGCCAATCATGAGAAAAATAAGCTGTTTCATTTTCATAGGTATCCAAAGCAGCTCCTGCCACTTTCCCACTATTTAAACCTGACAATAAAGCATCCGTATCAACTAAGCTGCCTCGTGCAGTATTAACAAGATAAACACCCTGTTTCATTTGATTGATTGCGGCTTCGTTAATCATGTGAAAATTACTTTCTAGAGCTGGTGCATGTAAGGTGATTAAATCAGATTGTTGGAAAAGCTCTGCTATTTCTTCTACATAAGTAACGCGATCCTTTAAATCAGGATTTTGATAAACGTCATACGCTAAAATTTTGCTTCCAAATCCTTGATAAATATCAATTGCACTCTGGCCAATTCGACCAGTGCCAATCACGCCAACTGTCATATGCTTCAATTCCTTTGAAATTAAACCACTCCAACGAAAATCTTGCTCTTCCATACGTTGATTAAATGCAGGGACACGACGAATTAATTGCAATGCTTGGCTAACTGAAAATTCCGCAATTGCACTCGGTGAGTATCCTGGTACATTGGTCACTTTCACGTTATTTTTTTTAGCAGCTTCGATGTCTACACTGTCATAGCCAACCGAACGAATTGCAAAACTGTGAATACCTAATTGAGCTATTGATTGGAACATTTCTGCTTCATAAGCGCTCGTTTGTAACGCACAAATACCATCATAGTCTTTAGCTAGAAAAGCTGTTTCTGCAGTAATCCTTGCATCCGTCATTGCTACTTCGATTTTATTGCGTTTTGCCCATTTTTCGATATATTTCCTTTCATCTTCTCGAACATTATACGCAATTAACTTCATCTTCTCTTCCTCATTTCGTGAAATTTTCTTTTTTTACTTTAGCACATTCTCCCTCATTTGAATACTAACACATTACGATATTTAGGTTATTTTAATATTTTTTTACACCTAAAATTGAAAAAATCTTATGCTTTTCGTAACTGATTTAATCTTGGTTTTGTGCTATTCTATCCATAGAGGTGGATAATTATGATTCATTTATATATGAAACAACAATTTGTATCCATGCAAGAGCGTATTATCATTAAAGACGAGTCTGGAAAAGATTGCTATCTACTCATTGGAAAATGGGGAAATGTTGGCGATGGTCTTTATCTATATAAAATTGACGGTACATTAGTTGCTGAAGCAAAGCAAACCCTACTGTCAATTTTGCCTAAATTCGATTTGTATCTTGCAGATCAAAAAGTAGGAAGCTTATCTAAACATTACGGCTTAAAAATGCCTTTTTTTAAAGTAAGCAAGCTTCACTGGCTGGTGACTGGGGATTTTTACAATCATCATTACCAAATAAAAAAAGGACACCAGTTAATTATGACGATGGAAAAAAGTTATTTGCCTACTGGAGACTTTTACGCCCTATCCATTGAAGATCCTAAAGATGCTCCGATTTGCTTATGTATCGCAGTAATACTAGATCATTTATTGCTCAATCGACTTCCTCAAAAGGTTCGAAATCGCCGTATTTCTTTTCAACCGTATTAAGACTCTTTTTTCTAAACTTACTAAAAAACGTTAAACCACTTTGTGATTTAACGTTTTTGTTATTTTTTAGTTATTTCTTTTTGCATATGGTTGTACAAGTGTCCACTGATCGTCACTTCACCGTTCTTTTTGAAGCCCATTCGCTCATACAATTTTTGTGCTTGCGGGTTTTGTTGATCGCAATTTAAACCAATTACTTTTTGACCGTCTTCTAAAGCAAAATCTGGAAGAGCTGCTAACAACTCTGTTCCAACTCCTTGCCCACGGAAAGATTCTTTTGTAACAATTGAATCAAGGTACCATTCATTTGGAAATGTTTCTGGTTCTGTAAATAGTTGAATCGATGTATCAAACCCTTTTTCTTGAATAATTTCTGTTAATGGTGCATCAATTAGCGGTTCAATTGCTCCTGGATAACCAAAAACAATCCCAGCTATCTCACCGTTCTTTTCCCACACATGGCCATGATTGTAGCTATAACGATAATCTTCCGTTTGAATACCGGCAATCAATAATTCAATCACCTGTTCTCTTGATAAAGTTTTAAAAACATCTAATTCCATATCTTCTAGAATCACCATAATCATCGGAGCAATCGATGCTGCATCTGCTTTTGTTGCTTTTCTAATCATTGTTATTCCTCTTTTCCTTTAGGTAGTTATTCGTAACGCTCGTTTAATAAATTCTGCAGTTGCTTGTTGTTGTTCTTCAATCAATTGTTGACTTGGTTTAGTATCATATAAATAAAGTTGTTCTGCTGCTGATTCTGTTAATCCAATAATTAATCTAGCCATTTGTTTAGGATTTAACGTGACATCCATTTCTTTTTTTTGAATGGCTTCTTCTAAAATAGCAGCAACAAATTCATAATAAGGTTCATAGATGGTTTCCCATTCTGTTAAATAATCACTTGAAGCTAAACCCGCATACGTCAGAGCTATCACTTCAGAGTATCGATTCGTCAAAGTAAAACTAACCTCAACCAGTTGGTTGAGTTGTTCTGTAAAAGCTGCTCGTGAATTGACTTCTTTTTTGGCTACCGCTAAAATTTCTTTCACTACTTCTTCTGCAATTGCCGGCATAATCGCTAATTTTGAAGGGAAGTATAAATAAAAAGTTCCTTGTGCAACGCCTGCATGCTTAACAATGTCAGAGATTTTTGTTTGTTCTAACCCTTTTTCCGTAAAAATCGCAATCGCTGCTTCGATTAATTTTTGTTTTTTATCTTTCATAAAGTCCTCCTATCAAAAATGACTGACTTTCATTCATTTTATTTTAAATAATCAAAATTGTCAACTATAGTATAAGTTCTGACGCTTTCATTCCATTCATTAAAGTATCTTAAATGCTTCACTCTAAACTCCTTACAAAGAATGTCATATCTTCTGACATAACGTGATTACATATTAGTTGCATGTTTTTTAATTTTGAAATAAAATGAATTCTTAAACAGGAGGAGATATGATGAAACAACATAGAAAACACTTATTTCTATTATCTATCACACTACTATTAGGTGTGCTATTTAACTTTGCAGCCCCACAAAAAGCAGCTGCTGAAACAACTAAAAAATACATTATCGGGACGGACGTAACCTTTGCCCCCTTTGAATTCCAAGATAAAAAAGGTGATTTTGTAGGAATTGACATGGATTTGTTAAAAGCCATTGGAAAAGATCAAGGTTTTGAGGTTGAAATCAAACCCCTTGGCTTCAATGCTGCAGTTCAAGCTCTTGAAACGGATCAAGTTGACGGTGTTATTGCAGGAATGAGCATTACCGATGAGCGTAAACAAAAATTCGACTTCTCAGACCCTTACTTTGAAAGTGGCGTCGTAATGGCGGTCGCAGATACAAACGATACCATAAAAGGCTACGACGACTTAAAAGGCAAAACAGTAGCTGTTAAAACAGGAACTCAAGGCGCTGAATTTGCTCAATCGATTAAAGATAAATATGGTTTTAAAGTGACGACCTTTGATGATTCTTCTAATATGTACGAAGACGTTAAAGCTGGAAATTCTGATGCTGCTTTTGAAGATTATCCAGTAATGGCTTATGCGATTACTCAAAATGTACCTTTAAAATTAGTAACAGATAAAGAAAAAGGCGGCCAATATGGCTTTGCTGTTAATAAAGGCAAAAATCAAGAATTGTTAAAAATGTTCAATGATGGCTTAACGAATCTTAAAAACAATGGCGAGTATGAAAAAATTCAAAATCGTTATTTAGGCGAAGCTGATAAGAAAGTTGAAAAAACAAGCACGTTAGCATTAGCAAAAGAAAATGCTGGTCAATTAATGGCTGGACTTGGTAAAACATTATTGATTACCTTGATTTCAATTGCGATTGCTTCTGTTTTAGGCATTCTTTTTGGCTTACTAAGTGTGACACCAAGTAAAATTTTACGTGGGATTGCAATGATCTATGTTGATATCATGCGTGGCGTACCGATGATTGTATTTGCATTCTTCGTCTACTTTACCATCCCACAAATGCTAGGACTCAAAATGCCTGCTACGTTAGCTGCGATTATTATTTTAAGCTTAAATGCCGGTGCTTACATTGCCGAACTTGTTCGTGGTGGTATCAATGCAGTTGACAATGGTCAATTAGAGGCTGCTAGAAGTCTCGGATTGCCTTATGGAAAATCAATGAGTAAAATTATCTTGCCTCAAGCAGTTAAAATTATGATCCCTTCATTTATCAATCAATTTGTTATTACACTAAAAGATACATCAATTTTATCCATTATCGGATTAGTAGAATTAACACAAACCGGTAAAATCATTATCGCTAGAACCTACGATTCAAATATGTGGTTTATCATTGGCTTAATGTATATTATCGTGATTACGTTCCTAACAAAAGTATCCAATCGTCTTGAAAGGAGAATCAACAATGGTTAAATTAAAAGTTGAAAATTTAAAGAAAAGCTATGGCAGTCTAGAAGTCTTAAAGGGCTTGGATTTAGAAATTCAAGAAGGCGAAGTTGTCTGTATGATTGGCCCATCTGGTTCTGGTAAGAGTACTTTCTTACGTTGTATGAATCACTTGGAAGAAATTAATGGTGGAACGGTGATTGTAGATGATTACGATTTAACGGACCCAACTATTGACATCAATCAAGTTCGTCAAAATATCGGGATGGTTTTCCAACATTTTAATCTTTTTCCACATTTAACTATTTTAGAAAATATCACATTAGCTCCAATTGAACTAAAAAAAGAAACAAAAGATTCTGCAAAAAAACGTGCTTTAAGTTTGTTAGAAACGGTTGGTCTAAAAGATAAAGCCAATGCATATCCTAAATCCCTCTCAGGTGGTCAAAAACAGCGTGTCGCGATTGCAAGAGCTTTAGCTATGTCTCCAGACATCATGCTCTTTGATGAGCCCACAAGCGCTCTCGACCCTGAAATGGTTGGGGATGTTTTAGAAGTTATGCAAACTTTAGCTAAACAAGGAATGACCATGATTGTCGTAACGCATGAGATGGGCTTTGCTAAAGAAGTGGCCGATCGTGTTATTTTTATGGATGGCGGTTATATTGTCGAAGAAGGAACACCTACTGAAGTCTTCGATCATCCTAAAAATGAGCGAACTAAAAATTTCTTAGAAAAAGTTCTATAAAAAATAACCAAACTACGTTTAAGCGTAGTTTGGTTATTTTTTTGCTAGTCCTCAGCTGCTAAAAAGTGAGCACAAACGGCTCCTATTAAATAAATGCCTGCCATACTCCAAACAAAGCCTGCAGTATCAAACAAGCTTAACAACACGCCCGTCACCCCATATCCAACAAACTGACTTAGCCCACCGGCTAAATTATGGATCGACATTGCCGCTCCTGTTTCTTCAGGTGCCAACGCTACAAAAATAGCTGAAATAGGTGTAAAAGCTGCTAATGCCGCACCGAATAACGCTGCTACACCAAACATTGCTATTAAATTAGGACCATATAAATACGGAACATAATAAAATAAAACACAGGCAAGAGCCATTCCGACACAACCAAACCATTCCACCACTCGATGCCACGGCAAATGATTGGCAACCATTCCCCAAATCAAATTAAATGCAATATTAACTAAATACATTAACCCCCAGATTTGAAGCCATTCTGACATTGTAAAGCCAATTTTATGACTTGTTAAAAAAAGAGGCATCGCAATAACGTAGCCATTTGCTGCCAATTGATTAATCATTTTTACGATGGCTGCTAAAAAGATTTTTGGCTTGCGAAATAGAATGGTTATGCTATCTTTAAAGGTTTCGCTTGTTCCCTGCTTCACCTCTTGTCTCACAGATATCGGGACATTTTTTAAACCAAATAAACTAATCAGACCACCCATTCCCACAAAAAGAACCGCTAACCACAGTGTCCCAACATAACCAATTTTAGGAATTGTTAAACTTGGTAGATAAGACCCAAATACACCTAGCCCAAGTGAATAGGCAAACCAAAATGCCCCCATTGCACTTGGCAATTTTTTAGTTGGTGTTATTTGAGTAAGTAAGCTGATAAAAGCATAGACAAATAACGGAAAACTTATCCCCCTTAAACCATACATTATTATAATCATCATATAACTTCCTGGGAGAATTCCAAATACAATAAATCCAATCTGAAAAATGATCCAACTAACTGTTCCAAAGATCATTAATTTTTTAATTCCTATTAAATCTGATAAAATCGCTGTAAGCCATGCTGATATCGCAACTGATACCCCGTATATCGTAAATACCATTGCTGATTGACTTGATAAAAACCCTAAATCAAGCAATTGTTTTGACAAAAAAGCCTGTTCTAATCCACTCCCTATCATAAAAATTGAAATTGCAACATATCCCCAGAAAATCGAGACGGATACTTGCATCTTATTATTTTTTTTTTCTTCAATTCGTTCTTTTTCCATTCTCATTTACTTCCTTTATCTTGGTATGTAAACATAAAAACTCCTTTTTCTAGATCGTAACTAGAAAAAAGGAGTTGATATCTGATTTTAGTTAAGTCATTAATTAATAATAAGAAAACTCAACTTTTTTCTTTATTTTTTTTATTTCTTTTTTAGAAATAAACGCTGTTAAATCTTTATTAATTTTTTTGTTTTTCAAATCTGATTTACTTACAATCACACTATTAAATGTCTCACCAGCTGGATTGGGTAAGTATTCATCAATGTAAGCCAAGTAGTAGACCTCTTCTTTTTTCATATTCAATTTTTTTACAAACATTAATTTAACATCTTGATTTTTATTTTCCGCTTCAGATTTATATTCTTTTATCATTTGTTCAATTTCAACCTTACCTATGGGGACTCCAATTTCTTTTAATGTAATTTTTTTTTCAGAAACACACCCTGCAATTAACAAAACTGGCATCAATAGGGTTAATAAAAAATAGTTTTTTATCATTATTATTCTCCTCCAAATTTCCCAACTATTCTTACTGATTTTTCAATCGAAGATAATACATTAAAAATGCAACAACTGGAAAAATACCTAAAACAAAAGTAGAATAGCTCTCATTTTGATATTTCTCAACTATCTGATGAAATAAGTAAACTGAAACTAGACTTAAAATCAACCCAAAACAGTTAAGAACTCTCGGACCTGATGCAACAATCGTTGGAGAAAAGAACATTAAAATACAAGATGTAAAGGCAGCTAAAAAGCAAAGTCCTATAAAAATAGGATGATCTACATTCTTTAAAATACATAAAATCAATATTCCAAAAAAAAATGTCCATAGAACAAATGGCAATACATAGTAGATAAATTCCAAAGAAAATAGTTTGGTAGTATCCATAAATAATCTAACAGGAACTTTGCTGCGAGATTCAAAATCCATCATATAATCAGAACGAACATGGTGTAAGCTTATCATCAGTGTACTCAATACTATAAGTATCTTTTTATACCAACTAGGTTTAGTAATGATTAGGGTTAAAATAGTAATTAAAACAACGGATACAATCATATTTTGACTGATCATTTGATACATCCAAAACATTCCTATTTTTGTACGCCCCAATAAGGATAAAGAACTGAAACCAGGAAAATAGCGAGCCTCTTCAAAAACAAATCTCAATTTATTTCCGGGGGATACGTACATAATGATAAATCCAATTAACATGAGTCCTGTACTTATCAATAAAATAGGATTAACTGTCTTCTTCTGGATGAATATTGTTATGTGATAACACAAGGCTGCGCCTAATGCACATGCTAAAACTTGTTCATTAGAAAAGGAAAATAGAAATACAACTATAAATAAAAGAATTGTTTTTATTGAAAAATGATGTTCAGTCTCTCTAAAATAAGAATCTGCATAAGGAATCATTACATACATTCCCAGTGCCATAGGCAATAAATAATTAAATGATCCTGTAATCCAAAAATAACCAGAATAAAGAACATCATATGAAATGTAGCCTAGTATAAGTAACGCACTCACACTAGCAAACGGCTTCCATTTACTATTAAATATTCGTGAAATTGAATAACCCAATAATACGATCAATGCCGTGTTGAATACTCTCCAATATACGATAGGCAACTTAAAAATTAAATACGCAACCGCATCTGGAAATAACCTCGCAGACCAGTGGAAATAACGCCATTTTAAAAAATCAAATAAATGAAAATATTCACCTGCATTTTTAAACCAAGCATCATCAGAAATTTCAAATATATCAAAATTTAAATGAAATAAATAAACAAGTACTACTACTGTTACAAGTAATAGATAACTACCACTTTTTTTAATAAAATTTTTTTGATTAATCATATATCCTCCAGGGAAACTTTTAATTATATCTAAGTAGATTCACACCTTCTATTTATTTTCATTATAACATCAGAAATAGCTTTATTATAGATTATTTTGAAAGTTGTTTTTCTAACATTATTTTAAGATAAAAAAAGAGTGAATTCATTAATGAATTCACTCTTTTATAATTTTGAACTACTAAACAAAAACCAATTATTATAAGTATTGTAATCTACATATCCAACTAAGATACCTTCATAAACATACTTATTACCTAATTTGACTTGATTTTGTTCATATTCTTTTTGAACGGTAGTTGCAATGGTTTGATAAAAAGCATCGATATCTTCAATTTCACCAAATTTTGCTTCCCAACGTTCTAAAAAGGCTTCTTCATCTTGTTCTTTATAAAACTCGATATCTACCATATACAGGACACCTTTTTTATTTAGTCTAAAATTTTAACAGTAACGGTTCTACGTCCCCATTGTAAACATTGCGCTACGCTTGAGAAGTGAACATCAATTTTATTTCCTTTGATCGCGCCACCAGTATCTCCTGCAATTGCTGTGCCATAACCAGAAACTTCAACACGTGAACCTAATGGAATCACACGAGGATCAACTGCAATAACCATTGGGTTTTGACGTAGATCAATTCCTAAAGCCGTATAAAAACTTGATGCACTTTCTGCAACTGAGTAAGCAGTTGATTCAACAATAACGGTTTTCCCTGAAGAAGCACCGCCACCCGTTGATGGAGTTGGAGCATTCGGTGTTGCTGGAGTGGCAACAGGTGTAGTATCTGCAGCTGGAACAGCAACAGCTTTTGTTTCTGCCGCTTGTTTAGCCGCTGCTTCAGCTGCTTGTTTAGCAGAAGCTTCATCGTCTACACGTTTTTGTTCTGATTGTTTTTGTTTATCCAATTCATCTAAAGCCGCTTTGTTATCGTCCATTGTTTTTTGTAGACTTACCATTTTGGTGTTTAGTTCTTTAGATTGTTTATCGACAGCTACTGTTTTCTCTTCAAGAGCAACTGCATCTGTTTTTAATTTAGATTCTAATTTTGCTAGTTCTTCTTTTTCTTTAACTGCTAATTCTAATTTATCGTTATCAGCTGATTGTAACGTTCCAACCATGATTGCACGATTGAAGAAATCTGTTACACTTTCAGATTCCATCATAACTAAAACCATATTTTTATTCACTTCAGACGTTTGAAGAGTTTGCAAACGTTTCTTAGCTTGCTCGATTCGTTCATCTACGCTTGCTTGTTTTTCTTTGATTTGAGTAGCTGTTGTTGATAAGCTTGCTTTTTTATCTGCAATTTGTGTATTTAAATCTTCAATTTCTTTATTTTTTTCATTTAGAGAAACCAATGTTTCGCTGATTTGGCTATCTACTGCTGCCATGCTACTTTGTTTTGCTTGTTGCTCTTTTGAAATTTCATCAAGAGAAGCTGCATGACCTACGCTTGCAATTAAGTTAATGCTGATGAATGCAATTATCATACTTGCAACCAGTTTTCTTATCTTCACAGAGTGACAACACCTTTCAGTTTTCATAATTCTTGTTTTCCTTTTTGCTCTCACAATTATAACGAATATTGAGCAACGATATATTTCACAAAGGTTACTTTTTGTTACAAACAAATTTTAAGGTATACTGAAAATGTAACAAAAGATATTAGGAGGAATTAAAATGAAGAAAAAAGCTTATTTTGCGAGTCCTTTATTTTCTGAAATGGAATTGCTTTACAACGAACAACTTGTAAAAAAAATACGGACCAATTATCCTGAACTAGAAATTTATGTACCACAAGAGCAAATGGAAATTAATGATAAAAATGCCTATGCAGATTCCATGCAAATTGCAAAATACGACACAAACGCTTTATTGTCAAGTGATTTCATGATTGCAATAATGGATGGAGCTATTATTGATGTGGGGGTTGCTACTGAAATCGGCGTTGCTTATCAAGCAGGAATCCCCATTTTAGGTTTGTATACCGATTCTAGACAATTAGGTGCTAGCAATCAAAAAAAACTAGCAGCTTTACAAATTGTTGGAGAATCTCAATTTTCTTATATGAATCTGTATACCGTTGGTTTAGTGAAATTAAATGGCGAGATTTTCTCAAATTCAGAGCAATTAATTAAAAAAATTCGTGAATTTTAGACGAAAACGATGAAATATTACACAAAAATGACGGTTTGTAATCTTTTTTTGTAATAAAAACTTCCAATTATCTGATTTAATTGGAAGTTTTTTTCGTAGGCTTTTTTTGATTTTGCAATTCTTTTATTTCTTTAAAATATTTAATTTCAGGCATATTGATTTTTCTATATGAATTTAACATTCTTTTTTGATTGAAGCGTAAATGATTGGTACTTAATTTTTGCTTTGCTTCTACTTTTAATTCGGAAATCCCCTCGCTAATTTCGGATTTTTTAGACTCAAATTCTTCACTTATTTTAGCGACTTCTTTTTGGAACGCATTCATACTTGCTACTGAATAACAAAAATCAATAAATAAGAGTCCAAATAAAATCAATGGCAAGCTATTTCCAAAGTCAGTTATTAAATAATTGACTATTTTCATCACCAGCGGTTGAATCCACTTAACAATTACTACACAACCTAAGCCCCAAAATAACGAGATAGGAATAGCTACCCGTCCATTAATATTAAATGGAACGTCTTTATAATCCCACCAAGTCGTATGAAAAATTTTCTCTAGCCCATAACTTGTCACATACTCCAACACGGTAACAACAATAGCTGACATAACATATAAAAATATAATATTTTTCTGATAAGGTTCAATAAAATACAAAACAGCTAACACACCAAAACCGTATATTGGACAGTAGGGGCCAATTAAAAAACCTCGATAAACAAATTTCCTAGCTTTTAAAGAACAATAAACCGTCTCCCATAACCAGCCAATTACGGCATAAACAAAAAATAAAAGCATTATTTGTGGAAAAGAAACTGCCATATTTTCACTCCTTCAAACTATTTTTAACTTCATCATACTACTTTGTGATTTTTTTATCAATTTCAACCTTTTAGCATCGTTTTCTTTTATGATATACTTTAGAGATAAAATGCTATATATATGAAAGGAAGTTTAATAATTTGATTGCATTATTAAAATACGCCAAAAAGTATCGTGTTCAAATGGTGATTGGCCCCGTTTTCAAATTGATTGAAGCCATTTTTGAATTGTTTCTTCCATTATTAATGGCTAAATTGATTGATAACGGAATCAATAAAGGGGACACTGTCTATATTTATAAAATGGGAGGCTTAATGCTTTTGATGTCAGTCATTGGGTTAATCTCTGTTTTTATTTGCCAATATTCGGCTTCTATTGCTTCACAGGGATTTGGAACCGAATTACGAAGTACTTTGATGAAGAAAATTAATTCTTTTTCTCATGCTGAAATTGACGCCTTTGGAACATCTACTTTAATTACTCGTGCTACAAATGACATTAATCAAATGCAGTTGGCTTTAGCCATGCTAATTCGGCTAGTAATTCGTGCCCCATTTCTATGTATTGGTTCGATTATTATGGCGATTTATGTTAATCCTAAGCTCGCTTTAGTTTTTGCTATTTTATTGCCCTTATTTTGCGTTATCTTGTATTTTATTATGGCTAAAACGATTCCTTTATATCGCCGTGTGCAAAAAAAAGTGGATCGCTTAGCTCAAGTAGTTGGTGAAAATTTAAGTGGTGTTCGGGTGATTCGTGCCTTTGCTAAAAGTAATGCAGAAAAAAAACGTGCCCATGATGTTAGTGATGATTTAGCTAAAGCTTATATTCGAGTAGGAAACTTATCTGCTTTAATGACGCCCGCAACTTCCTTGATTATGAATACTGGAATTATTGTGATTTTGTACGCAGGGGGATTCCAAGTAAATAGTGGCAATATGAGCCAAGGAGACGTACTGGCGTTGATTAACTATATCACTCAAATGTTGTTAGCGTTAATTATTGTTGCAAATTTAGTCGTCCTTTTTACCAAAGCTTCTGCTTCTGCGCAAAGGATTAACGAAGTACTGGATACTCCTATTACAGTTACTGACCCTTCTCAACCTAAATTATTTCCTAATAAACTACATGCGAACCATTCTTATGCAGTGCGTTTTAAAAATGTTGATTTTACGTATCAACAGGATGCTGGAAACGCGTTAACTGCTATTCAATTTGATTTGTTAAAAGGTAAGGTCTTAGGTATTACAGGTCCTACCGGTAGTGGTAAAAGCACACTTATCAATTTGATTCCTCGCTTTTACAATGCTACTAGTGGGGGTGTCTATGTTTACGGTTTGCCAGTCTCAGAATTTTCTCTCGAATCTTTAAGAAAGCAAGTCGGCATCGTTCCACAAAACAGCAGCTTATTTACTGGATCAATTGCTGAAAACCTTCGTTGGGGAAAAGCAGATGCCACAGATGAAGATATTCAAGAAGCATTAGAAATCGCACAAAGCGCAGATTTCGTTAATCAATTACCAGAAGGAATTCACTCTCCTGTTTTTGAAGGAGGAAAGAATTTTTCAGGTGGACAACGTCAGCGGTTGACCATTGCTCGGGCCTTAATTGCTAAACCAGCTATTTTAATCTTAGATGATTCTTTAAGCGCATTGGATTATCAAACCGATTTGAATTTACGACAAGCCTTGCGTCAACGTTTAAACGACACTACCTTGGTTATTGTTTCGCAACGAATTAGTTCCATTCAATCTGCTGATGAAATTTTAGTCTTAAATGATGGGAAAATGGCAGCAAAAGGAACACACCAAGACTTATTAGCCCATTCTCAAATGTATCAAGACTTCTATTATTCTCAAAATGAAGCCAACGGAGGTGCTGATAATGCTTAAAAAAATAAAAACAACGGATATCAAACGTGTCTTACCTTATTTACTCCATTATCGTAGCTCAATCAGCTGGGCACTCCTTTGTGGATTAATCGGAGGAGTCGCTTCCGTTAGTGCAACTTATTATACTGGAAAAGCGATTGATGCAATTGTCGGAAAGGGGCAAGTTCTTTTTTCTGATTTATTTCACGTCTTATTGCTACTTGGTCTAGCTTTCCTACTAGCTACTATTACACAATGGCTGATTATTTATTTTTCAAACCAAGTCGCTTATCGTGCTGTAAAGGACTTACGTATTGCAACCTTTGATAAAATCACAAAATTACCCTTAAGCTTTTTTGACAACACGCCTCATGGCAATGTCATCAGTCGTTTTACAAATGATTTGGATAGTATCTCAGATGCCGTAAGTATCACATTGAATAATCTCTTTTCAGGCGTTGTAATTGTCTTTGTTTCTCTTGGTTTTATGCTTTATCTAAGCCCTATTTTAACGCTAATCGTTTTAGTTACTACTCCATTAATCTTTTTAATTGCCTGGATTGTGGCTTTTCTTTCTCAAAAAAACTTTACGAAGCAGCAGCAGATTGTTGGTGAGATTTCAGGATTTGTCTCTGAAATGGTTACGAATCAAAAAGTCGTTACTGCTTTTCATCATGAAGAGCAAGTCCAAGAAGAGTTCGAAAAAATTAATCATCGCTTATATACCTGGGGACAAAAAGCACAGTTTACTTCCTCAATTACAAATCCTTCTGCTCGTTTTGTTGACCATCTTTCTTATCTTTTAATTGGTGTAATAGGAGGTATTTTGGTAGTTAATGGAAATGGGGCCGTAACCGTTGGAACCGTTTCTAGCTTTGTTATCTATTCTTCTCAATTCTCAAAACCTTTTATTGAATTGTCTGGTATCACGACTCAGATTCAGACGGCCACAGCTGGACTACGCCGTGTCTTTGAAGTACTTGATAGCAAAGAAGAAATTCCAGATGAACCGAATGCATTAGAATTAGAAAACGTTCGTGGTGAAGTTCAATTTAATCATGTGGCTTTTTCCTACTCTCCTGATCGCCCTTTGATAAGAGACTTCAATCTAGCTGTGAGTCCAGGTGAAACAGTTGCTATTGTGGGACAAACCGGCGCTGGAAAATCCACCTTAGTTAATTTGTTGATGCGTTTTTATGAATTGAATAGCGGTTCGATTGAAATTGACGGTCAACCGATTACGCGTTACACAAAAGATAGTCTACGCCGTTCTTTTGGAATGGTTCTACAAGATACTTGGCTCTTTTCAGGAACCATCAAAGAGAATATTGCCTATGGAAATGCTACTGCTAGCGAAGAAGAAATTGTTCAAGCTGCTAAGTCTGCGCTTGCTCATTCTTTTATCATAAAATTGCCTCATGGTTATGATACAATTGTCGGAAATGGCGGGGTTTCAATTTCTGGCGGACAGCAACAATTACTAACTATTGCAAGATCCATGTTGAGCAATCCGCCAATGTTGATTTTAGATGAAGCTACTAGCTCTGTTGATACGCTAACCGAACAAAAAATTCAAGAAGGTTTTCTTAGAATGATGAAGGGGCGTACGAGCTTTGTCATCGCCCATCGATTGTCAACCATTCAAGAAGCTGATTTGATTTTAGTAATGGAAAATGGGGACATTGTTGAAATGGGTGCCCACAAAGATCTGCTTCAACAGGACGGCCCTTATCATCAACTTTATGCTTCTCAATTTGAAAAATAGAAACTACTAAAAAAGAAAGATAAAATTCATTCCAGCTAAAGGAATAAGTCTTATCTTTCTTTTTTAATAGTCCATTGATTCATTTTCATTTGTATTCAATAGCAACCCATCTAATTGGATTTCTATCGATGTTACCTCTTTAACATTATAAAAATTTTCACTAATCGCTTCTTGAATTTCATTAGTTGTAAATGCTATTGGAAAGACTAATAATTTATAAATTTTACGTTCTTTCAGTTCATTTGTCAGAAATTCAATCGCATATATAGATACCTCTTCCCAGTATTTTTTATTAACTATCACTAAATATCCCCCATTCCACTCGCTTCTTCCCCATACAATAAATTCCCTGCTAAAACTGTATATAGTTCTTCTAAATAAAGCATATTAGGATCATCTCCACCAAAATCATTTCCCCCACTATTTAGCGTAAGTACTAATGTATTTTGATTTAATAATGGATCTACCTTATTGGTCACATTTTTAAATTGTTTTTTATTTTTATTTAATAATATTGGGACTTTTCCATTTGGTGGTGATGTCGAATAGGACCGTTTTGTACTTCCTTCTACTTTTTGATCTGGAGTGTAAACTGGCGGAACAGGCTCTACATTCACTGTTGGATTAAATGGATCTACTGGTTTTGTTTCAAATGCAGAGTTGTCAACCTCATATAAATAGCCACTCTCTTCTGCATGAGCAACAGTCGGAGTATCCAATACTAGTACTTTAAAGGAAAATAAACACCCAAATAATAAACACGTTTTAGCATACGGCGTTGGTTTAAAATAGTTCAAGTGGAATACCTCCTTTTTTTAGTGGCTTTTTGCCTTTTGCAGTTGCAATACATCTACCAAAGTTTGCCCAATCTCCTGCGGTTGGTGGCGCACTCCACACAATGACTTTCGTGTCTTGATGAAGCCCACTGATTGGATAATCACAAAGCAAAATATCAATATCTTCTGTTAATTGATGACTGATTTCAATGTTAATAAAATCAAATGTTTGAATGTTTCGATAAATAAATTGATTGTAATTTTTACCCAATGAGAAATCAATGCATACTTTTACAGGATATGAAAAAAAGGATGGTGGCAACACATTGATCAGCAAGAAAATATAATGATTGGATAAATAAACATCATTTTGGTTAATCAAATAAAATTTTTTCGATTTCGATGCTTTTTGGATAAAATGGCGACAAAATTCTAATACCTCTGGGTAATTTTCTTCAATAAATCGCGTTCGGACTGGAACATCTAGTTCTGTTTGTAAACAATTAAAATTTAAAACAGGGTAATGGATTTTTACCAGTTCATTAATTAATTCTTCCTTAAAAAAAGTTTCATCAAGATTTCCAAATTGTTTTTGAAACTCTGTGATAAAGAAGTTCGTTAAACTATCTAGTTCTTGATTTTCCAATTCAAGAGGAAACTCGTCTAGACTTTCAATAAATAATACCAGTAAATCAATTTCATTGTGACTTACTTTTTCATTAAATACTTCTTGATACGTTTCCTTCAAAATATCTTCAAAAGAATCACTTTCTAAACCCGTTATCGTAGCCGGTGCATTTTTTACAAATTGCTCATTTTCAATTCGGATTCGACAAATACTAATAAAATAAAGTAATTTGGTCGTGCTTGTTTGAGTCATATAAATATCCATTTTAGTTTCAATCAATTTGATAAAACGCATACTTTGTTCCTTTAATGTTGTCGAAAAAGGGTAATCGTCCATGCCATAGACTGAAGTATACAAGTTGTTTATATAGGTTCGAATCGCAATTTCATCTCCAACTAATTTAAATCGTGATGAAAGTTTTATTCCAAGTTTTTCAAGTTTGGCTTTAAGTTGATTTACTTTAGAGTAAACTTTTGTACGACTCGTGTAAAAGAGATCTGCATAATCACTGGAGTTTGTAAACATGTCCTCAAACACATCCTGAATGATTTGGAATCCTAAAGATTCCTTTACATAAAGATTTTTCAATGTATCTGTAGAAAAACTGCTATTTTTTTTTAACTGAACAACTTGATTTAATTTTTGAATCTGAAGTTGTTCATCTAATTGATACTTAAGAATATCTTGTTTTAACTCTTCATAGGTATTCAATAAAATAAATTCAGACACACCCATTTTTTCTTTTAAATCTGAAATCGACACTTTTTGTTGGAAACTTTCTTCAATTGTATGAATTAAGAGTAGTTTACGGACATCTGTTTTAGATAAAAAACTATTCATCCCTCTCCACTCTCCTTTCATTACCTAATTTGTTTTTTATGTTATTTATAATGACTGAAAAGAAACCCCAATATTGCTTAAAATTGGAATTTCTTTACCTTATTATTTTTTGGGTATCTGGTCTTTTGACGGACGTTTTTTACGACGAACATTTTTTCTATTTCGTGCCGCTTCCAGTCTTCGACGCTCTTCTTGTTTTTTTCTGTTACGTCTTATAATAAAGAAAATTAAAAATAGTGCAATTAAAATCAATAAAATACCAATTAAAATATAAACCCATGTCCAATCTTTTTTAATTGAAACATCCTGACTATTGTATTTTTTCGCATCTGTTTCGCTAATTGTAAAATCTTTTGTGAAACTCCATTTTCCTTCTTTTGCTTGTGCATTTAATTTTAACGTGTATTTTCCCGCTTTTAATTTTTCTCCATTTAATGAGATTGGATAATTAAAATTAGAATTAGGTGCCATTTGCATGTTCTTTTTTGAACTTGTGTAAAGTGCTGTACTTTCATTTTTTTTCGTAATCGTTGCTTCTACATCTAGACTATTGATGTAATCAGATTTTACGTTATGCAAATTTGCATTGATTACGTTACGTGCATTCACTTGTGAAGGAACAACATCATTTAATTCTAATTTTGCTTCAACAGGTTGATCATTTTGGTTTAATAATAAGGCTACTACATAGGCATATTTATTTTGAATGGCTAGCCCTTGTGTATCTGACGAAGTATTCGAATCACTTTTAGAGTTATCTTTTTCTTTAATTGTGATACCTCCAGCTAATATACCATCAAAAGTACGATCTGGCATTTTAATTGTGATAGGCAATTTTATTTCTTGATTCGCTGGTATCGTAACTTCCGATGCAACGCTGACAATTTCTTTTAAATCAATTGGCAAGGTTGAATCTTTTTTGGCCTTTGTTGCTCCGTATTCTACAACGCCATTTAAATTGGTTGTTGCTGAATTCACGCTTGGTTCTACTGTTACGTCTTTCGTTGTGTCATTTCGTAATTTTAATTCAACGACTTGTTCACTTTTAGGGGCTACTCTTAAATCAAAAAAAGTTTTCGTTTTATCTCGCTGATTATCTGGAATAATGGATTCCACAGCAAAATTTAGTTCAGAAGCTTTTCCAATTATAGGAGCTTGACTTAAGGCACTCAAAAGCAGGCACATGCTTAAAAAAATCAGGCTTATTTTTCGTTTTGTCATAATAATAAACTCCTTCTTAGAAATGAACTGAAAAGCATCCACAATAAAGCGATGCTTTTCAACTTATTTCATGTTTGATTAATTTGTTGGAATATCAGCTAATGTCCAAGTTACTTCTGCTGCATATTCTTCTGCATATTTCGTTGTAGATCCTGGTACTGATAAGGTTACGCTTGTGTCTTTTGTTGTATCGTCACCAAAACGATAAACCCATGTTCCAGCTCCTTCATCTGCTTTAGCTGCCATAATCTCTTGACTTACCCCTTCACCGTCAGCATTTATTGATAAATTTAATTTTTGACCTGTTGCATTTAAAACAGAAGGTACTTTTGAAGTTGAAGCTGAAACGGCTTCACCATTTGCAATGGAAATTAAAGCGCCATCTAATTTATTTTTACTGGTTGCGGATGTTAATTGTGTTTCTTGCTTCACTTGAATAGTCCAGCCTTTTGCGCCACCACGTTTATCTGTTACTTGCAAGTAGTTAGGACGTAATGTTCCATCTGATAGCATTTGCGCTTTTGCATTGTAAACTTCATCTTTTGTTGTAATTTTTTGTTTATCAAAGCCAAATGAAGAAGCAAAATCAATACTTAATGGGCCAGCTGTTCCTGGATTTGGATCTGTTCCATCTGGATTAGTTGGAGTTACTTCACTACCTGGATTAGTTGGATCAGTTGGTGGTGTAACAGAAGTATCTTGTTCAAAGGTTACTTTCGCATTTGATTTATACGTGCCTGCTGTTGCTGCACTTACAACATTTCCTCCAATTGTTAAAGCTAATAAAATTGTTGCGCTAAGTGTCATTATTTTTTTATTCATGTGTAAATCTCCCTTTTTTTAAATTTTTTATTTTTATTTGCTTGGTACGTCGCTCAATGTCCATGTTAAGTTTGTTGTATATTTAACAGCATCTTTTGGTGTTGTTCCTGGGATGGATAGCGTAATAGCTTTATTCTTCTTAACTGTTTCACCCTCCACTTGGGTATCTTCCAATGTTCCAAAAACATTTAACCAAGTTAATGCTCCTTGCCCTACTTTAGCACTCATTACTTCAGAAGCTGCTCCAGCTGAATCTAGAATCACGTCGCTAACTGTTGGTGCCACAACATTTGTTGTATTGCTTACCGCTGCTCCCCCTGTTAAAGATAAAACAGAACCAGTCAACTCTTTATTGGTCGTTGTTTCATTTTTTAATTGACCTTCTTGTTTAACTGTCAATGTCCAACCACCGTTATTCCCACGGGTATCTGTAACTTGCACGTAATTAGCTCTTACAGTCCCATCTTTTAATTTTTGTGGTTCTGCAAAGTAAACGGCATCTTTATTCGTAATTTTATTGCTTCCAAAGCTTAAGCTTGAAGCGTAATCAATACTTAAGGGACCTGCTGTCCCTGGATCTGGATCAGTTCCATCTGGGTTAGTCGGTGTTACTTCCTTGCCTGGATTTTCTGGATCTGTTGGTGGAGTAACTGTATTATTTGGAACAAATTCTACTGACCCTTTTGACTGATAAGTTCCACCATCTGCAGCGTTTGCTACTGTTGAAAAGCTGACAGCTGTTGCTAATAACACCGCACTTGTCATTATTTTAGTTAATTTCATTTTTAAATCCCCCTATTTTGTTTTTTTGATACAATTGATAACTTCCCACAAAAACAATCATTCCTATTATAAAATAAGATGGTGTTGATTGTTCCCCTGTTTGCGGAAAATTTGTTCGGACTGTCTCTCTATTTTTTAATTCTTTTGTATCTGTTGATTGAGTCTCTTTTGGTTTTTCATATTCTCCGTAAAAGCTGATATCCCCAGTTGTAGTATGGCTCTTCTGACTTACCTCTGCACTAGCTTCCATAAATGAAGAGAAACTGAATAATGCAATCATCAAAAGAAGACATGTCCCTCTTTTTTTATTCATCGTTCCCCTCCTATGGTGTGTCTTGCAAGGTCCACTCGATTGAACCCGTATAGGATTCTGGATAAGTAGTTCCTGTCTTGATATCTAAAGCTAAACCATCGCCATTTGGCAGCCAATTATCTGTAATCGAGATGGGCTTGCTATCAGTATTTGTTTGTTGGTAAATAATAATTGAAGAGGTTCCCAATATAGCTTTTTGACCTTTATTCGTGTACTGAACAGCTGTAGGCAAAGTTTTATTACTTGTACTTGTTAATACTTGATCCATCTTCGCACTCAATGTCCATGATCCTTTGATTGAACGCGTATCTTGTACGGTTAAACTACCAGTTAGAGATTGTAGAGGATAGTTTTTATCAACAGCTGGTATCTTTAAGTTTTCACCAAAATCCAAATCTGTCGGTGCTGAAACAAAAGCTAATTTTCCATCTACAATTTCGGTTTTTGTCGTATTTGATTTGACCGGATTAGCTACCCAATTATTTGTATAGCTTCCACTAGCTTCGCCTACTGTTGTGATTGTACTTGCTAGTGGCGCATCCTCTTTAACTGTTGCTTGATAGCTCATCGTTACATTCTCATTCCATGGAATTTGATCTGCTTCAGTAATTGTGGCATTTACAGATTTAGTAGAATCATCGTAAGATACCTGACCTACTGATGTTCCATCTGCTCTATTTAAAGAGAAGGTTCCAACATCGATTAATGCATCGTCAATTGGTACTGTAATCGTTAAGTCTTTATAGAATACACTTGGCGTCACACTCGTTAATTGACTGTCTAACACTGTTTTCACTTTAAGAACTTCTGTCAATGCCGCTTTTTCAGCAGAACTTCCATCCATCTTTGTAACAGTTTGAGTTAATTTGAAGCGATTTTGTTGATAAATGAACAGAACTTCTTGGGTCTGATCTTCAATAACCCCTGTTGCATTTCCTTGGGTACGCACGTATAGATAACCATTTAAATCAATTGGTTTTTCATTGTAGCTATTTCCAATATCGTCTACAATCGTTTTATCTTCTGCAAGTTTATTGCCTTCTTCATCTTGGTAATGGAACACGACGGTTCCCGTTCCAGGTGTGACGTCAACTTGGATTTCTTTTTGAACATTGCCAAGCGTCAACATGACTGGGTATGTTCCTACTGCTTGTTTCATTTTAGAAGTATCAATTGTAAGAGCACTTAAATCAGTCAATTCGTTGCCCGTTGCTAATTCCCAAGCTTGCACGGCTGATTCTTTTTGAATAAAGGCTTTCAATTCTGCTTCTGTTTGTGGATATTGTGGCAGTTTAAAAGTGATATTATGGGCTTTTAACGCTGTTGTATCTGAAACAACCGTGTCTTCATCTTTAATGAAGATAGGTATTTTTATAGCTGTTTTATTTCCTGCTTTATCAGTTAGAATAACCTCATACATCGGTAATACGGGGCCAGATTGATTCATATCGGGTTGAGGAATCGTTCCAGCAGATACAGTAACTCCTGCTCCTGTTGTCCCATCTGATTTGTCTTTAATGTCTTTAACAAATTTTGTGACATCACTTGGAAATGCACTGCCTTTTTCTAAAACTTGGATAATCGCAGTGCCTTCAGGAGGTGTTACATCTTCTACCGTAACAGGAGCGGATACTTTGGTTTTAAAATCTAAATTGGCTGTTGCGGTTACTGAGGTGTATGGCTTGATAAACCCATCAGGAATCGGAATACTATATACCCCATCTGTTCCAGCATAACCTGTTAAAGTTTTTTTAACACCAACCTCAGTATAATCAATGTAGACTTTAGAATTTTTTGTCGCTGTACCAGTTATTGTACTCTGTGCATCTGTAATTGGATCTAATGTAACGTCTATAGTCCCTAATGAAATCACTTTTGCAGTTCCCAGATTGAAATCTGTTGCATTCATTCCTGCATTTGTCGAATTGATAACAGTTGAACTGCTTCCGTTCGTTGTAACATCTGTTACTACGTTTGACCGATCTGGCATGGACCAGCTAAACAATGGCAAATCATCACGATCACCAGTACCTGCAACTCTCCAGTAATTTACGATTGGTGCATTAATGTGCATTTTTCCAGAGGAATTTCCGGATCCTTGCCAAGCAAACATTTGTTGCGAGGTTTTATTGTAAAGTAAAACACTTAGTGGATCATCAAAGTTTAAGTTTGTTCCAGCGTAGGCACTTTCAAAGCGCGCAAAATTCCCACTTCCGCCAGTTGCTTTCATCACTAGTCGGGCACCCTTGGCTACATTTAAGTCTTCTGTTAAACGCAATACCGGTTGATCTCCACCTGTTTTTTCAAACTCGACATTTGCATTCTCTCCAACGTGTAAATATTGCCCTGGATTATTACGAAACAATCCGTTATTAGTTGTTATTTTAACGTTGGCGTTTTGTTCAATATCCATCTTAATTGGATTTGATCCGTCACGATAAAACATACCATTCCCTTTAGAATCAATTACAACATTTGAATTTGCTTTGACTGTAAAAGAGTTCTCTGACCCGCCTGATAATCCTAACCAAAACATACTGTCGGAATTTGATGTATGATTAATTGTGATATTACCATCCATAATAACGTTTCTTGCTTCAGCTACCTCTTGATTTGGTGCTGAGGTACTTTGAACACGAGCAATGTAAATACTTGTATCCCCTAAATACTTCGTGATTCCGTTAACATTATGCGTAATTTGTGGACCTTGATAATCAACATTTGTATAGGATAAACTTACTTCTCTTGTATTGTCTTGTACATTCAAAGGACCATAATAATTGCGTCCAATAATTTTCATATCCTCTAAACCATAATCTTTTGGATCTGAATTTCCATTGCTTACATAGATATTATCGGTTCCCCCACCAGTTCCATTATTTTCTGTTAGGGTGTGTATTTCTCCTGTTGAGGGATTTTTCCCAGAAATTCGTAAATAAGGCTTACCATTTGGAATTTGAATGCTTTGATTTAAATTGATATCATTCCCAAAATAAATCTGAGTAATACTTAAATCTTTGATTGCGGTACTTAACTCTGTTGCATTCGTAACAACTGACGTTCCAACTGCTAGAGCAGAGGTTTCCTGAGCCTTTTCTATGCTTCTGGCACTTACAACTGATGAGCTTGGTTCATCCGATGAAGTGGCCGATTCTTCGATTCCTACCGCTTGAATAGAAAGTATTTCTGATTCATTTAATTGATTGTTTACACTTTTTTGAGCAGTTATTTCGTAATGTCCAATATTTTTTGAAATTAAAGAAATGGGCAGTTCTTTTTGCTCTGCTGCAATCCAATCAATTTCTATATTTCTTGTATTTGAATCAAATGAAATCGTTGCTACTTTTTTTCCATCGTTCAATTGATTTGTACCAACTTCGTCAAACTCAATCCCTAAGGGCAAATAAATAACTGTTTTTGATACTTGTTTAATAGGTTCCGTTGTTGTTACCTCAAGTTGTTCAGAATCCGTATCTACTGTTTTTTCACTTTCAAGATCCTCACTGTCACTCGTCGCATTTGTCGCACCAGTATCTGTAACATTCACGATAAAAGGACTATTAACAGTAACTTCATTTTTAGAAGTCGTTAGTTTCAACCCTGAATCTGCTAAAATTGAGATTTTTTGATTTTCTATACTGTAATAATAAATTCCGCCTAATAGGATAGTACCTACTACAAAAGGAACTCCTAACAATTTAATATAACGCTTTACTTTTTTTATGTTTTTCTTACTTCCCAATTTAAATTCCCCCTTCCTTATATATTTCAATATTTGTAAAATTAATTCCCCCTATTTATAAAGATATTTTGCAAAATAAATAAAATCTAACTTTCATTTTTTTAATAATTATTAATTTTTTCAGCTCGCTCTTAATAATAGTATCAAAAAAATAACAAAATAAAACAAATATGCGTTCATATTTCTTTGCTATATTTCCAATTTTTTGGTAAAAAATGGGCTAAATCCTATTGAAATAAACATTTACAAGTTTTATTGATAACGTTATTTAACTCGTTTTATTCTTCGTTAAATTAAAAAATACCGTTAATCATTTCCAATTAAGACAAAAAAATAGTTCCCCTTTCAGGAACTATTTTTTTTCATTTATTCATTAAGAATAGATGATACGTACTCTTATAAGTTACTTATTTGTAAAATGAATCACTGCATCTTTTAAAAATTGAGTGCCTCCTTGGCCAACGCGATTATCATAGTAAGAAACAAATCGTGGGTCTGCCAGGTACAGATTCACTAATCCTACATGGGCTTTAGTAGAATAGGTCGTCCATGTATAAGATAACCATTCTTTATGCATTCTAGCTAGTTTTTGTGACTCTATGCTGCTCACATTTTTTGTGTTCATCGCTTTTTTTAATTGTACAAAAATGGCTTCTTCTAACTCTTCAAAAGCTTGGAATTTTTCTTGATTCATGTTTAACATCTTTTGATTTGAGTCAGTGACTTGATTTGTTCCATAAAGAGCTCTACTTTCTGTACCATATTGATCTTCGTTTTTTCGAACTCGTTCTCTTTTCAACCCTTCAAATTTTTCTATATTCGTCATACTACCAGACCCTTCTTTTGTCATAAGTGTTTTTTCAACAGTATCAATTAGCTTACTCAATTGTTGTTGCTGAATTAATAATGCTTGATGATGGCTTCTTAATGTTTTTATCTCATCAAAATCAGGATTATCCATGATTGCTTTTATATCTTCTAAAGATAACCCAAATTTGAGGTAAACTAGGATTTGTTGCAGTCGATCTACTTCATTTTGAGCATAAATTCGGTACCCTGATGAATTAATTCGAGCTGGCTTCAATAACTTAATTTCATCATAAAATCGTAATGTTCGACTACTGATACCAGCTAATTCACTTATTTTTTTAATAGTATATTCCATTTTTCTCCTCCTAACTACATTTAAGATACACCCTTACGTAACGTTAAACTCAAGCACTTTAAAAAAATAGCCAAGAAATGAACATTTCTTGGCTACCAAATTTAAAAACGCAATTCATTTTTTTTTAAAATACTAATCATCCAGCCAAGTACTAAGCCGACTATTGCTGGCAATACCCAGCCCATTCCAATATCAAATAACGGTAAGTAGGTCGTATAAAAAGATAAAATACCTTGTGCAATTCCCGTTTCTCTGATACTTTCAGGCATCGCATTTAATCCATCTGCAAAACTAACAAAAATGGTGAAAATGGTTGTTAAGACATAGACAATTTGGCGATTTTTAAACAGTGGTGAGAGCAATCCTAATAAAATCAAGGTAATTGCTAATGGGTATAAAAACATCAAGACAGGAATAGACAGCGTGATGATATTGGTTAAGCCGACATTTGCAATACCGCATGCTAATAGCGTAAAAGCTACAACAAACTGCTTATAACTTAGGAATTTAGGAAACATCTCATGGAACGTCTCTGAACAAGCAGAAATTAACCCAATGGCTGTTTTCAAGCACGCAACCGTTACAATAATAGCTAACAAAATACTGCCAAATGATCCAAAGTAATAGTCCGCAATTTGAGCCAAAGCTACACCGCCATTGTCTGACAGCTTAAATTTACCAACACTCATAGCTCCAATATACGTTAAACTTCCATAAATGATTCCCATTAAAATCAAACTAACTGTTCCCGATTTCAACGTATCAAGTGCGATATTTCGTGGATTGTGAACCCCCAAGCCTTTGATTGTTTGAACAACAATGATTCCAAAAGCAAGAGATGCTAACGCATCCATGGTATTGTAACCTTCAGTAAATCCTTTAAAGAAAGGATTTGTTACATAAGCTCCATGAACATCAGCTGCTTGAATACTTCCCATCGGTTTGATAAAAGCCGTCACAATCAAAACCCCTAAAAAGACTAAAAATAATGGGTTTAAAATTTTCCCTACATACATCAAAATCTTGGTAGGTTTCATTGAAAATATAAGTGCAACACCAAAGAAAATAATTGTAAAAATAATTAATCCAAGTGAATGATAGCTTGATGAAATAAAAGGTGCAATCCCAATTTCGTAGGAAACTGTTCCAGTTCTTGGCAGTGCAAAGAATGGCCCTATTGTTAAATAAAGTAACACAGTCATACACATGCCATACAGTGGGTGTACCCGACTTGCTAAATCAAATAATCCATCACTCTTTGAAACTCCAATCGCTACAACCCCTAGAAACGGCAACCCGATTCCAGTAATTAAAAACCCAAGTGTTGCAGGTCCAACATTGACTCCTGCTTCTTGCCCTAAATGCACTGGAAAAATTAAATTTCCAGCTCCAAAAAATAATCCAAACAACATTGATCCTATAAATATATAAGATGATAATGACAATCGTTTATCCATCCAAACTCTCCCTATTTCAGATTTAAAAAAATACTCTTAACCAATGGTAGCCTGTTTAAAAAAAAATCGCAAGTGAATTTGTAACTTTCCTCTTTTTTTAAGTCCTACTCTTTCAATCCCCTTTTTGCTATACTTACTATAAAGGAATCAAACGAAAGGGCGTGTTTTGGTGGCAAATATCAAAGATATTGCAAAAGCTGCAGGTGTTTCTTCAGCAACCGTGTCTCGTGTAATTAATCAAAATGGTTATGTGAGTGAAGAAACGCGAAAAAAAGTCGAGTTGGTTATCCAGCAATTAGATTATGTTCCAAACCTAAATGCCGTTTATTTAAAAAAAGGAGCTACAAAAACCCTTGGCATTGTTGCTCCTTATTTTTCAGATTCTTTAACTGTTTTTTTACGAGGTTTTACTCTTTCTGCCCAAAAAGAAGGATACAATGTCACTTTATTTATGACTGGTGACGATAAACAAAAAGAGCTAGATGCTTTTGAAATGCTTCGTCGCAAGCAATTAGATGGTCTTTTACTGCTCATTCGTTTAAATGATTGGAAACAATTAGAGCCTTTCACAAAATATGGTCCCATCGTGACTTGGCAACGTGTAGAGTCTGATCATATTCCTTCCGTCTTTATGAACCACTACGACGGTTATATGTTAGGCTTAGAGCATCTTTATGCCACTGGTTGCCGAAATATTGTGAATTTATATGGCAGTACAAGTGGCTTAAACACTAAAAGTCGCATGAAAGCCTATCTTGATTTTTGTGAAAAATATCAACTCAATCCTAATCTTCAACCTCAGTTTAAAGGATTGAATTCAAGCGAGGATGGAGAAAAAGTGGCCCATTGGTGGAAAGAACAATCCACTAAACCAGATGGCTTTGCAACAAGCTCTGACGCCGTTGCAGCTGGTTTAATTACCGAAGCCAAACGGCTAGGTGTGCGAGTTCCTGATGCTTTTTCAGTTGTTGGCTTTGATAATATTGAAATTGCCCGTCTCTTAGATATTACAACGATTGATTACCCCATTGAAAAACAAGCTCAAAATGCGTTTACTCTTATTTTCAATCAATTAACTCATCGTGAAAACCCATTAATACCATTAGATTTCCATTTAATCAAACGACATACAACAAAATAAAGCAGCGTGGCAAAAGTTCGCAACGCTGCTTTATTTTTTTACGCATATTCAGAAAATTTCTTTTCCAAAACAACTTGAATCACTGAAAATAAACTACATATTCCCCAGTAAATCAATGCGACTAAAATATACATTGTCATATAATCAAACTCTCGTCCACCAACAATTTTAGCTTGTTGAAAAATCTCCGGTACTGTAATCATCGCTGCTAATGAGGTTCCCTTAATCAAGTCCAATAAAACATTGCTTAGAGGTCCTACGGCTGTTCTTAGCGCTTGTGGAAGGATAATCTTACGCATAATGAAAAAATGCGTTAACCCTAATGCATAGGACGCTTCCCATTGCCCTTTATCGATACTATTTAAACAGGCTCTAAAAATCTCAGCAATATACGCTGAACTATTCAAACTAAAACCAATTAATGCTGCTGTAATCGCTGAAAATTGAATTCCAATGAAAGGCAACCCAAAATACAATAGAAATAAAAAAACAATCATGGGTGTTCCTCGCATAAAAGAAATGTAAAGCCTCGCGATAAAATTTAGCACTTTAATAGAAGACATTCGCATCAGCGCTAAAAAGAATCCCAAAATCAAGCCTACAATCATGCTAAAAACCGCAATGAACACCGTATAACCTAATCCTGTTAAAACAAAGGGTAAACTATCTAACGCTAATTCAGGATTAAAAATAGCTCTCCATTGAATGTCCCTCATGATTAAAACTCCTAGTCTACTTTTATTTCTTCTGTAATTTTAACATCTGTCTTTTTAGAAACATCTGCTCCGCCAAAATACTTCTCTGATAGTTTTGTCAGTGTCCCGTCTTTTTGCATTGCGCTTAATTGTTCATCTACTTTTGCTTTTAATTCTGTGTCATTCTTTTTCATCACTAACCCAATACTTGTTGGTTTGTAGTAAATTTCTGGAATCATCACTGGAATTTCAGGCATAGCTTCCACAGTCATTTTTTGTAAATAGTAGTCATTTAAGATCACATCCGTACGACCATTAGCCACATCCGATAAATATTGATCATTGGTCACATTATCATAAATAACCGGCTCTGCTCCATACTTTTTAGAAATATCCATGTAAACAGTCGTTGCTGCTCCAGCTGATTTTTTACCTTTTAAATCCTTTAATGAATGAATCCCAGATTGATCTGATTTACGTACAATCATACTGCCAAATGAATATTTGATTGGTTCTGAAAAATCAAATTTCTTCTCACGACTTTTTGTGATTTCAACATCACTTGCTGTAATATCCACTTGTCCATTATTAACTGCAGCGAACATTCCATCTGCTCCAATTTCAGAGTATTCCACTTTCAAGTTCAACCGTTTGCCCACTTCATTCATTGTATCAACAACATATCCTGTTAACTCATTTGTTTTTTTATCATGAAAAGAAGTTGGGTAAAGCGTTCCTGGAGTAGCTACTTTAAGTGTTCCAGCTTTTTCAATTTTCGCCCATTTCTTGGCACTTTCAGTATTTTGTGTTGCCTCTTCTTTATTTTTTGTTCCATTACATCCTGCTACTATAACTGCTAGCATAATCACTAAAGCAGCAATCCATTTTTGTTTTCTTTTATTCACTATCAAAACTCCTTTTTCTTTATTCGCGCCTGTTTTAATAGCGCTTCAAAGAATATAACAGTAGGTAGAAACTGTGTCAATTTGTAGTATGTTTTTGATAAATTTATTTCTTTCTTATGTCTCTCTCAACTAGAGTTTATCAGGCTTTCCTTATTCTTTTAAAATACAATATTGTTTTTTTGAAACAAAAAAAGGATAGAGAATTCCTCTATCCTTTAATAACTCCGACTATAATCAACTACATTTTTTGGCAAACTCTCTTTTCCTATATATGCCGTCAAGTTTTCTAGAAAAATCGCTCCTAAACGTTTTTTAAAATGTTCTGCGATTCCACTAATATGAGGCGTAATCAATACCTCTGGCATCTTCCACAACGGAGAATCGCTTGCTAAAGGTTCTTCTTCAAAGACGTCCAACCCTGCAAATGCAATATTGTTTGATTTAATCGCTTGGATCAAATCATTCGTTTTTACAGACGCACCTCGACCTACATTGATAAATAGCGTATGCTTTTTCATTTGATTAAAGAGTTTTTCGTTATAAAAACCATTTGTTTCATCTGTTAAAGGTAAACTATTAACCACGATATCTGTCTTAGGCAATTCTACCGTAATCTCCGTTTGCCTGATAACCGTATCCATATACTTAACTTGGCGTCCGCTACGATTAACCCCAATCGTCTCCATTCCAAAAGCTTTGGCAAGACGTCCTACTTCAAAACCAATCTTTCCAGTTCCTACAATCATAATCGTTTTTCCTTGTAATTCAATTAAACGAGTGACTTGATCCCACATCGCATCTTTTTGGTCTTCACTTGCTTTTTTGATACCTCTTGTATAGAATAATAGCATCCCAAAAACAGATTCCGCTATTGGTATCCCGTGAATCCCACTACCGTTTGTTAAGGTAATACCGTGCTTTTGAAATAAGTCTAAATCTAAATAATCTACACCAGCCGAGCTTGCTTGTATCCATCTTAATTGAGGAAGTTTATTTTCTGATATTAGCTCCGTTAGTTCTTTTTTCCAACCGTAAATAATCTCAACAACCGCTAACATTTCTTGAGGATCTTGATCGGTGATCAACTCGAACTCAGGAGCACGTTCTTTCATTTCGGAAAGTTGCTCTGCGGTAGTATCTTGTATCAGCCAAATGGCTTTTTTCATTCTAATCACTCCATTTCAACTTCTATTATCTCATGACTTATTTTTAGTTGAAAGGGATATGATTTTATCAAAAAAAGAACTTGCAAAAAAAACAAGTTCTTTTTCTTCTTATTTAGTTGAAGGTTTTGTTTCTCTAACAGTAAAAGCTGGCAATACTTGTTGTATTTGCTCACGTTGTGGTTCATACCATTCAGGTAGCATCAAGCTTTCTCCCATTGTTTCAGGTGATTCATCATGAGCGAATCCTGGTGTATCTGTCGCAATTTCAAAAAGAATTTCACCTTTTTCTCTAAAATAGATAGCTTCAAAGTAATTCCGGTCTTGGACTGGTGTAACTTGGTAACCATCCTCACTCAGTACTTGCTTCCATTCAAGTTGGTCTGAGGCATCTTTTGCTCGAAATGCTATATGATGAACAGTTCCACTTCCCATCGTCCCTCTTTCAGCAACTTTTTTCAAAACTTCAATCGTATTTCCAATTTCACTAGTTGATTTAAAACGAAGATGGGTTTCATTTTCAGCTATTTTTTCTAAGCCCATCGTGTTTTCTAACAACTCTCCAGTACGTTCTGGTCTTCTAGAGTTCAGCGTTGCTCCTGCAAAGCCGATAATGGCTACTTCTTGAGCAACACCATTGAAATTCCATTGATTGAGTTGTGAACTTTCTCTTTCGACAATTTCTAATTTTAACCCATGAGGATCGCTAAAAGTTAAATAACTTTCATCAAAACGAACTTCTTTATGTGTTTCTATTTGATAAGCATGTAATCGATTTTCCCAAAAAGTCAAACTATTTTTAGGAACCATAAATGAAATAACCTCTACCTGCCCAGCACCTTTTTTTCCATTATAGGCATTTGGCCAAGGGAAGAACGTTAAAATAGATCCTGGATTTGCTCCATCATCTCCAAAATATAAATGATAGGTTTGTGGATCGTCAAAATTAATCGTTTTTTTAACTAAGCGCAACCCTAAAACACTAGCATAAAAATCGACATTTTCTTGTGGATTTCCAACAATTGCCGTAATGTGATGAATTCCTAAACTTTTTTTCATTTTATTTCATCCTCCCATTGCTCCATTTTAATCACTTGAATAGTTGGTTTCGTTTGTTTGTTTTTTAGCGCTACTGGCGTAACATCTGCTCCTGTGGAATCATAAACGGTTGTATTTAATAGAATATCGTCCAAACTGCCACGAAATAGGCTTAAATACATTTGGCGTAGTTCTACTTGTCGTTCTTTTTCGGCAGATGATAATCCTTCTTTTTTTGATTTGTTCGCTAATTGGTTGATTTGCATTAATAATTGTTCCATTTCGTCACCTCTTTTAATTAATGAAACGAGTTAAAACGTTCTAATTCATTTCTTAGTTTTATTCTAACACTTTACTTACTTTTTGTAAACTGCTTATTTATAATAAATAACAATAATTTAACAAATACTTAATAATTTTTTCATAATCATTTAAAAAGAATTGTTTCCCCTTCGTTTTAAGCTTATGATAAATTGGTTATAACTATCATATTTTTGAGAAGAAGGGATGTTTGCTTTAATGAAAGAAGAAAAAAAGTTAAGGTGGTATAATGTTGCCCTAATCGCCTTTGTTTCAGTTTGGGGACTAGGTAATGTTGTAAACAACTACGCGAATCAAGGCGTTTCCGTTATTACATCATGGATTTTAATTATGCTCCTTTATTTTGTACCTTATGCCTTAATCGTTGGTCAACTTGGCTCCACTTTTAAAGATGGAAACGGTGGCGTTAGTACATGGATTAAAGAAACGACAACGAAGCGCTTAGCTTATTACGCTGCTTGGACCTATTGGGTCGTGCATATTCCATACTTAGCACAAAAACCACAAGGAATTTTGATTGCCTTAGGTTGGGCCGTACGTGGAAATGGAAACTTAGTAAATGTAACACCCGCTTTACAAGTGTCATTGATTAGTTTAGTCATTTTCTTATTTTTCTTATGGGTTTCTTCTAAAGGATTAACAACATTAAAACGTATTGGTAGTATTGCAGGTATGTCAATGTTTGTTATGTCATTATTATTTATTCTCTTAGCGGTTACTGCTCCAGCGATTACAGGTGCTTCTTTTGCAACACCTAATATGGGAGACATTAAAACCTATTTACCAACTTTTAACTTCGCTTACTTTACAACGATTTCAATGCTTGTCTTCGCTGTTGGTGGTGCAGAAAAAATTTCTCCTTATGTAAACAACACTAAAAATCCAGCTAAAGAATTTCCAAAAGGAATGCTAGCTCTTGCTGCAATGGTAGCCATTTGTGCGTTACTTGGTTCATTTGCAATGGGGATGATTTTTGATAGTAACAATATTCCAAAGGATTTAATGGCCAATGGAGCATATGTCGCTTTCCAAAAATTAGGTGTCTATTATAATGTAGGAAACTTCTTTATGATTCTTTATGCAATTGCTAATACGTTAGCGCAAATTTCAGCTTTAGCCTTTTCAATCGATGCTCCACTTAAGATTTTATTAGGTGACGCTGACGAAGAATTTATTCCTCGTAAACTTGCTAAATTAAACAGCAAAGGAACGCCAGTAAATGGATACGCTATGACAGGAATTTTAGTTAGTATCTTGATCGTTGTTCCAGCAATCGGAATTGGCAATATGAACGAACTATACAACTGGTTGTTAAACTTAAACTCAGTTGTAATGCCTCTAAGATATCTATGGGTATTCTTAGCTTATATGATGTTAAATAAATTACACAAAAACTTTACGTCTGAATATAAATTTGTTAAAAATCCAAAAGTCGGTTTCTTAATTGGGGCATGGTGTTTCTTATTTACTGCTTTCGCCTGTATCTTAGGAATGGTACCAAAAACAGATTTCGATGCAAATCCATCTGCTTGGTATTTCCAATTAAGCTTAAATATTGTTACACCAATCATTTTTGTTGCACTGGGAATGATCTTGCCAGCAATTGCTAAAAGAGAATTTGCTAAAAAATAAAAACGACTAAATAGCTAGCTTATCTCATAAAAAGATAAGCTAGCTATTTTTTTGTTGTGTTTATTTTATAAGATACTGTATCCTAATGTTTTGATGTCACGGTTAAACATTCGAACAGTGTCTAAAGAAAGTTCATTTAAATCCATGCCAATCATCGACATTTTGTTAATAATTTCTGGTGTACATGTAATGATATCAGCTCCTGCTTCTTGGGCTTGGAAAATATTTAATACTTCCCTTGAGCTTGCCCAAAGCAATTCCGTTCCTGGTTTTGTATGACATTCTTTTGCTGATGCCTTCATTAATGGCATTGGATCTACTCCAGTATCAGCTGCTCTTCCTGCAAAAACGGAAACAATATTCGTTGTTCCTTCTTTAAATGCTGCCACCGTTTCTTCGACTTGTTGAATCGTTAAAATTGCTGTTACATTTAAGGATAGCCCTTTTTCAGAAAGCTTTTTAATTAACGGTACTGCAGACTCTCCTTTTGTATTTGTAATTGGAATTTTTACATACACATTTTTCCCAAAGCTTGCAATTTTTTCGGCTTCTTTTTCCATCGTTTCAAAATCATCGGCAAATACTTCAAAAGAAATCGGCAAATCTGTAATTTTTTCTAGTGCTGCTTTTGCAAAATCTGTATAACTTGTAATCCCTGCTTTTTTCATCAAAGAAGGATTCGTTGTAAAACCAGTAATTTTACCCGTTTCATAAGCGGCTACCATTTTATCAATTTCTGCTCCGTCTGCGTATACTTTTATTGTTAATTCTTGTGTCATTTAAATCGCTCCTTCTTATTTTATTTATTCTTGGTCCATTTCAACATTGTTAATCGCAATTTTTGATGGTCGAATAATACTTGGTAAAATTAGAACAACTACCAAAATACCGACTAATCCATAAATTCCAAATGTTCCCATAAATTCGCCTACTTTTCCGAGAGTAATGCCAATCACGCCAAAGTCAATGTCACCAAAAGTGGTGTTGCTAAATCCTAAACTACCTAAAACGGGTAATAACAATGCGGGTAGGAAAGCTAAGCCTAAACCATTTACGAAAGCGCCTAAGACTGCACCACGACGTCCACCAGTAGCATTTCCATACACGCCGGCTGTTGCTCCACAGAAGAAATGAGGAACTAAACCTGGAATAATCAACACGCTTCCTGCAAATCCTAAAATAAACATTCCTAATAAGCCTCCGATAAAGCTGCTCACAAATCCTAGAATAACCGCTGTTGGAGCATATGGGAAGAATACCGCGCAATCTACTGCTGGCACTGCATTTGGGATAATTTTCGTAGCAATTCCTTGGAAAGCTGGAATCAAATCGGCTAAAATCATTCGTACACCGGCATAAACGATGGTAACGCCCACTGCAAATTGCAAGCCACAAATAATTGCATATAGATACGGCGACTTACCGTCAGACAATGTTTCAACAAAACTAGAACCTGCCGCAATTGCCGCAATCAAGTAAAAAATGACCATTGTCAATGCTGTTGAAATCGTCGTATTTCGCAAGAAACTCCATTTTTCAGGTACTTTAATGTCTTCTGTACTTCGACTGCCTTTTCCAACTAATTTCCCAATCGAACCTGCAACAAAGTAACCTAAGCTGCCAAAGTGACCAATTGCGACTTCATCACCATCGGTTACTTGTAACGTGAATTTTTGATTGATAGCTGGTGAAATAGCACTCCAAGCACCTAAGAAAAAGCCTCCAACTAAAATCATTTGCCACCCACTAAAACCAACTGCTCCTAGCACGGCTGAAAGTAAACACGCCATAAAGAAACTATGATGCCCGGTTAAAAACACATATTTGTAGCGCGTAAAACGAGCAATCAACAAGTTAAAGATTAGTCCAAATACTAAGATTGTCATCGTTTCAACGCCAAGCAAATCCTGAGCTACTGAAGTAATCGCTTCGTTATTAGGCACAACGCCTTTAATATGGAATCCTGCCTCAATCATTTTCGATAACGGTTCAAGATTAGATGAAATGACCCCTGCTCCTGCTGCTAACATTAAATATCCTAAAATGGGGCCAAGAGTTCCAGTTAATACCTTATGTGCGGGTGATTTAAGCGAAATCAATCCTACCATTGCCATCAAGCCCATTAAAATAGCCGGCTCGCTTAATACATCTTTTAAAAATTCTAATACTGCCATTTACTACCCCTACCTTCTTTTTTAGTTGTTATTCATTTCAATTAAAGTCGGCAATACATCTTCTATAATTTTCTTTTTATTCATATAACTTCTAGTAAAAACAACTTTTTGGCCATTTTTAAAAATATCGGCAAATTCCTTAACCGTTACAAACAAATCAGCATCTTTTCCTGTTGCAGCATTAGAATCAATTGATTCTGCATCAATTGCAATGCCATTTTCTTTTGCTATTTCTTCTATTTTTAGTTTCAACATTAAACTGCTTCCAATCCCATTTCCACAAACTGTTACGACTTTAATCATCTTAAGCACTCCCTATTGTTTTTCAATTATTTGTTTTATTTTTTTATACATTGTTGTAGGATCCTTGGTTTCAATCAAGGCATCAATTTTTTCTTCGTCTTCCAGTATTTCTGACAGCTGTTTTAGCGCTGTTAAATGCCCCACGCTATCAACTGCTGCTAGCACAAAAATCAACTGAACTTGGCGATCGTCGTCTTGTTCTTCTCCTAAGTTAAAATCGACTGCCGTCTCCAAATGAAGCAAACTAATGCCTAGTTCTTTGACACCATCCTCAGGTCTGGAATGCGGTACTGCTGTTTTTGGTGCCAACACAATGTAAGCTCCCATGTCATGAACATTGTCAATCATTGAGGTAATGTATTGGTCTGTAATGTACCCTGCTTCCCTCAAGGGTTTTGCTGCTAATGCAATGGCATCTTGCCACTCCAACTTTTGATCACTAAATTGAATAAATCGTTCTTCTAATAATTCTGTCAAAACTTTTCCTCCCGATAATTGATTTAACCCAGCGCCATATATTGAACGAGACAAGGCTTCATAAAGTTCTTTTTCATGATGAATCGTAGCATTTCTAGCAATAATTTTAATTAAATTAGAAACTTCAATCGATTTGTTCACAGCCTCAATTGCAAAATCATCAAACACTTTACGTTTTAAAATCTCTTGCTCTACGTAATTCAACATGGGGGTTGAAAGATATAATTTTTTCGTCGTGTGAAAGTAAGTCGTTGAAAAAACCATATCGTATTCCTGCTCATTAATTTGCTTTGCTTGCTTCAAATCATGAATTCGATTAAATTGAATCATTGGAAACAATTCTTCTAGTTGATGGTTCATGATTAAAGATGAACTGATGCCATTCGGACAAATCGACAACGCTTTTAAAGTTCGAGAAATCGGCTGATTCCGTTTTAATTGCCCGCCAAAATGAATCGTAAAATATGCCAGTTCATTTGCTGGAATAGGTTTATTTAATAGCTCCTCAAAAGGCAATAGTCCTTTTGAAACTAAATAATAAAGTTCCTCATATTCCGTCATGATTTGCTTTGCATAAGGATTTTCTAAATGAATATCAAACAATATCCGAAAATATGCAGGCACCAAATGTTCATATAAGCTCAATTGCAATTCTTTTTTATCCGCAAAATTATTGCCTGTAATCATTTGAACACGATTGATGATATCGTACGTTACTTTCAGTAAAGTCTCATCCTTATAAAACTGTTGCGTTCCTTGTAAAGCACTTAATAAATGTACTGTAACGAAAATGGCTTCATTTTCTGATTCATCTTGAAAAAATTCAATGGCTAGTTTTTCGCCTAGTTCATAGAGCGGCTGGCTTTGAATGAAATGTCGCTCCACTTCCGAAAATAACGGTTCATTCACAGACTCTCTCTCTATTAAAAAACACAATAGAAATAAAAATTCTTTTATTCTTTCAGATACAAATTCAACTTTATAGCTTTTTGCCATTTGATACAGTCTTTCACTGATTGAATCGATGGGAAACGTTATCTGCCAGTTGTTAAAAATCAGCTGAATCATCCATTCTCCAATTGAAAGTTGTAAAAGCTTCCCAAGAGAATATTCGGCTAATTTTCTGATGTCCATTTCTGTCCCTTGAAAATCATAACCCTCGCTTCTTGAATAATTAAAAGCAACTTTATTTGTCTGACACAACTGCCTTACTTTTTTTAAATCTAAAATGACAGAACTTTTACTTAACTGCATTAAGTCTTGATAATGGCTGTGGGAAATAGGTTCTTTTTTGATAAATGTATAGAGAATAATTAAATAAATACGCTCTTCTTGCATCAAAACATCGCGATGATTCAATTGCTTTTGTTCGTTGCTCCACTCCCTTTTTAGCCCCTCTGGAATCTTAATCTTTCCTTGTACTAATTGAATCGTAGGTAATTGAAGATTGGAAAGTTCCATATTGGCTTGCTGAATTTCATAGTGTGCTTTTTTCTTAGAGATTGACTGCTTTCTGGAAAAAGCGTTAACTGATACATGATCATGTTCCATTAATGAATCAATAAACGTAACGATTTCATTTGTTAACATGCTTGCCCTCCTCTTATCCTTAGAGTATAATAAAACGCTTTCATATTCTATCTTAATTGAGACTTAATTGGTAGCCACCTTTTTAAAAGTGATTGGTCTTTGCTTGTTTTAATAAGCAAATTAAAAAGAAAAAAGCTGATTGATTAGCTTATACGAACTAATCTTCCAGCTTCTTTTTTTAATTCTATTAACGTCGAATTGATTGAGCCATGCGGTAATACGTATGACGTTTCCCACGAATAGCAATCGATAAGGCCATTAAATTTTCAGGATCTGCCACACCTGAATACCCCGCATCACCAATATGCTGAATATCCACACCAGCTCGTTTGCTTGATAAGGCAAATTCTCGGATTGTTTGAGGATCTGAACTTTCTTGACTGGTTCCAATTGCCGTCATAGATAAGGCTCCTTTGGACTTAATCAATTTCACTGCCTCATGGACTTCACTTTCCAATAAACCTGGGACCGTTCCAACGGCCGGCATTAAAATAATATCTGCTCCATTTGCAATAAAATTTTCAATTGATTGTTGATCAACTACCGGCTCCGCCACACCAGCTCCATGCATTTTCCCAGCAATAATTAATCCATCAAAATGCTCTTTTGCTAAAAGAATAGCGGCCTCTATCTCTTGATTACTCACACCTGTTGATGGATTTCCTGTTAAACAGATAAAATCAAACCCTAGCTCATTTGCTTTAATAAGAGTTTCTTTAGTGGCTCTGCGTCCTAACGGAAGTTGAAGTAAGTCTCCCACAGTTTCAGCGGTCACATCGACTGGTTCCAAATTCACTCCGATAGGTCGTCCAACTATTTTTTTTAACGTTTGAATCGGATCTTTTAGCCCCTGTTCCAACCCTTGAATCACTGGATTAAAAACATCCAGTATATTTAATAAAATTAAATCTGCCCCAAAAGCTGCAGCTGTTTCTGCATTCGTCAAATCCCCTAATAAAGGCTGTGAAATCACTACGTTTTCCGATAACACTGTTCGGCCTTCACTGGCTAAAATCGCTTGCTTTAACTCTTCTTTGCTCATTTTTTCAAAATCACTAGCATGACAATTTAATAGACGTTTCATAAAAATCCCCTCACTTTTCGTTGATTGCTTTAAGTTTACCATAAATCCGCTTACATCTTGATATTCTTTTCTCCTGATTCAACTTTTATGATACACTTAAATTAGAAAATCAGCTGATGAAAGAAGGAAAAATAGTGACTCAAAATCAAGAAATCGCAGTCGTCGGTGCTGGAATCGTAGGCGCGACAACGGCTTTTTATTTAGCGAAAAAAGGCTATTCCGTCACCATTTACGATGAAGGCACAGGTCAAGCAACTGCCGCTGCTGCCGGTATCATTTGTCCGTGGCTCTCTCAAAGACGAAATAAAAAATGGTACCACTTAGCAGCAAGTGGGGCAAAATTTTATCCTGAATTAATGACGGATCTTGGAGAATCTTTAACGGACTCAGCCATTTATCAACAAGTGGGAACGTTGTTATTCAAGAAAAATGAAAAGTTGCTTTTAAAATTAGAAAAATTAGCAAAAGAACGTAGAGAAACGGCTCCTGAAATAGGGGATTTAACGATTGTTGCTAGCGATCAGTTACACGATTACGTACCGATTTTGAATAGCTCACAGGCGGCTTTATTTGCAAGTGGGGGCGCTCGAGTAGATGGCGAATTGCTGACTAGAAAACTCATTGAGCAAGCCGTTGAATTAGGCGCAACTTTTCAACAAGGAAAGGTTGCTTTAACAATTGACGCAGAAAATCAGCTTTTTGTTCAATCGAAGAAATATGCACAGGTCGTTCTTGCCGTGGGCGCTTGGTTGCCTGAACTATTAGAACCGCTTGGCTTTACAGTAGATATTCGTCCACAAAAAGGACAGCTTCTTTGTTTAGACATTCCTGAAGAAACTACGAACTGGCCTGTGGTGATGCCAGATGGCGAAAAGGATATTATTCCTTTTAATAACGGCAAAATCATCGTAGGAGCAACTCACGAAAATGATAAAGGCTATGATTTAACACCCACGGCACCAGAGCTGAAATTAATGATAGCCGAAGCAAGTGAATTAGCTCCTTCATTAAAGCAAGCAATTCAAGTATCCACCAAGGTCGGTACAAGAGCCTATACCTCTGACTTTTCACCTTTTTTTGGTCAAGTCTCAGAATGTCCTCAACTCTATGTTGCAAGTGGATTAGGTTCTTCTGGTTTAACAACTGGACCTATTATTGGAAAAATGATCGCGCAAGCAATTCACCAAGAAGAAACGGAATTGGATTTTGCAGATTATCCAGTTGCTGATTATGTTTTTGAGCGGGAAAATAAGTAATTCCCTTTTTTGTCTAACAAATTTGTTATTTTTACATTTTACACAATCCAAATTGCTTTAAATAAAAAACATCATCTAATAACTATATGTAAAAACGTTATCTAAAAGTTCCATATTTGGAAATTTTTTAGATAACGTTTTTTCGTTTCTTGTTACATAATGGTCATACTTTTTACTACATCTATAAAATCTATTTCCCTAGTGAACCTTTACTAAAAACATTCCTAATTTCTGGAGAGACATTTGACACATCATAACTTTTCACTAGCTTGCCTTTCACAATCCACCGCCAAACAGTTCCGACTTCTCCCACACATGTTATCAATGTGATTTCTTTTTTAGCCTGGTCATTAACAACCGATGAATCTGCTTCATTAATTCTATAAGCTTCTTCTGTTTGGTATTCGTATACTTTTTGAAAATCAGTTACATAAATTAAACTGCCCTTTTTGATAGAGAGTAGTTTATCAAATGTATTTAAATAATTGTGACTAATCAACGTATAGTTCTTCTCTCCCATTACTTGCCGGGGTTTGTATTCAATTGCAGTTTCACTCATCCCTTGATTAAATAGCTGTTGATTATCGCTATATTCTTTGATTCCCATTTCTAGATCTAAGGTTGGAATCACAATGACCCCTGTTAACGAAAGTTGTTGTTTTTTTGAGGTTACATATTCATTTTGAGTTTCATCACTAGCTCTATTTTTTTGTATGACTTCTTTATATTCATTTTGAGTCAGTCCAATCTGTGGTAATTTTGTTTGTTGATAATTCTTATATAGGAAAAGCAACAATAAAAAGACTATTGCTGCTTTACATACAAATTTAATGGCTTCTTTCATTTTTTGATTCTTTTACGAATTCGCTCAAAAACAAAAACACCACTGATTGCACTTATCATTAAACTTCCTAATACCAATTTTGTAACTTGAGGATTGTTTACTCCTGACGAAACAAGCGGCTTACGTTTATTTGTCATTTGACATTTAACGATTTCTCCATGATTTTTAATGGTAAATGGTACTGGCGTTTCATCAATCAAATATCCTTCTGGTGCATCGAACTCTACAAAGGCATATTCCCCATCTGGTAAGTTCTCAAAGGTAAATTTGCCATTTTCATCGGTTCTGCCTTCTACGACTGTTTGGTTGTCCTTATCAAGAATTTTAATTCCTGTATTCGGTAAAACTTCACCTGTAGAAACATCACTTTTTGATAGCTCCACAATTCCTTTAACATGCTCATTTTTTAACTCAATTAAAGGGAATACCTCTTCATTTTCAGTTACATCCATTTCATTTAATAAAGTCCCTTTTTCATTAAATAGACTGATTTTTTCTTTCGTAACAATGATTTTTAATTTTTCTGTATTTAAGACATGACTTTGATCAGAAGGTTTTACTTCTCTTTGATAGTACGTACCAACAATCAGTTCTTTCCAACTAGCCATACCTTCATCATCTGTTTGAGTAGTTTGAATCACTTTTCCAGCTTCATCCAACAATTCAAATGTAGCTCCTTTTCCAACTTGATCGTATGCGTAGACATAACCTTCATTTGGTTTAAGAGTTGCGGATTCATTGATTTTTTTAAAGGATACATTTGTTTTGAATAATTCGTTGATTAATTGATTACGAACTTGTTTAGTCAATGCATTTTTATCAACTGCAAAGGAATCTTTCCACACATGGATAGTTTGTTTGTCTTCATTATTGTAAGCTTTGTATTCAAATGGATAGTGATGGGTATCAAGAATATGGTTTGCTTTACTGTCCACTTCTTGAATGTAATAGTTACCATCTACATTTGGCAACAAAATATCCTCGAATTTCACGATTCCATCTTTTACAACTGCGTAATTTAGCGTTGTATCTGCGGGGATCGCTACATCACCAACTACTAATTCATGCGTGTTTTTTAGAGCAAACACTTGGCCATTATTGGCTGCTTCTAACTGAATTACCGGTGAATTGTCTTTCCATTCTGTTACTGTTTCTTGTTGTTTGTAGCCTAAAACATCAATTTTTTGCAAATAGTTATCCGCTTTTACTGATGCACTCGTCAAATCAATCAATTGCCCTTGATACTTTATTTCAAATTTAATAGGCTCTTTTAATTTCACTACGCCATAAGGAGCTTTTGTTTCTACAAGTTCATATTCTCCAATATAGAGAAATTCTGGTGATTCTGCATTTCCTGATGCATCTGTTTTTAAAATAAAATCTGTTTTATCTACTTGAATAAATTCACCTTTTTTATAACGAACTGTTCCATCAGGTGTAATAATGTCTTTAGCTGGACGAATTTTGAATTCAAAGCCTTCGCCATTTTGTAGCGTATAATTAATTTCTGTTAATTTTCCAAACTCACTGTCTTTTTCTTTCACCTCAGAGGCTTGTTGGATATTTTTATGCAGGTTCACTTTTCCTTTTTGATTGTCATTTTTGAATTTAATCACAATAATACCATCGGCATTCATTTCTAATACGGAAAAAACGACAGGCTCTTTGGCTAATACATAGCCTTCTGGAGCTTCTATTTCATGTAATTCATATCGCTTTTCGCCCCATTTTAACATTTCAGAAGTAACAAGGTACCCTTCTTCATTTGTTTCAAAAATAGTGGTTTTCTCAACTGAATTTGGTTTTAGCATTTCTACCCATTGAGTTGCTTTACGGTCAAAAATTTTAAACTTAGCCCCGCTGCGAGGAATGGTTTTGTTTGTTTCACTATCTACTTTGAAAACTTGAATTTTTGACTCAATCACTTTATCTTCTAATACATAATGATGTGTGTAGCCCTGCTTTTCAATTTTAACTTCAAAAGGGGCAAATAATTTATAGCCTTCTTTGCCTTTTGTTTCAGTAATTTTATACGTATCATAGGGTAATTGTTTCAGTATAAAATAACCATCTTTATCGGTTAAAGTTGAGTAGGCAATACCGGTTGTTTTTGAAGTTGCTGTAATTTCTACATTAGATAGTGGCGGTTTTATGTCTGGATTAATTGTTAAGTCGTTATTCAATAAGGTTTTGTTCCCGACTTTATAGCCATCGATGTTACCTTTAATAACGTCTTCCTTAGCTTCAATCATTTTAATCGATTCCGCTACTTCTTGACCTGCATATTCAATTGTAAATGGAATTTTATTGGGATTTAAATTATAGCCAACAGGAGCTTTTTCTTCTAACCAATAATAACTACCTAGATATAAATCTTTGATTTCACCTTGGACAATGCCTGCTTTAGGGCTTAACGTAATCGATTTTATTTTAGTCCCATCGGATTTGAACAGTCCGTAGACTGCGCCGTTTAGAGTAGCTGCCCCCTGTGGATGATCTCCTGTTTCTGAATCTTTTTTATGAATTCTTGCCACACCACGTTGGCGTTTGTTGTTAAATGTTAACGTGGCTGTTTTATTCGCTTTAATAATAACTTTTTGCGGAGTGCGGTTGATGACATATCCATATGCTGCTTTAATTTCTTGAACGGTAACTTCAGTTCCATCTAATACATCTTTTAATTCAGCTTCACCTTTAGCATTTGTTGTTACTTCTTTCGTTTGACCATTATAAGTTAAACGGAAAATGGCTCCTGGAATAAGTTCTCCATCTTCTCCTTTTTTCATTAATTTTACATGACCATTTTTGATGACATTTAAATTAACTCTGATTGTAATCGGATTATTATTCCCACCGGTAGTAACTGTTTGTGAGCCTGGATTCACCCAAAAATATTGTGAGCCTGAATAAGGACGATCTCTTACTAAAGTAATCGTTCCATTAGTTGACGTCACTTTAGGGGTTACTTCAAGAGCATTTCCATTGATTTTAGCACCTGAATTGGTTCCATCACTAGCAATACGATAGTGGCTTAAAACACCTTTTGTATCTGCAAATGAGCTTTTCTCATTTACGACTACTGATTGTGTAGACTGATTAATTGATGGAATTGTTTGATAATGATTAATAGCATTTTCTATTTGATTTCGATACTCAGCAAGGCCTGGCATACTAATTTCAATGTTCCAACCTAAGGCTTCCCAAACCATTACTTGAGTTGTAATAAAAAATTCTCTTGAAAAACCCGCTGTTCCTGCCCCACCTGAACCGAAGTTTACAATCTCATTAACTCGACTAGCCTGACTTTCTGATATCCCTGCAAAACTTGTTTGTGGAGTGAAATTTCCATCTGCAAATAGGACATCTGGCTGAACACAATACGCTACTTGACCATCCACTTCAAAATAACCAAATACAGATTGACTTGCAACTACACCATTTCTACTGGCTACATAATATTGTGAAAATTTATCTGCCATTACTCCAGTACTTCGAGTATTATACCCAATGATAGGATAGTTAATTTTTGTTTTATCTGTATTTAAATCTGTATCTTCAGGCTGCACCTGATTATCTGATTCATTCACTTCCTGTTTCAAAGGAGGATCTTCCGTTTCAGGATGACTCGTTTCAGTTTCTATCACCTGCTCTTGTGTTTCGTTCTTTAATTCATCACTCACTGCCAACGCAGAGGGAACAAAAGTTGTATTTAAAGTTAAAAATAAAATAATAATCGTTGTTAATTGACTAAGCTTTTTTCTCATATTGATTGACTCCTTTTTCATTTAATGTGTGTACGTAATTAAAATAAGTTGGTTCATAAATAGAACACGTAAGGTTTATAGCAATCGTAACCTCAAACTCTAGCAAGATAGAATACTTATCAAGTTCTTGCATGTACGCAGCACACCTTTTTTATGTAGGTCCTCCCTTTCGCCTTAGAGCTGCACTGATAACGAAAGCAGTCAAAATATCGCTGACTGGTTATTCACTTTTGACTTTCAGTAATATAGACTATTACTTACTTTAAGATATTGACAGGGGACGCTTGGTTTATATGTCAAAATTAAAAATGTACTTAATTTTACTTCGAGGAATTGTACTAACAATCGTTATTTCCTCTACATCTTCAAAAATAACTTTATCTGCCCCAGATTTCTTCAACACATAGTTGACTAATTTTCGATTTTGTAAGCTCAAATTATAAAATACAACTTCTTTAACAGCAGGATTATTTTTTAGCTTTGCTTGTAATTGTTTACGTTCATTTTTTTGAAAAAGTTGCTTTTTCTTTGATGTTACCTGAGCACTTAGCTCTATTGAGCAAGTTCCTTTTCCAGTATAATAGAGTTTTCCACCGATTGTTCTTCTAGCAATTACTTGTCTATCCCTATCCATTACTTTTTGAATATTTGAATAACAATCAGCTATCTTAAATGACTTTACAACTTTATAGTCGTTGCTGCCAAAAATATTCTGCCTTAATTCAAGGCTTGCCTCCTTAACAAAAAGCTGCTCTCCAGAAAAACAGTGGACCAAATAGCCATATTTTTGAATATTTCCACTATTCATTTCAAAATTTTTAACCCTCAATCTCGCGCCCCCCTTTCCATTTCTCTTAATAACATCTCATTGTGCTACTACAAACAAATCACCTCCATTAACCTTTAACAAGCAAATAAAAAAAGGCAGCAATCACTATATCTTAGTGACTACTACCTTCTGTTCTATTAAAAATCATTCTGAAATGTATCACAAAAAACATAACAAATAAAGTATTTAAATCTCCAAGAATTTTAATTATCAAAAAATTCCATTTTGAGTTTTAATACAAAATTGTCTTATAAATGTGTTATACTACTTTCAGTGACTATTAATAGTTACAAAGGGAGATTGACACCTAAACATACTAACCTATGTTTAGAGTTCGCCAAAACACGTCGACCAAAGGTTGGTAGCCTTTGAGAGTGTCTTGGTTTCTCTCTGATTTTATATACTATTTTCTATCTGCTTGTAATTTTAGATAGCTAAAATGCTATCTTCATACAAAGCATAACAGAGGTTTCCAACTACTGCAAGTTAAATTTAATTTAAAATTAAATATATTTTAATATAAAATTTGATTATTTTAATAAAAAAGAGAAGAAAAACATTTCAATTATTCAAAAAAAAATAACAACTATCTCTTTTTTGACATGTTTTTTCATTTAAGTATTCCCAGTGCTCTTCAAATTAAAATGAAAAAAAAGCAATCTGATGTGGAACTTACATCCTCAGATTGCTTTTTTTCATATCAACTATCTTATAAACAATTAGAATAACAAACAATACACATGAATCATAAAAATGGAATTCCATTTCAATTTATTACTCATTAGATATTTCCATCTTATGCAAAAAACAACTATAATAATATTTATTAAAATAGAAAAAATAACCTATTTATTTGTTGGTTTTAAATTTGTTCACTTTAACAACATTATCCCGTTTATCCCATTCAATATAATCACAAAAATAACAACAACTTGATAGATTTTTAAGACAACTTGTTCAGAAAATAGTCCACTTAATTTAGCCCCCATAAAACCACCTACAATCGCTGCAGGGATAATCCAATACAACATCGTTAAATCATAGTGACTATATCTTCCAGAAATACCAATAATGCCTAATTTAGCAAGCTGTGAAAAGAAAATCGTAATAATCGAGTACACAGTGGCATCCTTAATATCTAATCCAAAGAAAAGCATCAATATAGCTACATTTATTGGACCACCGCCAATACCTAAAAAAGTTGATAATCCACCTAAAAACGCGCCTACCAAAAGATAAACAAGTACTGACTGAAAGGCAAGTGGTTTCCATTTTTTTTTAGTATAAAGCAGTGCAAAAAGTAAAGATGCGATTGTTACTAAAATCTGCAACCATTGAACACGTACTTCTCCACCAAATAAACGCAAAGCTCCCTCAAACAATTCATTACCTAAAAATCCACCTATAACTGAGCCTATCGATAAAGTAAGTACAGGAATAAGCTGAACCTTAATGCCATTATTTAGTTGCTTAATAGTCGAGACAATTGCCATTGTAAAAACAGCAATACTTGAATAAAACGAAATAGCACTTAAACTATGAGCACCAATTGCATCTAACAGTGGCTTAATAATTACACCGCCACCCATACCTGAAATAGCTCCTATCGTATTCGCAAAAATAATGATAAGAAAATAAATAAGTCCCGTCATGTTTAACCTCTCCTTCATCAAACACTCTTATTTATTATCCTATCATTTTTCCTTCTATTATTCAGTAATTAAAAATAAAATTCTACTTATTTTCTTAAGTCAATGCAATATCTCTTTTCTTAAAAATAAATGTCGTTGCTAGATAAATGACTAAACTATATCCTAGTAATGCAATACTAGTTTGCATCAAACTTAATTCTCCTGGCATCACGCCACCTTGTGAGAAAGTATTTACATTTAATAGATTAAAAATACTCCATTTTAAAATAGGCCATTTTGGAATAGCAATCATTAACATTCCATTAATGATTGAACTAGCAAAGACCGTTAACATTCCAATTCCAACAGCTAATGCTTGTGAACGGAAAACAGCTGAAATCATTAATGAAATTGCACTATAAAAAACAATTAGTAGATAGTTTGTAGCAGCCAACATCCCAGCTGCTTTTATTGCAGAGACAGCTCCTAAACTTGCTGAGGCCGGCAACATAAATGATTGTACTGGGAATAAAATCAATCCTACAATTCCTGCGCTAAGCATCGTAAACAATGTGACGAATGCTCCAAATAACAAACAGACAATAAATTTAGATAGTAAAATCTGACTGCGTTTAAATGGACGAATCAATAGTAATTTAATTGTTCCATCACTGAATTCAGATGCAACTGAAATACTTGCAACGATTACTACAACCATATTCACAATACTTAACACACCTGCCAAGCTTGCAAAGAAAGATCCTGCTGATTGCCCACCATTATTTGATGTAATAGGAGTGACACCACTTTCATAGTATTTCTCATAATAAGCAAGTTCATTTTTAGCACTTTTTAGCTCTTCCGGATACTCCAGCTTCTCTTTTTTAGACGCTATTAAATAGCGATCACGACTAAGTAACATCGCATCTTCTAGGTTGGTAACTGGTTTTCCCTCGTCATCAAAAGTAAAAAGTGGTTCATCTTTTTTCAGTGTTTTTGTTACAGATTTCCCATTTTCTTCAACTGTATATTCTGCTGATTGTTGAGAAAAATAAACTTGTAAACTTCCAGCAGCTAAAGTTAACACGAAGATTAAAGCAAGGTATACATAAAATGATTTTCTAAAGATCAATTTTCTCGTTTCATTCACAACCAAATTTATCATTTTAAGCTGCCTCCTTTAGTGAGTTCTAAAAATCGCTCTTCAAGATTCGCCTTATGTGGTGTGATGCCGTAGAAAGATATCCCAACTTGAACACCATGCTCAATCAATGCGGGAATTTGATCTCTTTCAATTTCAATTGTCAAGGTGTCTCCAGCTGTTTGGACAATGGACAATCCCATTAACGCAATTTCTCTTTGCAATTGGGCTTGTTGAGGCGTTTCAATGGTTACTTGAACGCGACCATTGCTTGAAGTCGTTTCAGCTAAATTTTCGATATGGGTTACTTTCCCACGTTCAATAATCATAATTCGATCGGCAAGCAATTCCATCTCTGATAGAAGATGACTGGAAATCAAGATACTCGTTCCTTCCTTAGCGATTTCTTCAATTAGTTTCCTAAAATCATACATTCCTTTAGGATCTAAACCATTTAACGGCTCGTCTAAAATTAAAAGAGCTGGTTGATGTAGAATCGCTTGGGCGATTCCTAAACGTTGACGCATACCTAAAGAATATGTCTTTACTTTTTGATGAATAGCTTCCGTCAAACGAACTCTCGTCACAACTTCCATCAACACCTCATCAGTTATTCTCCGTGGACTCATTCGTGCAAATTGTTTTAAATTTTCCCATCCAGATAAATATTTATAAAATTCTGGGTTCTCAATAATTGCTCCAATATTTTCCATACACTTGTTAAACTCTTTATCTAAATCATTCGATGCAATTTCAACAGTCCCCTTATTGCGACTAATTAAGCCTGTCAACATTCTGATAATCGTGGTTTTACCTGCTCCATTCGGTCCTAATAACCCAACAATTTCACCTTTTTGAACTGTGATATCAACATTTTCAACAATAACCTTATTTCCAACTCGCTTTGTTAAACCATTTGCAACCAAAACTTTTTCTTCCATAGCTCCTCCTCCATTCTTTTCATGATATTTTAAGTATAACAAACTTCTAACTCATACATAACAATCTCTAGTTGGAACTTTGTCTACTGCTTAAGACCTATTTTATAATAACAAAGATAGTTTCTTTATTTTTATTGTTTTTTGCTAATTTTATCTTAAGATTTGAAAACAATAAAGCAATATATATATTGCTTTATATTGAAGTTGTTGTATACTTTAACTATAAATACTATTTGTTTTTTTATGATTAGAAAGTTGGAAGTAGATGAAAAATTTAAATTTAAAACAAGCACGAATTGACAAAGATCTTTCACAACAAGAACTAGCTCAACTTGTAGGAGCTACTAGGCAAACAATTGGCTTGATTGAATTGGGAAAATACAATCCCTCTTTACACCTTTGTTTAGCCATTTGTTACGCTTTGGAACAAAAATTAGATGCTTTATTTTGGAAGGAGTCCGATAAAATATGACATTCGTACAATTATTGATTAAAGGTTTCAATAAGAAGGAAGATGAAGCACTTGATGAACGAGAGTCAAAAGAATACCTAAAAGCTTTAGAAATTAGTTTCACGGGATTACTACTGACTGCTATCATAGGTTCCATTCTATTAGATACTTTAAAAACCCATTGGGGTTACACTGTTCCCCTCACTTATTTTCAGCTATTTGTGTTACCCATTTGTATAGCGAATGCTTATATTTGTTTTTATTTGGCCAAACAAGCCATCGTGCCACCAATCGTATCTGCTATTTTTACGCTACTTGTTCTGCCCATCACCTGTTTAGGCTTAGGTCTAGATTTGCTCTTTATTTTAAAGATTGATTCGTTAGTCTTGGCAATTCTACTCTTCCCAATGATTGTTGCCGCACCTTTTCTAATGTATTTCCTATTAAAAATAGTCTATCAACATGGGGTTAAAAAAATGGAACGCCAATTATTAGAGCTCTAAACAAAAAACAACGGACACAAAAGTCTTTAACACTTTTGTATCCGTTGTTTTTTTATGCATTTAATTAAACACCTGTATTGTCTTTCTTGAAAGGACCATATTCACCAGTAATTGGATCCATTTTTTCTAAACCTCCAGTTGAAGGCGTGTATTGGAACATTCCAACCATATTTGAAATTTCAGTTCCATCTACGGTATGAGCATGTCTGATTTCAACTTGGAACAAATCAGCATTTTCTTTGGTTACATAGTATTGATTATCTGTATACGAATAGCCAGTCAAACCTGATACTGCTGTAATAATTTTTATTTTTTCACTATCTGGGTTTGTAGCAGCAGAGCTGTCACTACTTGCGGCACTGCTATCTGACGAGCTAGAAGAGTCAATCGTTCCAGTGGTAGCTTTTTCGCTGTCTGATTTTTGCGCTAACCAAGCAGCAATCTCATCATCCGTTGCCTGTTTGATGTCTTTTCCAGTTGCTTTTTTAAATTCAGTTGCAGCAAGTTCAGAATTGCGTTCTGTTTTATATTTTGAGCTCGTTGTAACTTGTTGTTGCTGTTGTTCTTTAACTAACGCTGCTTGCGCTTGATTGATTTTCACTTTTAGTACTTCTGCTTCTTGTTTTAATGATTTAAAGTTAGCTGCAGTTAAATCTTTTGCTAACAACTCATCAATGGTTCCAGCTGCATCGTCTAATTTACCTGCATCAAATTGTTTCTTACTTGTATCGTACAAAGCTTGATAGACCTCTTTATTCGTTGTAGCTTCTATTTTAGCTAATAGGCTTTCTCCAGCTTTGATTAAATCTTTTGAACCTTTTTTCTCGTTCACTACATTCGTTGCCTCGGTTTTAGCTTGATCTAATTTTTCAGCTTTAAAATCACTTTCTGCTTTAACATAATTTTTAGTCTGATCTAAGAAGGTTGTTGATTTTGTATCTTTTTCTTTGTAACTTAAGGCTTTTTCAAATGATTTTTCCGCCTCAGTATAGTCTTTATTACTAATTGCTAATTGTCCCTCGCGCATCGCTGTATCATACTGATCGTTCTTAGATGTGGTAGCTTCTCCGCTGCCATTGTTACAAGCCGCTAATACAAAAATACTCATAACCATTACCAACACAACACTTACTTTATTTTTTACTTGTTTCATTTTTATCGTCTCCTCCCATAACATCATTCTTTTTATACTTTTATTATACCTTATTTAACTTCGCAACCCATCCAATATCCCTTAATATTAAAAAAATCTTACTAATTCGTTCTATTATGCTCAACTAAAAGTTAATAAAAATTCTGATAAATCAGTTTCTATACCAAAAAATCAGTTCGTTTGTGATTTGTTTCACTTACATAAGTTACATAAGTTTAACTTAATTACATATTGTTCACTATTTCACATACTCGCAGTATGATAAGAGTGTTCAAAGGACATGGCCGTGTTTGAAGCAATTGAAATTATAACAAAATCGTTTGTGATTAAAAATACATTATAAATTTGGAGGAACAAAAAATGAACCTTGGTGAAATTATCAAAACTACTTTAACCGATATGAATATTATTAGTGCTATCACTTCAACTGTCTTTATCATTATGCTTGGCTTCTTTTGCAGAAAGAAAGGAATTTTTTCAGCAGAAGTTGGGAAATTACTTTCTAAAGTCGTTTTAACCGTTGCCCTTCCTGCCTTAGCTTTTAACGCTTTTATGCAAGATATTGATCCTGACACATTAAAACAAGGTATGAACGTTTTGATTTGGGGAATTGCAATCTACATTATTTTGATTTTTGTTTCAAAACCATTTTTCCTTAGCTACAAAGGAGATAAACAAGATACTTTACGTGTTTTAACTATTTTCGGCTCTACAACATTCTTTGGAACACCTATCGTAAGTGCAATCTATGGACCAGTTGGTGTGATGTTCAGTTCAATCTTTAACATTGGTTACCGTATCTTCCTTTATTCATATGGCTACATTAAAATGAGTGGCTTAAAAATGGAACTTAAAAATATTAAAACAATGTTCTTAAACCCAATCGTTATCGCTACATTCGCTGGACTTTTCATCTGGATTTTCCAAGGTTACTTGCCACAAGTAACTGTTGCTGGTATTGATGGTGGAGCTGCTCATCAAGTTGCGTTCCTACGTATCGACCAAACTGCATTATGGTTATTCAAACCTATGACTTATCTTGCTGGACTTGCTTCACCTCTTGCTTGGTTATCAATTGGTTCAACTCTTGGCGAAGTAAGTTTCAAAAAAGCTGCTTCTGATAAAACTTCTTGGTACTACAGTGTTGTCAAAGTAATCTTAGTCCCTGCAATTAACATCGTATTACTAGCTCTATTAACTGTCACTCATATTTTACCAGTAAGCTACGAAGCTCTTGCTACTATCGTAATTATGATGGCTACACCAACTGCAACGGTTGCTGCTGCTTATGCCATTAGCTTTGACAAAGATGCCTTACTTGCCTCAAATGCTTCTCTAATTTCCACTGTTACGGCTGTTGTAATGACACCTATCTGGATTGTTATTTTAGAAGTAATCAGTAAAACTGGCTTATTTTAAACCTTATTAAAACAACTTTAAATAAAAATTAACGGAGGAATTTATCATGACTATTCAAATCGCTTGTTACGGAGTACGCCCAAATGAAGTAGCTTTCTTCAATAACTTAAACAAATACAACTTCAACTTAACGTTGATTGAAGACTTATTAACACATGACAATATTGAAACTGCTGAACATCACGAAGCTGTGTTACTACGTGGAAACTGTGTTGCTGATCGTCAAAACATTGAAAAAATGGCCCAATATGGTGTGAAATATTTATTCACTAGAACTGTTGGCTTTAATCATATCGATTTAGAAGCAGCTAGTGAATACAATATGGAAGTAGCTCGTGTCCCTTCTTATTCACCAAATGCAATCGCTGAACTTTCATTGACTTTAGCAATGATGTTATTACGCCACACCGCTTACGCTACCATGAGAACAGCCAACAAAAACTTTATCGTTGATAGCGAAATGTTTAGTCGTGAAATTCGTAATTGTACCGTTGGAATTATCGGAACGGGTAAAATTGGTTTAACTGAAGCAAAATTATTCAAAGGCTTAGGCGCTAAAGTAATTGGTTACGATGTCTTTGAAAGTGATGCTGCAAAAGAAGTTCTTGAATTTAAAGATTTAGATACTTTATTAGCAGAAAGTGACGTTGTCAGCATGCACGTTCCTTACTTCCCTGGAAAAAATGATAAAATGATCAATGCAGACTTTTTAGGAAAAATGAAAAATGATGCCATTTTAATCAACACTGCTCGAGGTGAATTGCAAGATGACGATGCCATTTTAGCAGCACTTGAAGCAAATGAATTAGCCGGTTTTGGAACAGACGTCTTTGCTAATGAAAAAGACTTATTCTTTAAAGAATTCGCTCCTTGGGAACCACTTCCAAGTCCAACTGTTCAACGTTTAGTCGATATGTATCCTCGTGTTCTTGTAACTCCTCATATCGGTTCAAATACAGACGAAGCTTTATCAAACATGATTGAAAAAAGTTTTGATAACTTCAACGATATTTTAACAACAGGACAAACTGAAAACAATGTTCCCTTGCCAACAATGGCTTAAAAAAACGACTCTTTCAAATTGAAAGAGTCGTTTTTTTTATAAATATTTTTCAATGACTTGTTGTTGGTCTTTATTTTTCTTATAAAGCGTGATAGGGCGCCCTACTTCACGGTATTCCATTTCCTCTGTCAGGTAGCCAATTTCAGCTAAAAAAGCGAGGTATTTTTTGGTAGATATTCTAGATAATCCAACTTTACTAGCAAGTGATTCCGTTGAAAAATGAATTTTTTCTTGATTAATTTGAGCTTGAATTTTTTTCAATGTTAATTTAGACAATCCTTTGGGTAGGTCTTCGTGTGCTTGTGTAGCTCGTTGCTCTGAAAGCTGACCTACATTGAAAAATTTATCTAAACGCGTTTGATTGGTTTTTTCATCTTCTTGAAACACCTTATTTAGCTCCAAGTATTTAGTAAAGGCTACTTTAAAGCGTTCAAAAGTAAATGGCTTGATTAAATAATCCACCACACCATAATATATCGCTTCTTTAACCGTAGCCACATCATTTGCAGCCGTGATTAGGATAACAGATAGTTCTTTTTTTGTTTCATGCAGTTCTGCTAAAAACTCAATGCCTGTCATCCCCGGCAAGTAAACATCTAATAGCAACAAATCAACCGTTTCATGATCAAGAATCACTCTAGCATCTGCAACGTTTCGGACATTTCCAACGATTTCAACTGCCGAAAGCTGTTGAATGTATTGCTGATTCAACATCGCTACCATCGGATCATCTTCAATTATTAAGACTTTGGTCACTCTTCTTCCCCCATTTCATACGGTAATTCAATATAAAAACGTGTTCCTTGTGGTTCATTTGTCGTTACTTCAATAAATCCTTGATGATTCGTCACAATTTTTTGAATGAGATTTAAGCCGAAACCACGATGCTCGCCTTTTGTTGAAAAGCCTCTTTTAAACATCTTTTCTTTTATTTCAAGTGGAATACCAACACCTGTATCGGTTACTTGAATAATAAAAATTTCTCCTTCTAAATCATAATTCAATAAAAGTTCTACCGTTTTTAACTCTTGGTTTATCATAGCCTCTTTAGCGTTATCGAGAAGATTCCCTAAAATTTGCAATAAAATATGAATACTGTTGCCCATTTTAAGTTCTGGTAAGTAAGAGGCTTCGGCTAGCACAATATCTACATCTTGCTCTTTTGCCTCGTTGATTTTCCCAAGGATAAAGCCTGCTACTGCAGGGACTTTGATTTTTTCTGTTACAAATCCAACTTCTTCTTGGTAGTCATAGCTTAACTGTTGAATAAACCCGGTTACTTCCTCATATTTTTGTAATTCAATTAAGCCTAAGATTACATGCATCTTATTCATAAATTCATGGGTTTGTGCTCGTAATGAATCAATATATTGTTGCGTTCCGCTAAGCTCATGAATCATATGTTGCATTTCTGACTGATCTCTAAAGGTGGCCACTGCTCCATAAAAATTACCCTCAATAAACATCGGCGCAATACTTGCAATCACTTCTAAACCATTTAAATAAAGAACTTGATCTTTTATTTTTACATGAGTATTAAAAATTTCTTCAAATAAAACAGTGTATAAGTGTTCTTCTAGTGGCTGATTTACAGCAACATCCATTTGAAGGTTCATTTTTTTGAACATCTGGGTAGCTTCACGATTCACTAGCATTACGTTTTTATAGGCATCAATCGCTACAATTCCTTCACTAACCTCGTCTTCAATAATTTCTTTTTCACCTAAACGAGTTGCAATTTCACTTGGTTCTAAACCGAATAAGATTAATTTTACTTTTTGAGCTAAGAAGATTGCGCCTACAACGCCTACAATCAATCCTAACAATAAGCCAATTAGAATCTTACTTTGAGCTGCTTCCACTTCTTTATTCACTGTTGCAAGTGTCAATCCTACGCAAACGACACCAATTACCTCTCCTTGATCGTTTTTCACGGGGCTAAAGTAACGAATCCCATCTCCTAAAACACCCTCTTGGACAGAATAATGTCCCTTACCCGACAGTGTTTTTTTTGCATCTGCTAAGTTTGAAAAGGGTTGTCCGATTACTGTTGCATCGGGATGAGAAAGCCGAATCAAGTCTTTATTTAGAACAACTACAAAATCAACATTGGTCATTTTTGACACTTCTAATGAAAAGTCTTGTAATGTATTGTTAGAAACGGTTCCCGTAATACCACCTTGAACCTCTGTATTTGCAGCAACCAGATTCGCTACGGTTGCAATCTTTTCTTTCGTATTCGCATATTCTTTTTCGACAACGTAATTGCGAATTAGGATAGCCGATACAATTAATGATACAACCGTTGCACACACGACTACAAAAATAATCGTACTTTGCAATGAGAGCTTACGGCTATTTCGATATTTAATCATTGACTCTTTTCGCTGTTTTTTCCCCATTGAATACCACCTACTCTACGCATTCTTCTTAACAATAGTAACGAATTGTCTGATAATTAGCAACTCATTGAACTACGAATTATTATGTTGTTATTTTAAAATAACTATCAACATAATGCTTCTATAATAAATGAAGTTCGTTTTCATAAATTAGTTGAATGTTTTCCCGAAATTTTGATCCCAGCATCTTATCTTAAAAGTTTATTCTACATAAACGTTTCTCTTTTATTTTAAGCCACTTTTCTATATACTGTTATTGAATACACTATCTTAAATAAGGAGGTCTCTGTTATGTTTAAAAATTTTATGAATGAATTTAAAGAATTTGCTCTACGTGGAAATGTACTTGACTTAGCTGTTGGGGTTGTTATTGGGGGTGCTTTTAGCGCCATTGTAACTTCACTGGTTAAAAATATCATCACACCCTTAATTGGAATTATCTTAGGTGGTCATGACGTTTCTGGTTTAATGGTCAAAGTTGGAACTGCTGAATTAAAATACGGCGCATTTTTACAATCAATTATTGATTTTGTTATTATTGCATTTGCTATTTTTATCTTTATTAAAGCAATCAACACTTTAACAACTAAATTCAAAAAACCTACTGAAGAAACAACCGAAGAACCTACAATTGAAGCTTCTGAAGAATATTTGAAAGAAATTCGCGATTTATTGGCTCTCCAAGCTAAAAACAATCACACTAACTAAAACAAGGTTTGCTTTAATTGAATCAATTGAAGCAAACCTTGTTTTAGTTTAGTAGTCCAGTAATCTCCCGTCATCGTGCCAAGAGCCATACAGCTTATTCAATTTTGTATGATCAATCAATTTGTCTAACCTTTTCTCAAATAATTCCGTTTCTTTTTTATTACTTTGGATTGTATCGATACGAATTCTTTGATATAACTCAGGAAAGGCTGTGAAATTTTTATAAACTTCTAAGTCTTCTTTTAAGCGTTGAAGGATTTGTTCATCTATTATAAAAGAAGACGGCTCCATGTTTGGAAGTACTTTTGCACCAAAATCAGTCATCAATCCTTGTTTCTCTAATCTTCGAACGCGTTCTTTATTTAATTCTGTCCAATTGCTTTTGGTTGATCTTGGACTTAATCGTTGAACTAGTTGTCCATCTAATTTCTTTTTTATTCCATCAATCCACCCAAAACACAACGCTTCTTCTACAGCATCTAAATAGAGAAGTTTATTGACTTCAGGTTGAATACTTACCGTTATCCAACAATACTTAGCTGTTTCACAATTAGTTATCAGCCAATCACGTAATTCCCGTCTACTTGTAACTTTGAGTATGTTATCTATTTTCATCCTCTTACCTTTCGTACTTAAAATTATTCTTTCCTTTAAGTTTATCATAATAACTGAACTCTATACATCTGTTTTAGCTCTATCTAACTAAAAAAAGAGACTTGAAAAAAACATCAAGTCTCTTCTTTATTAAAAAATGCTTTAAATCGCTTTCCAAACAATTGAAGTAGCTAAACCTGGCTCTTCTCCTTTAGTCCACCATTGCGCTTGGTAGCCTTTTCCTTTGTAGGTAACTTTATCCCCTGCGACATAGGTTTTGGTTGCATCCCATTCATTACTTGGAACTTCAGGCCCTTCTATCGTTTTTACAGCAAGTGATGCACTTCCTAATGAAACATTTCCAGCACGGTCTGTTGCTTTGATTTGATAGCTGTAACTAGTAGCTGGTTTTAAACCGCTATCGCTGTACGTTGTACCCTTTGCAGTTCCAACTACGACGCCATCGCGTAGAATCTGATAGCCTGTCACACCAATATTGTCTGTTGATGCTGTCCAATCCAACTGAACTTGGTTAGCGGTTATATTACTCGCTTTCACATTCGTTGGAGCTGATGGCTTTTCCGTATCTGCCACACCTCCACCACCGTTAATCAATGTATCATACGCTTTTGAAAATCCTTGATTGTAAGCAACGCCATTGACATCCTTGCCTAAATCCCAGTTAATCGACCAAGTCATCAGCCCTTTAATAGGATTGCCGTCTTTTTTTAATTGATCAAAGACGTTATACACCACTTGTGGATCTTTAACATAGCCTGATGCCCCTGCATCATTATTAGCTGGTAAACCGATTGCTAATTTTGAAGCTGGAATTTGTAAGAAGCCTCGTGTCCCATGAATTAAAGAATCTGCCATATAATAAAGAAATTCATATTTATAAGCATCATCATTTTGTGTTACCCATTTGCTGATTTCATCTACCCAAACACCATCTCCACCTTGGTTGTACAATTGTGGTGCGATAAAATCATACTCATCTTTTAATGAAGTTAAATAAGATTCATACGCATTTCCAGGTTTTAAATAAGGGAATTCTGGTGCCATGCTAATAATAAAGTTTTGATTTTGAGCTTTGTAATGTGCTTTCACGATTTTTAGAGCTTTAGGAATAACCGTTTTGTTATCTCCAGCTGTAATGGCTGCTTGTTCTAAATCGATATCAATTCCATCAAAGCCATAGGTTTCGACTAAACGAATCAGTTCATTCGCAAATGCTGTTTCATCGCCATTTTTTAATTGCACATGAGCATCCGCTCCACCTAATGAAATCAAAACCGGTTTGCCTGCTTTATTTAGTTCTCCGACTTGCTGGCGAAATTCTGCATCTGTTCCTTTGTAAGGTTTAAAAGTTGGAATTCCTTCCCCTTTCATAAAGGCTACTGCAACAACATTATATGCGTCTGGTGTATTTCTCAATGCAATTTCTGCTGAAGAACCACGTTTATATCCATCATTAGGATTGGCTTGCCAGTTATGCCAAAATCCCATTAAAATCTGTTTATTTTCAATACTTGGCATGACTGAAGCATCATCTGCCGCATTTACCTTTAATTGTTGAACTAAAAATAAAGAACATGCTGTTACTCCTAAAATTAACCCTTTTTTAAACAAGTTTCCCTTTTTCATTATCAAAACTCCTTATCAACTTTTATTTTTAAAAGCGCTTTCAACAACCATGTTATAATAAAAAAAATAAAATGTCAAAATTTAAGTCAAAATTATATTAATATTTTAAGATATATTCCAATTGGATTTATATACCAATTTACAACCAGAGTAATTATCATTTCAGCTTCTAATTAATATATCCTTCATTAATATATAGACCAATTCTCATGTCTGTACTTTTTTATTTTAGATCTTTTTTTATTAATTAAAAAATACTCTCATACTTTTTTCTATTTTATAAAAAAGAGGAAATCCTTATTCAAATGATTGTTTTTAAGGTATACTTATTGAAGATAAAATAACTAATTTATAAATAAATACTCTCTACTAGTACTATTTTTATCTACATATAAAACAACCAAAAGGAGACTTACTACTTATGAAGCACTTTAAAAATGTCTTTGAACTGTATCGTTTAGATTGGCAACGTATTTTTAAAAATCCCTTTGCCTTTCTTTTAATTGTTGCCATGATTATTATCCCCTCACTCTACGCATGGTTTAACATTGCGGCTCTATGGGATCCGTATAGCAATACGAGTGAATTAAAAATTGCCGTTTATAGTGCAGATAAAACCGCTTCGATTAAAGACACAAAAATCAATATTGGAGATAAATTAATTGCCTCCCTTCACGACAATCACAATTTAGGTTGGGAATTTGTAGACTCAAAAAAAGAGCTAGATAAAGGGGTAAAAAGCGGAAAATTTTATGCTGGAATCTACATTCCAAAAACTTTTTCTGCTGATTTATTAAGTTTTGTTAAGGGGGATATCAAAAAACCAACCATTGATTACAGCGTCAATGAAAAAATCAATGCGATTGCTCCTAAAATAACTGATAAAGGCGCTTCCACCTTGCAAGAAACTATTTCTCAAGAGTTTGTTTCGACCGTCAGTAAAACAGTGGTCTCTGAGTTTAACGCCATTGGTATTGACTTAGATAATAATTTGCCAGCTATTACAAAAATTTCAAATCTTGTTCTCGATTTAAATAATAACTTAGACACAATAGACGGCTACACAAAAGAAGTGGTTGATCTTCAAGGAAAAATGCCAGAAATGAAGGACAAATTGGCTAAAGCAAATGAGTTTATTGATTATTTACCGGAAATTAACCAAGTTATCCAAAAGGTTGTTGAGGTCAATCAGTTGCTTCCTCAATTTGATCGAACTGGCGAACTAATTTTAACCCTTCAAACAAAAATTCCAGAAATTCAAAATGCTGGAACCCAACTTGCAAAAATCGATCAAGATTTTGACGGAATCGCCAATACTTTAAATGAAGGTATTACTGAAGCTAATGGTGCTTTAAGCATTATTTCTGATGTTCAAAAAATTCTACCTGACGTCACTAAATTAGGTGAGCAGGCAAGTGGTATGGTCTCTACTGTAAAGGAAATTTTACCTAAGCTAAAACAAGCTTTTGCGGCAATTAAAACGGCGATTGATTCTGGACTGAATGTCATAACGAATATTGCTTCAACGGTTAAAGAGGTTGTCTCTTCCTTACAAACTTTTATTGACAAAGCAGAATTAACCCCTGAAGATAAAGCCACTATCAAACAAATTTTAAATCGCCTAAGTGAAAACTTAACGTCAGCAAATGCTTTAATTGGCAATTTGATTGATAATTTAACACAATTGCAAACCGCAGCTGGCAATCAAGATTTAGCGCCAGTTATTGAAGACCTAAAAAAAGTCCAAACGGCGCTCCAATCACTCCAACAGAAAGTACAAAAACTCTATGATACCATTGATACCTTAACAACCGAACAAATCAAACAGCAATTAACTGAAATCAGCAATTCGGCTGACGCCTTTATCAATGCTGTTTCAGTCGTTGAAAATGCAGGAATTAGTGACAAAGTAGACCGCTTAATAACACAATTAAGCGATGCTTTAGATAACGCAGGCAATGTATTAAACTCTGCAAATACAGAAATTCCAAATATCGATGGCCTGCTAACGAGTACCTCTGGTACGATTACAAATGCCATTGCTTATTTACAAAAATACCAACAAGAACTACCTGCTTTAAAACAAGAAATTCATGATGCAAACACGATTTTAAATGGCAATATGGATTTAATTATCGGTGGCATTAACAAGGGTGCTGATTTTTATAAAAATGATTTCCCAGGCATCAAAGAGCATTTAAACAAGGCCACCGCCTTTATCCAAAATGATTTGCCCGGGGTTGAAAGTGATTTAACTAAAACACTTTCAATGGTTAACGAGAAATTCCCTGATGTTGAAACAGCCTTAAACGCAGCTAGCGAACTTATTACAAACGATTGGCCTTCTATTCGCGTAGGAATTGAAAAAGCAGCTACCGTTGTAAAAGAACAGCAACAAAATGTTGATTTAGGCGAAATCATCAAGCTACTCAAGGCTGATGCAAATGCAGAAAGTGATTTCTTATCCAAACCTGTTCAGATGAAACAACATTCTTTCTATCCAATTCCTAATTATGGATCGGCTAGTGCGCCTTTCTATACAGCTCTTTGTCTATGGGTGGGAGGCTTACTTTTTTCAAATATTGCTAGTACAGAATTTGTCCTGTCGGATAAAGATAAAAAGCGCTTTTCAAAAAGAGAACAATATTCAGCACGTATGTTAAGCTTCCTATCCGTTGGCTTTTTCCAAGCGTTGATTGTTGCTTTAGGCAATCTCTACTTGCTACACACCTATACTGCTGAAAAAGGCTGGTTTGTTTTGATGACCATCTTTGTTGGTCTCGTCTTTATGTCGATTTTATACATTCTCGCTGCTGTCTTTGGAAATCTCGGAAAAGGTGTGGGAATTATCTTACTTGTCCTCTCGATTTCAGGAGGTGGCGGAAACTTCCCAATTGAATTATCCGGGAAATTTTTCCAAATGATTAATCCCTTACTTCCCTTTACTTACGCGGTTAACCTCTTACGAGAACCTGTTGGTGGTATTTACTGGGCAAATGCTTGGACGTACATTACCGTCCTGTTGATGTTTGGGTTAGTCATTGGCATCTTTGGAATTATTTTCCAACCTTATATTAGCGTCTACGTTAAACGATTGCATGCAGCCGTTAATGAGAGTAAATTTTTCCATTAAAAAAAGTTCCTGATATTGAATTCAATATCAGGAACTTTTTTCTATTTAAAATCAGGATTTAAATAATTTTCACGCTTTAATCCACTCACACTCAACATAATCAAAAAGCTGATTAAGTACAAAATTGATAGGAAACCCATCACGACTAATAAATTGTATTGATCTAATAAGAACCCAATCACTACTGATGAAAACCCACCAACAGCACGCCCTGTATTAATAATAACGTTATTTGCCGTAGAACGAATGGAGGTTGGATATAAGCGGCTCACAATAGCGCCATAACCTGCAAACATTCCATTAGCAAAAAATCCGACAATGGCTCCGCCAATCAGCATAGTCCATTGATTTGAAGCATAAACGAAGATAAAAACTGAAGCTGCTGAAGCTAATAAGAACACACTATATGCCAAGCGAGCACCTAATGTATCTAATATTTTCCCAAACAATAACATACCTAAGCTCATACCTACTATGGTGGAAATCATCCATAAAGACGATCCCGAAACGGACAACCCTAAATTCTTTTGAACGATGGAAGGCAACCAGTTCATTAAACCAAAGTATCCAGCGATTTGGATAATCGCCATCATCATTAGAGAAATCGTTTGACGCGCCAACTTAGGCGTTTTAAAAAGTTCTGTTAACGAAACATTGGGTTTATTTTCGGTGTCTGCTTGACTTTTTTTCCACTCTTCACTTTCATCTAAATGATTGCGGATAAAAAAGGTCATGACTACCGGTAAAAGTCCGAATAAAAATAATGCGTGCCAACCAAATAGCGGAATAATGATCGCCGCAATAATGGCAGCTAGTATCGCACCCATTTGTCCTGCAACTGCAACAATCGAAGTCATTTTCCCTAATTTTTCTTTCGGAAATGCTTCAGCGACAATTGCCATTCCAATTCCATATTCTCCACCAGCACCAATTCCTGCTAAAAAACGGAAGAGGTAAACCAAGTAAATATTGCTTGCAAAATACATCGCTCCTGTTGCCAGTGCGAAAATTAAAATCGTATAGGTAAAAATTTTAATTCGTCCATATTTATCTGCTAAGACGCCAAAAATAACGCCACCTAAAAGCATTCCCACATTTGTAATGGAAGAAATCAAGCCTGCTGCTGCGCCGTTAACATTTAAATCTGCAATGATTGATGTTAATGCGAAAGATAAGAACATGATGTCCATACTTTCTAACCCTAATCCTGCTGCTGACGAAGCCAATACCCTTTTTTGGTAGCCTGACATTGCTGTTTTGCCTTGTGCCGTTTTACTTATCATATTCACTTTTCCTCCTAAAACGAATGATCTCTGCCATTCATTATTTTACGTTAGACTTATTATACGGATAACTGAGGAAAAGTACAATAGCTTTTTTGCATTTCGTCACAATTTTTTTATCCACCTTCATTTTTAGCTAACAGCAATTCTTTTCATCATAAAATAATGTGCTTCTGCCGGTAATGGGTGTTCTTCGATTTTTCCAATTTCTTGATACCCATTTTTTAAATAAAAACCTGGGGCATTGAAACTCATTGTTTCTAATACGATCAACTGACATTTTGCTTCTTTAGCCAACTGCTCCACATGCTCCAGTAATTGCTTACCTACTCCTTTTCCTCTTGTATTCTCAGCAACATAAAACAATTCAATCCGTAAATAATTCCAATGAATTTCACCCACGATGCCACCTAGCACTTCTCCTGCTTCTTCAATAGAAAAACTGATTTTTTGACTTTCATAACCTGTTAAATCAGGGACTTTCACTTTTGTGTAATCATCTAATTTCTTCAACAATTGTTGGCTATTTTGTGTATAATCTACCTGTTTGATTTCCATTTTGCTTCACTCCATCATTAAATTTATATCTGAACACAAAAAAACTGGACAAGAAAATTAACTTTCGTTAACCATCTTGTCCAGCACAACGTGTACCCTCCGATATTGGATTTCAGCATATCATCCTTTTCGCTAAATTGCAATACCTTTTACAGCTCATGATAAGCGCTATACACCTCTTGCTTTTTCAATTCTCTCAACAACGCCACTTCTTTAATGGCTTTTTTACTTGGCAATTCTTGTTCGTCCATGACTTTTTCAACATGCTCTTTCAAACTCAAATTTTCCCAATCACGTATTTCCTCATGATAAGTTCCCTCATGATTGCCTTCTAAAATCAGACAAAATTCTCCACGAACTTCTGAATCAGTCGCCCACTGGTAAGCCTCTTCTAAAGTACCTCGCAAGAACTCTTCAAATTTTTTCGTCAACTCTCGACAACACACAATTTTACGCGTTGGCCCAAAAACTTCTATCATATTTTTCAACACTTCTTTTAAACGATGGGGAGATTCGTATAAGATAACCGTTTCTTGATGCTGATTTAGCTTTGTCAATTCTTGGATTTGTTCTTTCTTTTTCCGCGGTAAAAACCCATAAAAATAAAAAGGTTGCGGTGCTAATCCAGAAGCGATTAAGGCAGTTAAACCAGCGTTCGCTCCCGGTAATGGTACCACTGGAATGGCTAATTCGATACAAGCAACCACCAATTCATGACCCGGATCACTAATGGAAGGCATTCCTGCATCACTCACTTGTGCAATGCTTGTTCCGGCTAACAATTTTTCCGTTAATTGACCAATACGCTCTTGAGTATTGTGTTCATGAAAACTGATTTGCGGCGTCGTAATTTCAAAATGATTGAGTAATTTTTGCGTATTTCTCGTATCTTCTGAAGCAATTAAATCGACTTCTTTTAACAACCGAATGCCTCGCAGCGTCATATCTTCTAAATTGCCAATTGGGGTTGGGATTAAGTATAGAATTCCTTTTGTTTCATCTTGAAAACTTTTTTGACTTGAAATCATGCGCTATCCCTCCTTTTCATTCTCTGCTTGGCTTAGGTCAACAATACATACTTGTGTTTTTTTAATTGGAAATTCAATTCCTGCCTGTTTTAAAAAAGCTATTTTTTTAGCCTTCGTTTGTTTTTTAAAGGCATACTCTGCCTTCGTTGCTTCACTTCTTGATGGAAAGCCAGCAGCGTAAATCATTTTCAAAGGCCGTCGGTACGAAGGCTTTGTATATTTTGCACCGACACCATCATTATGCTCTTTTTCACGTCGTTTCAAATCCGTTGTATACCCACCATAAAACGTACCATCCTGACAAAGGAGTACATAGAAATAACTAGTCTTTATCGCCATATAAAATCCCTCTAATTTCTGGTAAATACTCATTATCTTCACCGTACACAAATAATGGTGGCATCACGCGAAAGCCTGTCTCTTTCCCATCTTTAATGCCTTCAATCAACAAAATATTGGCTTCTTTATTCACTTTTGGATAAACCAACTGCATTCTTTTTGGCGCTAAACGATTGGCCTTCATGGCTTCTAAAATTTCAATCAAACGATCTGGTCTGTGAACAAAATAAGCTTTGCCGTTCATTTTTAATAAGCCACTGGTCACTGACATCACTTCATTTAAATTTGTATGGATTTCATGTCTTGCAATTGCCAAGTGTGGATTGGGATTTTTTTTACTGGTGACTGGAGATGAAAAATACGGTGGATTACAAGTGACAACATCTACCGAATCCTTTTCAATCCATTTTGTCGCCTCACTTAAATTCCCTTCAATCACACGGACTTGATCCGATAGCTGATTTAGCTGAATACTTCGTTCTGCCATATCTGCTAGACGTGGTTGAAGTTCAATTCCGGTAATTTTACTTTTGGTTTTCTCACTAAGAAGCAGCCCTACCGCACCATTTCCAGCACATAGATCCACGATTTGGCTGCGATTTCCTTGTGGAACATTTGCAAAATGCGCTAGCAAAACGGCATCCAATGAGTAGGAAAAAACAGATGGGCTTTGAATAATATCTAAATTAGCTCGAACTAAGCGATCCATCCGTTCATCGTCTTTTAACCATTGTGTCAAATAAGCCACTTCCTTCACTAGTATAATCGTCATTTATTATAACATAAAAAAGATACAAAAAACGTTAGAAAAAGGTGAATTCCCCTTTCTAACGCCTTCCTTTTATTCCGTTACTTTTAAAATGATTTTCCCAATATTTTTATTAGCTTCCATATAATCATGTGCCGCTGCTGCCTTTTCAAGTGGAAAAACACAATCAATAATCGGTTTAATCGCCCCTGATTCAAAATAAGGCAAGGTTTTATCCATCATTTCATGCGTTAATTTTGCCTTGTAAGCATCACTTCGAGGTGTTAACAACGTTCCCACCAACGTAATCCGTTTTGCCATCAAACTTCTTAAATCAAATTCTTCCACCACAGAACCACCCAGAGTGCCAATCAGAACCCAATGACCATCTACTTTAATACTTTTTAGATTTTTTTCTACATAGGACGCACCAATAAAATCAAGGATCACATCCACACCCGCTTGATTCGTTACTTCCATAACGCGTTCAGAAAAGTCTTCTGTTTTATAATTAATCACAACATCCGCTCCAAGTTCTTCACAAAATGCTAACTTGTCTACAGAACCTGCTGTTACAATTACGGTTGCTTTTGTTAATTGTTTTGCTAATTGAATCGCTGCCGTGCCGACACCACTAGCACCTGCATGAATCAACACCGTTTGACCTTCTTGTAAATCACCTAACCAATACAAGGTTTGATATGCTGTTAAAAAGACTTCTGGAACACCTGCTGCCTGTGTAAAATCAAGATGTTCTGGAATTAGAATGGCGCGATCTGCTGGCAATACTGCATACTCTGCGTACCCTCCACGATTCACCAAACCACAAACCCTTGTCCCTTTTGGAAATTCCGTAAACGTGCTCTGATTTTCAACTACTGTACCTGCAATTTCTACTCCAAAAATTGGATAGGGTTCTTTGAAATTTTGGTTTTCTCTTGTCACAATATCTGTCCGGTTAACGGCAGCTGTTTCTACCTTTACTAACAATTCCCCTTGTTTCGGAATTGGAATTCCACTATCTTTTAACACTAATTCCTTAGAACTCCCTGGTTTTTTCATACTAATTGCTTTCATCTATTTCCCCTACTTTCTCTTGTGATCGTAGGATTATTGTAACATAGATGATTCAACTTTCTAAAGAGTTGCGCTGTTAAATTCAAATAAAAAACTACTACTCTATGAAATGAGTAGTAGCCAATTAAAATTATTTAGATCCAACGGTAAAGCGTTCATTAATATGTTTACCTGCTTCTGCTTCGTCAACCAATGCTGTTGCAAAATCAGCATAACTAATTTCACTTGAACCTGCAGCATTTACTAATAGATGATCTTTTCCAATCACATACTCACCAGTTTTAGCGCCATCTGGTAAGAACATTGCTGATGGACTAATATACGTCCAAGTAACATCATTTGTTGCTTTTAATTGGTCGAAAGCTTCACCCATATTACTTGCAGTTGGTTTAAATGCATCTGGAAAATCGGGTGTATCCATTACGCGTACCTTCATTTCTGGATCAACATAAAGACTTCCTGCACCACCCACAACCATTAAACGAGGAGCTTTATGGCTTTTTAATAGCGTTACTAAATGTGCTAAGCTTGTTTTGTGTAACTCTTCATGTCCATGGGGTGCATTAAAGGCATCTACTAAAATATCAAAATCTGCAATATCCTCAAAAGTTAAATCAAATAAATCACGCTCCAAAACAGCGACATCTTTATTAGTTACTTTTTTTGCATCTCTTACAATGGCCGTTACTGTATGACCTTTTGCCACTGCTTCATCTGTAATCATTTGTCCTGCTTTTCCACTTGCTCCAATAATACCAATTTTCATCATAAATTCCTCCTAATTGTTTTTTTTGTAACCGAAACAGTTACAATTTAACTAAAAATGAAAGGATGAACATTACATTCAACCTATTTCTAACGTTACTTCACTAAAGAACGAGCCTCTAAAACGGTAATCTCGTTAATCGTATCTGCCAATGTGGTTTTCTTAAGCTCATCTTCCATCGCTTCCTCGGCTGTTCTCATCACTCCAACAAGTGATTGCTGAATATTTTTTCCAACGACACACTCTGGGTTTGTATCTTGATGCAAGCTAAACAATTGTTTGTCTTTGACGCTTACGGCATTGTAAATATCATACAATGTAATCTCTTGCGGTTCCTTCAATAGAGTAATGCCTCCCATACCAGGAGCGGAATCAACTAAACCTGCTTTTTTGAGTAACCCTACAATACGTCTGATAACAACTGGATTTGTATTGACACTTGCAGCAATATAATCCGAGTAGATTGTTGCTTGTCGATTTAAAGAGAGAATCGATAACACATGGACAGCTACAGGAAATTTTGTCGAAATACTCATAACAACCCTTCCTCTCTATATGTAACCATTATAGTTACAAAAGAATAAAATGTCAACCCATTTACTCAAAAAAATAAAAAGAAGAGTAGCTAATCGCTCCCCTTCCTCACTTTCTATTAAATTAATTCATTTGCTCCAACGAGTTCAAAAGTAGATTCTGTATTTTTTTCAATAAATTCATAGGCATCAGAATTATTTTTCAATTCAATTACCATCATAAAATTATCTGGATTTACCATATTAAAGGTAAACGTAGTTGTTTCTTTTTGACGTTTTAAAAATTCAGTTACTTCTGCTACAGTCATTTGATTCATTTGTAGTTCACCCTTCCTCTTAATCTAAAAGCGCTTTCTTTATCTTTGTTATAATATATCATATCTTAAAAGAATTGTCTTATTATTTTTCTTTTAAGACTAGCTTATATTCCTTAATAAAAATAAAACAATCCTGTTTAGACTTGTTATTTTAACAATCTAAACAGGATTATTTTAACGTCGTTCTCCATAAATAACATCCAAACAAAACGCACAAGGCTCATCATCTACTCTTCTTGAACCATAGAAAACATTACAAACATGGAAACCATCTTCATAAAGTTTTTCTAAATTCATTCGTGACTTGGTCATTTCAGGTTCGATAGCTGCCTCATCAATTCGTTGTTGTTTTTCAATATCATCTAGCCGGTCTCTCAAATGTTGATTTTCAATTCGTAAAACGGCATTTTCTTCTACTAGCTCTTCTACCCCTTTTTTTAAACTTGTAATTTGGTGTAGCGTCGCTTCAGTCTCAAGTTCTAGTTTTGTAAAGCTATCATATAAAGTTCTTTTATCCATTTATTATCACCCGTTCTTTAATATGAAATTATAAACTTACGATCCCTTTAAAAGAAACTTACTTTACATACTAGGAGTTGCTCCATTTAACTCTTCTAACGTATACTCTAGAGCTGTTTCGCGGCCTTTTAAGCGTACCTTGATGATACGACTTAATAAATTCAAACCTACTACGGTGCCTTCACCATCTGGTGTTTGAACTTTTTTTCCGTAATCAGGCAACTCACGTTTTGCTGATTCATACTCATCATTTTCATATTTCAAACAACACATCAAACGACCACATAATCCTGAAATTTTCGTTGGATTTAATGATAAGTTTTGATCTTTTGCCATTTTAATTGAAACGGGCATAAAATCACCTAAGAAAGTCGAACAACACAGCATCCGTCCACAAGGTCCGATTCCACCAAGCAATTTGGCTTCATCACGCACACCAATTTGGCGCAATTCAATCCTCGTTTTAAAAATACTCGCTAAATCCTTCACGAGCTCCCGAAAATCAATTCGTCCTTCCGCACTAAAATTAAAAATCATTTTACTTCGGTCAAATGTATATTCTACGTTAATTAATTTCATTTCTAAATGATGTGCTGAAATCTTTTTATTTGCAACACTAAAAGCTGCTTCAGCGTCTACTTTATTTTGTTCTTCTTTTTTTAAATCTTTATCAGAAGCAATGCCATTGATTGTTTTAAGTGGTTGCACTAAATCGTCCTCATGCACTTCTTTTTTTTCAATCACAACAACGCCGATTTCTATACAATGCTGTGTTTCTACAACTACTTTATTTCCTACATGACACTCATATTTCCCTGGAGAAAAATAGTAAATTGTGCCAGCATGTTTGAATCTAACTCCAATTACTGTTTGCATTCCTTGTCCCTCACTCCAAGCATTATCTATTAATCCATTAAAAGAAGCGTCAATTGTTCAAAAACTCCTTGTGCTGAAACATTGCTTTCAAGTTTTTTCTTACTTGTTAAGATCATTTCAATACTTTCAGTCAATTTTTTTCCATTAACTTTTTGCTGGAACCTATTTAACACGTCTTGATGCTGTGGAAAAGCTAACAAATCAACTGAGCGATAATACAACATTAACGCATCACGATAAGCAAGCAACAACATGTCTAAGGCGAGTTGTTGGTTCTCACGTTCTTTAAAATGGGTGATAATATCTGTTTGTACAAAAATAAATGCTTGTTTCTCATTTTTGGAAATCTGGTGAAACCATTTCCAGATAATTTCCCTAGCTTCATTAAACCATTCATTGCGATTCATTTCAACCGCAGAATCCAAACTATTCGTCAAATGAACCAACAAAGCCCCTTGTTTTTCACTAATTTCTAATTTTTCCAATTCTTGGAGTAAAATTTGCTTTGGCAATGGACTAAAATGAACTAGCTGACATCGTGACAAGATTGTGGGCAAAATTCGATTTTTAGCTGTTGTTAATAAAAATGCAACAACTGTTCCATCTGGTTCTTCTAAAAATTTCAATAAGCTATTAGCAGCTCCAACGGTCATTTTTTCAACATCCGTCACAATAAAAACTTTTTGTCTGCTTTCTACACCACTTTTAGAGAATTCAGTTTTTAATTCTCTTACTTGATCCACCTTGATTGATAGGCCATCTGGTTCGATTTCAAGCACATCTGGGTGTTGATGATCTGCTACCCTTTTGCAGTTTAAACAAACCCCACAAGGAGAACCATCCACTTTATCCTGACAAAAAAGTGATTGCGCTAACCACATAGCCATTTCTTTTTTACCCGTGCCTGTTGTTCCTTCAAAAAGGTAAGCATGGAGAAGATCTCCATGCTTTAAATTTCGCTTAAAGCGATTCATTAATTCAGGTTGAAGCCACGCTAATTTTTTTTCTTCTGTTCCTTCCATTTTGTCACCTTCACTCATCCCTTAAAATTGGTGAAATTGTTCAACTGGCATTACAAAAACGGTCGCTCCGCCGACTTGAACTTCTATTGGGTAAGGCATATGAGTATCCATTGAAACATCTAAACTAATTGGTGGCGTCATAAATTGTTCTCTAGCTTGACAGGTTTCACGAATCAAGTTTAAAACTTCATCCACTCGCTCGTCTTCAATCCCTACGATAAACGTTGTATTTCCTGCTTTCAAAAAACCGCCTGTTGTTGAGAGTTTTGTTGCACGTACACCTGCATCTACAAATTCATTAGACAAACGTACACTATCTTTATCTTGGACAATCGCTAAAATTAATTTCATCATTACTCAACCTTTCTCTTTTTAAAATTTAGTTGGAAAAACACGTTTAATCTGATCTAAACAAGCTGCTACGACTTCTTCAATCGTACCACTTGCATCAATTAAGGTGATTCTTGCTGGATTTTCTGCTACTAAAGTTAAATACGCTGCACGAACCGCTTCATGAAACTCCAATTTTTCTTGATCCAAACGATCAAATTGACGTGTTTCCTTATTGCGATTGATGCGTTCAATTCCGACACTAGCCTCTACATCTAAGTACAAGGTTAAATCCGGCGTTACACCGTCTGTTGCAAAGTGATTGATTGCTGCTACCTCTGAAATTCCGATACCACGAGCAGCCCCCTGATAGGCTAGTGAGCTGTCGACAAATCGATCACAAATTACTAAAGCATCCTTGGCTAAAGCTGGGTTGATTCTTTCAATTAAATGTTGACGTCGAGCTGCTGCATAAAGTAAGGCTTCTGTACGAATATCCATCTCTGTGTTTTGAGGATTCAGAATCAATTCACGAATCTCTTCTGCAATCCGACTCCCGCCTGGTTCTCTTGTTGCGACTACATTCATTTTAATTGTGCTTTCTAAAAGTGGCAACAACTCCCTTAAGACACTTGTCTTTCCTGCACCATCTGGACCTTCTACTGTTATAAAAATACCTGCCACTTTATCATACTCCTTATCTACTTTAATTCTTAGTTCTTATTATACGTTATCTAGTGTCATCAGTCTAATTGAAATCCTTATTTGGATGAATTTATTCTAAAAAAAGAAGACTATTCACTTAGAATAGTCTTCTTGCTTATTCCTCAAAAAAACCTTCATCTTCCAAATAGCCAACCGCAGCATCTCTAGTTTTAAAGATAGCCTCTAATGCCCCACTAGACATGATAATGGACCACATGCCATTACGATATTCTAGCGTTAAATAATCGCCATGATCTTCCACCCAATTTTCTTGGTATCCTTCTTCATAGCCATCAACCGTTTTCTTTAAATACTCAATCGCATCAGCTGTCATTTGACGAATCATTTCTGCATCTTCCTCTAAAACAGAAATGTAGCCTTTCATTGTATCTTCTTCTGGCAAATACCCCGCATAAATAAAGGCATTTCCATTAGGATGTAAAAATTTGACTACTGTTGTTTTCGGAACAGCACTTTCTTCAAAATGGTAATTCAAACGTTTAAGGGAAACTTCGTGCATCGTTAATTCTTCAAATTCATCAAAAATCGCTTTTTTTTCAGCAAATGATAACATAATTTAACCTCTTTCAATTCTGTAATTTCAATCTAATATCCTAATGAGAAAAAACCAGGATTTTATTCTTATTTTTCAATCCTACAACTCGATTAAACTGTGCCAACCCCGCTTTTAAAACAGCCAGCTGCTCTTGTTTAATTTCTTCTCCCTTTAAAATCAATGGAATTCCTGGTGGATAAGGAGTTACCGTAACTGCTGAAATACACCCTATTGCCTGTTCTAAATCAACGAATTCAACAGCCTTCATCTTTTGCTGTTCATAAGATAACGCTAAAGTTGCCATTTGAGGGTATCTGACAATCGGTCGTTTTTTTACTGCAACTTCTCGGCTCTCAAGCTGTGCAAGCTCTACCTCTGGTAGTTGAATAGGTTGCTGCGCTTTCAACAAGGGAAATGTCAACAAAATAAAGGATTCCGTCGAAAGCTCTGGGAACAACCCTTTTTCTTCAAAATAAATAGCTAACTCTTCTCCTAAATAGCCCGTTTTACGAATGTTCAATTTAAGTGGATCTGCTGTTTTCAGTACATCAAATCCAGCTTGCTCTAATTTATTTTCCCAAAAAGTCACATAGGCAAGCGTCTGCTTAAGATCATCCAATGTCCAATTAGCTAAAAAGTAACGTGCATACTCCAATGACATCATCAACAAATATGAAGGACTACTAGATTGAAGTATGTGTAAATAATGTTCTATTTCCCTTTGGAATTCTATGGAACTTCCTTTTCCAATATGCAAATAAGAGCCTTGCGTTAGTGCCGGCAACATTTTGTGTGCAGAATGAACCACTACATCTGCTCCAAGTTCCAGTGCAGAAACTGGAAAAGGTGATCCTAACGTAAAGTGAGCCCCGTGCGCTTCATCGACTAGCACCAAGCAATTATTTGCTTTTGCAAGTTCAATCAACTCTTTTAAAGGATAAATTTCGCCGTAGTAAGTTGGATACGTCATAACCAGCGCTTTAATTCCTGAATATTGTTTGAATACTGCCTTTAAATCTGCCGGTTTAATTCCTGCTTTAATTGTGCCTTCCGCTTCACTAACTTGACCTAAAAACAAAGGAGTTGCCCCTGCCAATTCAACCCCATGAATAACGGACTGATGGGCATCACGCGTCATTAAAATGAGGTCATCTCGTTTCACAGATGCCATAATCATCGCTAAGTTTCCTACTGTTGAACCGTTAACCAAATAATAACTCTTCTCACTTTTATAAAAATCAGACAACAAGGTTTGACTTGCTTCAATCACACCGGTTGGTTCATGCAGATAATCTAAGCCACTTACTTCGGTTTGATCATACGCCAACAGCTGTTTAAATTCACTCATTTCATCTAGCCAATTTAAACCATTTTTATGTCCAGGAACATGAAATGATTGTTTTTCCACTTTCTTGTGCTTTCTCAAAGCGTCAAAAAGAGGCCGTTGCTGTTGGTTAAGTTGTTCTTTCTCCATCGGCTAATGACCTCCTCTAATCAAACCTATCTAATTTTTGTACTTTTAATTTTACGAATTCGTGCTTCTTTAAATAAATAAAAGTATTTAGCTTCAGCTAATTTCGTTTCTGCAAATAATAACCCATCTTTATCAAATACAGCCTCTTCAATTTCTTTCTTATTTTCCCATTGGTCTTTTGTACGATACATCAAGTTTAAAAGGGCCTCATCGTATTCTTTACGCAATAATCCTTTTTTATTTTTCTTAAAAAACATTTTCGCTTCCCTCTTCCTTAAAGTTCTCTACGTCCTTCAACAGCTTTCAATAACGTAATTTCATCGGCATATTCAATATCACTACCTACAGATAATCCATGAGCTAAACGCGTCACCTTAATTCCTGCTGGCTTAATTAAACGTGATAAATACATAGCGGTTGCTTCGCCTTCTGCGGTTGCATTTGTAGCAATAATCACTTCATTGATTTCATCCGATTGAAGTCGTTTGATTAAACTTGGAATGTTGATATCTTCAGGACCAGTGCCTTCAATTGGTGACAATACGCCATGTAGGACATGATATAAACCATGATATTCGCGCATTTTTTCCATTGAAATCACATCTTTAGGGTCTTCCACTACTAAAACAATGCTACGATCTCTCGTTGTGTCTTGGCATATTTCACATGGATCGCCTTCCGTGATATTTCCGCAAATCGAACAATAATGCAAATCTCTTTTTGCACTAATCAACGCTTTAGCAAAATCCGTCACGTCTTCTTCCTTCATATCAATTGTAAAAAACGCTAATCTGGCAGCTGTTTTTGCACCAATTCCGGGCAATTTCATGTAGCTATCAATTAATTTTGAAATTGGTTCTGGGTAATGCATTCTGCTCATCCTCACTGTTTTAAAAAGTGGGACGCTTCAAACGTCCCACTTTTTTTATCGTTGATTTATAAACCTGGGATTCCTTTAGTGAATTTTCCCATTGTTGATTGTGTTTCAACTTCAATTTTTGCTAATACATCGTTTGTTGCCATTAAAATTAAATCTTGCAACATTTCAATATCATCTGGATCTACCGCTTCTGGCTTGATAACAACGTCTTTCACTTTCTTGTCACCTGTCATCACGATGGATACCAAATCACCACTAGCTACCCCGGTAAATTCTTTTTGGTTTAAAGCCTCTTGTGCTGATCCCATTTCTTTTTGCATTTTTTGCATTTGTTTCATCATACCTTGCATATTTCCCATTCCACGCATGTTGTCTACTTCCTTTCATTGGTTCGCTTTTTATTTTAAAACTAAATTAGTTAAAAATCTTAATCATTCAACACTTCAACCATTTCTTCTCCAAATAACTCAAGTGCTTCAGTGACGACTGTATTTTGATCGTCTGCAATTGGAGGTGCCACGAGGTCATCAAGACCGTCAAATGTTGGCGTTAGCGCTGGTGGTTCCTGAACGAGTTGTTGGTTCATTGCTTCAGAAGTGGGTTTTGGTGAACCCCCGTGTGCTTCTTTTGGTTGTTCCGTTGGTTTTGATTTATTTTGACTCAAATACTCGCTACGAATCGTTGGCCATTGATCGCTTGGCACACAAATCATTCTTGGGGTATGTCCGATTAATCGGCGCATGTCCTCACTAACTGCTTCCATTAATTCTTGATCATCGGTTGCTTTCTGACATAAAATATCATATTCAAAAGAAACAATCAAGCCTGTTGGACTTGCTGCAACAGGTGTTGAGGCTTTCATCACCGCTCGTTGCGTCACTGAAAGCATATTTAATAAATCAGGCCACAGTTCTTTTAATTGCAATAAATTGTCTTTTGTCGCTTCTTTTAGAACTTGATAGATCCCTGTTGTATTTGGTTTAAATTGATTGTTCCCAGTTTTTTTGGTAACTCGTTGTTGTGGTTTTTTTGCAGCTCCACTTGCAACGATTCCATTCTCTTTTAGTTCTAAAAGCTGTTTTTTTAATTCGTTGATTTCAGCTTCTAAATGCCCTACATTTCCACTCGCTTCTTTTGTTTCAGGTATTTCCTGAGGTGCTGGCTGAATAGATTCCATCTTAGGCGCCACATTCACTCGCAACTGTGTCATTTTAACTGTTGCCACTTCCAAATAAATATCTGGGTGATTCGTAAAGCGCATTTCTGTTTGAGAGTCATTTAAAATTGTAATCATTTGATATAAAATACTCGCCGGAATCTTCCCGCTTAATTCCTTGAACGTCGTATCTGCACTCGCCTCTTCTAGTAAATCAATCATTTGTGGCGCTTGTTGATACACCAATAAATCACGACTGAATAAAATCAAATCTTCGACAAAACGTGCAGAATCTTTGCCTTCAGCTAAAATACCTTGTAAAATTGCCAATCCTTTTTCAGTATCATTTGTTAAAATGGCCTCAAAATAAGTTAATAACAATTCTTGCGTGAGGCTTCCAGTGACACTCATTGCATTTTCCAACGTTACTTCCGTCTCACCATAGGAGATTACCTGGTCTAAAATGCTTAATGCATCACGCATTCCGCCTTCTGCTGAGCGCGCAATAATAGGCAAGGCACTTTCCTCAAATCCAATTTTTTCTTGCTCCAAAATATAAGCCATTCTTCCGCATATATCTTTCACTGAAATACGCTTAAAATCAAAGCGCTGCGTCCTCGAAATAATGGTTAACGGAATTTTATGAGGTTCGGTTGTTGCTAAAATAAAAATAACATTTTTTGGTGGCTCTTCTAGTGTTTTCAATAAGGCATTAAACGCACCTGTTGAAAGCATATGAACCTCATCAATAATGTATACTTTGTAATCAGCACTTGTTGGTGCATATTTGGCCTTATCTCGAATATCACGAATTTCCTCGACGCCATTGTTACTCGCCGCATCAATTTCAATGACATCATTTAATTGACCTTTCGTAATCGCCATACAAGTTTCACAGGTATTACATGGTTCACCGTCAACAATATGATGACAGTTAATTGCTTTTGCAAAAATCTTGGCAGCACTCGTCTTACCCGTTCCTCTTGGACCTGTAAATAGATAAGCATGACTTGTTTTATGTTGTATCAATGCATTACGCAGTGTTTGAGTAATCGCTAATTGTCCAGCAATATCTTGAAATCTTTGGGGACGCCAAACCCGATAAAGTGCTTGATAACTCATCTATTTCCCTCTTTCTGAACCGAAGATTTACTAATTTCTATTATACGTTAAAAAAGATAGGATTTCATTCATTTAAACTAAAAATTTAGTAAAATCTCCCATCATTTTCTTAAGCGTGAAAAAAAACTCTCAATACAAATTGTATTAAGAGTTTCTCACTATGTACTTACAGCACATGGCGAAGCATACTTAGTGCTGCTTCCTTCCAGATCTGACACGATTCATAAGTTCACCATTGCTATAAGGCCTTTCGGCAATCTTTATTTTACCTTATCTTTCCCCTAAAAGCTAGCTTTTTTTAGAAATTGTATCAATAAAGTTAAATTAACTTATTTTGCTCCGCACTTTTTCTTGCAAGCTTCTCTTCTTTTTTTCGTTGTCGCAGGGCTTTAAAAAACTCACTTAACAATTGACCACACTCTTCTGCTAAAATACCTGATTCAACTGCCACTTGGTGATTAAAGCGCTCGTCTGTCAGCAAATTATAAAGCGTCCCCGCAGTTCCACCCTTAGGATCTTCCGCACCATAATAAACCTCTTTGACTCGTGACATAATCATTGCTCCACTACACATTGGACAAGGTTCTAGCGTTACAAATAAACTTGCTTCTTCTAAACGCCAACTGTCTAAAAGATGATTTGCCTGGCGAATCGCAATCATTTCAGCATGAGTCGTAGCGTCATTGGTCTCTTCTCGCATATTGTGACCACGAGCAATCACTTTGCCATCTAAAACCACAACAGCCCCAATAGGAACTTCTAATTTATCGCCAGCCTTTTGTGCTTCTTTTATTGCTTCCTTCATAAAAAATTCTTTTTCTTCTTGTGTATACATCTGCCAATTCCTTTGTTCGTTTTCTATATCCTATCATAGTTCGCTTATTTTCTATATCTAATTTTTCTAATCTGTGGGATTTTATTAAGTTCATTTTAAAATTGTGTTATACTAATGTAAGCAATTACAAGTTGATTCGAAAGGAGTTTTTCCCTTGGATTTTGAACGTTTACAAACCCTTTATCCAAATGCAACCCTAGTTGAAACTCCCAGTAATGAGAGTGGGATTCTGTGTCTACCCTATCATACTCAATGGATTAAAATCTCAACTAATGAACTTAAGCTATCTGAAATTCAATTATTACAAGCTCTTTTCCCAATAAAAAAAGAAACAAAAAAGGCCTTAAGTCATTCGATTTGGTACCAATTTCTATGGCAAGCTAAGCAGCTGCCGTCAACTAAAAAAGGCAATTATCGCGTGATTCAATTTACCCTCTCTCACCCACTTGATTCAGAGAATCAGTTTATGTGGCTAGAAGCTTTTTCACAAGTTTTTCCTGCCTGTGAGGATTCTTTTTTTATCAATCCGACTACTGGGATTCTTATTCAAGAAGAAACCAAAAACGACTTTACACTGGAAGAACTAAGCGGCGTTATTCAAGCTTTGGAAGATGATTTTTCGATAAAAGTATTTTGTTATATCGGCCATTTTTGGCAATTAACAACTGATTTCCCAAAGTTATTTCACGAAGAGCAGTCCATTTTTAATCACCAACAACAGACCACAAAGAATCCTGTTCTGTCTCTTCCCCAAATTGCTCTTGCTTACTACACAAAAACATCTACCGAAAAAAGTTTTTTGATGAAAAACTTGAAAGACAGTCTTTCCGAACAAGTCGATTGGCAAGAACTCGTCCAAATTCTTTGGGAAACACAAGGAAATCTTTCATTAGCAGCAAAAAAATTATACATCCATCGGAACACTTTACAATATCGAATTGATCGTTTTTTAGAAGCAACCTCATTTTCTTTAAAAGATCAAAACGATTTAACCTTGTGTTACTTACTTGTTCTTATTTAAAAAAAACTCCTCATTCGTTCAACTAATGTCCGAATGAGGAGTTTTCTATTTACTTATCGAATTTTTCTTTGACTGTTTCAGTGTAACCATGTAACGTGTGTTTAAAATCTTCAGCCATATCTTTTACATTATCGCCATAAACGTTGATTTTACCTTTAAGATTTCCAATCTTGTCTACAATTTTTAACAGATTTGAGATTTCTTCATCTGATAATTGGTCCACAACAGATAACGCATCGTCATTGCCGTTTAATTTTTCTTTGATAAAGTCTTTAGCGCGTTTACGATTCATGTAACTTTCAATCTTTTGGAGTGCTTTTTCTGAAGAAGAAACAATAATGGTTCCTACTACTACTGTTGCGCCTAAGCCTATTAATAAACCTTTAGTTGAATTTTTCATATTCTTTCACGTCCCTTTTCTTAGATTGATATTTAGTATAATTTTAACATAGATCCTTACTTTTAACTAATGAAAGCCTTATTTTGAAACAGCTTTTATTTTTTTGATTTTTGGTTCTTTGACTTGAATCCGAATTTTCCCTTTAACCGCACCAATTGTTACTTCGTCTCCAATTTTAACCGTACCGTTTAATAATTCTTCACTTAGACGATCTTCAACTTCTTTTTGCAAGGCTCTTCTTAGTGGTCGTGCTCCATATTCTGGATCAAAACCTGCCTTAGCAATCACTTCATTGGCTGCAGGTGTGATTTTCACATGAATGTCTAACTCTTTTAGACGTTTGATAATCGTATTGCCCATTAGTTTCACAATTTCCGTTAATTCGTCTTTTTCTAATGAATGGAAGACAATTGTTTCATCAATTCGGTTGATAAATTCAGGTCTAAACGTATTTTTCAATTCTTCTAAAATTCGTTTTTCCATTGCTTTATGATCTTTCTTCTTATCCTTTGTACTAAACCCAACTGATTTTTCATCTCTTAAAGCCGTAGCACCTAAGTTTGAAGTCATAATCATAATGGTATTTTTAAAGTCCACCTTACGACCTTTTGAATCCGTTAAATGACCATCATCTAAAACTTGTAATAAAATATTAAAGACATCCGGATGCGCTTTTTCTACCTCATCTAACAAAATAACAGAATAAGGTTTTTGGCGAATTTTTTCTGTTAACTGTCCGCCTTCATCGTAACCGACATATCCTGGTGGTGAACCAATTAAACGGCTTGTACTGTATTTTTCCATATACTCAGACATATCCACTCGAATGAGTGCTTCCTCACTCCCAAACATAGCTTCACTCAAAGCTTTCGCTAATTCCGTCTTCCCGACACCTGTAGGGCCTAAGAACATAAATGAACCTATTGGTCTATTTGGATCTTTCAAACCACTTCTAGCGCGTCTCATAGCTCTTGAAACAGCACTAACCGCTTCTTTTTGACCTACAACTCGGCTGTGCAATACTTTTTCCAAATTTAGTAAACGGTCACTTTCTTTTTGTTCCATTTGTTGAACTGGAATCCCTGTCCACAATGAAACGACCTCTGCCACATCAATTGGTGTTACTTGTAATTTAGAAGAAGTTGTCTGTTTCCCTTCTTTGATAATTAAGTTTTCAATTTTTTTCTTTTGACGCATCTCTTTTGATCTAATTTTAGCAGCTCTTTCAAAATCTTGAGTTTGAATGGCTTCTTCTTTCTCAGCCACTAATGCATCCAATTCAGCAATTGCTACTGCTACTGGCGTAGGTTTATCTGAAACATCTAAACGAACTTTGGCAGCCGATTCATCAATCAAATCAATCGCTTTATCTGGCAACTGTCTTGATGTGATATAACGCATTGAAAATTGAATCGCAGAATGGATTGCTTCATCCGTAATTTCTACACCATGATGCTCTTCATAACGAGATCTCAAACCAAGTAAAATTTCCTCTGCTTCTTCAGCCGTTGGTTCGTCTACTTGAATAGGTGCGAAACGACGTTCTAAAGCAGCATCTTTTTCAATATACTTTTGGTATTCATCCAAAGTCGTTGCACCAATCGTTTGTAATTCTCCCCTTGCAAGAGCGGGTTTTAAAATATTTGAAGCATCGATGGCTCCTTCTGCTCCACCAGCCCCGATTAAGGTATGCAACTCATCGATAAAGAGAATCACTTCACCGTCTTGATAAATTTCTTCAATAACTTTTTTCATGCGGTCTTCAAATTCACCACGGTATTTAGTTCCCGCAACCATCGATCCCATATCTAACATCATTAATCGTTTTTTAGATAAGTCTTTTGGAACTTCACCATTAATAATTTTTTGTGCCAAACCTTCTGCTATTGCTGTTTTACCAACACCAGGCTCACCAATCAAGACAGGATTGTTCTTCGTTCTCCGACTCAACACTTGAATCAAACGATGTACTTCCTTTTGACGTCCCACAACAGGATCCATTTTTCCAGCTCTGGCTAGCGCAGTTAAATCTCGAGCCAAAGAATCTAACGTAGGCGTTCCACCAACTGATTGAGTTGCTGCAGTCTTACTACGCTTACTTTTGCTATCACTAACACCAATTTTTTTAAGTAGCAGCTGTCTTGTTTTATTTAAACTTACATCTAAATTACTTAATATTTTAGAAGATAAAATTTCTTCTTCGCGTAATAAGCCCAATAATAAATGTTCCGTTCCAACTAATGGTGCTCCTAAACGTCTAGCTTCATCTGTTGCAAAAGTAATAACTTGTTTAGCTCTAGGAGAGTAGGGTAAAATGACATTTTTAGAAATACTTCCCATTGTTCCATATCCAGTAAAATGTTCAATTTCTTCTCGAACATCCTGCTCGTTAACGGCAAATTGTCTTAGTGTTTTACCTGCCATGCCTTCTTGTTCAATCACTAGTGCTAATAAGATATGTTCTGTCCCAACTGAATGATGACGAAAACGTTTTGCTTCATCTTGTGCTAGAATTAAAACCATTTTAGCTTTCTCTGTAAATAATTCGTTCATTTTAACGCCTCCATCATTTATTCATATCTTAAATTGTCCACAAATGCGATCAAAATCTTTGCTCGTAAACTATTTTCATTTTTTTCACTACTTGCCAGAACATTTTTTTCCAGTGCAGAGAGCATTAAGGTAGCTTCTCTCTTAGTAATAACTTCATCTTCATATAATTTTTGAATAATTGAATAAGCATCTTTTTGGGAAATTTTCTCTCCAATTATTTGAATCATCGCATCTAGCATTTCTACTTTGTCTAATAACTTCACTTTAATAATTCTAATATAGCCACCACCGCCACGTTTACTTTCAACTAAATAACCTTGTTGAACAGTAAAACGAGTATTGATAACATAGTTAATTTGAGAAGGTACACAATTAAATTGATTAGCCATTTCACTACGTCTAATTTCAATTTGTTCATGAACACCTAAAACTTGTTTCAAATAGGCTTCAATGATATCTGACATATTTTGATTTTGCATAAGTCTCCTCCTTCTTAAACGATTTAATAGATTTTGACTAATACTGACTTTAATTATACGAGAAAAATGTTCATTTGAAAAGCAAGTCTACTTATTTCAATAAAAAAATTCAGTTTATGTAAAATAAAAAAGATGAGTTATCCATATCTAGGATAACTCATCTTAACTTTGTCTTCATTATCGGGAAGACAGGATTCGAACCTGCGACCCCTTGGTCCCAAACCAAGTGCTCTACCAAGCTGAGCTACTTCCCGTT
>NZ_JBWKTN010000005.1:0-360402 GCF_059420345.1 Carnobacterium sp. GW821-FHT04C06
TTCGAGCAGCACATTTTATCTGCTTAACATAAAAAATCTCTCGCAAAAGCTGTCTCACCTATTGACCCAGATACATAAAAAGATTGAAAATGAAACTGTTAATTTATTAGAAGAAAAATTAAGAAGGAGAAGGATAAATCAATCTTAATAAATAAAAATTGCCAACATGATAATTTCATGTTGGCAAAATGTTGGCAAATTATACATATTTTGTATTTTCTATCTATCCATTTTCAAGAATCCCCTGCTATTTCTTAGGTTGATCCTCGTCCATTTTCAGAACAGCCATGAAGGCTTCTTATAGATTACAAAATTTCCACAAGATTTTAGAGCATTCAATAACTATTTATAAACATTGATATGTAAACGTTTCATTGGCGTTTAAAATAATTATAGCATTTAAGAGATAATTAGAATATCTGTCAGATTTTTATGCGCTGTGGTCAAAATGTGGTAACACCTATTTCAAATCCCTACTATTTGTATAGGTGGTATTTTTTCTTTACAAAAGGAACATTCGTTCGTATAATGGTCATATTCGTAAAAAAGAAGGTGATTATATGCTAAATAGATTTAACGAGAGATATCAAGATAGAGGTACGATTAAGTGGCAAGGGATGTTTTTATCAGAACACAACTCGTCTATGGATCAAATACAAAAGGAACTAAAACATACAGTGCCAAAAAAAGAGCAAATGTCTTTTGAGGAAATATCGGAAGTTATAAATGCTGCAGTGGTTAACAATAAATCAATCGCTATCCAGTTAGAATCAGTGGATGAAAATAACAACTATTTTGATGATATAGTCGGTAAACTACAAGGCCATGACGAGTTAGGTTTTTGGGTGTCCGGTACAAAAGTTAATTATGACGAAATTAGAAATGTTGAGTTTTACGATGAGATCAAATGGAGCAGCATATAATTTTAAAATCATTATTAACTATGTTATTATTCTAATAGTTAGGATAATACTTATCTAACTAATTAGATAATTTAGAAGTGGTCTCTGAATTTCTTATTATAATTCAATATTTCATTAGGGGTGTATTTATGGAAAGAGTAAAAGAATTTTTTACAATTAAAAGAATTATCATGCTTATCGGTATTATTTTAATCATTACATTTGCTTTTAGCAATCTTGAACCAGTATCAGTTAACTTTTTAGTAGCAGAAGTTAAAATTCCATTGTTTTATGAAATCGTTGGAGTTGGTGCAATTGGATTCCTATGTGGTTACTTTTTAAAAAGCAAAAAATAAGATAGGCCTTCGGGCTTGTCTTTTTATTTATATAAAAAAAGCCCCTACATTAAGTAGAAACTTTCACCTAAATATTTAATTTAATATGTACATCCTCACGAAAAATTACGTGAGGATATTTTAACAATCGGATAAGGATCGTTTTGTAAGTAGACGATAAAGATTATGAATTTTAGGAGTCATAAATATAGGTTGCTTTTTTGTTATTTTTGTCTACCTACGAAAAGAGCATAACAGAAAAATGGCAATTTTTTAATCTTAAATAAGCAATCGTATTATTTTCAGTCTTATGCGTAACTTTATGTAAGTTATGTAAATGAAAAACCCTAAAAAAATGGTTTTTCATTTACGTGTAGGCAAGCCGTAGTGACAGATACTTCTTTAAAGGAAAGAAAAATTGATCTCTTACCTACAAGTTTATCTTATCATTATTATTTGAAATTATAAATTAATATGTTCCATCCTGGCTACATATTTTGCTTCGTGTTAATCCACTCATTGAATAAATTAGCTGTATCTTCTAAATTTTTTTTAAATAATTTTTTAAATTTTTGGTACTCAACTTCAGTATAGCCTCTTTCTGACAGGTAATTTTCCTCTTCACTAATTTCTTGCAGCATTCTTTCGTATAGTTCAAACTTAGTCATATGTAATCCTCCCTGATCCTATTAATAAGTATATCAAAAAATATTAATCGAACAAAGACAATTTAGTATTTGTTTAAATTTTAATCATAGACGTTTAAGAATGAAAGACATAACTTCAATCTAATACTGTACCACTATTACTTATTGAAAATTATTAGTTATTTTGTTGCTTTAAATTTTTATAAACTGACCTATTATGGTACTATTTAGCTATAAGATACTGTAGAAGTGGTCTCTAAGTCATCTTATCTAAAATTTTATTTAACCGGAGGTAGCAATTATGACAGACAAAGGTACTACTGATAAAATCAAAGGTAAAGCTAAAGAAGTTACTGGTGACGTAACTGGAGATAAAGGAACAAAAGCCGAAGGTTTTTTTGATCAAGCCGTTGGCAAAGTAAAAGAAGTTGCTTCTGATATGAAAGAAAAAACAGAAGACATGGTTGATGACGTGAAAGAAAAATTCGATAAAAAGTAATTTAAAAAGCTTCTCTTCCGATTATGGTTGAGAAGCTTTTTTTATTTTAATCCTACTGTTGCTTCTCTCGAAGAAAAAGAACTTTCTTTTATTGATAAGAGAACATTCTTAGATTCTGCTTGTTCTTTGGATATATTGAATACAACAAAACCTTTTATTACTTGTTCCGGGTTGACTTGATTATAACTGAACGGATTTGAACCCGAATTAGCATTCATACTTCTAATTGAATCTGATTCGAAAGTTTTATCCCCTATTTTTAAAATAAAACTATTTTCAAAAGATAAAGTTTCAGATTTATCACTCTTACTTGTTATATCAACCGAAACAATCAAATCTCTTCTACCCTCCATATCATTACTATTTCTAATCTCAAAATTATTTACTTTATAGCTAAAATCACCTAATGTTAAAGTGTCTCCAACATTACTTATTTCATCGTTCGTTTTCATTTCTTTTGACGAATATTCTGTTATTAAAACAGGTATAAGTATTATTAATACTAAAATGACAAGTAATAACCATCCTAATTTTTGTTTTTTTGTCAATGTTATTAATTTATCGTTATTTATTTTCGGTAAAATTTTTTTCATCTAATAACCTCCTGCTTATTCCTTAACTATTATTCAATATATATGTTTAAAATCCTATTGTCAATAAAATTTTATATTAAAAAAATTAGGTTTTCTTTCTTAACTATTGTATATGTAACCCCACTATTTATAGTGGGATATTTCTATTGACAATAACCGTATTTACGACCGAATCCATTGCCTTGTGTCGCATCTGAATAAGCAACATAGCGTTGTTTGCCATCCCATCCAGTTAATTGCAACCAAACGATTCCGTCTGACCATACAACTTTATGATATTTAATCGCTTGACCAGTTGATTGATATTCAACAAGTCGCGCTTCTTTTGTTGGTGTATCTTTAACCCAGTTGCGCTCTGTCGCATACGTTGTTCCTGTTTCGTTATACCATCTAGCAAAACCAGTTTTTGGAGGTTGTACAGGATTAACAGGTGGTTTTGTGGACGGCGGAATTGTACCAGTACCTTCATTTAATCCAGTTTTTAAATCAGCCGCTAATCTTTCTTTTGAAACTCCAAAACGTGCTAAATATCCATAAGGATCAGTGTGGTCTCCCCAAATGTTATTTGTAACCCAAAGATGGGATTTGATTCCAGAAGTATACATATTACCTTCGTCAAGAGTTAAGGGAACGCCATATTTAATAGCGTAATCACGTGCTAAGTTAACATATACAGCATAGTCTTTATCAAATGTCGCTTTATCATACGTGTGAGCTAACTCAATTTGTACTGGCGCATTAGCGTTGACATACGAACCGGCTCCCCAAGAAACATAGCCATCCTCACCAATTTTATAAACTTTTCCGCCGTCACCAACGATAAATTGAGTATAAGATTCAGTTTGGCTCCAAGCGCGTTTCATATAAATCGCATTGTTTAGTGCGCTGGATTCTGTTCCGACATCGTGTAACACTACAAATTTATTTACAGCTCTTCGGCTATCCCCTTCGCTTAAAGTCAATTGATAAGTTGTATCAATCGTATATGCTTTTGCTGTTCCTAATCCCACTGGCATTAACATAATAACCATCATCAACACCGCAAAGATATTCTTGTTTAATTTTTTCATTTTAACTCTCCATTTCTAATTTTATTTATAAAAAATAGCCCTCAATGAGAGCTATCAGTTATTTTTTTGTCGGAAAATATTTTTCTTTTTTTACCTTGATTTCATTTTCTGCCCACTTGAATAGCCACATAGGGAAATGTTTATCCCAACCCAGCACATATAAATTTGCAGTCAGCGAATACAAATTGTGATAAATAAACGCTAGAATTAATATCGCAAAGATAAGGCTACCTGATTTAAACAATTGATCTGCAACCCATCCGGCCATTACTATGATATAAATCACCCCATCACGGATAACGGCATCAATCGCTACCTCTGACGTTTTATTTTTAACTACTGATATCTTAGCCAAACGACTTCCTACAATCCATTCGGCAATAATAATCAACGTCAGTAAGATAATTAGCCACGAATGAACTTCACCCCATCCCTTAGCGTTTAAAATCCAAACTGGAATTGCTAACGCTGAACCAATTAGAAAGCTTTTATCGTGGATCATTTTATTGAATTGCTCTAAAAGTGTATCTCTCATTACCAAACTTCCCTTCTACAAAATAAAGAAGCTATTAAATTTCAATAGCTTCTTCTTTGTCTTTGGCATCTTTTTCTTTGACCATCAATTGCACTTCTGATTCAGTTAGTTGTTTTAATTTGACCAATTTTTCTAATTGTTCCAGCGTACACCAATTAATTAAAAATCGATCTAACCATTTTACATAAGCTTTACTCATTTTCTTTTCCTCCTATAACCATAATTTCTAAATCTGATAACTGTTGTCCTAAGTCCTCAATTAAGATATCTTTCTCCATATCTTTAATTTCCAATTCTGAAACTTGTTGAGCTAACTCTTCCTCACTTGTTAATTCTTCCTCTTCAACTGGTGGATTCACTTCTTCTTCACTTGCCGTCTCAATCCACTTATTTAAGTGAAAAGACCATTTAGGTTTTAAAAATAAGCCTTCCCATTGAAACTTTGTATACTCTGATTCTTCAAAATTTTCTTTATTCACTACTTTTGACTCTTTAACATTTCCTTCTTCATCAATTTCGATTACTTCAATAAAATTCATTTAATATCCTCCTTATTCTATGTTGGAAACGGATCTGCAGTTGGCCAAGATATCCCGTCAAAACCACAGCCATTATCATTATTTCTGTAAATCATATGCATTGCATCCGAACGTATTCTAATAATCGTCAGATTTGTTGGAGTAGAATCTGTATTAGATAATTCGTAAAAAGCTTCTCCTTTTGCTGCGGGTAAATCTGGTCTAAAACCTTTTGCAATTGCCCACATTAAAGTTTCAGATACTTTTGGTAAAGATTTATTTCCTTGTCCGTTTACATAAACCATATTCCCAATGCGTCTGTAATAAATAATACTGTCCCCTACAACTGCAGCCTTAATCCAACCTGTATCCTTGATTAAATCACTTTTTTTTGCTAATTCAGCGTCTAATCCTTCAACTGCTTTTGTATGGGTTTTTAAATATTTTAGTACTCCATTTTCTGCTAACTGCACAATATCTGCCATTAAACTGTTCCCACCTTTTCAAATGTGATTGAAGCCAAACTATTCAACTTCGCCTTATCAGCTGCAGCCATCAAGCCATTAGTTGTAGTAGTTGCTACTGCAGTTGTCGTGGCATTTTGACCAGCTGGCCCCGTTGCGCCAGTTGCTCCTTTTGGACCCGCCGGCCCTGCAGGCCCAGTGTCTCCTTTATCTCCTTTAAGAGTTGTCAATCCGAGCACAGCACTTGCGTGGGTCCGCGGATAAACCTCAACTCCATCATTTAAAACTTTTACTATATCTGCCATTGTTTAATTCCCCCTATACTTTTTCGATGGTGACACTATTTTTTTCGGCATTAATTAATCGCTGTAATTGCACATACATTTCTTTTGTAATAATTCCATCTGTCGTTGCAGATGCATACGGCACCCCAGAACCAGTTAATCCGATATCTTTTGGAGTCAGATTAACAGCCCCAATTTTTCCGTTAACAGATGTCACTTGACCTTTCCCAGCTGTTCCTAAAGCTTCACTCAATCCCTCAACTGCATTGACGGTTGTTTCTGGATATACTTGTCGTTTAATCTCTTTTTCGTCAGTTTCCATCATTTTTACAACATCAATTGCCATTAAATCTCACCTACTTTTTTTAAATAAAATGTATCTTGTTTCGCATTATCAACTTCTGCGATAATCAAACCAGATAGCCCCTTTGAGTTATCAACTTCCCCCTCTTTAACAAGCATATGGTTTTGGCTAAATCTATCATCTTGTAAAGTAATAAGAACGTCGCTCTCTCCGCTTTTTATGGTAAAACGGTCATTTTCCATTGCGTCAAGACGCTCTTTAAGTGTTTTATAAACAACACCTTTCACATTTATACGAGCATTTATCACTTCACTATCAACCGTTAATCCGCCTATTGTGTTCTTCCACTCGTCTATAATTTTTTGAGTGTCGTTGTCCCATTTAATCTGCAGTTCTTGAGCTAATTTTTCAAGTGCAAGTGCAATTTGTTTATCATCATATAAATCAGAAGATGTCTGTTCAACTAATCTAGCCAAACTTTCTCTTACATCCTCACCATACATTTTTTCACGAATCCATTTTGCTAAAAGTTTATGAACTTCATCTACCTTATTCATATCAACCCAATTTTCTTCAGTTATATGAGTCGGGTCCCTATAATTTACGGGCATTTTTTTCACCTACCTAAATATTGTTTTTTAAATTTTTCTGATGGATCTTTATTCATATCAACATTGCCATTAATTCCCTGTACGCTTCCTTTGTCGCTGTATTGCCATAAATCCCAAGGATGATCTGGCGGAGTGCTACGATAAGCAGGTATTACAATACTTCCAAAGCGAGCGACATTTATATTAAATTGATCGTATAAATGATTTGCGATATAAGCGACTTGATTCGTTTGAGAAATTCCAAATGAAATCATTTTATTTTGCCACGCTTCAGTTCCTTGTCTCATGTTTTCCATCGTGGCCACCTCAACATCAATCATATAAAATAAAGGTTGCTTACCCGTTCCGGAAATAGATTTCGTACGATTATAGAAGTCAGTTGCTTCTTGCCCTGCATCAGCTTCGTTGACATATCGTGCAAAAGCATAGACTGCATAAGGGATATTAAGTTGCTGACATTGTTGAATGTTATAACGGTAATAGTTATCGACGTACGAGCTACCGTCTTGAACTCTTATAATCGCAAGTTCGATGTCATCTGCTTTTACTTTAGCCCAATCAATTTGCCCTTGATGTTCCGAAACATCAATAATTTTGCCTATTGGACGTTCTGGATCTGTGCCATTTTCAAGTTCTTTGATACGCCGAAGCGCATCCTCGATTAATTTCTGTTGCTGGGAGATAACTTTGTTACTTTCAACTAATTCTTTTCCCAATCCAGCTGTTGTTTTATCAAGATTATTGGTACGTTTAATTAAAGAATTTGTTTTGTCAGCAATATCATTCAACGCATTATTTTTCTTTTTTAATTCTGCTTGGTACTGCGATAATGAAATAAAACGATCACCAATTGTCAGTTCAGACATTTCAACATCTATAATATCTATTCCGATTCCAACAATTCTCAATTCTTCATCAATTCCCATAACAGGATTTTTTAAGAGATAATAGTTGGCTACTTCAAATCTTCGGATATCCATATCAATCAACGATAAATCAACCGCTGTTAAGCTGTATTGAGTCTGTGCTGACTTCTGTTCATCTAAAAATTGTTGCCCTTTAGACTTCAATATTTGGGGTTGTGTAACCTCTGACCATTCTTTTGATTTTTCAATTATCCCAAATTCATTAATCAATTCTTGTGGAGCATCTAAATAGTCTTTTCCTCCGTTAACACTTGAAATAGTTAAACGAGGTTGCGATGCATCAGAACTAGTTTCTTCCTCACCTTCTAAACGTTCACCTCTTGGATATAGCCTTGTGACTATTTCCGTGGGATCAACACTTTTAGATAGTGATATTAAATTTTTAGATAGCTCAATGGTTGTATCTGTGTGTTCCCCTATCTCAATTAGATAATCAATATAGTTAACACCGTTTACCTCTCGAATTCTTAATTCCCCGCCTAGACGACTAATCAACTTATCTTGTATCGTGTCCCATGTAGTTGCTAAATCATCAACATAGCGATAAACATTGTCAGTATTATTTGTGACATTAACAACGCCGACAATGAAGCGTTTATGCTCTTCGGTTTGTGAATTGTGAACCTCAATTAAATATTTGAAAAATTGTTCCGGTGTTGTGTCTTGAATCTTGGCATATTTTTGTATGGTATCTTGCAAATAACTTAAATCAGACGCGCAAGTATAACTACAGTTAAAACCTCCGTTTGATTCCATCTGATCTGTTGGAATTAACACTCTACCTTTAAAAATATTTTTATTTTGCTGACTATCGAAAACTCTTATAAGCGTGGTCAGCGGTTTAATTTTTCCAAAGGCTGGGTTATTTGGTAAAAAAGATAAATTAAAGCTATCAAACGTATTAATGCCTTTTTTTATGTTTCCTTTATCCAATTTCAAGTCATTAGAAAAAGGCGAATGAATTTCTAGCGCATCGCCTTTAGGACCATCTTTAATTAAAACTTGATACATTAAATCACTTCCTTGTGAAACTTAAACTCGATTGTTCCGTTACCAATAACTTTAAACTCGTTAATCCCCGGCAATAAATAGAATCCTATCACTTTATTTTCGCCAGAAAGAACCTTATAACTTTTTCCTTTGAACTGGATCTCCATCGCTGAACTAGCAACCACGATAGGTGCCAAATTAGACATGCCAATGTTGTATAAAGTAATCTGTTTAGATCCCTTAATATCATGTTTAACAATTTGAGCTATATCTAATTCAAAATTAAACGTATCCCATATGTCGTTTCCTTCTTGCAATTCGTGTATTCTAAAAGGGTAACATTGGAACTCAACTGTTAACTTCCCTCTGAACCGTAATTCTTCAAAGTCTGGCTTCTTTTGCACCTCGCTAAGATAATAATATTCTTTCATGATATCGTCATAGAGCGGAATCTTTTGACTAGGTTCCAGTAGCCAAGCTAAAACTTTAGTCCATTGAATATACATCGCTTCTCTGGTCCATAAATTACGATCAACAATATTAAATTCAATAGTAAATGTCCTTTCTTGATAGTTTTGAGTCCCGTAAACTAATGAGAAATCATAGACAACATTTGAATGAGGGATACTTTGTAATGTTTTTATTTTTTCGGGAAACGTTATTTGTTTAGTTAAGACATCAAGGCCAAATTCTCCTGAATGTTTACCGTTAAAAAAGATCCCATAATCATATAAATTTTTCATCATTGCATTTCTAACCCCCATCCACCTAATTTAGTACGTTGCATTTGAATAGCATCGCCCGTTGGAGCTAGCTCTTCTGACATTCTTCGACCATTCACGTTTAAGGTAGTGTTCTTATCAGCAATAACACCTAACAGTCTAACCACTTCTTTATTAGTGTCTGATAGTCTTTTTATTGATTTCTTAGATCCTGAACTAGACGAAACGCTACCAGTCGGAATAGAAACACTTCCAATTGCTTGCTCTGCTCTTAATCTAGGCATTGCGAAAGTTTCAGCTGTTGGCATTACAGGCATTGCAAAAGCACTTCTTGCCATAACTGGACTTGAAAAAGTAGAAGGAGCTTCTGATCCAATCGCTTGAACACTGAATGATTTAGTGAATGGATTGACTTTATCAATCGCTCCACCGATCGCTTTTCCTATATTCCCTATCCCATCCATTAACCCCTGCGCTAGCTGTTTCCCTCTTTCAAACAATCCATATCCAGGAATACCTTCTAAAATAGCTTTGAGTAAATCTTCTGCTGCTGTTTTCAAATCTTCTCTATTATCCCTAATTGATTTAGCTAATCCATTCATTAGAGCAATTGCTGCTTTAGCCATCCTGTCTGAAATATCAATAATAGCTTGCACTAAATTATCTACCACATCCATTGCAGCGCTAGCTAATCTAGGGATTGCTTCCCCAATACCTTGAATAAACGCAACAATAACATCTACTGCCGAATTTATAATTCTTGGTAAATTATTTGCAATTCCTTGTAAAAATGCCACGATTACGTCAACGGCGGCATTAATAATCCCTGGTAAATTTAGAGCAATACCTTGCAACCATGCGATTATCAAATTTGCACCACTAGTTATAATATCGGGTAATTTAGCTGTAACAGCATCTAAAAAAGCAACGATCAATGTCATTGTTGTTGTCACTATTTCCGGCAACCTTTCAATCATTCCGTTTAAAAATGCCATTAATAGATCAACACCAGCATTTAATATTCTTGGGAGATTTTCAGTAATTCCAGTTAAAAAAGTGACAATCAAATTACTTATTGCGGTAATGTATCTCGGTAATCCTTTTGTAATTCCATCAATCACCGCTGAAATTAAATTCAATCCAGCCGTTACAATATCCGGCAATGCTTTTGTTAACGCCAAAAGAATATCAACAATTAATTTTCCGAAAACTTTAATAATCGGTGGCATTTCTTTAGATAGTGAAGCTAAAAAAGTAACCATTATTGCTGAAGCACACGCTGCAATGAGGGGAACTAAAACTAAAATAGCTTGAGTAATTGCTAATATTAATGCACCCGCAGCTTTTGCTACTCCTGGTATTCCTTTTGCTAAACCTGTCATTAATCCGGAAACGATTAATAAACCCGCTTCGATAATACCTGGCAATGCTTTAGCAATACCTTGTCCGATACCTTTTACCACTTTGCCTATTGCGCTGCCAATTCTAGGTGCTGCTTTAGCGATATTATCAGCAAATTCATCTACTTTGTTTAGCATTTTATCCATATCAGCAAATAAGCCGGCACCTGCAAAGGCTGCAGACACAAGCGCAATAACTTTTATTAATAATCCAAATGGGCCTAACAATGATGTTAATCCTACTTTCAATAAACTTAACGCTCCGGATCCCATGCTGAAACTTTTAAACAATCCCAATACCATTGTGCCTATTGAACTGAAAGGGCTAGCAAGTTTTAAAACGCTCAATCCCAAACCGCCAACCGCTTGAATGATAGGGCCGATTAAACCTGGCAATGCTGAAAAAGCACTTGGTACTTTCAACAATGAAAAAACTTTACTTAATCCTAATATCCCTGTTTTTAATCTTAGTATCGGAAAAGCTATTGCAGCTATTGTTAAACCGAGTTTGACGAAACTTGATCCACTAAATTCAAAACCACCGATAAAGTTTTTCAACCCGTTAAAAGCACCTTTGATTAAATCAACGCCTTTAGTGATAGCAATAACTACATCGACGGGAAGAATCTTCATCATTGAAAGCATCCCGTTTTCGTAATCTCCTGCAAATAGGTCTTTAATTCCATCAGTTACTACTTTTAAGCCACTAAATGCACTGACTGCATTATCTTTTAACGTTTTCAACGCTCTAGCTAAAATTAAAATATTATCCCATGCTTTAAAAGAAAATAATAAGGTGAACTGCTGACCTAAATCAGCAATTGCTTTACTAGGTCCATTCGTAACCATTTCTTTTATAGTCATAAAGGCTAGTTTAATACCTTCTTTTAAATCGCTTAATTTAGCTGTAAATTTAATGAAATTGTCCCATAATTCAGCAGGAAACAGTTTTATAAATTGCTCTCTTAGTTCTGCGATCTTTTCGCCCGGTCCATTCGTGACCATTTCAATTAAGGCTTGCCCCATTAGTTTTGCACCGTCAATAACCTTCATCATCGGAGCAACTAATTTATCAACTACACTTCTAAATGTTTCTGATTTTTGATAAGCAGTATAGAAGGCGATTCCTAAACCAACTAATACAGCAGCTAAAGCTAGTATAGGATGTCCTAATACCGCTACTTTTAAAACATCAAAAGCTTGGCTTAACCCTTTAACCCACTTAACAACATCTTGAATTTTTGACATGACCGACATTCCAGTAGCGAAAGTTAAAAATGCAGCACCTACAGCTAGTACAACTGGCACTAATGGTTTTAAGGTCTTGACTAAGTTAGCGATAAAAGCGATGACTGGCGGAATTTTTTCAGCTATTTTGGTTAAAGTATCTTCAAATACGGTACCTACTTGTGCCACCATTGCTCTCATATTACTTAAACCAGCACTTTGTAACCCTGCATCAATTGCCTGGATAATTGCCACAACCCCACGAGTAACCGCTGCTTTCATGTTTGTAAATACAGCGCCCCATGTTGCCCCGGCATCCCTTGCAGCACCTGCAATTTTAGTAACACCGTTCGTGCCTTCCTCAAATGCAGTAGAAACAACATCTACAAAATCAGTAGCACTGATAGAACCTTTAGAAAGTTCCTCTTGTACTGTCTCAACTGATTTTCCAGTTGCTTTTGCATACGTTCCAACTCCATCAATACCGGCATCGGTTAACCTATCCATCTGATCCATTGATACTTTGCCTTTAGAAAGCATTTTTCCTAAAGCATCTGAAACATTTTCAAGCTGTTCTTTTGACCCGTCACCATAGAAGGCAACCGCGTCGCCAAACGCTTGAAAATACTTTGTTGCTTTTGGAATTTCTACACCACGAGTAACAAATCCTTGAACCGCTTTTGCAGCAGTATCAAGACCAAATGCAGTCCCTTTTGTTACTACTTTCAAATCACTTAATACATTATTGGCAACATTCGTATCACCAGTTAAAGCCTTCATAACACGCTGAAAAGACTCCATTGTATCAATACGACCAAATGCCGATTGAATGGAGCCTTTTATCATATCAATTGCTTTACCTGCTACTTGCACCAAACCTAAAGCACTAGCAATTTTCACAATACCAATGCTTCCTTGTTCACCACTCTTGCTTATTCCGGATATTTTACTATCTAAAGAATCAACATCACTTTCAGCCTTACTGGTGTTCAGTTCAACATCAATAATTACATTTCCATCATTCAATTAATTCACCACTCTTTCTTTGTTGTTTGGCGAACCACTCCCTTTTTTGTTTAATGTCCATTTCTTCAAATTCAATAGCTTGTTGTGACGATTTAAGCGCATATGCTTTTTTTGCCTTTTTTAAAGCTGCTTTTTGCTCTGAAGTCATATCGTCTGTTTCTTTCATCTGACGAATTTCAATCACTTTCTTAAACTTCGTTTCATCCGATAAAGAAACTAAAAGAGCGTTAAACTTGTCCCAATGCAAATTGCCTCTTGATTCGATTAAATCAATTTTGTAATCCTTATAGAAGCTAGCAAAAATATAAGGTGCATCTTCAGTTAAGTTATAATCTTCTTTTTTTATTTCTTCGTGAATCACATTACCTTTTAGATCAAATTCTTTTTCTGCTTCAACTTCATTAGCAAACGAATTAGTTATTCGTTCAGTAATTTTAAGATACAAATCAATTTTATCTTGATCGTTTAAATCAAGGATTTCATCTTCTGAAAGCCCCGCAATTCCCATGAGAACACCTGCGAACTTATAGCCTTCTTCTAAATCATCATCTTGAAACATTTCAAAGATTCTAAGAACGGTCGAAAAATCTAAATCAAGAGGATAGGTAACGCCATTTAACTCAATATCGTTATTTATTCCAAACGCTAGTGAGATCATTTGCTATCACTTCTTTTTGTCAGCAATGTATTTATTTAATTTGGTTTTTTGCTTATAATTTTTAATGGCTTCCATTGCAACTAGAAAAGCTTCTAAAACTGCATCTGAATCTCCACCAGCTTTTTCGTGTAATTTCTCAAAAGCACCATCGCCTAAAGCACAATCAACAGTTTCGGCCACAACGTCGCTAACCTCGGTTACTGTTTTACTAAAAGATTCAATAAGTTTATCTTGTTCTTTAGAATAATCAGCCTCTTTATTTGCATCGATTTTATCTTTTAACTTTTTGCTATCTTTTTGAATTTTTTCAATTTCTTTTTGCTTATCCATTAGTTCTGCATGCTTCTCGTAATATTTTGTTTGTTGTGCATCACTAGTTAAAAATTTGAAATCAATACCACCTATTCTCAATGGAATAAATCCACTTCCTAATTGAATTTCAATAGGTTTATTCGTTTGATTTGTCATGTTTTTTCCTCCTAATTTAAAATAAAAAAGCCCTCAAATGAGAGCTTTAAACTATTTTTACGATACCGCAGTAACATTAACAGTTACCGTCGTTTTAATCGTCGGATCTTCCTTAGTTGCTACTGTAATAACAGATGACCCTTCTGCAATTGCTGTGTACTCACCTGTTGCCTTTACGGTAACTTGAGAAGTATCTGCAGATACAAATGTAACTTCTTGGGCGACACCTTCTGGTAAAACAGTAGCGATAATTGTTGCTTTTCCACCTACAGCAATAGAAGTTGTTGCTTTGTCTACTTGAACGCTAGACGGCTTAGTTACTGGGTAATTTATCTTCTGGTAAACCATCAAATGTAACTGTAACTTCAAATGTTCCACGGCTATTTGCGTCCCCACCACGATGAACAATGCCACTAAATGAAGCAGGTCCTTCAACAATTCGTCCATCTGGTTCTGTTACACGGAAATAACATTTGCGCCCTTTCCCCGGTGAATTTAAACCATTACGAATGAACTCTTGTGCTTCATCATTTTTATAAGTTCTGTGTCCTTTGAACGCTTCTGAACGACTTACACTGGTGACATCCGTTTCTTTACCGCCTTTATGACTGTAATAAGTGTAGTCTTCTGTTTCTTCGTCATTTGCTGGCTCAACCGATTGAATTCCTTCGGCCATTTCAAATAAAGATTCTTTATCAGGGCCAATTTCAAATTTAGTCATGTAGTTAGGTAAAAATCCTTCTAAAACTTCTGGCATTATTTCATCATTCCTTTTCTATTTTTTATTAATATATCTGCTTTAATAAGCATCGAGTAGATATATGCATTGTGTTCTGTTTTTTTTATTTTCCGTGGTAACGTGTACCCTTCGGATGCATTGAAAATAAAGCTGTCATTTTGGCTTTCAATTGTTAGAAAGTCTTTATTCACTTTAATTGGCAACATATCCAATAATTGATAAATCTGCATGGCTTCCAAATAAGCTGTATGCTGATCCGTATTCTTCACTATAATTTGCACCACCATATTATAGGTAGTGTCGCTATTATAGTATCTAGCCCCATTTGCTGATGGCGCATCTAAAATACAAATATCCTTTTCATTATTTGTAGATGCATCAAACAAAATATGGCCATTAATCGAGGTAAGTTCTAAATGATCGTTTAAAAATTTGGCTAACGATTCGTAAAAATCCATTGAATTCCCCCTTATAAATTGGCTCTTATTGCATTTTTCGTAACTTTAAGCCACTTTTCTAAATCGTTTTTCTTCGCAACTTCGAACCATAAATGAGATGCAATCGGATTTTTATCATGTTTTAGCGATTGACTCCCAAAATAAATAGCAGCTGCGTACTCAGCAGCCCAAACGATACGACCTAGAGGGAAATTACTAGCACCCCAAACGGATGATTCTAGCGCTCCCGTATCTTTAGCGACGTATCTATTTGCATCCTTTGCAACTTGAAGTGTAACTGGTTCTATTGCTTGTTTAGCAGCATATTTCAGCCTTTTTTTATGATAATCACCATTAAATCGTACATTAATACTCAAATTAAAGTCACCTCAACATGATGTGGCTTATCATTTGTTGCATAAACGGGTTCACTAGTTTGTACGATTAATTTATTGCCTTTAAAAACAACAATAGAATCAACTACAGGGATGATAAACGGTTCAGAATGTTTAGCATCAATATACAATGAACCTCGAATCAATTTCTCTTCGTTTTCTCCTGTTTTTACTACTTCGGAAGACGGTTCAAATCTTACGTGCTTTATTGTTTGAACTTCGGCATCACCGCTTCCACCCCATCCATTAGTTGATTCTTTCTTTTCTTTGTACTCCACTTCATGAATTAGCGCTTTTTTGGGGATTGCTTTAAATGGCACCAATCCTCACCCCATTTCGCTTGATCAAACCTGTTGCTTCTAAATATGCAATAGCATTTGGAGCGACACGAGCGGATTGTCTGCTTGTTGAAGTGCTTCCACCACTTACGCTAAACTTACCAATCGAAAAACTACCATTGCTCTCTGTTTGGCCGGTTGAATCAGTTTCAATCCCTTCAAGTTGATAATATTCAACTTGAGCAGCTGTTGCTTGTTTAATTAATCCTTGAATAAATTGGTCATAGCTATCAAGCCCGCTTTTCGCAATTTTATAACCAGTTAATTGGTCCACAACATCTGATGCCCTTTTAGATAGCTTGGAGAAATCGGAGTCTTTCACCGATTCCCCCTCGTATTCTTTATCGTAATAATCAAAATCAATATAAGGATCACGCATAATTACGCCCTCCTTCTATTTTTGTTTTGGTGTTACTGTAACTTTGATAGAACTAGATTTCCCGTTTGAAGTAGAAACTGTTACCGACGTTGTTCCTTCTGCTACTCCTTTTAACATTCCGCTAGCTGATACCGTTGCAATAGCTTTATCAGCTATTTTGAATGCTGTACTCTTGTTAGATGCATCATCTGGTAAAATTGCAGCTGTTAATTGTTTAGTGCCTTCAACTGCGATAGTAACATCACCTTCAACAATTGAAATACTGTCTGGAATTACAATGACTCCTGGATCTTCTTCTGTTCCTTTTCCGTCAATATAAGCAATCATTTTATTTTCACGGATAACAAAGTCATTATCGTTTAACATGAAGTGGTATGTTGCTTGTTTTGCAACAGCTGCACTGTCTGCTGCTGCAGTTGTTAACGTAACGTTTAAACCAGCTACTACAGTTAAATTTTCAAGCGGTGTGAATAAAATTACATTATTTTCCATACCATCAACGATTTCAACATCATACCCAGCTAGATGAGTTAAGACTCCACCAACAATTGTTGAATCTCCTAAATTTGTTGAACGGTTTTGAATTTCTGCAACATAAACTAAATTTGTTGCTCGTGACATAACCCATTTGAACGTACCGTTAATGTATTTATCTTCAAATTCTCCAGTAATTTTAGTCAAAGTTTGAATAACTGGCATTTTTTTATAAGAATGTTTAATAGCAGCGTCGTTTTTAGCCATTTTAATATATCCATCATTTTGTTTTAAGAATGGATCACTAGACGACTCGTCACCGTTGAAAGCTAAATCTTGTAAATCAGCTGCATATTGTGCTTGCATTAACGATAGCAAAGCTTGACGAACGTCTTGTCCACGAGTACGCGCAGTATAAAAAGTATTAGAATTTTCAATCCATGTATCTAAATACAAAGAGACTAATTTAAATGCAACGCTATCTTCTTCAACTAAATCAGTTCCATCTGGCTTAGTGTTAATGCCTTGATGTGTTTTTAAAGTACGTTTTTTAATTCCTAATTTATCAATTGTACCTACACCGCTATTAGCAAAATAGGTATATAATTTTTGAAGAGTAGCACTTGATGCGATTGCATCTAAGATGAAAGCACGAGCATTGTCATCTCGTAAAGTTACATTGTTACCGGCCTTTTGAATTGCCGACATTTGTTTTAATAATAATTCGTTTGAAATTGGCATTTGTTTTCCTCTTTTCTTTTTTTATTATTCCATTGGAAATGCTGCATCAACATACGATGGCACTTCTGATTTTTTAACTTCTTCTTGTGTTGAATAGGTTGGTTCCACTGCGTTTGATTTGCGAGTGTTCTCCATTTTTTCAATCCGATCAATTAATGGTTTTGTTGCAGCTTCCACCGCTTTTGCTACTGCATCTGATGCATCAGCTTCTTCTTTTTTCTTCTTTTCTGCTGCTAATTCTTCTGGCGTTTTTTCTTTTGTGCCGTCAGCGCTAGCTTTTTCTAAGTTTTCTAAGCGCTCGTTTACTGGTTGCAATGCATCAGTAAACGCCTTTGTAATGTCTTCAATTTTCATTTCTTCATCCTCCTGTTTTTGGGTATTAAAAAAAGACTTAATCGAGTTGATTAGGCCTTTTTCTTGTGATTTAGTTATTGAAAATCCACCGACTAAATTACTTAGTTCAGTGATTTCATTTTGGATTTCTTGAATTTTTGCTGTGTCATCAAGCTGATAATCATCAGATATGCGCCACACTGCTGAACGAAAAGAATCCATAGCGCTATTAACATCACGCATCAACTTATTTCTATTAAAAATATCTTGTGTGGCTTTTTCAATCTCTGCAACTTCTGCCTGTCCTGCTAATGAATATCCTGTAAATTCGCCTTTTTGAATGGACTCCCAAATTTCATCGGTTGCTTTTGTAACAAGCACCCAACTACCTTTTGCAATGGTTTCTCCCACATCTAAATCACATGGCGCAATATAAGACTGCACGACTGTTCCAGCTCCTGCTTCAAAATCATGTTGCTTATCAATTTGTTGGTAATTTTGCATAAATCCATGAGCTGCCTTCTCAATTTCGTCCGCAGTCATGAAATCATCATGTGCATCTTTAACATCTGGCTCATAAACAACACCATAAACAAGCTTTTGAGGGTCATCAGCCTTCGTGATTGTTCGCACCGTAGTTTCAAATACTGGATCGGACTTATCAGCTGATTTAGTCAAAAAGAATTTCTTTTTATTTGCTGCTTTATCAACAAATGAAACATGCGTAACGTTCACATTCTTTAATTCTCTAGGCATTTTATTTTTCACCCCCTTTCAAATATTTTTCGTCCAGCTCTGGTTCAACATGACAATGGCACTGAATTCGTTCACCTGCCGGCAATGATGGATCAAGCGGATAGCGTGCCTTATAGCCATTCACGTTGAAGAACTTACCTTTTTTAACGACTGTTCCATGTAATGCTTGATGTGCTTGGCGTGGTTCCGGATAACCAGGAGTGTGAATCCATTTCAACCCCATGACTGAATCACTTTGCATCATAGCTTCGTAAGTTCCTGCTTGATAATTCGATAAACCTTCTGTAATTGCTGTCGTTCTGGCTCTTCGTCTGCTGAATTCTGGCATTTTTGATAACGCGGACTCTAAACCTCTTATTCCTTTACCGTTTTCATAAGCATCGTTTATGGCTCTAACAACTGCATCATCTGTTGTTAATTTCATAAGTTGAGGTAGCTCTTTGAACCATTTTTCCATTGCTTTCTTTGATGCCCTTGATAACTTTTTATTAGAAAACTGACTATCTAAATCCTTAGCCATTTGTTCAGCTACTTCATTAAATGTTTCATTTAAAATAGGGATAACAGCTTCTGAAAAGTTGCTGTTAAACCCTCTTTTTTTCAATTCACGCCGTATTGCTTTTTCGCTTGGAGTCTTTTTATTTTTTAAAAATAAACTTGTGACGATATCAAGAACTTCTTCGTAATCTAGCTGAAGCACTTCATCAATTGCGATTTCAGATTGTTTTATCTTTTCAACTAAGAGATCAACAAAATTAAATCCAGCTGCTTCTAATATTTTTTTTAGTTCGTCATCTTCGTTCTTTTCAATTTCAAGCGCTTTAAGAAGTAGTTCCTCAAAATCAGATTGGCACATAAACTCACCCTTTCATCTTACGAAGCATACGTCTAAACATTCCGGCCATTTCACCATCTGATGTTTCACCATATGCTTTTTCAATGTTATAATCGTTTGATTGTGGCTGAATACCCATAGGAAAGTTGAATTTATCCCCTTTAAATAGTTGCAAAGGCTTGTTAAGGACTTTAGATAGCAACTCACGTAAATCGTTAGGAGCAACCGCGTTGGCTTGAATCGCTGGATCAAGAATACTTTTAATATCTTCCATGTTTGATAGGTTAGGCGATTTTAGATAAAGCTCTACATGTTTAAACTCATAATCTGTAAACAAATTATTCAAACGCCATTCGTACCCTTCACGTCTCGGTTGAAACACTTGTTCTTCTGTTAATTCCTTAGCCGTTTCAACTGTTGCACGATTGTAATCACTAGACATACCTACATAAATAGGCGGCAATCTAAATGATGATAGAACCGCTTCTGTTGTACGTTGGTCATATTCAAGGAACAACGCATCTTTCTGCAAGATATCCGCCAATTTTTCAAGCTTAATAGCTGGTTTGTCTTTTCCTTCATCTAGCATATTACTGCTGCTATCGACTTTTTCAGCTTCCAGTAATAAAAATTTGTGTTGTGAACTTTCGCCGTCCAATTGGTCTGCATAGCTTTGTAACGTTTCTTCGCTCTGTGCAGTTAGCTGCGCATTTTCTAATAAAATAGCCAATGGCATGTGGCGACCATTGGTAAAGTATCTGTAATTCAATTCGTCCGCTTTTCTTGCACCAAGAATCTTAATAAGGGTACCAATATAACGTGGGACTCCATAAGGATCAGTGTAATCACCGATTTTCACATGAATAACCTCTGTCGCTGTGCCTTCACCGTCTTTTGCGATTGATCCATCAGTGTTTAACGGAGTTGGATCACCAAACGACTTAAACCACATGCCGTTGCCTTTTTGACCACTGTCTTCCAATGAATCACGAAACACATAATAACGGAACTTTCTAACTGTTCCGTCGGGCAACGTGATGCGATTAAGCTTAGTAGCTGTCATATGCTCCGGCTTAATGCTGTCAATGCCGACAACTTCATCTTTGCCGTTTCGTATAGCTTCAAAATAGCCATTTCCGCATTCTTCAACATGATGGATAACCTCTTCAATCACTTCTTTTGGTGGACGTTCAAGGTTTAAACCATTCAACAAGCCTTCAATTGCTGCCTTTTCTGACTTCATTTCTGGCGTTTCCTCATTGTCTTCTGTTTTATAACGGATGCCAATGCCAAACCCTGTAACATTATGAGCGTATGCATCAATACATTGTTTCAAAATACTAGAACTTTCACCAATAGCCCTCAAAACTTTTATATCATAAGGTGGCGAAAGTTGGGTTAAATCTCTGCTGTGTTCAACTCCGCCAAAAGATTTATATTTAATAGATCGTGATTTTTGAATCATCACTTCGCTTTTTTTAACTGAAGCTAATTCCTTATTTTTTTTGGTAGATTTAATAATTTTACTAGCCATTTGACACCTCCTAGAATGCTGTTTTTCTTCCTTCTCTTCGCTCTTTTTTTACTTTAGTATCAAGTTTTACTAATGCCTGTGACATAGAATCTACATCATCATCATGTACACCGTTAGGGAATGATTGAAGCTCGTCTAACACTTCATCAATCCAAGGTTTCCATAAAGGATGAGGCACGTACACGTTGCCACTCTCCCAAAAAGGAGATACTGCATTTGCTCTTACTTCTTTACCACCTTGAGGATTCACCGGAACAATACCCGGTATTTTTTTAGATAGCATTTCAATTACGGCACTTCCGTTTGCTTTGTCTTCAATAAATTTAGCTTTAGCATGCGGCCACTTATCAGTCATATGTTGAATAGCTCTCATTGTTTCAACAATTCCCATCCGTTCATGATGCCGATCTAAAAAATAAAAATCAGCTTGTTTTTTACCCCAAACGTGACCTGCTACATAGTCCGACGTATCCGAATCTTTGAATGTACAATCCCAAGATTGAACTTGTATATCAAAGCTTTCTGGAATAACTGCTACATCATCACCAAGACCCAGCTTCACCTTCATTTCAATTGTAGGGACATAATACTTAGCCCACGATCTATTGAAAATATTGCCCCCGGCCGGTGTCGGTCTTTGTTGATACAGTGAAGCCCAACCTCTTGATCCCGTTACTGCTTTTGTTTTTTCAGCCCATTCTACATCTTTTCCAATTTCTGGAGCTAATGCCTCACCTTCTTTTCTTCCTAGCAAATCATTTTCTTCTGCGATTGCTGGTATTTTTATTTCTTCCCAGGGTAAAGTCATTTCTTTAAGCAATCGACCCGCTAAATCATCCTCATGCCATCTAGTCATGATTACAATCACACTAGCATCTGCAGTTAGACGAGAATAGAAAGTGTCTTGCCATTCGTTGTAAACTTTATCTCGGATGGTCTTACTTTCTGCTTCTGCTCTATTCTTAATAGGGTCATCAATAATCAATAAATTAGATCCCCTACCAGTTGCGCCACCCAATATTGAGGTGCTGTACAAAGAACCAAGATGCCCTTCGATTCCCCATTCGCTTACACTGGCTGTTTCAGAACTGATTTTTAAATTAAATAAAGAATCTGAAAAAAGCCTAAACTTTTCTCGATTCTTTCTACCAAACTTTTTATATAATTCTTCTGAATACGAAACAACCATCACCAACTTATCTGGATTCTTTCCTAAATAATAAGCCGGAAACGTTTCTGTAATAAAAGTAGATTTCCCATGCTGCGGAGGCAACTCAACAATAATAAACCGTTGTTCTCCGTCAGCGATTTCTTGAAGTTTTGGTGCTATATAAGCTTGATGACGGAGCATTTCAAACTGTTTCCCATGTGCCAAATAAAAATAATCTGAGTAATTACGTCTTGCTAACTCATTGAAAGCTTCTTGAGCAATTTTTTCTAAGTCAATCGCTTCGTTTTGCATTAGCCAATCGCCTCAATTCTTCAACGGTAAGATTGGCAAACGCTGTATTAACAGAAACCTCTCCGCCATGTTCCACGACTTGCTTATCTCGCCACTTCTCCGGCTTGCGATTTTTCAACCAGAAAATTTGGGCTGTAGTATCTGGTGAAACTTCTTTTATTTTTCGTTCAACAAGAACCTCTTTTGTTTTCGGGAAATTAATTTTTACTCTATTTATTTCTTCTTGTGAAGCTTCTGGGTGATTATATTTATATTCATTTATATAGGCGGTAAGTTTATTTTGATATTCGTCATCTTCCATTCGTGCCAACATGTACTTATTTTCAGAATATGAGTAACCTAACGCCCTTTTAAGCAAAGCATTTTCAACTTGAATATCAATAACTTCTTTACCCTTTTTTAAGGCCTCTAAAATCTCTAAATGATTTCTCTTGTAATTGTAAAGCGTTGCAGTAGAAACCCCCATATTGTGGGCTATTTGTTCATCAGTGAGACCATTTCTAGCCCAAGCCTCTAACTGAAGTAATCCTTCGTCTGTAATCCATTTTCCGTATTTAGGTTTAGCCATGATCTCACCTCCATTTTATGTATTTTAAGCAAAATAAAAAAGACCTCGAAAGGTCTTTGGTTAACGTACAGATTCAACTAATAATTTTTAGCTTTAAGAAAATTAGGCTTATCCCCATATCTTTCAACATCTTCAAATTTTCTATCTATAATCCTTATTAACTTGATAATTTTATCGATAGATTTAAAAATATTTTGAACTATTTCCATATTATCAACCCCTTAGAAAAATATTTTTCCAATAAAAAGCCAAAAGACATTCAGAATAGCAACAGTAACAAAAGTAAATATTAATTTGATTATATCATATCTTTCTGCTTTTTGCATTTTATTTTGTTTCTTTTCATCACCTCTAGTAATATTAAATAAATAGCTATCTCCATATTCATGTAATAAATTAAATATTCTTTTTGCTAAATAACGACTAACTTTTTTTGATATTATCCATACAGCTGTTACTATAAAAATCCCATTTAGCAAAACTTTAAACTCATCTATTTTAATATGAGCTACATCAGTTACTCCAATATAATCTATAACATAGTTCAACAAAACAACACTAAATATCAATGATATAAAATAAGTGAAATATTCAACTGTTAAAGCAACTTTTCTTTTATTTTTTTTAAGTTTAAGCACTAAGTTACTTTTCTTTATTGCTGACTCATTCAGTCTTTCTACCCATTTACCAATAATATTTAATAATTCGTCTCCTAACATTCGATCAATGAAATCTATACTTGCGATAATAGGGAAAAAACTTTTTTCAAGTTCACCAACGTCCTCAATCGATCCAGAGAAGATTACATTTAACATTTCTTCTGGTCTCATACCATTTGATAATTTCACAACAATTACATGTTTTTGAGGATATTGATATTGCGGTAAAATAGCATTAAAGTGCCACGTTAAAACAATGTTACTTATTGAAGCATTTTCGTACCAAGTATAATTTTTAAAATCATCCCAGTTTGAAAAAAGTATATCTTTTTTATTAGAATATTTGACATGAACTTTTACAAAAAAACCAGCATCATTATAGGTCCGTAGCTTTTCACAAATTAAATCATTTAACAAAAATATTTCATTTAAGTCAATTACTACATCCTTATTATAAACCTTTGTTGTATTATCTGATGTTCCAACCATTTGAAAAAAAACTGATTTAAAATCTTTTATAGCTAACTCACTTTCTGGTACTTTTAAACTTCTCTCATTATCATTATCCAAATAGTTCTCTCCAATCAATTCCTTTTAAATTAATTATACCTAATGAATAGATATTTGTATACATGAATTTATTATATACTAGTTCAATATAATTTGAAGTAATAGATGTGAACCTCTTTCACTTAATGGTGGTTATCGTATGGCAAAAATTTATTTCCCAGTTTTAGCTTGCTTCCATTCTTCTTTTAAGTACAATCTAATATCATCTCTGAAATCTTCAACTTCATCTTTCATTTTTGTTATAAAAGCACTAGGATCTTCCATTTTTATTATTCCTAAGATTTTGTTTACCTTGTCAATAATATTTTGATTTTTTCCTATTTCGTCTGGTCCAAAATAAAGAATTAATAAATTTGCTTTTAAATTTAATTTATTAACAAGAGTTTCTTTAGCGAGCAGTAAATCTTCGCCTTGAATTGAAGTTTTTGGAGAATCAATTACCTCATCAATACCGATAGTAATGGAGTCACTAGTTGCATCTGTAACTTCAATTTTAATCTGAGAAATTGAAGAGTACTCTATAAATTCGTAACAAAGCGAAATAAAACTTGCTGATTCATCTCTTACCTCTTTAATCCACTCTAACCTTGCTTTTGCTATTAAATTAGCATCAATAGAATCTTTATTATTGTTACTCATAGTTCTAGTTGTTTTACTTGCATTGTAAATAACTGCACTTGCAGCTAATAGAGCTGATACTATTGATACTATATTGCCCGGGGTAAACCAACCTGTCTCATTTTTTTGAACTAAGTCTAAATTTACTATTTGAGAAAGTATAAACATTGTTCATCCTCCAATCATTGATATAATATTAACTATACCATATTTAATGAATATCATAGAATAAAATATCAAAAAGAATATTTTGCGATCCATATTTAACTTGATTATCAATCTTATCTTGCGCCCGATTAACATAACTTTGCACTGAAGCTTTGCTGACACCTAAAATCTCACCTGCTTTAGCGTAAGAAAGATTCTGCCCCTTAACTGCTAAGTAAGCAGCCCGTTCCTTGTCAGATAGATTATTTAGCATAGCTGTAATTCGTTCTATTTCGTCCTCTGTGGCTTCTCTTTGATTTTCTTGTTCAATGGTAACTAAGTAAGATAACTTCTCTATTTCAGCAAACAATGACGTTCTCTGATAACGTGAACGGTTAGATATTGTTCTTCTAGTACCAGGTTCTCTCGCAGTTTCTAACCATTCGATTGCATATTTCAAATCTGAAATCATTCCACCAAAGATTTTTAATTCTTTCCTTAAAAAAATGGATCTATTTTTATCTTCGAATGATAACATTTCACCTTTTTTTTGAAGCTTTTTTGATTTCTCCATTAAAAGTTCATGTTCATTTTTGAATGGTCTCTTTATTTTATTTAGTTTTGAAAGTTCCTGTTTATACTCTTTTATAAGTTCATCTGCGTTTAACCAATCTTTCTCCATATGTGTATTCCTCCTTTTAAATGCAAAAAAAGGACACCTCAACTAACGTATTACTACGTTGTTAAAGTGTCCTCTAGTTTTCTAGTCAGACTATTAAAATTTAGTTTTTGTTTCACATTTAACTAATGTGACTTTATTATCGTTAGTTGTAAGCTTAATATCAGCAAATGGTGGCAAATGAGCCATCTTAGTCATGCCATTGCTGACAATAATTACAGTGTTATTTAGTTCTTTTTCGCTTAACTGATCTAGTTCTACTTGTTTAAATTCCAAAGACGGCACCCCTCGTGTTATAATGTGTGTGCGGAACGGGGGAAACCTCGTCTTTTTTTATTTAAAAACCCATTTTATTAAGAAAAGTATTACTTTCAAAACAGCTGCTAATGCAACCATTGTTGATAATGCGATTATTAATAAAATGGTTAAGCCTTTAATTGCTTCTACTACTTCTCTCATTGTTGCCTCCTAAAATGGTAAATCATCATCTTTAATATCAATTTCACTACCGTAATTTTGTTGCTTGTAATTATTCGGGTTGGCTTGGTAACTTTGCTGATGCTCTTTTTCATCGTTATTTGTTGACTTGCTGCCGATGAACGTTATTTGCTGAACAATACAATCATTTGTATAGATCTTCATACCTTGAACGTTCTCATAGCTTCCTGTCTGCCATGATCCACTTATTCCAATTTCTTTACCTTTGTCAACATTTGCTAACAATTCGGCTGTTTTTCTGAAAGCTTTTAACCTAATAAAGTCAGCTTCTACTCCGTCACCTGTTTTAAATGCCCGTTTAACAGCTATTGTCACTGATGCCAGTGCTATTCCACTTGAGCTGTATGTTAAATCAGCAACATTTGTTAATCTGCCTATTAAGTTTACTGAATTCATTTACATTCTCCTTTTCTTTTAAATACGACCATTAACCAATTTGATGTCTGCCAAACGGTACCAAACAATCCGATAATGGAGACTACTCCTAATAGTTTCCAAAAAATGTTTGTTTCTAATACTTTTATGAAAATGAAACCGACCACTACCAATAGAAAAAATATCAATAGGAGAGCGATTGATAAAGTCAATATCGACATTCCTAAAAATAATAAACGTTTAAATATCCTTCTCATTCCCTCACACCTTCCTCATATTTTTAAAACTGACCACACATTTATAATTGTGTTCTTGTAGCTTCCAATCGTCTTCGGGTTCAGAAATCGTGATATAAATAACTGCTGAAACGTTGTTTAATTTGTGAACATTACCGATAAAATCACGTTTCCAACCTGCAACTTCCGAACAAAGCACTGTGTCGCCTTCTTTAAAATTAGATTTCTTAGGCTTCTTAGGATTTTTGGTAGGAAGGTCTAACAAAAGACCGCCTTCCGCTATTTGATTGCTTCCTTTTTCAGATAATTTCATTCTGATTCCTCCAATAATTCGATTAAATCAATCTGGCCAGCTGGTTTAAAGTTCATCCATAAAACTTCCTCACGCTTAGAGCCTGCTTCTCCATTGGTTGCAAAATATTCTTTATGCCATCCCTTTAACCATGCATTGTACATATCATTTTCATATCCGGATAAAATCACATACCCTTTAAAATCCACAAGGCAGTCAAGCAGTGCTTCATGATCTGCATCCGTGTATTCATGTTTATAATGTCTTTTTGACCTTGTTTCTAATAAATAAGGTGGATTAACATAAGTCAGAACGCCTTTACGGTTGTATCTATCTAGCAATTTAATAGCATCTTGATGTTCGATTTGAGCATCTTTCAAACGATTTGCAACATCCGCTACTCTAGTTCCAACCTCTCGCCATTCTTTTGTAGTATTAGGACCATTTGAATCAATTAACGAGCGCCAACCTGTAATGTCGCTCGTTTTCGCTCCGATTGCTTGCCAACATCGAATCATCAGCCTTCTTGCATCTTCCAAAGAATCAGAAGAAGTTTCATAGCTTGCCTTATATTCTTCCCTACTCAATGGAGTCAATTGTAATTTTTCAATTAATTCGTTCGGTTGATCACGACATACTTTAAAAAAATTAACTATGCGGCTATCCATATCGTTGATTGTTTCAACTTTTGCTTTTGGTTTGTTAAAAAATACAGCTCCGGATCCAAAGAACGGTTCTACGTAAGTGGAATGTTCCGGCATCAGCTTAATAATAAAATCGGCCATCTTCCACTTACTACCTGGATAATTTAATATTCGTTTCACCTAATCATCCTCCAACTTAACCGATATCAAGCGATTATGATTTTCTTTTTTAATTCTTTTTTTGTAAGAAGCTGTTGAGTAAAATTTGATTGTTTCGACTTTTACTTTTAATCTTTCTGCTAGCTCCTTTGCGGTTCCGATACCTAACAGCTCGTCGCCTTTATATACTGCATATTCCATTACTCCACCTTATTTCTTTAATTTTCAAGCCAATTATGCAATGGAACTTTCATTGTGCTTCCAGTGCTTTTCATTGATGCTTTACTAGTCATTTCTTGTTCGATTTTCCTATTTTTTTCTTGATCGAATTTATCGATTAAAGCTTGGGCATCTTCAACAGTTTTAACCCCTTGCATTTCCCAGCGTTTCATTGTGTTTTCAGCGTATTTGAAGTTGTCAGCTGAATACTCGGCGGCGTTCTTTATCGCTAGACAAACGATTTCCTCTTGACCACCAAAATCATTTATCCACTCGGCGATGGATTGGGCGATGACTTGGTTCATTGGTTTTTTAGGAAAGGCTAACTCGTACATTTCACCTGCGCTAGTTGAATTTATATTTGATAAATTAGCTGTAGAAGAAGTAAAGACATTATTAACTTTCTTCTTTTGTGTTAAGTTGTTGTTAAGTTGCTGGTAACTTGATGTTAAAGTGCTGTTAACTTGTTGTGAGAACTCCTGTGAACTTTCTTCATCTTCCGACTTAGAAAACCAATCGTCCGTAAGGGTTACGATGGTAAATTTGCTGTTAACTTTCCTGTTAAGAATTCCCATTTTTTCAAATTTCTTTAAATAATTTTCCCAAGTAGACTCAGATTTTTTTTCTTTGGCTGAAATCCCTTGATTAAGTTCTGCAGTTGCTTCTTTTCTTCCCCAAACAAGTTGATTAATGTCTAACTGAACCTCTTGATTGCCAATAAAAATCTTACCCGGTTTGAACCTTGCCTTAAACATAAGATAGGACCAAAGCTTATAATAGTAAGGATTCTGGAAGACGATACTATCTTGCATTTTTCTATGAACTTGTATAAAACCTTCCACGTTTCAACCCTCCTATGCAATATAAACTGGCGTACCTGTGATAGCCTGTATTTCTTTTTTAAACCTTTTCTCATCGCTATTTTGATTACTTAAATGAAGCAACCAAGTTTCTTGAACTTGACTCAAATCATTTGAGTTCAAGAAATTTTTAACATTTCCTAATTCAAAATGACTTTTTAAAAGACGTTTTCTCCGTCCATTATCAATATGACCAGCTGATACATTTTGATCTAAAATATCTAATGCGTAATTACATTCAATCATAAAGTGAGTAACACCAATGAATCTCTTTCTAACAAAATAAGTGTCTGTCGCAAAAACTATTTTACTTCCATCCGGTGCTAATATTAGGAATCCGAACGGTTCTGATACATCATGTTCAACTAAAAACGGAAGAACTTGCCAATCGTCAATTCTAGCTACTTTATCGGCTTCTAATCGTTTCGTACGATAACTTGCTACGGATAAAGCTTCAAGCGTTCCAGCGCTAGAATAAATATCAAATCCTACGCCTTGGACTAACTTGTTAGCAAACTTTGAATGATCTCCATGTTCATGAGTAATTAAACACCCTTTTACGATGGACCAATTAACTTCATTCATTTTCTTAGGGTCAATACCTGCTTCTAACATTAATGAGCTATCATCACAGCTGATAATATACGAATTACCAGCTGATGATGATCCAAAACTTTCTATTTTAACCATGATGGCAACTCTTCACTTTTAGCGATATGAGGTGGCTTCATGTCTAAGTCTAATGCTGCTTGTTCTGTTGATTCGTCACCCTCAATTGATGCATCAGTGACATTCTCTTCAACAATTTCTTTCTTATCCTCTATTACGACCTCGTTTATAGGCACGTTGGAATGTTCTTCAATAACTGTTTTTGTAATTGAATCATCAGAAGGAAAATCTAATATTTCTTTATTAGCTTCTTCAGTAACTTCTCGGCGAACAGCTTTTAGCTCTTCATCTGTTTGTTCTTGATAAGTCATTGCTACGAAAGCATTAGAGAAATCCTTTGGAATCTTTTTAACGATATTATTTCTCATTTTACGAATAATCATTGATTCTGAACTTTGAGGGTCTTTCCACGCTGGGCTGACTTGTCCTAGTTTTAAAAGAGGTTCATCATCAAGCATTTCATTAAGTGTCATAGTTGATGCTTTTTCTTTAATTTGTTGTTTTTTCTTTAATTTCTCATTATCCCACATCAAGTTATTGTACATATGAGCTAATAAGTTCTTTTTAACGTCATTTCGTTCAGTTATATGGAACTCTACTGAACCATCTGTCATTTCAATAGGATAAACAATTCTTTCGACACGCCCTTCACCAGTTGGCTCCCATTCTGGCGGTGTGAAATCTATACCTTTATAACGAGGATAGATAAAAGTATCTTGCTCTCGGACTAACCAGAACGGATAAACTTTTTTTACATTTCTCCCAAATCTAGCAAGGATGGCATCATTTCCATCCCCTTCAATTCCGAGTTCAATTTGTTTAACTGTTTTCTGTTGATCTCCCTTGCCTTGTTTCACATTTCTAGTAATGAAATAGCATTCTCGAGGTGTAGCAGCTGCATTTAATTCTAAAGAAGCAACATTCAATAAAATTTGAGTTAGATTGCTTTGGTCAATATTACCAATCTCTAACCCTGCATTCTGTACCGTTGTATTAATTGCTGAAATTGCATTTAATACGCATTGCTTTTTATAATCTGACATTTGTAGCCCATTGCCTTCCAATTGCTCTGTAATCATTGGTGTATAAGCATCGTTAATTTTTGCTAAGGCGGTCTTGAAATTTTCTGCTTTTTTCAACTCATTTGTCATCTTTTTTACCTCCAACTTCAATTCCTCTTTTTTCTAGTGCGTTTGTCCAAATAATTTTAGTTTCCTCGCTACAATGAGCCATAGCATCTTTCCAAGTTGGCCAGTGTCCGTTTTGGTCATAAAACTTATATTGATAAGTTAAGCTTTGTTGATCGTGAGGCTGTCCTTCTTCGTGTTTTACGCAACACATTTCACACTTACCTTCTGGAGTTTTTCCAAACAACATAAACCCTGTTTCATCTGTGATATATCCCATTATTTAACTACCTCCATCATTTTCAATTCTTTGTCTTTACTTACGCTTAACGTGATTGTTTGGGCTTCTACTGCTAATAAATCATTAATAGATTCAGCGTTATCAATAAAAATCGGTGCTGACACCTCTTTTACTTTTGTTAAAGTGTTGATAATATCTAACCCCGCATTGATTCTTGCAGCGTTGTTTAAACCGGAGCTATAAGGAATCCCGTTAACAGTTACCTCACATATTTCTTTAAGTCCACCATTGATTTGTTCTTCAAACAGCTTAAAGTTAACAAATTCAAAGCGTGCGTTGATTTTACTAGTTAATAAATTTACTTTCGTTCTTGTGAATTCGTCCAGTAAAAACAATTGCTGATCCAATTCTCCGAATCGAGTAGCTAAAAGCTTTTCTTCTTCAATTAATTCAGCTTTTCTAGCTTCTTGCTTTTCAGCAAATACATAATCATTAAGTGACTCGTTAACGGTATTTAGTTCACTTTTTAAGTGTGAAATTGATTCTTTTTGAACTTGTAAAACATGATCGTTATTTTCTTGAATTGAAATAATCTCTTGTTTAATTTTGCTGATTTCATCAGCTATTTTTTTAGCTGTGGTTGTTTCAGAAAAACAAACACTATTTTTTTCCATGCTGCTAATTTGCTCTTTTATCGCTTCATGTTGGCCTTTTAAGTCATCACGTACTTTTATTAGAGATTCTAATTTTGATGTGTCTGCTATCTTAAATTCAAGCTCTGTGATTAATTCATTATGAACATCCTCTTCATGTGCTAGTTCCTTGCCTTCTTCATTAATTCGTTCCAATCTACTTGCTTTATCCAAATTAAAAGCTTCTTTTTCTTCAAGATAGCGTTGTTCAATTTTCGATTGTTCCGAAACTGGCAATTCTTGATTACACAATGAACATGTTTTTTTGTGTTCGTCAAAATCTGGGAAACTTTCAGATTGAACAATGAAAAATTTGTTTCTTAATACATCTTTATCAGCTGTGATGCGCTGCAAATATTTTTCTTCACTGCTTAATTCTTCTTTTAGATATCTAAGTGCTTTTTCTTCGTTCTCAACGGCTTCATTTGCATTCATGGCTTGTTCATAGACTTGTTGCTTGCCTGTTTGTAACCCGCTTATTTTTTCTTTCTGTTTAATTTGATAATTAATTTTTGCTTCTTCTGATTCAGCAACCTTCACTTGTAAGTCAGATCGTAAGTTTGTTAAATGCGTTCCATTTTTTTGGTTAGCAAGTTCTTCTTCTGCAGCTGCGATTTTTTGACTAAGAGCTACTTTTTTTGTTTCAAGAGTTGATTTATTTTCATCGGTTAAATCGGGATTAATAGAACGATCAACTTCATCGATGCGATTAGGGATATTGTCTAAATCCTTATTAATATTTCGACGTTCTTCCATAACTAACTGCCGTTTGTCTTCAATTGAATGTTTCCCGAGAATACTGATTAGTGGAGCTAATTCTTTTTTACTTTCGATTACTTCCATATCGTTTAATTCATCGACCAAGTTAAAAAGCATTTTTCTACGCTCTTTAGCTGGCATCGTTTCGGCAATATAATAAACATTCGTGATTTGTTTAAACGTTTCTTCGTCAATAATTTCTTCAATGCGTTTTTTAAATTTTGCTTGTGTTTGTTTAATTCCATCAATGCGATAAGTTGAATCATGCCCTTCAAATGTTTCGGTATTTGAGCCGCGTTTTTTAGTCCACTTTTCTTTATTCATACGAGAAAACTCAATCTCTTCATTATCAATTAACAGCTCAAGAACTACTTCTGTTTCTAAATGGTGGATCTCATTATTATTTTTGTCTAACGGCTTCCAAGCAAACTTTGCTGAATCTTTACTATCTTTATTGAATAAACACCATAAGAATGCATCGTATAAGGTTGTTTTACCTGTTGCATTATCACCGGTAACGTTAGTGTTTTGACCATCAGCTTTTAATTCAAATTCCTTAAAGCCTTTGAAATTCCGTATTTTCATGTTTAATAATTTAATTTTTTTCATGTTAGTTCCTCCATTTTGTGGTATAATTATCTAAATTAATTTTTTTGACATGGATCAATTAAGGCGGCTACCTTAGTTGGTCTTTTTTCATCTTCCCAATCTGGCTCGTTCCATGATTCTTTAATTGCTTTAACACCTACATAACAAGCTGACGCCGTAAACACTGTTAAAAATAAAATAATGGCTAAAATTGCTACAACAATTTCAAATGTCATTGATGAATCATCCTTCCACTAATTATTTTCTTACTGTCTTTGCTAGGTCCTTCTTTATTGCTTAAATGCAATGCTATTAATAAACTTGATCCAATTAACAAACCGATTAAAACACCCATTGCTTCTGTCATTGCCTAACCATCCCTACTAAATTATTTTCTTTTGATTCTTTAAATAAATTTAAATCAGCATATTTTGATAAATCCTCTTGACTTGCAACTACTTCTTTTCTAAATCGGTCAAGTTCAAAATCTGGAACAATTTGTGTTGGCATTTTCATTACACGAATTCGTCCATCTTTAATTAAATTTCTTACAACATTTTCACCACATCTCAATTCTTTTGCAGCTTCCTTTACAAGATAATTTGTCATATTATCCGACCTTTCTTTCATTATTTTAAGTATTCCTCATTGATCCAGTACGGAACTCTTTTATTGATTAACTGACTAGTTGAAATATCAATTTTTCTTGATATAAGAGAAACTATTTTAATCTCAATTAAAATTTCATCTAAAAATTCGTTTGCATACGCAGCAAGTACTGATTTATCTGCTTCAGTTAACTTGTGATTGAGTTTTGTTAATGCCAACTCTGCTTGTTTCTTCATAGCTTTACGCTCATCTGATTCTTTTCTTTGGAAAACGTCCATTGCAAAAGCTGATTCTTCGTATTTATCAGATCTAAAATTAGGTAATACTCCAAATGCTTCAAAAGCTAGTTGTTGGCTTAATTCCGAATCGTTTATTACTGCAGCAAGTTCAACCATTGAATCAACAGGTGTCGGAACATCATTAAAATATCCATTGATAGTTGATTTAGCACGATGAGTTTCCCTTGCAATAAAATTTTGTTGTATATTTTTTCTTTCTGATGCTTCTTTAAGCGGAATGCTCACTACTTTTGATGTCATCCAATCGTTCCCCAATCAATTTTTATTTTTTCTGTTTCCGGGTCAATAAATATGAGAATGTGTTGTTCTTCCAACTCCTCAATAAATTCTTCTAAGTCTGCCTTTTTATAAGGGATTTCTGATTGTGATATTCCGTTTTCGATTCCAAAGAAAATAGTTTCAACAATTTTTTCAAACATTTTTTTAACTTTGTACTCTTTTTGCTTTTCTTTAATCATTTGAGGTAGTTCTTCAAATGTCATGTGTGCATCGCTCCTTTTGTTCTCTATTTGTTCGCCTTTTGCAAACATCGATTTGTAATGAGCCAAATTTTCGACCGATTGAATTTTCGTTTCAATTTCTTCAATTACATGTTTGTGTTGTTTTTCGAATCCCTTTGCTACTTGTAAACTACTAGTTACTGCTTGTCTGTCTTTCATAATTACTAAATTTGTCATGTGTGTATAGCTTTTTTTGTTCTCTATTTGTTCGCTCGATCAATTGATATAATTTAATTGAAAGCGAGGTGAATAAAATGTATGAACCACAACCATTACTTGTTAAAACTCTCAATGGAATATTTATAGACGTTTACGACTATCTACAGGATTGTCAATTTTTCATACTATCCAATGAATTAGTAATTGCAATGCATAAAGACTCAGATACTGTTTCTATATTGACAAAAGATAAAAGAGATATTTACTTTGATATCGCTGAATTCATTTGTAGAAAACCTACTTTAGGAGAAGTGAATATCAACTACTCGACAAGTAATTTAAAAGTTATTGAAACAGTCAATAAAAATAAACAGTTTATCGAACTGCTTAATTTCTATGGTAGTTCTAATAATGACTTACTTAATATCGATTTAACCTTCTTCAGAAGAGACTAAATTCAATATTTTATTTTTTAATTTTATAGTTTCATTAAAAAGTGATAAATTACACTTTTCTAAACTTTTTATATAATCTTGTCTCTCAATAACTCCATCGGCTTGCTCCTTACTACTCACAATAGTTTGGAGCAATTCGTTTGTTTTCTGTTGTTCCTTTAAAATCTGTTTTAACAAATTTTTATCTCCCATTTACATATCTTTCCTTTTCCGTACTCAACTATCTAGTTGTTCGAGTTAGTTTGGGTTATGATTGAATTAGCCTTCTTTGGCATACGAATTGTGTACTTCATCTTCAAAAAAAATAGTCCAATCAAATCCAAGTTCTTTTGCAATTTTTTTGGCGCTATAAACAGACGGATTTCTATGCCCTTGTTCGTATGAAGCATAGGTGGTTTTAGCTATACCAAGCTTAATAGACAAACTTTCTTGTGTGTAACCAGACTCTTCTCTTTTGTTTTTTAACCATTCTTTCAAACTTCTCACCTCACTTAAAAGTAATACATATTGCGTACTTATATATTAGTACACATTTTGTATTATGTCAATACATAAATACTCTTTTTGTGTGTTTTTTTTATTATATAGTGAAAGTACGCATATTGTATAGTAACATAATCTTTAGGAGGTGGACATATGTTCGCTAAGACTATTTCTGAACTAAGAAAAACAAGAACAAAAATGACTCAAACTGATATGGCAAAATTTTTAGGGATAGCAAAAACAACATACGCATCGTATGAACAAGGCAAAAGAATGCCTGATATAGATATTCAAAAAAAAATTGCAGATTATTATAATGTCTCTTTAGACTATTTACATGGAAGATTAGAAGATGAAAAATACTTCAAACTTAATAACAATGAAAAAAAAGATATAGCACTACAAGCTGACAAACTACTAGAAGGAATTGAGACAGGAGACTCTTTAAATTTTTATGGGGAACCAGCAACAGAGGAACAAAAAGAAAGAATACGTGTAGCCCTTCGTACTGCAATGGAAATGAATAAAGAAGAAGCTAAAAAGAAATTTACTAGAAAAGACTACAGAAACTAGGTGAAGTTATTAGATGACCATTATTATAGAAGAAGACGTCAATAAGTTGGCCAAACTTCATGAAACATGCGATCCTATAAGACTTGCTAAACTATGTGGATGTAACATTCTTTATTCTGATTTAGATGCTGATACTTGGGGTTTCACAGTGAACAATAATCGTTGCAACACAATCGTTGTAAATCAACATTTAAAAAAAGAATTACAAAAGTTTACTATTGCACATGAATTAGGACATGTTAGACTCCACAAAGGTATTTCAACTCCCTTCTTAAAAAAGGTTGCTCGTGGTAGTTTTATTCCTGCTATTGAAAAAGAAGCTAATATGTATGCTTTTAGCATTCTGTGTAAAAATGTTAACAATATTAATACAATGACGAAATATCAAATACTAGATTGTTTAGGTCTTTCCTATGATATGGAAAGATTTTTATAAAAGGAGGATAATCATGGTAGATTGGAAAGATTTGGCAAAAAAAAGTTTAAATAAATCAGTTGAGTTAACAAAAAAAGGTGTTGAAGCTGGTATTGATTGGAAAAATGATCCAGAACGAATTGCAAAAGTTCAACAGCAGAAAGCTGAAAAAGCTATATCAAAGGTAAAAGCTAAGCCTTTCAACGCAGATAAGACAGTCGGTAAATTATTTTATGTAGACACTGAAAAACAACAATTTAAAGTTGGCGGGTATAGAAATGCTGCTAATATTTTTGACTTCAATCAAGTATCTAGTTATGAATTAGTTGAAAGTGACCATACAATTACATCTGGAGGGCTTGGACGGTCTGCGGTTGGAGCTGTTACATTCGGTGGTGTCGGAGCTGTTGTTGGAGCGTTAACTGGTGGGAAAAAAACAAAAAAAATTGTAGAAAATTTTAAAATTAAAATTAACCTCAAGAGCATTGAAACCCCAGTTGTATATGTTGAACTTTTAATTGGTAAAACTAAAACAAACTCATTGATTTACAAAGATGCTCTAGAAAAAGCAGATAACATTCTATCTATTTTAGATTACTACTCAATCCAAAAAGAAAATATTAATACAACTGTTGGTGATGATGAACTTTTGAAATTTAAAAAATATTTAGACGAAGGCATTATTACTCAAGCTGAATTTGATGCTAAGAAGAGAGAATTATTGAATTTATAATAGACTAGCCTTCGGGCTTTTCTTTTAAACGAAAAAGAACATACATTCGTATAAATCCAATTAAAATCTATATATTTATAAAAATAAACTTAAATACGTGAATTTTTTTATCACATTCCGTACTTTGAAAGGAAGGATTCCTATGCAAGGATCTGTTAGGAAAAAAGGGAAAAGTTGGTATTATCGAATTGATCTTGCTTATATCAGTGGAGATAGAAAACAAATTGAACGTTATGCTGGAAAAACAAAAGATGAAGCATTACAGACTCTTCGTGATGCCATTAAAGAATATGAAACATCTGGTGATGTTATGGCTTTATCTGATATTTCAGTTACTGACTACTTCAATTTTTGGTTTGAAAAATATGTAATGGTCAACTTAAAAAAAAATACGCAATCAAATTATCGAAATATTTTAGATAAACATATCTTTCCATCCATTGGTATGTATAAATTAAAAGCAATTAAACCTGGTACACTACAAGATTTATTAACAGAAAAGTTTGAAGCTGGATATGCCAAACAAACTTTATCAATCATCAAAGGTGTTCTAAATAAAGCTTTTACAATGGCTGTATTTCCATATCAATATTTAAGTATTGATCCAACTAGATATATAAAAGTTCCTAAATATGATATTAAAGAATGGAAAGATCGTGGAGATTTAAAAATTATTTCTATTGAAGACTTTAAAAAACTTGTTAGTGCAGTTCCTAAAAGTGACCCCTTCTATTTGCCAATGATGATTTCTTTTCAAACTGGATTAAGACGCTCTGAAGTATGTGGACTTAAATGGACTGACATAGATTTTGAAGAAAATACTCTTACAGTAGAAAGAATTATGATAGGGATTGAAAACGGTAACTTTGATTTAGGAACGCCAAAAACTAAATCTTCTTATAGAACAATTATGCTTGGAGATAGTATAATTAAAATTTTGAAAAGTTCTAAAAAAAGACAAATTGAGAACAAACTCTTTTATGGATCCAATTATTTTGATGGTGGTTTTATATGTACGAAAGAAAATGGTCAGCCCGTCACTCCAAATTCAATAAAGTATAATGTTGAAAAAGTTAGAAAAATTACTGGAGTTGATTTCAACTTTCACTCATTCAGACATACACACGCAACGATGTTATTAGAGAACAATGCTAAACCTAAGGAAATACAAACGAGATTAGGACATTCTCGTATTGCTACTACTATGGACACATACGCTCATGTTACAAAAAAAATGAAAAAAGATACTGTTGATATATTTGAACAAATGCTTAAAGATAATTCATTTTAAAAACAAAAATTCCCACGAGTTTAATCCCTCGTGGGAAATATGTGGGAAAATAGTATATTCAATATTTGAACTATGGTTACAATCCCTTGCTATTTCTTAGGTTGATCCTCGTCCATTTTCAGAACAGCCATGAAGGCTTCTTGCGGAACTTCGACAGATCCAATTTGTTTCATTCGTTTCTTACCTTCTTTTTGTTTTTCCAAGAGCTTACGTTTACGTGAGATATCTCCACCGTAACATTTGGCTAAAACATTTTTACGTAAGGCTTTTATATTGGTACGAGACAGAATTTTTTGTCCCACAGCTGCTTGAATCGGTACTTCAAATTGTTGACGTGGAATCAAGGCTTTTAATTTTTCAACAATGATTTTTCCACGTTCATAAGCAAAGTCACGATGGACGATAAAGCTTAATGCATCGACTTTTTCAGTGTTTAACATAATATCCATCTTAACAAGTTTGCTTGGACGGTAGCCAATTAAATCGTAATCTAATGAAGCATAGCCTTTAGTACTTGATTTTAATTTATCAAAGAAATCATAAACAATCTCTGATAAAGGAATTTCGTAAACAACATTTACGCGGTACTCATCTAAATAATCCATCGTCATAAACTCGCCACGTTTGCGTTGAGAAATTTCCATAACGGCTCCAACAAATTCATTTGGTACCATAATACTTGCTTTTACATAAGGTTCTTCAACGGTTTCAATTACACCTGGTTCTGGCATGTCTGCTGGGTTATCCACGATCAGAGTCGAACCGTCTGTTAAGTTTACTTGATAAATAACGGATGGTGCAGTTGTAATTAAATCTAAATCAAATTCACGCTCTAAACGTTCTTGAATAACATCCATATGAAGCAAGCCTAAGAAACCACAACGGAAACCAAAGCCTAATGCTTGTGATGTTTCTGCTTCAAATTGTAAGGCTGCATCGTTTAGCTGCAAACGTTCTAAAGCTTCACGTAAATCATTGTAGCGGGAAGAATCAATTGGATACAAGCCACAGTAAACCATTGGATTCATTTTACGATAGCCAGGTAAAGCTTCCGTTGCAGGATTTACTACAGAAGTAATGGTATCTCCTACTTGAGTGTCTTTAACGGTTTTAATGCTGGCAGTGATATACCCAACGTCACCAACCATTAAAAAGTCACGCTTGATGGTTTTTGGTGAAAAAATACCCACTTCAGCAACTTCAAATGTTGCGCCATTGCTCATCATTTTGATTTTATCTCCAGGTTTTACAGTACCATCTACAATTCTTACGTTTAAAATAACGCCACGATAAGAGTCATATACTGAATCAAAAATTAGCGCTTTTAAGGGTGCGTCTAAATCACCTGTTGGTGCAGGAACTTTTTCTACAATTTGTTCAAGAATATCTTCGATTCCAATTCCTGCTTTTGCGCTAGCTAAAACAGCTTCACTTGCATCAATTCCAATTACGTCTTCAATTTCACCACGAACTCGTTCTGGATCAGCTGCGGGTAAATCAATTTTATTGATGACTGGGATAATTTCTAAGTCGTTATCTAAGGCTAAATAGACGTTAGCCAACGTTTGAGCTTCAATCCCTTGTGCAGCATCAACTACTAATACGGCTCCTTCACATGCCGCTAAACTGCGTGAAACTTCATAAGTAAAATCCACATGTCCTGGTGTATCTATTAGATGAAAAGTATATTCGTTTCCATCCTTGGCTGTATATTTAAGTTCAACTGCGTTTAATTTGATTGTAATCCCGCGTTCTCTTTCTAAATCCATTGAATCTAGTAATTGCGCTTGCATGTCTCGATCCGCTACGGTGTTTGTTTTTTCTAAAATTCGATCGGCTAAAGTCGATTTCCCATGGTCGATATGAGCGATGATGGAAAAATTTCGAATTTGCGATTGGCGCTGTTTCATTTCATCTCTATTCATTCTATTTAGTGCCTACTTTCATTATTTATTCCAAAAAGTGTCATTGTAAATTATACCAATGAAACACAGTAAATACAAGAAAAGTTCAAATTGGAGCTACGTTTTTCTTCAAAAAAAAGCCAGCCTGTCACTACTTAAGGGAACAGGCTAGCTCATTTTCTTATTTTCTTTTTTTCTTGCCGTCTGATTTAAAGGCATCTTTGACTTTATCAAAAATATTGGTTTCTTGTTCACTCACTTCAATTCCACTCGCTTTGGCAAATTCTCGCATTGCTTGAACTTGTTGCTCAGATAGGTTTTTCGGTGTAATGACTTGAACTTTCACGTGTTGGTCTCCAGTACCGGTTCCTCTCAGTTTAGGCGCACCCTTACCTTTTAGGCGGAAGTTTGTTCCTGTTTGAGTTCCTGCTGGGACTTTTAATTTAATTTTCCCGTGAACGGTTGGGACTTCAATTTCGTCGCCAAGGGCTGCTTGTACAAAGCTAATTGGCAAGTCATAGAAAATTTCAGATCCATCGCGATCAAATAAGTCGCTTTCTTCAACACGGAAGACAACATAAAGATCCCCATGAGGTCCACCATTGATGCCGGCTTCCCCTTGACCTTGTAAACGCATTTGTTGACCGTCTTCAACACCTGCTGGCACAGTAACTTTTACGCTATGCGCTTCTTTGACATGGCCTGAACCATGACATGTAGGACATTTTTCTTTGATTTCTTTTCCTGAACCATGACACACATCACAGGTTTGACGTGTCATAACGCGTCCAAGTGGTGTATTCCGTTCTACATTAATTGAACCGGCTCCATGACATTTCGAACAAGTTACGGGTTCTGTTCCTGGTTTTGCACCGTTTCCGTGACATGTTCCACATTCATCTTCACGATTGTATTTGATGGTAGATTCTTTTCCAAAAATCGCCTCTTCAAATTTTAAATTCATCGTGTATTGTAAATCTTCACCTTGTCTTGGCGCATTTGGATTGGATTGACGACCGCCTCCGCCAAAGAATGATTCGAAGATATCTTCAAATCCGCCTCCGCCAAAGCCACCACCGAAACCACTTCCGCCAAAACCGCCTCCAAAGCCTCCGCCAGCACCAAAGTTAGGATCTGTACTTGCATGTCCATATTGATCATAGGCTGCACGTTTATCCGCATCACTTAATACTTCATAGGCTTCTGCGATTTCCTTAAACTTATCTTCTGCTCCAGCTTCTTGGTTGATATCTGGATGAAATTGTTTTGATAATTTACGATATGCTTTTTTAATATCTGCATCAGTTGCGTCTTTTGCAACACCTAACACTTCATAATAATCTCTCTTTGCCATTGCTTTCCCTCCATCGTTACGTAAACATAATCTTTTGATTGAATAGACTGATACGTCCGACTATCGTTTAAAATCATAACACATCTAGAAGAAAAAGCCAAAAGCATTTTGCCTTGGCTTTTTCTTCTTTAATCTGTATTAAATTATTTGTTGTCGTCTACTTCTTCAAAATCAGCATCGACTACATCATCAGCGCCACCTTGAGCAGCTTCTGGGTTTTCTTCTGCTTGTTGTTGTGCAGCTTGTTCATATAGTTTAACTGTTAATGCTTGAACGATTTCGTTAAGAGCATCGCGTTTTGTTTTCATTGCTTCGATGTCGTTTGCTTCAACAGCCGCTTTTAATTCATCGCGTGCTTCTTCTGCTTTTTTAACTTCGTCAGCATCTACTTTGCCTTCTAATTCAGTTAATGTTTTATCAACTGAGAATAACAATTGGTCTACATCATTACGTAAATCAACTTCTTCTTTACGAGCTTTATCTGCTTCAGCATTTGCTTCCGCGTCTTTTACCATACGATCGATTTCGTCGTCTGATAAGCCTGATGAAGATTTGATTGTAATTGTTTGTTCTTTACCAGTCCCCATGTCTTTTGCACGTACGTTTACGATACCATTTTTATCGATATCAAAAGATACTTCGATTTGTGGAACGCCACGTGGTGCTGCTGGAATATCTGTTAATTGGAAACGACCTAATGTTTTGTTATCTGCTGCCATTGGACGTTCACCTTGTAATACGTGTACATCTACTGCTGGTTGGTTATCTGCTGCAGTTGAGAATACTTGAGATTTTGAAGTTGGGATTGTTGTGTTACGGTCAATTAATTTAGTGAACACGCCACCCATTGTTTCAATACCAAGTGATAATGGAGTTACGTCAAGTAACACGATATCTTTAACGTCACCAGTGATAACGCCACCTTGGATTGCTGCACCCATCGCTACAACTTCATCTGGGTTAACTGATTTATTTGGTTCTTGATTTGTTTCTTTTTTAACAGCTTCAACAACTGCTGGAATACGAGTTGATCCACCGACTAAGATCACTTCATCAATTTCGCTTGCTGATAAACCAGCATCTTTAAGAGCTTGACGAACTGGACCTTTCGTACGATCTACTAAGTCATGTGTTAATTCATCAAATTTAGCACGAGTTAAGTTCATTTCTAAGTGTAATGGACCTGCTTCGCCTGCTGTGATAAATGGTAAGCTGATTTGAGTTGAAGTTACACCTGATAAATCTTTTTTCGCTTTTTCAGCTGCATCTTTCAAACGTTGAACGGCCATTTTGTCGTTTGATAAGTCAATGCCGTTTTCTTTTTTGAATTCTGCAACCATGTAATCGATGATTTTGTTATCAAAGTCATCTCCACCTAGTTTGTTGTCACCAGCTGTTGACAATACGTCAAACACGCCGTCACCTAATTCAAGGATAGATACGTCAAAAGTACCGCCACCTAAGTCAAATACTAATACTTTTTCATCTTTGTCTGTTTTATCTAAACCGTAAGCTAATGCTGCTGCAGTTGGTTCGTTAACAATACGCTCTACTTCTAAACCAGCGATTTTACCAGCGTCTTTTGTTGCTTGACGTTGTGCATCATTGAAGTAAGCTGGAACTGTAATAACAGCTTTATCAACTTTTTCACCTAGATATTCTTCAGCAAATCCTTTTAAATATTGTAACGTCATAGCTGAAATTTCTTGTGGTGTATATTTTTTACCTTCAACTTCAACTGTATAACCGTCTTCACCAATATGGCGTTTAATAGAAGCAATTGTATTTGGGTTTGTTACTGCTTGACGTTTTGCAACTTCACCTACTTGGATTTCTCCGTTTTTAAATGATACTACTGAAGGTGTTGTGCGGTTTCCTTCTGGATTCGCAATAATTTTTGCTTCTCCACCTTCTAATACTGCTACTGCTGAGTTTGTTGTTCCTAAATCGATTCCGATAATTTTACTCATTTTAAATTCCCTCTTTACTAGTTATTTTTTAGTTTGTTCGCTGATAAAAATCAGCTTATCCGTTTTTTAGTTAAAACTTATTGTGACACAATAACCATTGCAGGACGCAATACGCGATCCTTCAAGATATACCCTTTTTGTAGAACGTTTACGACAGTATCTGTGGCTTGACCGTCTTCTGCCGGCACTGTCTGTACTGCTTGATGGAAATTTGGATCAAAGCTTTCACCAACTGGGTTAATCTCTTCAATTCCTTCACTTTTCAAGGCTGTTCTAAAGGTATTCATGACCATTTCTAAGCCTTTTTTTAAGCTTTCTCCTTGTTCATCACTCACCTCTATTGCCATCGCACGTTCCAAGTTATCAATCACTGGTAACAATTCTTTGGCAATGTCTTGTGAACGGTATTTCGCTGCGTCTTCGCGTTCTTTTTGATTACGCTTGCGCATGTTTGCCATTTCTGCTTGAATGCGTAGATAGCGATCTTCCATGTCACTAAAGGCTGCTTTTGCTTCAGTTAATTCATCCACTGGAGCTGTTTCTTGCTCGTCCTTTTCTGGTTCTTCAACGGAAGTGGCTTCATCTATTTCATCCATGCTTGCTTTGATTTCTTCATCTAATTTTTCTTCTTGGAAACTTTCATTTTTCTTGTTAGACACGACAAAATCTCCTTTTTAAATTATTTTTCCATTCCTTGGTAATAATCCATCATTTTCTGTGAAAGCTCATTTCTAAAAGCATCGACTAATCCAATCATTCTTGAATACGGCATACTCGTTGGTCCTAACAGAGCAATCGTTCCCGTTCCATGTCCCATTACACTATAAGTTGCTGTAATTAAACTAAAATCTTGAAACAAGGTATTCTCTAGCTCTTGCCCAATCCTGACTTCGATTCCTTCTTGATTTTGGGTAATCAGCGAGGCTAAACCTGAATCTTTTTCCATCAGTGTATAGATCGACTTAAATTTTTCGACATCAAGTGCATTTGAAAAATCTAAGATATTCATGCGACCTCCAACAAAGACTCGTTCTTTAGCTGCTTTCATGATGATGTCATCAAATACATCTAGAATTCCAGATGGCGTACGAACATACTTTTGAATCAGCTGTGGAATTTCTGTTTTTAGTTTTTGATAAACTAGAACCAGAGGATATCCAATCAATTCATCATTAAAGATTGCAACAATCTTTTCTAATTCGTAACTATTGATGTTTTTTGGCAAATTAAAAATTTGATTTTCAACGTGCCCTTTATCTGTTACCAAGATGGCCATTACTTGGAAATTACTTAATGGAACTAAGCGAAAACCAGTTAATTTACTGTCTTTCAACTCAGGACCTAACGTAATTGCCGTGTAACTGGTTAGGTTTGACAAAACTTCAGCAGATTGTGCAACGATTTCATCTAATTCATGAAACGGTGAATCAAAAGATGATTTTATTGTTGCTAAATCCTTTGAATTGACTTTGTCTGGGTGTACTAAATGATCCACATAGAAACGATAGCCTTTTATTGACGGAATCCGTCCAGAAGAAGAATGTGTTTTTTCAATGTAACCAAGCTCTTCTAAGCGCCCCATCTCATTACGGATCGTCGCTGAACTAAAATCTAGTCCTGCCTCACTCATCAAAGTTTTAGACCCAACAGGATTTCCAAAATCTGTATACAATCGAATAATTGATTTGAGAATCAGGATCTGTCTTTCTGTTAACATTTGGTTCACCTCTTTTTAGCACTTAACAACAACGAGTGCTAATACATTTATTAATTTAACAAATTAGTCAGACTTTGTCAACAATATTCCCTTATTTTTTTACGAGTTTTTCCCAAAAATAGTTAAAATCCTACTTAGTACCTAGAAAGCTCTACGTACTAAGCAGGATAAGCATTGTCACTCTTTGCTTACTGTTTTTCGACTTTTAAAAATTGATTGTTTTCAAAGTAACACATGTAGCAATTTTCTTGAGGATTGAGTAAAAGATCCTTCAGTACAAATGGAATATTATCTGGCATTCCTTGATTTTTAGAATCAAAAATCCAATCAATTTCTTTAAAGTCTAAAATTCCTTCTCTCGTAGCGATTGGTGTTGAAAAATATTCTTTTTCTGGTAACTCCGTTAGAAACAGGTGTAGGCCACCTGTGATTTCGTGATCTACGGTCCAAAGAAGTTTGCCGCCATAAAAAAGTTCACTTACGTCAATTGTTGTTTCTTCTTTTATTTCTCGAATCGCAGAATTTAATGGCGTTTCTCCCACTTCAATTTTTCCGCCAACTCCATTCCACCGCCCCATCCATGGATTTTTTTGTCGATTAAGTAGCAGGACTTTGGTGCCCTGTTTTAAAAAACATAATGTGTACCATTGCATAAATATGCCTTCTTTCATCTTTTAAGTTAACGATTATATAGTAGCTTTCATCATTAGTTCATTAACTTCTATTATATCGTATTTTATGTAATTAGAAATAAAAAAAGAAGAGATTTAGTTTCTCTTCTTTCATTAAATGGAGTTTCAATCTTTTTTAGCAAGATAACCCTGATAATCACCAAGATACATTGTTGTTTTTTTGGGGGTCAACTCTAATACATGAGTTGCCAATTTATTGATAAAATAGCGATCATGAGATACAAAGAAAATAGTTCCTTCAAAGTTAATTAATGATTTTTCCAACATATCTTTAGTTGCTAAATCTAAATGATTGGTTGGTTCATCTAAAATTAAAACATTTGGTTTTGCTAACATCAATTTAGCAAAAATTAATTTTCCTTTTTCACCACCGCTTAAATCTTTGATTCGTTTTTCAACATTTTCTTGCGTAAATAACAGGCTAGCCAATGTTTGTCTAACTGTTAAATCATCTTCCTCGGGAAATGTTTGACGCATTTCTTCCAATACAGTTAACTCAGGGGTTAATGATTGAAATTCTTGGTCATAGTAACCTATTTTAGTATTGCCTCCCCATTTTATTGAACCTTCAGCATAGGGTAATTCCTTAATAATTGATTTTAACAAGGTTGATTTGCCGACTCCATTACTACCTAATAAAGCAACCCGATCGCCTCGCTCTATTTTAAATTGAACATTTTCTAGTAATAACTCATTTGGTTTAACTGATAGTGCAACATCTTCAAGTGCTAGAACAGCTTTATGAGAAGGGTACTCCATTTCAAAATTTAAATAAGCACTTTTTAAAGAAGCTAGTGGGGCATCGATACGATCGATTCGATTTAGTTGTTTTTGTTTATTTTTAGCACTTTTAGCTGAGGTTGCTCGAACTATATGCTTTTCAACGTATGTCTCAAGACGTTTCACTTCTTTTTCTTGTTGCTTAAATCTTGACCAATGAAGTTGTTCATTTTTTTCTTTTTGACTGACATAGCTCGAATAATTCCCTTTGTAACGAGTGATTTGGTGTCTTTCCAACTCAACAACCGATTGGATAAATTTATCTAAGAAATAACGGTCGTGTGATACTACTAAAATAGCACCGCGATATTGAAACAGGAAATTCTCCAGCCATAAAATGGCTTCTAAATCCAAATGATTGGTTGGTTCATCTAAAACCAATAGATCAGGCTCTTCTAGTAATTGTTTGGCTAAAGACAATTTAGTCTTTTGTCCGCCACTTAATTGTTGGATTTTAGTTTCTTTTAAAGAATTGAATCCCATTCCTGAAATAATAGAATCAATTTTAGCTTCAAATTCATATCCACCAAGCATTGCAAAGGATTCCGTTTTTTGACCGTATTCAGTTAAAAGGGTCTCTAAATCTTGTGTTTCTGATTGGCTCATTTGAACTTCAAGCCGCTGTATTTCCTGTTGCAATTGAATCAATCCACTAAAAACCGTCGTTAATTCTTCTTTGATTGTATTTGTCATAGTCAAATCTGACATCTGCTTAACAAAACCAATTTTACGGTGTGGATTCCGATAAATTGATCCTTCACTTACTTCCATCTCATTCATTAATAAACTTAATAAAGTTGATTTTCCTGAACCGTTGACTCCAACTAATCCAATTTTTTCGCCTTCCTCAATTTTAAAGTTGATTTTATTTAAAATCGTGTTGCCATCGAAATATTTTGTTACAGAATTTAATTGTACTAACATTTGTTCATCTCCTAGTTAATTGTTTTTAAATGACTAGAGATGAGCAAGCCGATGATTATTTATTGCTTTTATCGAATAACTCATCTCAAAGGAGATTCGTCTTTCCACAATGAAGCAATGGTAAATTGTTCCCGATATTAAACACAAATTGAAGTTCAATTGTTGTTTTCATTCTTAAGCCCCCCTACTCATAGATTCTTCCTTATCTTAACTCGTTAAAATAGAAATAACAAGAATTGACATTTTTTAATGTGTTGATACTCTGAGGCAAAAAAAAAACTAAAACTCCCTGATTCAGGTAAGTTTTAGTCGTTATTTTTATTTAGGGCTGCTTAGTAAAAAAGCTTGGAAAACTTCATTTCCTAAAAATTTCCCTTTTTCTGTTAATCGAATTTTGTCAAGGGTAACTTCAAGCAACCCATCTGCTACAAGACTGTCGATAACCTCTTGATAGACTTCAAAAACGGACACCTGAAATTTATCAAAAAAGTGTTGAATTGAAACGCCTTCTAGTTTTCTCAATCCTAAAAACATTTCTTCTTCAATTTTTTCTTCAATCGATAATTGTTGGGTTCTTAAGATAGGCAACCGATTTTTTCTAAGGGGCTCTAAATACTGTTGAATCGGCCCGTTATTTTGATAACGGTGCCCTCCTAAATAACCATGAGCACCTGCACCAAACCCATAATATTTTTCATTTTTCCAATAAATTAAATTGTGCTGAGATTCATATCCAGGTAATGCATAGTTACTGATTTCATACTGTTTACGCCCTTTTTCAGCCATTAAATCGATCGCCATCTGATACATGTTCGCCTCTTCATCTTCAGTTGGCAACGGCAATTTCCCTTGTCGCATCAAATTGTAAAAAATCGTTTTATTTTCTAAAATCAATGAGTACGTAGAGTAATGTGGCAACTCTAATTCTAAAGCTTTTACTAAGCTATTGTTAAAATCAGCTTCTGTTTGGCCTGGCAGACGATAAATTAAATCAATACTAATATTTTCAAATCCTACTTGTCGTGCGTTCGCAATGGACTGATAGACATCCTTCACTTTATGAATACGTCCTATTTTTTTGAGTAAATCGTCATTGAAAGACTGAACCCCCATACTTAGACGATTGACACCATGATCATGTAGAACTTTCAATTTATCAACTGATAAATCTCCTGGATTGGCTTCAAAAGTAAATTCGTTTCCCATTTGAAAGGGAAGAATTTCTTTCATTCCAGTTAGCAATCGATCTAATTGTTTTTCATTTAAGGTAGTTGGCGTACCTCCACCAACATAGATAGTCTCAATTTTTTCATCTGGCGTTTGAGCCATTGTCAATTGCATTTCTCTTAAAAGCATTTCAACATATTCATCTACTGGTTGCCCTTCTAAAAAGACTTTATTAAAGTCACAGTAGAAACAAATATGTTCACAAAAAGGAATATGAATATAAGTTGCTGTCATGAGTTCACGTTCCTTTCCTTACTTTTCATTCTTAAAATAAGCTGCCGTATCCAGTTCATCTTGCTTTAATTGTGCGATTAAATCTACTACAGAATCAAATTTCAACTCTTCTCGCAAATAGTGGTGCCAAGAAACCGCAACGCGCTCGCCGTAGATATCTTCCTTAAAATCTAAAATATACACTTCAACAGTCATATCCCGGTTATCTCCAAAGGTTACGTTATAGCCAATTGAAGCCATCCCTAAATGCCACTGATTGCCTACCTTAATTTTCACAGCATAAACACCTACTCGTGGCAACCGTACTCCTGCATCTACTTCAATATTAGCTGTTGGAAAACCTAACAATCGACCTCTAGCATCTCCGTGAACGACTCTGCCAGGAATTTCATAGGCATAGCCTAACAATTCATTAGCTACTTCCATATTTCCATCTGCTAGTTCTTTACGAATGCGTGTTGAACTGATTTTTTCGTCATCTGACTCCTGCTTAGCAACTGTTACAACTTCAAAGCGATTGTCGGCGAAACGTGGCAATTGCTCCATATTAGCTACATCTTTTGGTCCATAAGTGTAATCAAAGCCTGCAACCACTACTTGAGCGTGCAGATCCACCATATATTGGTTCACAAATTCGATTGGCGATAAACTTGCAAAAGCTGAGGTGAATTCAATCACATAAAGGATATCAACACCTTGCGCTTCCATTAATTCTTCTTTTCTTTTAATTGTTGATAAATATTTCATTTGATCTGGATCGATTTTTTGAAATACGATGGATGGGTGTTGGTTAAAGGTCATTAGAGCTAGCTTCAGATTCTTTTCATTTGCGATTTTTTTTGCTGTTGCAATGACTTCTTGATGACCTAAATGAACTCCGTCAAAAAAACCCAAGGCTAAAACAACATTATCAGCTGGAATTTGATTGGCTTGATATGGATGGTGGATATTGACAACTTTCATAAAAAAGAACCCCTTTAATCTATTGATTTCTTAAGACTTTTGTTGGTTTTACTAATTGTGGTTTTGTTGGATGAATGGCATATAAACTAGTAGCTACTCCTTGGTACATCATTACAACTGGGTAGCTTTCGTATGCTTTAAATAAGCTTCTCGGCAATGGCACACCATTTTTTACTTTTGGCCAAAGTTCTTCCGTAACTTCCATTGTTTCAAACTCTTTTAAACCAAATTCTAATGGAAAAAGTTTATCTTGAATACTTTCATCTGTCATCGCTTTAGCAACTTGATCCAAAGTCAAGCAATCGCTCGCTTTAAATGTTCCACTTAATACTCGTGTCAAATCTGACATATGCGCTGGATAGCCTAAAGCATTACCTAAATCAACTGCTAATGTTCTGACATAAGTTCCTTTCCCACAAGTTACTTCAAAACGCCATTTAACGGTTCCTTGCTCTTCATTAAATATAGGCTCACTGGTTCGAATGAATGAACTAATTTCAGCTTTTCTTTGAGGTCGTTCTACGGATTCTCCGTTCCTTGCATATTCATATAACCGTTTACCATTCACTTTAACCGCCGAAAACATTGGTGGAATTTGAATAATCGTTCCTTCCATTTGTTTCATTTGCTGATCGATTTCTTCAATCGTAGGAGCAACGGCAACTTTTTTTGATTCAACAACTTCACCACTTGCATCTTCAGTTGTTGTGGAATAACCTAAGGTAATTTCACCTATATAAGCTTTGCCAGTTTCCATCATATATTCAACGACTTTTGTTGCTTTCCCTACACAAATAGGTAAAACGCCGTCTACATCTGGATCTAGGGTTCCAGTGTGTCCTATTTTTTTTGTATTTAAAATTTTTCTTAATTTAAAAACGCAATCATGGCTTGTCATGCCACGCTCTTTCCAAAGTGGAAGAATTCCGTCCATTTGCAACCCAACTTTCTTGTTTCATAACCACGCTATTATAACATAGTTAAGAAAATAAAAGAATCTACTATTCTTGATTTTTCTTTAGTTATTCATAAGGTTTCTACAATTTTTTTCAAAATGGATGTCTTTTTAAAGTGAAATTTGGTATTCTTAAGATGGTAGCATTTTCATAAAAGCTACTCTATTTAAGGAGGCAACTAAATGAAAAACATTAAGATTGTAACGGACTCTACAGTTCAACTATCAAAAGAAGAAATTGAAACCTATAATATTACTGTAGTGCCATTGTCCGCTATGATTGATAGCGTTGTATACATTGATGGTGAAACAATTACAAAATCAGAATTTTTAGAGAAAATGAATGAAAGTCCAACCCTTCCAAAAACGTCACAGCCCCCGATAGGACGATTTGTTGACACATATAATGAACTAGGAGAAGATGGCAGTCAAGTCTTATCAATTCATTTAACGGAACATTTAAGTGGCACTGTTCAAGCGGCTCACCAAGCCTCACATTTATCCCACACGGATGTTACCGTCGTTGATTGCCAATTTATTGACCGGGCAATGGCCTTCCAAGTCTTAGCTGCTGCTAAATTAGCGCAAGAAGGTGCAACAATGGAAACCATTCTTGAAAAAATTGAAGCCATTAAACATAAAACAGTTTTATATATTTGTGTGGTAAACCTTGAGAACCTCATAAAAGGTGGTCGAATTAGTCCAACTGTTGGAAAAATATCAAGTTTTTTAAATATGAAACTATTGCTGCGTTTAACTGATACTGGATTAGAGCCAGACACAAAAGGACGAGGTATGCGCTCTATTCAAAAACGTATGGATAAGTTAATCGATGAAATGAAACAAACTGCTGGTATAAAAGCTATTGGCATTACACATATTGGTTTGACGCCTTTTACGGTAAGTTTAATTGAAACCTTAAAACTACATTTTCCAGATGCAAACTACTCTATCAACTATGCTAGCCCGAGTATTATGACTCATGCAGGACAAGATGCTTTTTCGATTATGTATGAAACAGTCTAATTGAATCCATTAAAAGGTCAAGTTAAGGAATTTCTCCTATAACTTGACCTTTTGATTGTCTTCTATTAATCTTTTTCAATTAGTAAAAATTCTTGCTCTTGACTATCTAATAAGCGTTTATTTTGTTGAATCGTCGCCCATTTTTCTAAACGACGATTTTTTTCTCGTTCTTTAGCTTTTGTTGAATCACATGTATATAATTCGACTTTATCTGTTTCAGTTAAACACGTAGTGAGGATTTTCAAAAAGCCCTCTTGTTGTGCCTTATTAACTGCCCTTGCTTCATCCATCATTTGTTTATATTGTACAATCTGTTCTTGCGGATAACTTTCTAAATCAGGATCGTCTTCGATAGGTTCCCAAACTGGAAAATCCGTTGTTTCGTATACATATGACGTTGAAAAATGCTTCAAAAGATCTTGATCTTCCACTTCTCTCAAAATTTCAAAGCCTCCCATAATTTCGGCTTCTGTGTCATAGAATAAAATTTGCTTCATTGTTAGTTCTGGATTTTGCGTTTCTTCTTTTAAATAATCTAAAACCATTTCATCGGTTACACCCGCTTCTAGTGTGTCTCTGGCAATCATTGCAACCACTTCTTGATTCCCAGTATTTGAAAGAGTTAAAGGCGTATTTGTACCTAAATACGAAACTAAATTCATTATTTTTGCTCCTTTTGATTGTTATTGTACTGCTATTATAGCAAATCTTAAACAGTAAAAAAACTAAGATTAGCCTAAACTAATCTTAGTTTTTTTTAGTCTTTATTTAAATTACGCAAGAGTTCATCGATGCGATTGCCATATGCCACTGATTCATCACGTTCAAACATGATTTCTGGTGTTTTATACAATGTTAAACGATGCCCTAATTCTTTTCTGATTAAGCCAGAAGCTTTTTCAAGCCCCAATTGTGCTTTTTCAAGATCACTTGCTTTATCAGATAAGATGCTGTAATAAATGGTTGCTTGTTGTAAATCCCCAGTTACACGTACATCCGTAATGGTAACATCTTGAACGCGAGGGTCTCTCACTTTTTTCTTTAAGATATCATTTACCTCACGTTGTACTTCTTGGGTAACACGACCAACTCTAAAATTTGCCATAATAGCCCTTCTTTCTGATGAATGAATCTATTTGATTATTTACGTTTGATTTCCACCATACGATAAGCTTCCACTACATCGTCTACTCTTAAATCATTGAAATCTTTAATCATAAAGCCACATTCATATCCTAATTTAACTTCTTTTGCATCATCTTTAAAGCGTTTCAAACTTGCCAATTCGCCTTCAAAAATAACAATGCTATCACGAATTAAACGAACACTGCTGTTACGAGTAATGAAACCATCAGTTACATAACCCCCAGCAATAACACCGACTTTAGATACTTTGAAAGTTTCACGAACAACTGCTTGTCCAGTGATTTCTTCTTCGTATTCAGGATCTAACATCCCTTTCATCGCTGTTTCAATTTCATCAATTGCGTTGTAGATAATACGGTGTAAACGAATATCCACTTCTTCTTGCTCTGCTTGTTGTTTTGCTTGTGTTGTTGGGCGAACGTTAAATCCAATGACAATAGCGTTACTTGCTGCAGCCAATGTAATATCGCTCTCATTGATTGCTCCAACTGCTGTATGGATAATTTTAACACGGACACCTTCAACTTCGATTTTTTGTAAGCTGGCTGCCAAAGCTTCAACTGAACCTTGTACATCGGCTTTGATGATAACATTAACGTCTTTCAATTCACCCTCTTGTAAACTTGAGAATAAATTATCAAGTGTTACACGGTTCGTTGATGAACGTTGTTCAACCATTGCACGTTTTGCACGTTCCTCACCTGCTGCACGAGCAGTCTTCTCATCTTCAAAAACAACAAAGCGATCTCCTGCTTGAGGTGCGTTATTTAAACCTGTAATTTCAACTGGTGAAGCTGGTCCTGCTGTTTTCACACGGCGACCAATTTCATTAGCCATTACGCGGACACGACCAAATGTGTTTCCTACTACGATTGGGTCTCCAACATGCAACGTTCCTTCTTGAACTAATAATGTTGCAACTGGTCCTTTGCTCTTATCTAGACGAGCTTCAATTACTGTTCCAAGTGCTAAACGAGTTGGATCAGCTTTTAATTCTTGAACTTCTGCTACTAACAGGATCATTTCTAACAATTCATTGATATTTTGACCAAATTTAGCTGAAATCTCAACGAAAATCGTATCGCCACCCCATGCTTCAGGAATTAAACCATATTCAGTTAATTCTTGCATCACTTTTTCAGCATTTGCTGCTGGTTTATCAATTTTGTTTACTGCAACAATAATTGGAACTTCAGCTGCTTTAGCATGGTTGATAGCTTCAATTGTTTGTGGCATAACGCCATCATCTGCAGCTACTACTAGTACGGTAATATCTGTAATACCCGCTCCACGAGCTCGCATTGTTGTAAATGCCGCATGTCCTGGTGTATCTAAGAAAGTAATTGGTTTGCCGTCAAAATCAATTTGATAAGCTCCGATATGTTGCGTGATTCCGCCTGCCTCACCTAAGCTTACTTTTGAATTTCTTAGTGAATCTAATAAGGTTGTTTTACCGTGGTCAACGTGACCCATGATAGTAACTACTGGAGGACGCGTTACTAGAGCTTCTTCATTTACTTCTTGGTCAAAGTAGACATCTAAATCAGAAACATCTAATTCGATTTTTTCTTCTGCTTCAATTCCGTAATCAGCAGCTAGTAATTCGATTGCATCTTTACTTAAAGCTTGGTTTAATGTTGCCATTACGCCTAGCAAGAATAATTTTTTAATAATTTCAGCTGGTTCACGGTAGATTTTTTTAGATAAGTCTGCCACTGTCATTCCATCTGAATAAACAAGAACTTCTGGTAATTCTTTAAATTTACGAGGTACTGGTGGTGCTACTGGTTTAGTTTCGCCACGTTTCCCTTTACGTTTTCTGAAATTATTACGGTTGTTGTAGCTATTATAGCCGCCACGGTTTCCGCCTTGACCACCACGATTGTTGCTACTTTGACCACCGCGATTGTTACTTGCTGCAGGTCCGTTTGATTGTGGACGTGTATTTCCTGTGCCAGTCGTTTGTGGACGAGCGTTAGCTGTTGTTCCATTGCTTTGCGAACGGTTTGCTGTATTATTTTGTGCTGGACGAGCTGCTGTTGATTGTCCAGGTTTACTTTGAGTCACTGGGCGATTCGTTGATTTTGCTTGTGTTGTTTGATTTCCAGTCTTCGGTCCATTTGTTGTTGCTGGACGTTGCTGTTTATTGTCTTTTGAGTTCGTAGTAGTACCTCCTACGTCACTTTTAGGTGAACGATTTGTTTTTTGTTTAACTTCATTTTGACTGCTTTTAGGAGCTACATGCTCTTTTTTAGAAGCAAAACTTTGGTTTAATTTTTGAACTTGACTGTCTTCCATAGAAGACATATGACTGTTGTAGTCAAAGCCTAATTCTTTTGCTTTTTCAATCACACGTTTACTTGACACGTCATGTTCCTTGGCGTATTCGTAGACACGTTTTTTCCCCATGTAATCACCCTCCAATTAAATTGATAGTAATTCACGAAATTTTTTGGCAAAACCATTATCCATAATGGTCGAAATTGTCCGTTCTTTACCAATTGCGTGGCTAATTTCAGCTTTTGTAAATCGCACTGCAACTGGAACCTTATAGTACTGACATTTATCTGATATTTTTTTGATTGTGTTTTCACTGGCGTCAGTTGCCACAATTACTAATTTCGCTTGTTCGTTTCGAATCTCTTTCAAACTTAAATCTTCTCCGGTAACAAGTTTTCCAGCTCGTTGAGCCATTCCTAAAAGATTTAAGATTTTTTGATCATTTGCTATCATAGGCTCATCCGTGCTTTCTGATGAGTAACATAATCAAGTAATTCTTGATAGAACTCATCTGTAATCGTTGCATTGATTTGTCGATCTAACACTCGTTTATCCCAAGCCTTTTGAACAACAGTTGGCTCAATAGAAACATAAGCACCACGGCCAGGCAGTTTCCCAGTTGGATCAATGGAAACTAGTCCTTCTTTGTTTCTAACAATCCGAATCATTTCTTTCTTAGGTTTCATTTCGTTTGTTACAACACATTTGCGCATTGGAATTTTTCGCTTTTGCATCTAATCACCTCTTTTTATTCTTCGTGTCCAGCTCGCTCTTCACCCAATTCAATCATGCTTTCAGCATCTTCTGGATTTAAAATATTTTCTTCCACTTCTGAATCTAATTCAGAGATTTCTTCGATTCCATCTAAATCTTCGATATTTTCAATCACTTCTTCAACATCCACAGCTTCCATATCTTGGTCAACTGCTTCAACTGCTTCTGCATAATCTGCGGCTTCTTCTAATCCAGCTTCTTCTTTTGCAAGTTCTAAAGCTTTCATATCTGATTCTGATTTGATATCAATTTTAAAGCCTGTCAATTTAGCTGCTAAACGAGCATTTTGCCCACGCTTACCAATAGCTAACGACAATTGATAGTCAGGAACTACAACAACGCAACTACCTGCTGCTTCATTGAAAGTTACACTAACGACTTGTGCTGGGTTCAACGCATTCGCGATATAAACCGCTGGATCTTCATTGTATTCAACGATATCCATATTTTCGCCTTTTAATTCATTTACGATTGCTTGGACACGTTGTCCTTTAGGACCTACACAGGTACCTACTGGGTCAATGTTTTCTTCACGAGACATCACGGCAACTTTTGCACGGTCGCCAGCTTCTCTTGCAATTGAAACAATTTCAACAGTTCCATCGTAAATTTCAGGTACTTCTTGTTCAAACAAGCGTTTTAATAAATCTGGGTGGCTACGACTTACAAAAATTTGAGGTCCTTTTGAAGTATTTTCTACTTTGGTCACATAAACTTTAATGCGATCATGCGGTTTGTAAACTTCATTTGGGATTTGCTCTTGTTTTGAAAGAACCGCTTCGATTTTGCCAAGATTCACGTAAATGTAACGATTATCTTGACGTTCTACGATTCCTTGCATAATATCATTTTCGTAAGCAACAAATTCATTATAGATAATGCTTCTTTCTGCTTCTCGAACGCGTTGCATAATTACTTGCTTCGCAGTTTGAGCTGCAATACGACCGAAGTCTTTAGGGGTTACTTCAAAGCGAATATGGTCGCCAACTTCATAAGCCGCATTTACTTCCATTGCGTCTTGAATACTCACTTCTAAGCGAGAGTCAAAAACGACATCAACTACTTCTTTTACAGCATATACGTGAATGTTTCCTTTTTTCATATCAAATTCAACTTCCACATTTTGGGCTTGACCATAATTACGTTTATATGCAGAAACTAAAGCAGCTTCTAGTGCGTCAATGACGATTTCTTTAGCAATTCCTTTTTCGGTCTCTAAAGCATCAAGAGCATTTAACATTTCTTTGCTCATTTGTGATTTCTCTCCTATCTTCTCTCATTATCAATAAGTTTAGAACTTAATTGCTAATCGAGCTTTTGCAATTTTTTTACGATCAAATTCTATTTCTTTTTCTCTTGTTTTGATACGAATGGTCAATGTTAATGTTCCTTCTGTTAAGTCTTTTAACGTGCCTTCATATACTTTTTGACCTTCAACTGGTTCATATAATGAAATATTGATATAAGAGCCAATTGCATTTTGATAGTCTGCTTCTTTCTTTAATGGTCGTTCCGCTCCAGGACTTGATACTTCAAGGAAGTATGCTTGTGGGATTGGATCTGGATCAATTTGATCCATTCGTTCACTAATTTTTTCGCTAACTAATGCACATTCTTCGATATCAATGCCACCTGGCTTATCGATATAGGTTCTTAAAAACCAATTTTTACCTTCTTTTACAAACTCTACGTCAACTAATTCAAACTGAAATTCGTCAACGATTGGTTGAACAATATTCTTAACCGTATCAACCACATTACTCAAATCCATCGCCTCCTTTAGACACTTTTCACCTGACTGCCGAAAAAGAGTGAGCGTCGCCGCTCACTCTCAACAGGATATCTAAATACAGTACTATAGTAACATGAATTCGCGTCAAATGCAACTATAGGACTAGTTAAAACCGCTTTTTTATAACGTAATTTTTCAAATTGGACTATCTATTTTAAAGCATGTCAAACAATGATAATTGATTTTCATCTGGTAAATCTTTTAAAACTTTATTCTCAGTCATATATTCAATCAGAGTTTTTGAAACTTTTCCTCTTGTTGCTAAGTCTTCTTTAGAAAGAAATTTCTTTTCTTCTCTTGCAATACAAATTTGTTTCGCCACATTAGCTCCCAAACTCGGAACGGCTCTAAACGGTGCTATTAAAGAGTTTCCATCAATAACAAAATCATTTGCATCAGACTTATACAAATCAATCATTTTAAATTCAAAACCTCGTTCAACCATCTCATTACATAATTCTAAAACCGTTAACAGGTTTTTTTCTTTTGTTGATGCATCTAATCCTTTATCCATAATTTCTTTCATTTTTGCTTTGATTGCATCTTTTCCTTGGCTCATTGCCACTAAATCAAAATCATCTGCTCGGACAGAAAAGTATGCTGCATAGTAAAGAATTGGAAAATGGACTTTATAATAAGCTACGCGCAGTGCCATTAAAACATAGGCCGCAGCATGGGCTTTAGGGAACATATACTTGATTTTCAAACAGGAATCAATATACCATTCAGGTATTTTTTCATCACGCATTGATTTTTGCCAATCATCTGGGATACCTTTTCCTTTACGAACGCTTTCCATAATTTTAAAGGCCAATCCATCATCTAATCCATTGTGAATAAGGTAAACCATGATATCATCCCGACAACCAATTACTTGTGAAAGCGGAATATTTTGGGTTCGAATCAACTCTTCAGCATTTCCTAACCACACATCGGTTCCATGAGATAAACCTGAAATTTGTAATAACTCTGTAAACGTTGTTGGTTTGGTTTGTTCCAACATTCCTCGGACAAAGCGTGTTCCAAATTCTGGAATTCCTAGCGTTCCTGTATTGGATTCAATTTGTTCACTAGTCACGCCAAGTATTTCAGGTCCGCCAAATATTTTCATTACTTCAGGGTCATCTGTCGGGATGGTCTTTGGATCAATTCCAGATAAATCTTGCAGCATTCTAATGACGGTAGGATCATCATGCCCTAGTATATCTAATTTTAAAACATTATCATGAATAGAATGGAAATCAAAGTGTGTCGTTTTCCATTCAGAATCTTGGGCATCCGCTGGAAATTGAATTGGAGTAAAGTCATAAACATCCATATAATCTGGAATAACGATAATTCCTCCCGGATGTTGTCCAGTTGTTCTTTTCACTCCAGTAGACCCTTTGGCTAATCGGTCAATTTCTGCTGCTCTAAAATTCAAATTCATATCCCGTTCGTAGCCTTTTACAAAACCATAGGCGGTACGATCTGCTACCGTACCAATTGTTCCTGCTCGAAAAACATATTCATCTCCAAAAAGAACTTTAGTATAGTTATGTGCTTGAGGTTGGTAATCTCCAGAAAAGTTCAAATCAATATCAGGTACTTTATCCCCATGAAATCCTAAGAAGGTTTCAAATGGAATATCATGTCCGTCTTTAAACAATCTTGCCCCACATTTTGGGCAAGGTTTTTCTGGTAAGTCAAAACCAGAACCGACTGAACCATCATCAAAGAATTCAGAATATTGACAATCTGGGCAACGATAGTGTGGAGGCATCGGGTTAACCTCGGTAATTCCTGTCATGGTTGCAACAAAACTTGAACCAACAGAGCCACGTGAACCAACTAAATAACCGTCGTTTAAACTTTTATGCACTAGTTTTTGAGAAATTAAATAGATAACCGAGAAACCATTCCCAATAATACTATTTAATTCTTTTTCAATTCTTTTTTCAACAATTTCAGGAAGAGGATCTCCGTAAAGTCTTTTCGCTTCATCATAACTCAGTTTTCGAATTTCTTCTTCTGACCCTTCAATCTTAGGAGTATATAAGTCGGTTTTAACTGGTGTCATTTCTTCTACCATGCCTGCTATTTTTTGAGTATTTTCCACAACGATTCGATGAGCAGTTTCTTTTCCTAAAAAGCTAAATTCATGAAGCATCTCATTCGTTGTTCTAAAATGAACTTCTGGTAAAATACTGCGATTTAAAGGATTGGCCCCGCCTTGAGAATGAATCAAAATTTTACGGTAAATTGCGTCCTCTTCATTCAGATAGTGAACATTTCCAGTTGCAACAACGGGTTTATCTAGCTCCTCTCCCATTTGCACCATATTACGCAAAATCTCTTCTAAATCAGATTCACTTTTAACTAATTCTTGCGCTAATAAATGCGCATAAACTGGTTTTGGCATCACTTCAAGGTAATCATAAAATTTGGCTTTATTTTTGGCTTCGTCATAGCCTTTTTGCATCATGGCTTCAAAAACTTCGCCTTGACTACATGCCGATCCGATGATTAAACCTTCTCGTAACTCATTTAATTTTGACCTTGGAATTCGTGGCACACGGTAAAAATAATCCACCATTGACATAGAAACCAGTTTAAATAAATTCTTCAACCCTGCTTGGGTGGTCGCGATAATTGTCGCGTGGAAAGGTCTTGCTCGTTTATAAGAATCCCCTTCACCAATATGCAGATTTAATTCATCGTGATAGTGCATATTATGTTCTTCTTTTGCTTCTTTTAGAAAAATCCAACATAGCTGCCCAGTTGACTCAGAATCATAAATAGCGCGATGGTGGTGTTCCAAATTAACACCATATTTTTTTGATAAAGTATTCAAACGATGGCTCTTTAATTGTGGATGTAAAAATCGGGATAATTCCAATGTATCAATCACTGGATTAGTAGCTTCTGGAATATCATACTTCCCATAACTTGTATTTAAGAAACCCATATCAAAACTGGCATTATGGGCCACTAAAATATGATTTTCAGAAAATTCTTTAAAGAGTTTTAACACGTCTTCTTCCGACTTAGAGCCTTTCACCATATCATCGGTAATCCCCGTCAAGTTAATGGTTGTTTGAGATAGTGGATGACCTGGATCGATAAATTGCTCAAACGTTTCTATCACGTTTCCTTTATACATTTTAACTGCAGCTAATTCAATAATGGTATCGTAAACGGCTGACAATCCAGTTGTTTCCACATCGAAAACGACATAGGTTGCATCGGCTAACTCAATGTGATCTGGATTATAGGCAATCGGAACACCGTCATCAACGATGTTGGCTTCAATTCCATATAAAATTTTCACACCGTGTTTTTGACCTGCATGAAAAGCATCTGGGAAAGATTGTGCGCCTCCATGATCGGTAATTGCTATAGCAGGTTGCCCCCATTTAGCAGCTTGTGCAACTAAATCAGTAATGTTGTTTGTTGCATCCATTTGACTCATATTGGAGTGTAGATGTAATTCAACCCGTTTATCGCCTTCAGCAGCTGTATCCTTACGAGCCTCATGCTTCCATTCCGTTACATCACGAGCACTCATCACTAAATCGCGCATAAAGCTATCTTCCTGAACGCTTCCTCTTGCTCGGACCCACATGCCTTTTTGCAATGCAGCAAAAGCTGCTTCATCCTCTGGTGAATTGGAAAACATTTTAACTGAAAAAGAAGAAGTATAATCTGTAATTTTTAAAATCATAATTTGTCGTTCAGAACGTAGTACACGAATTTCTTTATCAAATACATACCCTTCAATCGTTACTCGACGTTCTTCTTCAATAATTTCACTCATTTGTTTGACTTCTTCTTTAGCATTAATTTGGCGCCCTAAAACGATCGGTCCTTTTGGCAAATTCACCAGTTTTTGATCTTTATTGCGTTTCTTCTCTTCTTCAGCTTTTTGCAAATTTTCAGAAGCACGCATTGCTAATAATGCATCTGCTTCTTCTTTTTTTGCTTGGAATTGAGCTAATTTTTCAGCATTGGCAACTTCATCAATAATCGGTTCAATTTTGAAGCGAGGAAACCCTAGTCTTTGGTATTCTGCTTCTACTGGAGGCAAATACTCATTTAGTAGATGACTTTTAACGACTTCATTTTCAACAAAAAGTTGAACTTTTTTTAAATTCATGATAGGTAATTGTTGCGCAAATAAGTTATTGATTAGAGGTGAAGATACGCCACTTTTTTTAACAGCTTCTGGCCAATAATGTTCTAATTTTTCAATCGTTAACTGTGGATTTTCTGCCTCTATTGAAAATGTAACATCTGCAATAGTTCGAAATGAAATTTGCAAGCGCTCTGATAAATTTTGATACACTTCAAATGGCAATATGTCTTTAAATAAAAAGTCAAAATGCCATATTTTAGATTGCTTATGGACAGTCACTTTCTTGATACTTCCATTTTCAAAATAAGGGCGGTAGCCTGCTTCATGATGTAGGTCTACTTGTTCCAGTAATTTTTGAAACAATTCTTGTTGATTTAAACTCATGGGATACCCCTTCCTATATATATACATGCAAACACTGACTTGTATCTGTTTGCCATCTTTGATAGCTACGTTTATCATTGTACCAAATTTCGAGGCGAAACGATATTTCATTTTAATAAAATTAAAAATAAAAGCAAAATGAAGAGTCTTCATTTTGCTTTTATTTGTTTAAATGGTGTTTAAAAGAATATTCAATGTATCGGTTAATTCTTCTTTTTTAACTTCAATTGTTTCGCCTGTTTTACGTAATTTAATTTCTACGATGCCTTCGCTCGCTTTTTTACCCACTGTGATTCGAACTGGAATTCCAATTAAATCAGAATCAGCAAATTTCACACCGACGCGTTCATTACGATCATCCATTAAAACAGATAAACCAGCATTTTCTAGACTTGTGTAAAGTTCTGCACTTAAGTTAACTTGTTCTTCTGCCTTCATATTAACAGGAACCAAATGAACTTCGTATGGCGCAATATTACGTGGCCAATTGATTCCTTTTTCATCTGCTTGTTGTTCAACAATAGCTGAAAGTAGACGGCTCACTCCAATTCCGTAACAACCCATGATTACTGGAACTGAACGTCCATTTTCATCTAAAATAGTTGCATTCATTGATTCACTATAACGAGTGCCTAGTTTAAAGATATGGCCAATTTCAATTCCTTTTGTAAACTGAATAACACCTTGTCCGTCTGGCGAAAGTTCACCTTCCATAACGAAGCGCAAGTCCTCATAACTTTCAATTTTGAGATCACGTTCTGGATTTACATTTACAAAGTGGAAGCCTGTCTCGTTAGCACCACAAACTGCATTTGCTAAGTCTTGGACATAACGATCAGCAATCACACGAATCTCTTCATTGATATTAATTGGACCAACTGAACCAAAGTCTGCTCCAATCCATTTGATGGCTTCTTCATCCGTCGCTAAATCTAAGAAATCTGCTCCAAGAAAGTTTTTTAATTTCACGTCATTGACTTCGTGATCACCACGAATCACCACTAAAATAGGTTTTTCATCCGCAATAAACAATAGGCTCTTTATCACACGACTTGTTTCAACTTCTAATAATGTTGCTACTTCTTCGACAGAACCCGCATTTGGTGTTGCTACTTTTTCTAATTCTTTTTCGATTTCATGAGATTTTTTGCGCATATAGAAATTAGTGGCCATTTCTAAGTTCGCCGCATAATCACTAGCATCTGAATAACAAATCGTATCTTCACCAATATCAGAAATCGCCATGAATTCTTTTGAATCTTTTCCACCCATCGCGCCACCATCACCAATGATGCTACGGAACTCTAAACCACAGCGTTCAAATATACGGTTGTAGGCTTGTTCAAATTGACGGTACCCTGTGTCTAGGCTTTCGTCACTATCGTGGAATGAATAGGCATCATTCATGATAAATTCACGGCCTCTTAATAAACCAAAACGAGGACGTTTTTCATCTCTAAATTTTGTTTGAATTTGATATAGTGATAATGGCAAACGTTTATATGAATTAATTTCATCACGAATCAAGGCTGTAAAAGCTTCTTCATGAGTAGGACCTAATAAGAAATCACGCTGACTACGATCTTTTAATTTCATTAGATTTGGACCATAGGTTTCATAACGTCCGGACTCTTCCCAAAGTTCACGAGGTAATAGGGATGGCATTAGCATCTCTACCGCATCAATTTTTTCAAATTCTTCGCGAATGATGGTTTTTAATTTTTCTAACACTAGATTTGCTAGTGGTAAATAACTATACACCCCACTTGATACTTGTCTGATGTAACCAGCTCGCAATAGCATTTGATGGCTGATTACCTCAGCATCGTTTGGAACTTCTCTTAATGTAGGTACGAATAGTTTTGACTGTTTCATTATTTTTCTCCTTTTATAAAAATGAAAAATCAATGATTTTTCATTTGAAATTTACTTTGTCATTTTAATTAAAAAAGTAGCGCTGAATATCATTCCAAGTCACTAAGACCATTAATAACATTAATAAACCAAAGCCAACCATTGTAATAATTCCTTCTTTTTCAGGATCCAGTGGTTTACGTCTAATGCCTTCAATAATATTTAATAGTAATTTTCCACCATCTAACGCTGGAATTGGTAATAAGTTGACGATTCCTAAATTGACACTTAGGAAAGCTAACCAATTGAAAACACCGTAAAATCCTGTTTGGACAACTTGTTGCGTTGTTGCGTAAATTCCAACGGGACCAGAAAACATATTAATTGAAAATCCTTTAGTAAACATAGATCCTAAAATTGTTAAAATTTGGACAATTACAAACCATGTTTGCGTAAATCCGTAGCTAATTTTAGCTGTAAAAGAAGTATCCATCGCCGCTTTTATTCCAATCATGCCGACTTTTTTGCCGTCTTTTGTATCTTGCTTTTCTGGCGTTAAGGAAATGACTTTTGTTTCTCCTTTTTCAGATTCTACTTTTAAGTTAATTTTTTTTGCTGGATATTTTTGGATTTCTTGCGCTATTTCAACCCAAGTTGTCGTTTTCTTACCTGCAACCTCTAAAACTTTATCGCCTTCTTTTAACCCAGCTTTAGCTGCTATACTGTTTGGCATAATTTCTCCTAATTGATTTTCATGAGAAACAACCCCACCTTGCATAAAAGCCATAATCGTAAAGGCAATAATTGCTAGAATAAAATTATTCATTGGTCCGGCAAAATTTGTCATCATACGTTTTGGAAGACTCGCTGATTGAAATTGAACATCGATTGGTGCAATTTGTACTTCAGTACCATCTTCTTCAATCACTGTTGCTTCGCGTAATACTGAATAACGAACTAACTCGTCTTCATTCCCCGCTAAGTATCCTTCAATAAACAATTCTTTTTCTAAATCCAATGCAACAACTTCCATTGGGACAGCATTTAATAAGTGCGTTTTTTTAGATGTATTGATTGTTGTAACGATATTGTCAGAATTAATAACTAGTCCTACTGGCATTCCTGGCTTAATTTCAGTTTCTTCTTCTCCAAATCCTGCCATTCGAACATATCCACCTATTGGTAATATACGTAACGTATAGGTTGTTCCATTTTTTCGGTATGAAAAAATTTTAGGACCAAAACCAATCGCAAATTCTCGAACTAAAATCCCAGATTTCTTAGCAAAGTAGTAATGTCCAAATTCATGGACAACAACTAAAATACTGAAGACAATAATAAACGTGATAATGGTTGTAATCATTTGACACTCTCCTTCTATGTTAGCCAACTTGCGACTAGTTTTCTTGTTTCTTTATCCACTTCCATTAAAGTAGTTAAATCTGGCTGTTTGATATAATGCTTTTCTTGAATGGCTTTTTCAACAAGCTCTTCAATGGCTAAAAATGAAATTTTCTTTTCAAGAAAGGCAGCAACAGCAACTTCATTAGCTGCATTCATCATCGTCGGTGCTGTTCCTCCCATTTCTCCAACGTTATAAGCTAATTGCAATAACGGGAAACGTTTGAAATCCATTTTCTCAAAATGTAAAGCGCCAATTTCTGCTAAATGAAATGGCTTTGGTTTCTTCATTTCAATTCGATTCGGATAAGAAAGAGCATATTGAATTGGCTCTCGCATATCACTTGCTCCTAGTTGAGCCATCACTGCACCATCAACAAAGCTAACCATCGAATGAACGACACTTTCTTTGTGTAAAACAACTTTTATTTTATCATAATCTAGTCCAAATAACCAATGGGCTTCAATTACTTCTAAACCTTTGTTCATCATTGTTGCTGAATCAATTGTAATTTTTTGACCCATTGACCAATTGGGATGATTTAGCGCATCTTCTAGTGTTACACTGACTAGTTCTTGGCGTGTTTTATTTCTGAAACTGCCTCCTGATGCTGTGATTAACAAATGATCTACTTCAACTATTTTTTCACCATTTAAACATTGAAAAATCGCTGAATGTTCACTATCAACTGGAAGCAGCTGAACTCCATATTGTGTAGCTAAATCTGTTACGAGCTGGCCTGCCATTACTAGCGTTTCTTTATTGGCAATCGCAACCTGTTTTCTCTCCTTAATAGCAGTCAATGTCGGCAGTAAACCTACACTACCTGACACCGCGGTTAATACGAGATCAATTGCTTCTACTGCAACAATTTCAGAAAGTCCTTCTACTCCATAAGTAAAGGTTACAAAAGGAAATTCTATTTTTAATTGAGCTGCCATGTCCTTTGTTCCTACAGCAACCATTTTAGGTTTTAAAAGCTGAATCAACTGACGCCCTCGCTGGATATTATTAAAAAAAGAAAAAGTATGAATCGTAAATTTTTCAGGATGAGCCAAGACGACATTGACTGTATTTTCACCTACAGAGCCTGTTGCTCCAAGCAAACAAATATTTTTCATATAGAACAAAAGTAGTCATCACAATCGATAACTACTTGTACACTTCCCTTCAACATTAGATTAAAGTTACCAGATGAACGATTGGCAATACAAATAACAAACTGTCAAAGCGATCTAAAATACCACCATGTCCTGGTAAAATCGTTCCTGAGTCTTTCACGTCGTAATGACGTTTAAAAGCTGATTCTACTAAATCTCCTAACTGTCCAGCAATCGAGAATAAGACAGTTAAAGCTAACATTATACCCATTGAAAAAGCTTGTGGGAAAAAGTATAAATAAATTGCTGCTACAACGATGGCAGAAACCATTCCACCAATTGATCCTTCAATTGTTTTGTTTGGACTAATAGCTGGTGCTAACTTTGTTTTCCCAATTTTACGGCCAAACATATATGCTCCTATGTCCGTTGCCCAAACAACAAAAAGAACGAACATCAGCAATGGCAACCCTGCAGCTCTTGTTTCAATAAAGTAATGGAATCCTGTTCCAATATATAAGGCACCTAACGTAGCAACGCCTGCATCATCGATTGTAAATGAATTTTTCGAAAAAACTGTACAAACTAACAATAAAATACCACATATATAGAATAAAAAAAGTGTTGAAAGAGATAGGGGAATGAAAGATAAATACTGTTTTGGAACCAAGATTAACATCATCCCGATTGAAGCGATTATTCCCTCAATCGAAAAAATAGAAATGCCCTTCATTTTTAATAATTCATACATCCCAACTAATCCCATTAAAACGGCAACGATTTCTAATACCCAAGAACCAATATATAAAACTGGGATAAAGAAAATCAACGCCACAATTGCTGTAATTACACGTTGCTTCACAAAAATTTCCTCCTCAAATTACAAACCACCAAAACGTCGATTACGTTTTTGATAAATTCCAATCGCATTTTCTAAAACTTCTTCACTAAAATCAGGCCATAGTATTCTAGTAAAATAAAATTCACTATAAGCAATTTGCCATAGTAAAAAATTACTGATTCGCTCTTCCCCACTAGTTCGAACTAATAAATCGGGTTCTTGAAATTCACCTAAAGACGCGGTCATTAATTCTTTTTCAAATGTTTCTTCATCAATTTCTTCAAGAGTTAATTCGTTTTGTTGTACTTTTTTCGCCATTTTTTTTGTCGCTTCTAAAAGCTCACTACGGCTACCATAATTTAATGCAAAATTTAAAATCATACCTGTATTGTCTTTTGTATCTCGAATGGCATTTTCAACTGCTTTTTTTGTATGTGGTGGCAATTCATCAATAAAACCCATCACATTTACTTGCACATTTTCTTCGATTAAATCAGGAACAAATGTATCAAAAAAATCAACTGGAAGTTGCATTAAAAAATTCACTTCATCATTTGGTCTTTTCCAATTTTCAGTAGAAAAAGCATAAAGCGTTAATACTTTTACTCCTAATTTACTAGCATGTTTTGTTATTTTTTTTACAGTATTCATTCCTTCACGGTGTCCTGCAACTCGCGGTAAGAATTTTTTTTGAGCCCAACGTCCATTCCCATCCATAATAATTGCAATATGATTTGGGATTGCTTCATTTGGTTGAAAAGGAGCTTCATTTGTTGGAGAATCTTTTCTTCCTTTTCTATTAAATAAACTTCTCAAGCAGTTCCCTCCAATTTCTTTCTTTAGCTCTATCTATTGTAGCAAAAAGTTGGGAACTTTCCTATTAATTTTGCGAAAAATAAAGATTTTCTTTGCATATTTATGATAATAAATCGGTTTTTATCCCACTTATTCTTTAATTGCTACTTTTTTTAACAATAAAATCATGCCCAAAAAAAGTTATTTAGCAGCATAACTATTTATCTGTTTTTTAATAAAAAAAAACAGAAAGAAATGATTTCTCTCTGTTTTTTCTATATTTAATTAACCTTCTAAAATTTCTTTTTCTTTTTCAGCAGCGATTGCATCAATATTTTTAACGCTTTCGTCTGTTAATTTTTGTACTTTAGTTTCGTAATTACGTAAATCATCTTCAGTCATTTCTTTGTTTTTTTCAGCTTTTTTCAAGTCTTCAATTGCATCACGACGAATGTTACGAGTGATTACTTTTGCACCTTCAGCTTCTTTTTTAACGCGTTTTGCTAATTCTTTGCGACGTTCTTCTGTTAGCATTGGAATAACTAAACGAATCACATTTCCGTCATTTGCTGGGCTAATTCCAATATCGCTTTGCATCAACGATTTTTCAATATCTTGAATAATTGTTTTATCAAAAGGTGTAATCATTAATACACGAGCTTCTGGAATCGTGATAGAAGCCATTTGGTTTAATGGCGTTGGAGCACCATAATAATCAACTTGAATACGGTCTAAGATACTAGCATTCGCACGACCTGCACGAATAGTACCTAATTCACGTTGTAATGATTGTTCAGTTTTTGTCATTTTTTCTTTTGTCGCTTGTAAAATTGCTTCACTCATGTTTTACTTCCCCCTTACTGTAGTTCCAATGCATTCGCCTAGTGCAACACGTTTAATATTGCCTGCTTCATTTAAATTGAAGACAACTAAAGGAATGTCATTGTCCATGCTTAACGAACTTGCCGTTGTATCCATTACTTGCAAGCCTTTGTTGATAATTTCTAAATGTGTTAATTCTTCAAATTTGACAGCAGTTGTATCCAATTTTGGATCAGCAGAGTACACGCCGTCTACATTGTTTTTCGCCATTAAAATAACGTCTGCATCAATTTCAGCCGCTCGTAATGCTGCAGTTGTATCGGTAGAAAAATATGGATTCCCCGTTCCACCAGCAAAAATGACAACACGCCCTTTTTCTAAATGACGAACTGCCTTTCTTCTGATGTATGGTTCAGCAATTTGACGCATTTCAATAGATGTTTGAACTCTTGTCGGAACACCAACATTTTCAAGATTGTCTTGTAACGCTAATGCATTCATCACTGTGGCAAGCATACCCATGTAATCTGCTTGTGCACGTTCCATTCCCATTTGAGAACCAACTTGTCCACGCCAAATGTTTCCCCCACCTACAACGATTGCAATTTCAACACCTAAGTCATGTACTTCTTTGATTTCTTTTGCAATCTCTTTGATGGTTGGAGGTTTTATTCCAAAACCTTCTTCGCCAGCAAGTGCTTCTCCACTAACTTTTAATACTACGCGCTTATATTTTGGTTGATCCATATTTTAATTCCCTCCATTAACTTTACTACTCTAAACTCATTTTACCATAACTGCAAGAAAAAAGGGAGCGCTCATTAACTGATGCGTTCCCTTTTACATAATGTGTCTAAGGTTTATTTATTCACTTGACTCATAACTTCATCAACAAAGTTATCTTCACGTTTTTCAATACCTTCTCCAACTTCAAAACGTACAAATGATTTCACTGTAGCGCCTTTTGAAGCTACAAATTCACCAACAGTTTGATCTGGATTTTTAACAAATGATTGATCTACTAAGCTGATTTCAGCAAGATATTTGTTTAAACGACCTTGAATCATTTTTTCAACAATGTTAGCTGGTTTGCCTTCGTTAAGTGCTTGTTCAGTTAAAACTTTTGTTTCATGAGCAATTTCTTCTTGAGAAACTTGATCACGAGAAACATACTTAGGATTGATTGCAGCGATATGCATAGCAACGTCACGAGCAACTTCTTCGTCTGTTGTTCCATCTAAAAGAACTAAAACAGCAATACGTCCACCCATGTGTAAATAAGCGCCAAATGCAGCATTATCTTCTTTGGTTACACGTTCAAAACGACGGAAGCTGATTTTTTCACCGATAACAGTGTTTGCTTCCATGATTTCTGAACCAATTGTTCCGTTAGCAGTTTTGATTTCTAACGCTTCTTCCATGTTAGCTGGGTTTGCTTCAACTACTTGGCGAGTTACTTCTGCTACTAGTGTTTGGAATTGTTCATTTTTTGAAACGAAATCTGTTTCTGAGTTAATTTCAACGATTGCTGCATTGTTTCCTTCAACATAAACGCTAGCTAAACCTTCAGCTGCAACGCGGTCTGCTTTTTTAGCAGCTTTCGCCATTCCATTTTCTCTTAAGTGATCAACCGCTTTATCGATGTCACCTTCTACAGCTACTAAAGCTTTTTTAGCATCCATCATACCAACGCCGGTCATATCACGTAATTTTTTTACTAATTGTGCAGTTACTTGTGTCATTTTATTTTCCTCCTAGGTTTAGGTGTAGTTGTCTTTAGTTTTTCAGTAGGTTTTATCCTATACAGAAAAAATAGGCCGCCTCTTGAAAAGGAAATGACGCCGCTTCGTAAAAAGTCGCTACTCACTTCTCTTTTACTGGAGACAGCCTAAAGATTTTTATATTGGTTGATTATTCAGCGTTGTCGCCTTCAACTACTTCAACGATTTCTTCGATTGATGCAGTTTCAGTGCTAGCTTCTTTTGTTTCAGCAACAAAAGTTTCTTCAACGATTTCATCTTCACCTTGACGTCCTTCGATCATTGCGTCAGCCATTTTAGCTGTCAATAATTTAACGGCACGGATTGCGTCATCATTCGCTGGAATTACAACATCAATCTCATCAGGATCACAGTTTGTATCAACAATACCTACGATAGGAATGTTTAATTTGTGAGCTTCTTGAACAGCAATACGTTCTTTACGAGGATCAACAATAAACATTACATCTGGAATTCTTGGCATATCTTGGATACCGCCTAAGAATTTTTCTAAACGTTCCCGTTGTTTGTTTAAGATTCCAACTTCTTTTTTAGGAAGGACTTCAAAAGTTCCGTCTGCTTCCATTTTGTTGATTTCTTTCAAACGTTTGATACGTTTTTGGATTGTATCCCAGTTAGTTAATGTTCCACCTAACCAACGGTGGTTTACAAAGTATTGACCTGAACGAATTGCTTCGTCTTTAACAGCTTCTTGAGCTTGTTTTTTAGTTCCTACGAATAAAGCGATTCCGCCGTCTTCAGCAACATTTTTCATGTAGTTGTAAGCTTCGTCTACTAATTTAACAGTTTTTTGTAAATCAATAATGTAGATTCCGTTTCTTTCTGTGAAAATGTAGCGTTTCATTTTTGGGTTCCAACGACGTGTTTGGTGACCAAAATGTACACCGGCTTCAAGCAATTGTTTCATTGAGATTACTGCCATGATAAATTTCCTCCAATATGGTTTTTTATTTTCCTCCCTCAAATTCAACTGTAAGGAGACTTGAGATACTCAAGCACCATTCCTTTACATCCTTTAAGGTGTGAAATTAATTGGTGTTTTACACCGTCTATAATTGTACTATATCAATGGATTTGTTGCAAGAGTTTTTAATTTTTTTCTAACAAGTAACTTATTATTTTTATGAATAACTGAAAAACTAATACGTTTCTCAGTTAGTTTTAATTAAAATCGTTTCCAATTCCACTTTATACAAAATACCGTGTTTTTATACGATTTATTTTGCTATACTAATAATCGTGTGAAAAAAGTAACTTGATGGAAGGATTTGTCTAATTTTGATTAATGCAATTGTTTTTGATGTTGATGATACACTATATGATCAACAAGCCCCTTTTAATAACGCTTTAAAAATTTGTTTTCCGGAGTCTACCAAAAAAATCGATTTACACCATGCGTATATTCGCTTCCGTTTTTACAGCGATGAGACCTTCTGTAAGTATATTGCTGGAGAATGGACTTTATCTTTTATGCGTTTTAATCGGATTGCTCAAGTCTTAAAAGAAAATGGTTTTACCATTACAGAAGAAGAAGGTTTATCCTTTCAGGAAGTTTACGAGATCGAATTGGATCGCATTCAACTTTTACCAGAAGCTGAAGCTGTTTTAACTAGGCTAGCTGGAAATAAAGAAGTAGACTTAGGAATTATTACGAATGGTCCTACTGATCATCAATTACGAAAAATTAAACAGTTGCAACTTGAAAAATGGATTCCAATCGAAAATATGATTATTTCAGAAAGTTCTGGGTATGCTAAACCAGACCCACAGATTTTTCATCTTGCAACAAAAGAATTTCATTTTGATGCTGCAAAGACACTGTATGTTGGTGATAATTTTGACAATGACGTGAATGGTGCAAAAGCTGCTGGTTGGAATGCACTTTGGTTCAATCATCGGAAACGTCTAAAACCTATCAGTAGATGGGATTGTGATTATGAAATCACTTGCTTCACTGAACTTTCTAACCTAATTGATGAACTTATTGAATCTTAATCAACAAAAAAGATAGCAATTAATGTACTACTCCAAAAATCATTTTTTGAGAGTTCATACATAATTGCTATCTTTTTTTATTTTATCATCTAAAAATTTTCACCAATGCTTAAAATTTCTCGGATATCCGATTCTGTTAATTGGTTTAATTGTTGATCTGGTGATCCGTCTGCTGTAATGACTTGATCAAACAACGCTTTCTTTTCTTGTTGTAACGAATTGATTTTTTCTTCAATTGTACCTTCTGCAATCAAGCGCCAAACTTGAACAACCTTTTTTTGACCAAGGCGATGCGCTCGACCGGTAGCTTGTTCTTCGACAGCTGGATTCCACCATAAATCATATAAAATAACCGTATCCGCACCTGTTAGGTTAAGACCAGTTCCACCGGCTTTTAATGAAATCAAGAAGACTTCTTTTTCTCCTTCATTAAAACGATTCACCATTTCTAAGCGTTCTTTTGGTTTTGTTTGGCCATTTAAATAGAATGTTTCAAATCCTGACTCAGCTAGTTCTTTTTCAATAATTGAAAGCATGGACGTAAATTGTGAAAATAGTAGCACTCGTTGTCCATTTTCTTTTGCAGTTTGCAACATTTCTTTTAACTGCTCTAATTTTCCCGATTGACCTTCGTAATTATCAATAAATAAGCGGGGGTCACAGCAAATTTGTCGTAATCTAGTTAATCCTGCTAATATTTCAATACGGTTTCGCTTAAATTCATCTTGACTCATTCCTGAAATGCTATCTTGAATTCGCTGTAAATAAGCTAAATAAACGGTTTTTTGCTCTTTCGTCAAGGTACTGTATAAGTCCGTTTCAATTTTATCTGGTAAGTCTTTTAACACATCTTTTTTAATCCTTCTTAGCACAAATGGTTGGATCATTTTAGCAACTTGCGGGTACGGTAAGGTTTTAAATTGTTTGATCCCTGGGAAAAATCCAGGCATAATCAATTGAAAAATCCCCCAAAGCTCTTCAATTTTATTTTCAATTGGCGTTCCACTTAAAGCAAAGCGTTTTTTTGTAGTTAATTCTCTTAAAGCTTGGGCTGTTTTTGTGTGGTAATTTTTCACCATTTGAGATTCATCTAACACTAAGGTGCCAAAGGTTTGTTTTTTATAGTGCTCAACGTCTTGTCTAAAACTTGGATAAGAAGTAATCAAAACTTGATTGGGTTGTGCATTTCCAATCAGTTCTTTACGCTCTTCTGCTGACCCCACAACAACGACGCTTTCAATTGAAGGAGCAAATTTTTTAAGTTCGTGTTGCCAATTGTAACTTAATGAAGCTGGCGCAACGATTAAAAAGGGATCATTGGTTTTATTTTCTTCAATTTCTGAAAGGATAAAAGTGATTACTTGGATGGTTTTCCCCAACCCCATATCATCTGCTAGAATCCCACCAAATCCATATTTCGACAGCATTTTAAGCCATTTGAAACCTGTTATCTGATAAGGTCTTAAACTGGCATTCAAAGTCTTAGGTACGGCCACTTCAAATAAATCAGGATGGTTCAAATCTTCCACAAGGGTTCTGAATTTTCTTGACAACTTACGACGATTCGCATCTTCTAATCCTAGTTTTTCTTGAATTTCAAGACCTCTGTAACTTGGCAATTCGACTTTTCCTTGTTGGAAATTTTTAGTAATTCGTAATTCGTTTAAAATCTCACTCACTTGTTTAAATCCTTCTGTTTCTAAGGAAAGGATCATTCCGTTGTCTAACTTATGAAATGATTTTTTTTCAACTAAACTACGTAAAACTTGATCAATTTCAGTTGGAGTAATGCCTTTAATATCAAATTTAACATCAAGAAGTGAACCATCATTTTGTACATCAATGGATGTTTCTGGATCAATTTGATCTAGAAATAGTTGATCTAAGACATCATCAACAAAAACCTCTGCATCCATTTCAAGGGTTGGAATCTCTTTAGTAAATAATGTATAAAAGTCATCGTCCCTCACCAATCGTTTTGAATAGCTCGTTTCAAGCCGATGATAATCAAATTCCTTTAGCACATTTAAAATACGCATCTCCGTTTGACTGTCCCTAATTACTTGGGTGTTATCTTTTGCTAATCGATTATGGGAAGGATCTGTAGAAAGCGTTAAATGATCATAATTAAAATCAACAACCGCTTGAACATTGTCTTTTTGGTATGAAAAATAAATAGCTGTTTTTAACGGCTCTTGAATAAAGGATTCTTTTAAATCATCATCAATCGAAACCTCGCCAATTTTAGCTAGTAAGGGCATTACATAGCTTGTAAAGTCAGGCATATCGATTGAATCGATTTTAACTTCTTTTCCATCATAACGTTGTAGAAAATTTTGTAATGGCTGAAAAGCACGTAATTGTTCCTTAGAAGGTTGAAAAATAACCTGTTTTGCTACAAACCATTGGTAATTTTTTAGTTGAGCATCAATTTGGTTATCAATGTATAGTGTAATATTTTTTTCATGTTGGAATAATTCAAAAGAAAATGGCAATTGTCCTTCGACAAAAAGAACTTCTTTATATTTATGGTCATTTACATAAAATTGAAGTTTTCCAGCTTCTTGAATCAACCTAATCGTGTCTTCTGCCAAAACTGGGGATAGTACCAGATAACGATGATTTGTATAGATAGATTTTGGTTCTTTACTTCCCACCCCCATCATTTGGTTTGATACGGCTTGTTTGTATAAATACATTAATATTAATTGATCCCCACTTGTAAGATTTACTTGCTTAAAGTCAAGAGCCATACCACTTTTCAGCTCAATTCTCCCTTGATTAACAGCACTTTCTAAAAATTGATTGACGTCTTTTACAATATAAAGTTTATCAACACCTGCTCGGATACTTAATACTAAAACTTCTTCATTGTTACGAATAATTGTTGCCTGTTTAGACTTTATTTCAATTTTATATTCAATAGATAATTCTGATTTGACTGATTTTGCAGTCATGGTTTCTCGATTTTCATTTAAAAAAACTCGGGAAAACGATTCCGTTAGTTCATGGCCCGGCTCTGGCAACTCACTAGCAACAGCCTTTGCACTTTCTGCTGTTATAATGCGACTGACTCCTTGTTCTTTTAATGCCAATTCAACAGCAACCGTATGCTTGCAATACCCATGATCCTTCCAATAAGGACATTCACAAAAATCTTCTTCTCTAGTAGTTCCATCTAATTCCACATGATAGATTTCACTCCCCATCACATCTGCAGTCCACATCTTCTTTTCTAAAAAAGGAGTGATGGAAAGTATGCGTTTTTCATTTACATACACTCTGCCTTGTTCAATGATTCGTTCAGGTATGCTCCACTTCATTTGAAATTCTCCTACTTTCTTCTATCAATAGTCAGCTTTTTAAGTTCAACTTCGCTTTTTTCTATCTCTTCATTGTACGCTATTTAACTGGAAAAATACACAAGTTTCTTTGTTTTTTGTTGCGTTTGTATTATGTAATTATACTAAAAATCAAGTTTAATAAAAAATTCTCTTTGCTTAATCATTATTTTGATAGCAAAAAGAATTTGTTTACTTTTCAATTAACTTCCCTTGAATAACAAATCGCCCTTTTTCATAATCAAAACCTGTATCACAGGTGGACAAGGTTATTATCTGATCTTGATCCGTAACGGTGACATTGGTTTGAAATTTTGACTGTTGCTTGATTGTTGTTAAATAATTTGAATAAGCTTGAGGCTGACTAAAATCTGTCTCAATGTAATAAAAATCAGTTGTCGTTTCATAGGCAGCAAAAACCTCTACTTGATAGCTTTTGGTTTCCGTTTCGTAATCAAACGTTGGATGTTTATTGAAAAAATCTTCATCTAAATAGTTTTGTAAATCAGCAAACATCGAGCCATCCTTCATATTGTGACCATATAAAATCGTATTGAATTCAGACTCGGACTGATTGCGAAAATCTTTAAAAACGCTGCCCACTCTGGCTATTTCTTTTTGATAATTGTGCTTTAAATAAAAATCATTATCTGAAGATTGTAAAATAGGATAGTCAATGGCTGTATCAGGAATTGAAATCCAGCCTTTAATATCTGGATTGATTTTTTTTAATTCGACAAATGCTGGTTTTGTACTCGTTACTGACCTTGTTTGTTGAGCTTGTTTTTGATAAACCTTTTGAACATCTGCTAATATTCGCTGATTGTGCTGGTTTTCTGTTAAAATCGTAAGAATTTTCCAACCTGAAAAAAGCAATACAATCAGCATCACGCCACTGAGTAGTTTTCGTTTCATTTGTTTCACTCCTTCTAGTAAGGCAAAATATAAGGTCTTCCTGAAGGATGTTGAATAAGCTCCCCCGAAATACCATAAACATCTTGAAGCATCCTTGGCGTAATAACCTCATTGGGCGTTCCTTTAGCGCTAATTTCACCATGATGCATGATGATAATTTCGTCGCTATATTGACTGGCTTGGTTAAGATCGTGTAACACCATAATAATCGTTAGCTTTTGAGTTTGATTTAATGTTTGAATTAATTTAAGCAACTCAATTTGATAGGTTAAATCCAAATAGGTTGTTGGTTCATCTAAAATTAAATACTCTGTTTCTTGAGCGAGTGCCATCGCGAGCCATGCTCTTTGTCGTTCTCCTCCAGATAATTCAGCCAATAGACTCTCTTGTTTTTCTACTAATTTCATTTGTTGCAATGCCTGCTGAACAATTTTTTCATCTTTAGTAGTCTTTCTTAAAAAATGCTGGTGAGGCAGACGTCCATACATCACCAATTGTTTAACTGTATAGTCACCTGGTGCTATATTTTCTTGTTGTAAAGAGGCTAATTTCCTTGCAAAATCTTGCTTACTAAACTGATGTAGCTCTTGTTTATCAAGAATAACCGTTCCTTTTTTTGCTTGTAAATGACGCGTTAAAATACTCAGTAATGTTGATTTCCCACTACCATTTGGTCCGATAATTGTTGTGATTTTCCCTGCCTCAATAGTTAAATTAATCCGATTTAGAACAGGCGCTTGTTTTGGATATGCGTATCTCAAGTTATTGATTTCCATCCATCTTTCCTCCTTTCCAAAGTAAGAAAATTAGACAAGGTCCGCCAATCAGCATCATTACTGTTGCTGCTGGAATTTCCATCATTTGGAATATACTTCTTCCTAGCGTATCCGCAACTAGTAGTATTAAAGCACCAAGTAAACTAGAAAAAGGAATCAGCAAACGATAATCACTAGTTTTCAGCAGTCCTCTAGCAATGTGAGGCACAAGTAAACCGATAAATGCAATAACGCCGACAATCGCTGTCGTAATCGCTGTTAGTAATACTGCTATCCCAGCAATAATGATGCGCGTTTTATTTAAAGATAAACCTAAACTTGTTAGATTTTTATCCGATAAGGCTAGTAAATTGCACCATCTAGCCGAAAACAATGCCAATGCTAATCCAATTGCAACGTAAACAAATAAGAAACGAACATCTCCCCACGATTTCATGCCAAAGCCGATGGATTTACCCACTATTTGACTAGAAACTTGTGTGATTTGATTGGCGAAAATTTCATTTAATCCACTAAAAATAGCATTGATGGCTACTCCAGTAACAATCAATTGCAACGGTTTTAACCCCGATGAATAACTAAAACTGAATACTAGTAAACAGGCAATGCTCCCACCAATAAAGGCAAAAAGCGGAGTCCAAAAATAAAATTTTGGGAAAAATAATAAAATAGCTAATGAAAAAAATTGCGCACCCGCTGAGATTCCAATAATTCCTGCATCCGCCAATGGATTTCTTAAAACTGCTTGAAATAACAATCCAGCTACTGATAAGGCTGCACCTGCTAATATAGCTAACACAATTCGCGGTAAACGAAGATCTTTCACAATGGTTGCTTTTTCACTCGTTCCTTGAATCAATTCGCTAAACGAAAGTTGTAAGCTTCCAGACTGAATCGCCCAAAAACAAGTTCCAATAAGTAATAGGCTAAAAATAATAAAAAGAAGAAGTTTATTTTTCATATAGAATCTCCGCTAACTGAGCCAGTGCTTCTGGTGCATTTAATGACGCAGTCATACCAAATAAATTTTCATCTAAATCATAAACTCGTTTATTTTTTACTGCATTAAAATGTTGCCAAATATCATTTTTTTTAAATTCAGCATCAAACATTTCAACAACTTCCTTTGGCATTCCGTGAGCGGCACGAATGATAATATCAGGATTTGCTTGTTGTAAAAATTCAGTATTCGAAGCTAAATATTCTTGTTTTTGACCTTCTATGATATTTTTTCCTCCCGCTCTTTTAACTAAATCACCTAAATAAGCATTTTCAGTGACGACTAAATAACTTCCAGGAATACCCATTAAAATTAAAACGGTTGGTTGTTCTTTGCCCTCATATTTTTTTTGAACGTCTTTAATTTGTTTTTCTATCGATTGATTTAATGTTGTCGCTTGCTGTTTACGATCAAATTCATTCCCTAAAGCTGAAATTTCTTGTTCCATTTTAGCAATACTGCGAAAATCTAAGAATTTAGTTTTAAGATTTGCATTTGTCAGCCCTTCTGCTAAATCGGCTTCTAGCGTTTTCGTCGATAAAATTAAATCTGGCTGTAGCGTACGCATCAATTCTAAATCAGGTCCCATTGGCGAGCCAACAGCTTCAACTTTTTGATAACGACTTGGTAGTTTTTTAGTTGTTGTCGGAACACCAATAAGTGGTAAATCAAGCTGATCCATAATTTCGGTGCTAGCAACAGTCGTTGCTATAATTTTAGGTGTATGTGTTTTTTTTGCTGCATCATCAGGGGGTTCCGTTGCCGCATATCTACAACCTCCAACTAGTAACAACATAAGTATCAGAAACATTGTTGTTATTTTCTTCATTTTAATCCTCCCTTATTTATGAAAATTGAGCCTTAGCAATTGCTAAGGCTCGTTTTCTTTATTTTTTTGCTGCTTGGTAACGACGTAAAAAATAAAATGTCGCTATTGTAAACAATGTTCCGTATAAGCCGATTGATGCCGTATCCATTGTTTTTGGATTTTGTGTTTGATTTTCTTGTTTTTTAGCCAGCGTTTTCACTGTTCCATCTGTGCTAAAATCAGGTTTTCCTAATTTAGCTGCTGTTTGATTTGCAAGAGCTGAATCTACTAAGCTTGCATTAGGAATAGCTGGAGTTGGCGTTATTTGTGTCGGTATAATTTCTTGTCCCGTTACATCTTGTAAGGTACTTTGATCTAATTTTACAGAAACTAAATAGTCATGATCGTATTCAAAGCCTTGCACATTCTCTATTTTCACATGTGTTTTAACTTGCGTTTCTGCTGTTTCATCTGAAATTTTGTATTTAACTGTTCGTGTATTCGCTACACTATCTGTTTTTACTAGTTCAGCAGCTTGCCACACACCATTTTCTAAATGGTCAAATGTTTTGATCCAATCACTGTCTTTCATTGTTAAATAAAGGTACGGCTGGTTGTTTTCTACCTTGATGATTCCTGGTTTTAACAAATAGCCATCCATCATTGATTTTTCCGATGAATTTTCTTGATTCACTTGAAATTGAATGCTGTATTGGTGTCCATTTATTAATTTTTTTGTTTCCACTGGTTTTTCTGGTGTTGGGTCAGGGATTGGATCTGGAGTTGGCGTTGGATCTGGTTTTTCTATTGGTTTTTCAGCTGTTGGGTATTCTGTAGCTGATTTTGCCGCCGCGGTTTCAAAAATAAAACGAAAATCCGCTTTTCCTTGATAAATCGTTCCATTTCCCATTGGTGCTTGATACGTTACGTGAGATGCTAGCTCTTGATTTAAATCCGTTACTTCAAATTGTACGATGCGACTATTGGTTTTTTCATCCGTTGAAAGTACGGTAGCATTCGTTAAACCAGTGCCTAAAGTTGTTTGTAAGCTTGTCACCGTTTCTGATTTATTGATTCGAACAGCTACAAAATTGTGGCCGTTTTCAACTTTTAACCAAGCTGGATTATCAAAATAGCCCTGCATACTGCTAGCTTTATCTTGAGTAGCATGTTTAGCTGTGAACGGAATAGTATATAAGCCATCTGTCAGTTTCTTCGGAGTTGCTGTTGGATATTCCGAAGTTGGTATTGCTTTTGTTCCATCAAAGATAAAACGAAAGTCCGCTTTTCCTTGATAAATTGTCCCATTTCCCATCGGTGCTTGATACGTCACGTGAGATAATAATTCTTGATTTAAGTCGCTCACTTCAAACTGTACGATTCGACTGTTTGAACCTTCATCTGTTGATAGCACTGTAGCATCCGTTAAAGAAGACCCTAAAGTTGTTTGCAAACTTGTTACTGTTTCTGATTTATTGATTCGAAGGGCAACAAAGTTATGACCATTTTCAACTTTTAACCAAGCTGGATTATCAAAATAGCCTTGCATGCTACTCGCTTTATCTTGAGTTGCATGTTTAGCTGAGAATGGGATTGTATAAAGTCCATCTGCTAAAGGTGTTACTGTAACCGGATCAGTTGGTTCTGTTGGATTTGTCGGTTCTGTCGTCACTGGAGTTTCTGGTTCCACTGGTTTACTAGGCTCTGACACTACAGTTAATGAACTTGGATTCATTGTTAAGTCCACTTGGTACCAGTTATCATAGTCAAAACCTGGAATTCCTTCAACTTTAATATGCATATAGGAATAAACCACATTGTCTATAGAATTGATTTTGATTTTTGCAACTCGCTCTCCATTATTAGGCGTGCTGTATTCGACATCTTGATACGTACCTTGATAATTTTCTACAGGACTAGGCGCTACTGGATGTTCGCCACTTTTACTTGTTGCAAAATTTTTCCACCAATTGCTGTTCTTAAGCGTTACATATAGATAGGGTTGACCACTTTCAACTTTAATGGTCGCTTCTTGCTGAATATAACCATTGGCTGCAGAAGATTCTTTTGTACGATTGCCAGTATTGTCTTTAAAAAAGTTGACTTGAATTTTATATTCGCCACCATCTTTTAACACACTGTCGGCTTTGACAATCGTTGTTGGGAATAAATTAATAAATAGCAATCCAATCAATAAGAGACTGCTGATTTTTTTTATTTTAGTTGTCATTTGCTTCCTCCTAGTTCGCTTTTTTTGTTTTTTTAATCGTAAATAATCCGATTAATGCTATGATAAATAGTCCAATATATAATGTGATGGAAGCTGTATCACCTGATTTTGGATTCGCTACTTTAGCAGTCGTTGCTTGCTCATTTACAGGAGTCTTGCTTTTATTAGCATCAGCTGTTGCTTCTGATGTAGCTGAAGCATCCACTTTAGAGCCGCCAGATATCAAAGCCGCACTATCCATTGCAAATTGCAACGTAATTTTATACTCGTGATGATAGTTCAAACTTTCGTTATCAATATCGACTTTTATTTTTGCATTCACCGGTGAAGCTAAGTCATTCACAGCAAATCGGGCCTTTCTTGAATCACTTGCTGCATCTGTTTGAATCACTTGTTCGGTTTGCAATCCACTTCCTGAATTTACCCATAATCCAGTAATCCAAGTGCTATGATTGACGGTCAGCTCAATTGATTGTTTCCCTCCAGAAACGATCAATGTTGCTGGTTTATCGAAATAGTCATTGGCCATTGAAACGGAATCACTGTCTCCTTGTAGTACCGTATAGTTAACGGAATAAGTTCCGTCTGCTAAAGCTGCTTGAGCTTTTTTAGGTGCTGAAAATGAGATGAACGTGAAAAACATCACAGAAACCAATACTAAAAATCTCTTGTTCATTGTACTCCTCCTTTTTGTTGAGAATCATTCTCACTAGATAAGTAAAAAAAAATCTCTAACCTTTTATTTGCATCTTAATGATAGCCATTTCATTATATTGAGAATGATTCTCATTGTCAATTGTTTTCTAAGCTCTTTTTTGTTTTTTAATAACAACAATTAATGGATTAGTAAACATTACTTACTACACAAAACTAAAAAAGAACCACTGAATTAACAGCGGTTCTACTTTTTGTTCTATGCCTCAATCTTCGTCCATTCATCAATACTTTTTCCATCACTATCCAATAATTCAAGCCAACTATTTGTACCAGCAAAATACAATAATAACCCTACTTCATTCACACTTTTTAACACAATGTCTTTTGTTGTTACAAAATCCTTTATTTTATCTTGATAATCTAACCGTAGTTTTTCTCCCATTTTTGCAGAAAAACCCACTGATCCATCTTTATTTAGTGGCGCTATGGGCATTAATTTAGCACCTGCTTTTAAAAGCATTTCATTTCTTTTTTGCCACAAAACAGTCGCTTTGCTTTCTCTGGTATCGACAAAGAACTCGATTTGACTGATTTCTTTCGTCCATTTATGTCTCGTTTTTGCAGACTTTGTTTTAGCTGGTTTTTCTGAATCTGCACTTGGTTGTAAATTGTAGCCAAATCGCTCGAGTACTATTAATAGTTCATCTTTGTAGTTTGTTGTATTTTTTTTATGACTTGTAGGAATCGTAAGTTGTTCTGTTTCCGTATTTTCTAACTTCAAGCCATTTTTAATTGCTTCTGTAATCAAATTTTTTTCTAAATAGGCAAGCTCAATTTCCCAAGGAGGTGTTAATAAAATCAATTTGTTGATCGTACTATTTTCAATAGTAATGACTTGTTCTGCTTTTCCGATTGAAAGAACGGTTCTATCTTTCAATAAAAAATAGATAACAGGCTGAGCAACAGTTACTTCTTTCTCCTTGACGTCTTGGATCTCAATTACAGATTGGTTATTGCTGAATTGAATCGTAGTAGCGTTTTTTGTGATCGCAACATTTAGTTTAATCTCGATGGTCTTTTCCCCCTACTTTTCTATTGATTTATTTTTTTCTATTAATTTTCAATTTTTTCTATGACTGAAATTTATTATATCAAAAAAAGATTACAGAGCCTACACTAATATGAGAAATAATCTTAAAAATCGCTTAAACTCATTTTTTATATTAAATTATTTTTATTAATTTGAATGAAGATAAACAAATAATCTTTTATTATTTCACACAAGGCATTCCAAATGTTATAAAAACGAATAAGAAATTTTAATTGACGATTAAGATAAAACGGTTGAATAACAAAAATTATACTTGTAACCTTATGAACGTATTAAAAAATAAAATAAAGGTGGATGTAAAATGCAAACAAAAAAGCTAGTATTTATGGGAATTTGTTTATTTGGTAGTTTAGGACTTGGCGGGGAGTATCAAGCAGCAACTTCAACAGACAATGAAGGAACTTCTTCTATTACTGCACAACTAGATTCAACATTCCAAGAGGAACAAGTTGATTCTATCAAAAAAGCTAAATTGTTTACCAATGAGGGCGAAGAAACTGATATCACATTTAAAGACTCTACTTTAGAAAATGAAGTAAAAAAAGAATTGAATTTAACTGAAAATGAACATGTAACAACAGTTAATATTCTGAATTTACGAAAACTAGTTTCGAGTGGATCAGGAATTACCGACTTAACAGGATTAGAGTATGCAAAAAATTTAATGCTGATTACATTTAATGACAACCAAATTGACTCATTAAAACCTTTAGAAAAACTAGAATTATTATCCAGCGTGGGACTTGAAAACAATCCAAAATTGACGCTAGATGACGTTTTGGCGTTACCAAATTTAACTGAACTTAATCTATCGAACAATCCAAATATGAAAGATTTTTCAAAACTTTCTGTTTATTCTGAAATGAGAAATCTTTGGTTAAATAACTCTAATTTATCCAACATTGATTTTGTTGAAACGATGCATGTCTTAAAAGAAATTCATTTAGACAATAATCATTTGACAACTATTGACAAACTAGATAGTGATTTTTTAACTAAATTATTTGTAAACAATAATAAAATTACCTCTCTAGATCATGTTAAAAATATCTCTCAAATTCAAAGTATTCTCATTGACAATAACGAATTAACCTCAATCATCAATCGACCAACATTGAAAGGCTTGAGTGCAAATTCAAATAAAATCACTACCTTAAATGATTTAAACGCTCCATTATTACAGCAAGCTAATTTAGATAACAATCAAATCGATTCAGTTCATATCATCTCAGCTCCGTACTTATCTAACTTGTCGTTACGTTCTAATAAATTAATAACATTAGATGGTTTAGAAAAAGCAACAAATTTAACTCAACTTAACTTACTCTCTAATCAATTGAAAGATATTTCAGCAGTTAAATCCTTACCAAATTTATTACGTCTCGTGATACAAGAAAATCCAACTATTATAGATTTTTCTCCAATATCATCTGCTAACAAATTGATTCAATTATTGGCAACCGACACAAACGTAACTCCAGCTAAACTCGCGCAATTAGGAAGCTTGAACCAGTTACAACTACTAGCTGTTTCAAATATTAAAAACTTGGCTGATGATTCAAAAATATCTTCTTTAGATTTTTTAACTGATTTCCCTGCGCTAACGTTATTAGCAATAGATGGTCACTCCGTTTCTGATATTTCAAAAATTGGACAAACTAAAATTGAAACTTACAGTGCAAAAAATCAACAAATTAGACTTCCTCAAGTTGCTTTAGGGCAAAAAACGATTCTAAATCTTTTAGATAAAGATAATAATTTCCCTTCAACTATCAATTTTAATACACCTGGAGAAATTTCAACTAGTTATCCATTAAAGACAAACTATGTCCAATGGCATCAAGTTGGTGAAAATTCTTTAGAATTTTCAAGTTCTGACGATACTTTCTCGGGTTCAGTTAATCAACTCGTTATAAAATAACATCAAAAAGAGCCAAAATAAGTTTATTTTGGCTCTTTTTTTATCTAAAAATTATAAATTAATTTATATGAATATTCTTAATCTGACTTTTTCCTGTTCCAGACGAGATTACTTGTAACTGATCTGGTATACGATCTTTTAGTTCTTTGACATGACTGATAATCCCTACTAAACGGCCACTGCCTTCGATATTCATAAGTGCATCCATCGCTTCTTCTAAAGCATCTTCATCTAATGAACCAAATCCTTCATCGATAAACATCGTTTCGATTTGGATGCCTCCTGCGTGTTGTTGAACAACTTCTGATAAAGAAAGCGATAAGGATAGCGCCGCAATAAAACTTTCTCCACCAGATAACGTTCGAACATTTCGAATTCCGCCCGCATTATCATCATAGATATTAATTTCTAAACCGGTATCCGTTTTACGACTACCTTCTTCCCGATTCAAATCAAATAAATACCGATTATTCGTTAATTGCTGCAAACGTTCATTGGCTACTATCAAGACTTCTTCCAAGAAATAAGTCAGTACATAACGTTCAAATCCCATTTTACTCTGATCTCCATCACCACTGGCAACGGCTGAAAGGTTCGTGATTTCTGTCAATAACTGCCACTTTTCAGCAGTGCTTGCTATTATTTTTTGTGCGGATTCAATAATGGACTGATTGGCTTTTTTCATTTGTTCTTGCACTATTTTATGATGCTCTTGTTTTTCAAGTTGTTCTTCTAGTTCATCTAAAACTTTTTCAATTAACTCTAATTCAGGTTTTTCTTGGTTTTTTAATTGCTCTTGAACTTCTTGTAAGCTTTTTGAAATACGGTAATGTTCTTTTTCAAAATCTTGAATTTCTTTTTCTAATTGATCGCTATCAATTGACTCGCTTAAAAGCTCTTTGACGTCGTTTAACTGAATAAAAATAGATTCATTTAGTTGCTTTTGAATTTGTTCAGATAATTCATTAATACGAATTTCATTTTGTTTCACAGCTTCGTTAAGATGCTTTTCTTCATATGTTAATTTTTGGAACAATTGCTCCGTTTCGGCTTTTTGTCGCATTTTTTCTTGATAGGTCGTATCCCAATTTTTAACTTCTGTAGTGAGTTTTATAAGGGCTGTTTCGATATCTACAACCGTTTGATAATCTGTTGAAATTGATTTTCTTAAACTCTTTTCTTCACCGATTAATTGTTGAAGATTTAATTTCGAAGATTGGGTTGTTTGGAGCAATGTTTCTTTTTTTGTCTGAGTCGTTAGTAGGGTATCCGTAAGTGTTGTTAACTGTTTTTCTATTTGTTGATGCTCTTTTAAAACATCCTTTTTAGTTTCCAGTTTGTCGTTAATTGCTAATAATTGCTGTTGAATCAAAGCTAGTTCCCTGTTTATTTCCTGTGGTGGCTCAGCTGAAAAATAACTATCTGTTGCTTTCTGTGAGGCATCTTTTATTTTTATTATTTGACTGTTTTGTAATTTCAAAGTGGCCTCAATCGCTATTTTTTCTTCAGTTCGTTGGGCAACTTTTGCTTCAGCAATTTCTAGCTCTTGGGTTAATTCTTGACTTGATTTTTGAGGAAGCGTTCCTAAATTTTCGATAGGATGTTCCTTAGAACCACATACCGGGCAAGGTTCACCATCAATTAAACTTTCACTTAATTGTAAAATTTGTATTTTTGCCCAATCACTTTTAATTTGTTTTAGCTTTTCATTGTCTTGGAACAACCGTTCATTTAACTCTTTTAATTGGTTGATTCCTCTTTTTACAAGCAACTCGCTTTCAGCTTGTTGCTTTTCTAGTGATCTAAGCTCCAATAACTTGCTCATCTTTGCATCTAATTGATAGCGTATTTTTTCTAACTCATTAAATGATTGAAGCTTTTTTTCAAGGGCTGTTAGCTTTACACTCTTTTTATTTTTTTCTGTTTCAAATTCCATGATTTTTTGTTTAATTGAAGCAAGCTCTTTTTCTTCTGCTTCGATTTCTTTTGTTGTTTTATTTATTAACTGCATCAATTCATCGAGTTGTTCTATGGTAATTTTTTGCTGTTCTAATTGATTGATCTCGATTTTCTTAGTTGCTTGTTCCGGTTCCATTCGTTGAACATTTTCTAAGTCTAGCATTGCTATTTTTAACTGTTGTTCTTTTTCTAATTTTTCTGAGGTTATGGCTCCTAATTTTTTTTTCAACTCATCTTTTCCAACAATTAATTCTTCTTGTTTTAACAAGTTAAACTCTATTTTTTTTGCTTCTTTATATTCTAGCAATTGCTCTTTTTTTTGTTTTATTTCAGGTTCCTTATTTTTTAATTGTTCACCTTCATTTGTTAATCGTTCTTTTTCAGTAAATAATTGCACTATCCGTTGACTCATTTGCCATTTTTCAGTCACTCTCGCTTCTTCTTTTTTTAGCTGTTGAATGTCTTTTTCTGTAATTAAAATGGCTTGTTTCAATTGATTTTGCTGCTGAATCAACGCTTCATATTCTTTTTGGGTTTTAGCTTGTCCCGTTTCAAAATCGATTGTAGGCTTAACCAGCCACTGTGCTTGATTTAAAATTAACGTAAACTCTTTTTCTTGATCTTTGATTTCTAAGCTAATTTCCTTTTTTTGTTCTTTCAATTTTTCACTAAATAAACGATAAGGCTCTGTTCCAAAAAGTTTGCGAAGTATCTTCTCTTTCTCGTTGCTATTCGCATTTAAAAAACGTCTGAAATCACCTTGTGGCAACATAATGATTTGTCTAAATTGTTCATCTTCTAGTTGCACGACTTCTTGAATTACTTGGTTTACTTCTGTTGTTTTTGAAAAATGATTTAGCTCAACTCCCATTTCATCATATATGGTAATCGTCGCTTTTGCTTTCACTTCTCGTGTGCCTTCTCCACGTTTCTTTGCTAATGTTTGTTCTGGAACTCTTTCAATTTGATACGATTTATTTTGAGCTGTAAAAACAAACGTTACTTTTGTTTCTTGAGTAGGCTTTGCAAAGGTTGAACGCATTTCTTTTGGCTCACGGTTCAAACCATTTGTTCTTCCAAATAACGCATAACTCATACCATCAAAAATCGTCGTCTTTCCAGCACCCGTTTTCCCTGATATCAAGAAAATATGGTTTTGATAAAATGAAGTGAAATCGATGGTTTCATTTAAATAAGGACCAAAGGCTTCCAAGGTTAATTTAATTGGTTTCATTGCGTCTGATCCTCCTCTTCAATTTTTAATTGAGCAAAAATAGTCGTTAGTAAGTCTGTTTGTTGCTTACTTAAAGAATCTCCTGTTACTTCTTGGTAATATTTTTCAAACAGTGCCCTCGGGGAACTTTGCTGAATTTTCTCTTTATTCAACTGACCCATTTTGCTAAGTAACCCTGTTTTGTCTAACCGTTCCATTCCTAAGACATTTGGGTAAATTTCTCTTAACCGATTCATTGCATCAGGAATAATTTGAGTATCTTTTAGTTGAATAAATAAATAATCGTCTTTTTTTTGTGTTTCATAATAATCTCTTGCTGTCAGGTCATCAAAAAAACCTGTTAAAACTCGCAATGATTTTGTTGACTCAACGGGATAGAAAGTGTTTTTTAGGGTCCCCTCATCTGTCAACTCAATTAGTTTAAATCCTTTTGCTTGATTTGCTTCTGAGACTGAAAATTTTAATAATGTTCCTGAATATTGAATCCGTTCATGGCGGCTTGCATTTGGATTATGCAAATGCCCTAATGCAACATAGTCAAAATCTTTAAATACACTTGCTGAAACTTGATCCAATCCCCCAACGGTTACTTCTGTTTCAGAATCTGTTCTTAAACTCCCTGCAACAAATAAATGAGCAACTAGCACCTGATGATAATTTGGGTCAAAAGATTTTTTCATTTCTTCAACAACGCGTTTTGCTGCTAATTCATGTGTTGTAAGACTGGAGTCACCAAAATAAAGCCTCGCATCAATCGGTTCAAAATACGGCAGTAAAAAGAACTGCGTATTGCCGAGAACAATCGGTTTTAAACTATCTTCAATTTTTGTAACTAAGTGAAAATTCAGAAACTCATACCACGGTCCTCCTGTTGCTAAACGTGTACTGCTGTCATGATTTCCTGATACAACAAGCAAGGGGATTTTTTGAACAATATTTAATTCCATTAACATTTTATTTAATAGTAAAACTGCTTCTGCTGGGGGAACAGCACGGTCATATAAATCTCCAGCAATCACGATTGCATCTACTTTTTCTTTAACGGCAACTTCTACTAATTGTCGATAAACTTCTTCTTGTTCTTTTAACAATTGAAAGCCGTGGATTTTTTTTCCAATATGCCAATCAGCTGTGTGAATAAATTTCATCATTTTTAACTCCTGTCTTTATCCTATTTAGTATACCAAAATTCCCTTTAATCGGAGAGTTTATTTTCCTTTGAAAATGACTATCTTTCAAATTAAACACTTGCTATCTGTTTGATTTTCTTGCATACTATTAACTATAAAACGACTTTTTAAAAGGTCGCTTTTTTAAAATTACTATTGCTTAAATAATGATTTTATTTAATTATGAAAGGTTGAGTGCAATTGTTCTATCGTTTTGTTCGCCAAGTGGCTCGTTTTGTAGTATTTGTTTTAAATGGAAACTCTCGTTATCAACACAAAGAACGAATTCCAACTGAAGGTTCTTATATTTTAGTAGGGCCTCATCGAACCTGGTTTGACCCTATTTATTTTGCTCTGGCAGGTAGTCCAAAGTGTTTTTCATTTATGGCTAAAGAAGAGTTATTTAAAAATCCGATTCTACGTTGGATTATGGTTCATGCTAACGCCTTTCCAGTAAATCGTGAAAATCCAGGACCTAGCGTCATTAAAAAACCAGTGAAAATTTTAAAAGAAGGAAAGTTAAGTCTTATTATGTTCCCTAGTGGTACCAGACACTCTTCTGAATTAAAAGGAGGCGCTGCTACAATTGCTAAATTAAGTGGTGTTTCATTAGTTCCAGCAGTCTTCCAAGGTCCTTTAACCATTAAAGGGTTGCTTTCTCGCAAGCCAGTAACGGTTAATTTTGGAGAACCGATTTACATTGATCGCAAAATGAAGTTAGATAAAGAAAGCTTAAAATTGATTGAAGATCAAATGCAAGCTGCTTTTGATCAATTAGATTATGAAGTTGATCCATCATTTAAATACGAACCTAAAAAATAACATCTTAAAAACGTTAAATCTAGCTTAGTTAGCTAAATTTAACGCTTTTTTTATTTTCTTCCCAAAGATGGATATCGCTCTTTTATCCGTCTATAGGCAGTTTCAACAGAATCAGGTATCGTCACATAAGCATGAAAATTTTGTCCATTTGGACCATAGCCCTCTCGTGTATCTGCTAGTCTTGGAAATTCTCCCATAACCAATGATATAAATCTTGAAATATCCCATTGATTGCTTACTACATTTTTTTTAAAAACCAAATTTGCTCCTCTCATTTCTACTAGAGGAATAAATGGAGCATAATTGATGACTTTAGTCTTTGTTTTAGCAAAATGTTTTCTAAAACAGGCATCTGCTCTTCTTTGCATTGTAGGATCTTGAACTAAAAGAATTTCTTTTGGAACTTCCATAACATTTTTTATTAACCTCAGCGCTTCTATCGCATTTTCACCACCATTAGTTGATCTTGTTTCAATAAAAATATCATCAGCTGGAATTGATTCATAATGAATAAGCATTTCTTGAAATAATTCCGCTTCTGATTTATTTGCTGAGTCAATCCTTTGATAAGTGGGATGTTGTCCCATTAATTCTCGAAGTAAATCCGTTGTGTGACCTATTCCGCCTGTTAAAATTATGTTTTCTACTAATCCTTTATGATAACTATTAGCTACTACTTTACTTGTGTAAGGCAACCCATTCCCAGCTAAAACAAGTGTTTTAATTTGTTTTTTTCCACATTCTTTTTCTAGACTTTCTTTTGATAATTCATCAATGTTTCGATAAGCTAAAAAAAGTATTAGTTCATTCAAATCTGTCACTAATTGATTCATCGTCATTGTGCAAACTCCCTTAATTAATATGTATTACCCTTTTTTATCAGTATACACAACACGCCTATAAAATCATAGTGCTACTATCGTGATGTCTTATAAGACATAAAACTTTATTTATCCTTGAAACCTTGATATTATGAAATTCTTAAAATACTTTTAATTTTTCCAAACTAATAAAATACAGAAAAATACCTTTAGTGTTACAGTTTGTTAAATATATGCTATAATCAAATAAAAAAGGAGTATCGCGATGTTAAGTAAAGAACTGATTTCCACCATAAAAAAAGAATTATCAGACCTAGTTACAAACCTAGATGAATCGAATGTACATAGCACATGTAGATCATTGGGACACTATATAGGATTTTTAGAAAACGGCCACGCTCTCCACTTAGATGTTACTTTAGAAGCCGTTCAAACGATGCCTCATGAACAAATTATTGAACTGAAAAATACCCCATATGAGAAAGCAACTGACTTAAGTTTCTCTTGGTTAGCTAATAACGACGATGAAGTGAATTCCTTTTCTTCAAAACATTCAATTAATCCTAAAAGTATTATTCAAGAAAAAAATTCACCCCGAAAAAAACAAGGGCGTACTTATATAGGCAAACTTAATCGTCAACTAAAAGGTGGTTTTCTAGCTCCCCATAACAACGTCTATGTACCTGAATCCGTTATCCGCAGTCAAGGCTTAAATCACAACGACTCTATTGAAGCTACATTACTTTTTAAAACACCTGAAACTAAGCGGAATAAATATGATTACAGAGTGATTGAACGAGCAAATAATCATGATGGAGAGAAACGATTACAATTAAATCATTGTATTGTAAAATATGATCCTACCATCAATCGTTTTTATTTCGATTCAACTTTGGAGGACACTACAATTAGTCATCAAAATAAGACGATGAAATTTTTGCTAAATGATTGGGATACTGAACCTTTTTTCATTAAAGAAGGCGATATTATTGATTATGCTTTTTTTGAAAATGATTGTCAAAAAGGACGTATTTGTTGGAAACATGGTAACCCTGAAACAATAAAAGATGGCAACCATTCATTTATCCACTAATAAAAAAACTTTTTCAAACAGAAGGCATGGGAGTGCTCTTGTTTGAAGAAGTTTTTTTCTAATTCCCATGATTTGATATCACTAAAATAATGTAAATTTAATTAACTATTAAGCTTATAAAAAAAGAAAGCTATTAGCTAAAAAACCAATAACCTCCTTATTTTTTATTAACTTTCTTCACTATTTTGTAGACGATACATATCGTAATAAATACCACCAAGGTCAATCAATTCATCATGGCTCCCTCGCTCGACTATTTCACCATGATCTAATACCAGGATTAAGTTTGCATCTCGAATCGTTGAAAGACGATGTGCAATCGCAATCGTAGTACGACCCTTACGCATTTTTTTTAATCCCTCTTGAATCAAAGTTTCTGTTTCCGTGTCAATATTGGCAGTTGCTTCATCAAGCACTAGAATTTTAGGATCAGTCACGATTGTTCTAGCAAATGAAATTAGTTGCTTTTGTCCGCTAGAATAGCTTGCCCCTCGTTCAATAACTTTTGATTCGTAATCATTTGGCAGTTGATTAATAAATGTATCTGCTTGAACAAAACGAGCAGCATCTTCAATCGCCGCATCACTAATTAATGGATTCATTAAACGAATATTATTTTTAATGTTGCCATAAAATAAGAAAGAATCCTGTAGCACTAATCCCATTTTTTGACGAAGTTCTGTAATAGGATAATTTTTGATTGATTTTCCATCAATTAAAATATCTCCTTCATAAAATTCATAAAAACGCATCATTACATTGATAATTGAACTTTTCCCGCTTCCAGTATGTCCGACTAAAGCTACTGTCTCACCAGGATTTGCAGTAAAACTAATATGGTGCAATACATTGTGTTCTCCATCATAAGAAAAACTTACATCTTTAAATTCAATTTTAGCATCTTGAATGGTTTCAGCTGCCTGTTCGCTTTGAGTTGGACTCAATTCTTGATTGTCCATTATTCTTAAAACACGTCCACTAGAAACCATTCCGTCTTGAAAAATACTCAAATTATCCATCATATTTGTCATTGGGTTAAAGAAACTTTGAACATAAGAAATAAACGCGTAAATCACTCCGACACTAACGGGTTCTTTTAAGGCATCATAACCAAAAAATCCTAATACAACCGCTAACGAAAAAGTATACAATAAATTAATGATTGGACCTAATAACAGCGCATTTGTTTTAACCATTGCGACTCTTGATCTATAATACGATTCATTAGTTTCATTGAATTCTTTCTGCAATCGTTTTTCTTGTCTAAATTGTTGAATAATACTCATACCAGAAATCGATTCATTTAATTTAGTATTTAGTTGGCTCAATTTTTCTCGCATACCGCGATAAACTTTTGAACTGAAGCGTTGATAATACCATACGATAACTAGTAAAACTGGTAAAAACAATAAACACCATAACGCAATAGTCCGATTTAGTAAAAACATCGCTGTAAAAGCTGAAACAATTGCGAACAACCCTTGTAAGACAGTTAAATAGACACCCCAAAAGTCTTTAATTGTTTCGGTATCGTTCGTCACTCTTGAAACAATTGATCCTGCTGGTGTTTGGTCGAAGTAACGCATTCCTAGCGTATGCAATTTTTCAAACAATTGATTTCGGATGTTTTGAACAGTTTTTTCCGTCGCCATTTGGTAAAGGTACATTTGCAAGAACCAAACAACAATTTTAACTAGAGTAACTCCAAAATAAAGAGCTGCAAAGGTTAAAATCACTTGAGATGTCGCCGTTTTTGTAGTCAAGTAATCATCCATAAATACTTGTAAAATTTTAGGTAACATGACATTGATAACTGCTAAACAAGCACCCCAAAAAATCGCAATAAAAAATTGTTTTTTGTACGGCTTCGCATAATAAAACATTCGTTTAACAATTTGAAATTGTTCTTTAAGTGGAATGGATTTGGACCAATCTGATTTTTCCATTAGTTCGTCCCTCCTTCCAGTTTTGCTTCTAATTGTTGTTTTTCATACATTTCTTTGTACCAACCATTTAATTGTATCAATTCACTATGATTGCCTCGTTCGACAATCTCTCCATCATCAATTACAATCACTTCCTCTGCATGCATCACACTACTAATTCGGTGAGCTGCAATAATAGTCGTTTGATCGCTTCGTTCTTTTTTTAGAGCTGACAAAATCGCTTCTTCTGTTTTAGCATCTACTGCGGATAAAGCATCATCTAAAATTAAGAGTTCAGGATTTGTAATAAGCGCTCTTGCAATTGAAATACGTTGCTTTTGTCCACCAGATAATGAAACCCCACGTTCACCTACTAGAGTATCGTATCCTTCTGGCATTGCTAAAATATCTTCATGAATCGCTGTTAATTTCGCTGCCTTCACAACTTCCTCATCACTTAGCGTTGGATCAGCAAAACGAATATTTTCTTTTATTGTAGTTGAAAACAAAAATTGATCTTGTGGTACATAGCCAATCCCATGTAACAAAGCATTTAATGAATACTCACGAATATCGGCATTCCCAAACTGAATTCTACCATTATATCCATCGTATTCTCTTAACAACAACTTAAAAATTGTTGTTTTACCTGCACCAGTTTTCCCAACAAGTCCAAGAGTGTTGCCTTTATCAATTTCAAAATGGAGATGATTCAAAGCTACTGAATCGTCATCTGGATAGTTGAATTTATCCACTTGATACTCAATTTTCCCATTGACTGGTGTCGTGATTGCATCAGGATTTTCAATAATCTCAGAAGTTTCATTTAATAACTCCTGAACGCGGTCATAACTAGCGCTTCCTCGTTCTAAGATATTAAATAAGCGACCAATTGCAAACATCGGCCAAATCAGCATCGCAATGTAGCTGATGAAAGAAATTAATTGACCAATTGAGATCGTGCCACTCATTACAAAATTACCACCTAGAACAATGGTTAGTACATAAGATATGCCCATAATAAATGTAATTGCTGGGTCAAATAACGAGTCGACTAAATAAACTTTTTTATTCTTGCTAACTACATTATCTGTCTGCTTTTTAAAATCGGCAACATCTTCTTGTTCTTGACCAAATGTTTTAATCACTTTAATGCCACTAATACTTTCCTGCGTCTTATCATTCATACTAGAAAACGCCGCCTGAGCACTTCTAAAACGAACATGTAGCTTTTGTCCTAAGATACGTGAAGCTACGGCTAGGAGTGGTAAAGGAATCAATGCAATCAGTGTTAAGCGCCAATCAACAAATAATGCCATTGCAACAATTGTAGCGCCTCCTGTAATCATTGAATCGGCCAATGTTAAAATCCCACCACCAGCTACCATTTGAATCGCAGATAAGTCATTCGTCGCATGTGCCATTAAATCTCCAGTACGATATTTTTGAAAAAAAACATGATCCATCTGTGTAAAATGTTTAAACAAATTCGTTCGTAAGGTTCGTTCTAATTTTGCGGCAGTTCCCCAAATGTTCACTCGCCAAATATACCGGAAAATATATTGTGCAATTGCTGCTGCTACTAAAATAATCAACCATTTTGTTAATGATTGAGCTGTCATTTTTCCAGCTGCGATTTCGTCAACAACCACCCCAATAATCCGAGGGGGAACCAATTGAACGATTGCCACTAAAATTAAAAAGAAAATCCCAATCATATATGATTTCTTTTCTTGTTTAAAAAACCAACCTAACTTTTTAAAGATTCCCATTCGTTTCTTTCACCTACCTATTTCTTTTATTTCAAATTTAACTTAGAGAAGTGCTTACTCATTATAATACTATCTGCACTTTTTAGCTAAACACATTTAATTTGTGGTTTATTGCAATAAAAAAACGAACAGAAAACCTCTGCCCGTTTGAAAGAATCCATAGACTCCAAAAAAAATTTAGAGTTTATTTTTTCTTATTCGCTTTTTCTTGTTGAACTTGCATAGAGGCCATCATCTGCTTAATTTTCTTTTCAGACGGTTTTTGACCCATTTGCATCATCAACATACGTAGCATATCCTCATTAACGGGAGGATTCTTTTTAAAGTAATCCATCATATAGTTTCTTGCGATAAAATACCCACCAACTAAACCTGCAATTAAAGCAAGTACAATTAATAAAATAGCGATTCCGATTGACATTTCCATTCACTCCTTTCGAGACTTCTCATTTATCAATTGTACTAGATTATTTGGTAAAAATAAATAGATACTGACTATTATTTCAAAAAAATGTGATTTTATGCAACATTAAGGCTACGAAAACATTGATTGAGAACTTAAAACAGGATTTCATACATTAAATAATGTTTATTCAAAAAAGTAACTAATAATTGTAACTATTGGAAAAATCAATAAAATTATTGTCCATGTAGAATTTTTGATAAAGAAAAATTTACTATATGTATCAAGTTTATATTGAACACCTTCCTCATCTGTTACTATTTTTATCCCCTCATCTTTTAAAAATTTCTTTGAAAAAAAATAATTTATTAATGCAGGTAAAAACATAGTGATTAATCCTACAAAACCGATTATTCGTAACAGTAAATTTCCTCTTTCTATTTCCAAATCCATAGTGACTCCTGCTAATATAAGTATAGGCGAATAACCTAAAAAAATTGCTAATGGAACTAATAAACCTCTTCTTTTCCAAATAAATATCATCATATTCATCCTCTCTAAAATTTTATTCACTTTTTTAATAATATTATTACGCCTAAGTATTCCCCTACATGAGAACATTTTATTCAAAACTAATTGCTATTAAAGTTCATTTCCTTTCATCACATACAGAATAACTACCCAATAAAAACCGATCGTTCTTTAATAATTAAACCATAAAAGTCTAAAAAATAAAATAGTAAAAATAAGTATTTTAAATCTTCGAGTATAACTACCTAAATGCCTATGAAAAAACATCATCTATTGAACTCACTATCTACTCGAGTCCAATAAATGATGTTTTATGTTTATAACTGGTTAAATGTATTTACGACGTTTTCAACTGTAAATCCATATTGTTCGATAACTGTATTTCCAGGTGCACTTGCACCATATTTATCAATGCCCAGCATTACGCCATCAAGTCCAACGTAACGTTCCCAACCAAAGGTTGCGCCCATTTCAATTGACATACGTTTTCTAACTGCTTTTGGCAAGACACTCTCTTTGTATGCTGCATCTTGTTTTTCAAATAAATCAAAACTTGGTAACGATACTACTGAAACATCTTTGCCTTGTTTTTTCAATTCTTTTTGTGCTTCGATTGCTAAGGCAACTTCAGAACCTGTTGCTATTAGAATTCCAGTTGGTTGATCACCATCTTGTGGAGAAATTACGTAACCGCCTTTAGCAACGTTTTTACGTGCATTTTCTTTTGTTCCAGGCAAGACAGGTAAGTTTTGACGAGTCAAGACTAATACTGTTGGGTGGTCAGTTGAGGTAATTGCTTGTTCCCAAGCAGCAACCACTTCATTTCCATCAGCTGGACGAATTACAGACAAGTTTGGCATACCGCGTAAGCTAGATAGTTGCTCTACTGGTTCATGAGTCGGACCATCTTCTCCTACAGCGATTGAATCATGTGTAAACACATACGTTACAGGTGCTTTTGAAATAGCCGCTAAACGAATTGCTGCACGTAAATAATCTGTAAATACAAAGAATGTTCCGCCATAAGTTTTTGAACCACCGTGTAATGAAATTCCGTTCATTGCAGCTGACATTCCAAATTCACGAACACCGTACCAAATGTTGCGTCCTTCATATTGACCTGGTTCAAAATCTTTTTCACTAGCAACCATTGTATTGTTTGAAGCAGATAAATCTGCAGATCCACCCCAGAAAAATGGAATAGCTTTTGACAATGCTTGAATGGTTTCACTACCTGTCACACGAGAAGCAGCACTTTCGCCTTCTTCGTAAACTGGTAATTCTTTATCCCAATCAGTTGGTAAGTTCCCAGACATTGCTAATTCAAATTGAGCAGCTAATTCTGGATATTCAGCTTTATATGAAGCGAACAATTCATTCCATTCACTTTCTGATTTAGCTCCTTGATCAATCATTGTTTCTTTAAAACGTGTAGCTACTTCATTTGGAACAGTGAACGCTGGATAATCCCAACCGTAAGCTTTTTTAGTCGCTTCGATTCCATCCATTCCAAGTGGTGCACCGTGAACTTTAGATGTTCCTTCATTTGGAGCACCAAAGCCAATCACTGTTTTTACTTCAATTAAAGTTGGTTTTTTAGTTTCTGCTTTTGCTGCTTCAATCGCTTTTTCGATTTCAGCTAGATCATTTCCATCTTTAACTAAAATATGTTGCCAATTATACGCTTCAAAACGTTTGCCTACATTTTCAGTAAAAGCTTTTGAAGTAGGACCATCTAATGAAATATCATTTGAATCATATAATACCACAAGTTTGCCTAGCTCTAAATGACCTGCTAAACTTGCTGCTTCAGCTGATACGCCTTCCATTAAATCTCCATCACCACATAAAGCATAGGTATAATGATCAACGATTTGATGATTTTCTTTATTATACGTTGCCGCTAGATGGGCTTCTGCCATTGCCATTCCGACACTATTTGCAATTCCTTGTCCAAGAGGACCTGTTGTTGCTTCAACACCATCTGTATGATGTACTTCTGGATGACCAGGGGTTAAGCTATCCCATTGACGGAAATTTTTCAAATCCTCCATTGATAGTTTGTAACCTGATAAATGTAACAAACTATATAATAGCATTGAACCATGTCCTGCTGAAAGTACAAAGCGATCGCGATTTACCCATGATGAGTTGCTTGGGTTTACGTTTAAATGTTTTGTCCATAGCGTGTACGCCATTGGAGCAGCCCCCATTGGTAAACCTGGGTGTCCTGAGTTTGCTTTTTGAATCGCATCCATACTTAGTGTTCTAATCGTGTTTACTGCAAGTTGGTCAGTTGTATCGAACAATTAAATCATCCTTTCAGTTTTAATATCTCTATTTTACTGTTTTAAATCGTTTTACGCAACGCTTTCATAGAATTATTGTATTTATTTTAACGATTAAACGCCAAATTTTAACAATTGATAAAGCGTTTTCTACTTATATGTCTCATTTCCTTCTTATTTTTAGCGGTCGTGTAATCCTTTTTCTTTTTGAATTTGCTTTAACTTTTCAGGAGTAACGTCTGTCCCATCATTGTCGACAACTTTCATTCCTTCGATATGATTTCTCATTCCACCGCGGAAAGCTTGTAAATATTCTTCTCTTAATTCTTTTTGTTCTTGTTGCTCTGATAAGCTGAGGGTTTCGCTCTTAGACTTATTGGCTAGCTCGTTAATTCGGGCTATTTTTTCTTTAGATAGCATTTAATTCACTCCATCTCGTTTCATTTGACCTCTTAACTATATCAAAAATTAAGCTGAAAATATATCCATTTGCCTAAAAATTAGTTTATTCTTACAAAGCTTTCAAGACACTAGGAATAGAAATTTAATTTTCACCGAACATCTGTTTGAATTCTGTGATTATTTATGGTATTCTATAGTTAAGAAAATTGATAAAGAAACGAGGTGCATTTAATCATGCGTAAAACTCCAGAATCTAGACAAATTGAAGTATTACAGTACATACATGAACAAGTTCAACTAAAAGGGTATCCCCCAACTGTTCGTGAGATTGGTACTGCTGTATCTCTTTCTTCAACGTCAACGGTACATGGCCACTTATCACGTTTAGAAAAAAACGGCTTTATTCAACGAGATCCTAGTAAACCTCGTGCTATTGAGTTAACTGCACTTGGATTGTCTAAACTTGGTGTCCCAATGGATAAGATTCCCCTTCTAGGAACCGTTACAGCTGGTGAACCGATATTAGCAGTTGAAGAAGCCACTGATTATTTCCCACTACCTCCTCATCTGCAATATGCAAATGAAGCGTTGTTCATGCTAACTATTCGTGGTGAAAGTATGATCAATTGTGGAATTTTAGATGGCGATGCTGTAATTGTTCGCAAACAATCAAATGCTGATAATGGCGATATCGTGATTGCTATGACAAGTGAAGATGAAGCAACTTGTAAACGATTCTTCAAAGAAAAAGATCATTACCGCTTGCAACCTGAAAACGATGGAATGGATCCGATTATTCTTAGTGAAGTAACCATTCTTGGAAAAGTTGTTGGATTATACCGGAGTCACATTTTTTAAGACTTTCAGAGTTTCCTTTATTAGGAAGCTCTTTTTTAATGCTTTTTAGTTGTCTCTACAAATAATTGTGCTAAACTTTGTATATAAGGCTTTTTTTATTCTCACATAAGGAGGTTAAGTGAAATGGTTGCATTATTGTTTTATTGGTTTAGCTTATTGATTCAAGTTGCTTGGATTCTTTTAAGTGTTGGTCTTTCCGTTATGTACTTACGCAATAAAGAAAATGGAAATTTATGGGCATTTGCTGTTTTGAATATTCTTTCAATTATTTATAGTGGCATTGTCATCTGGATTTATAACACTTGGGATTTCGGCATTCAAACATCTAATTGGTTTGCAATTATCGTTGGTATTTTAGTTGTTTTAACGATTATCGAGTTTGTCCTAGGACGCTCTCCTAAAAATCCAAAATCAATCGCATAAAAAGAATCCCCTTCAGGTTAGAATCAATCTAACTTGAGGGGGATTTTTATTTTAGTAGTCCATTAAAGTGAAGATATCGTATCCTTCAATTTGAGCACGACCATTTAAATCTGTTAATTCGATTAAGAAAGCTGTTCCTACAACAATTCCACCTAATTTTTCGATTAATTGAATCGTCGCTGCAATGGTTCCACCGGTTGCTAGTAAATCATCACAAACCATCACTTTTTGACCTGGTTTGATAGCGTCTTTGTGAATTTGCAAAACATCTGATCCATACTCTAAACCATAGCTAACTTCAACTGTTTCTCTTGGCAGTTTGCCTTTTTTACGAGCAGGAGCAAAACCGATTCCTAATTCATAGGCCACTGGGCAACCTACAATAAATCCACGAGCTTCTGGTCCAACGATCATTTCAACGCCTTTGTCTTTTGCGTATTTTGCAATTTCGTTAGTTGCATAACGATAAGCTTCTCCGTCTGCCATTAAGGGTGAAATGTCACGGAAAATAATTCCTTTTTCAGGGAAGTCTTTTACATCTGCAATATATTGTTTTAAATCCATCTATAAATCCTCCATTCAAATTTTACGAGGCTTCATTAATTTGTTGTTTTAACCAGATTTCTAATTCTGCAAAATGGCTGTACAGCAAGATTTTTTCGGCTTCTATTTGATTTAGTCGTTTTTGGTAATTTTCTGCATCAGACAACTCTTTTTTTGGAGCATCTTTGACATAGTTCATTACGCCATTGTCTATTGTAACAAATCCTAGTTCAAAAAACACGTTAATCATGAAAATTAATAAGTTATCTTTGATTTTTAGATAATTTGCTAAAATAGACAGCTTATGTCGAATATCAACATCTTTGTGTGTGGCTACGAATTTAAATAATTCTCCAAATTGTGTTCGGCTTGGCATCCCATTTAGGTAACTTTCTGATTCACTAAAAAAGGCAGTAACTAACTTTTCTGGTGTATTTCCCCGAATCGTTGACGAAATCCATTCTAATTCGTTTGGACAATCGATAAATACAAAGGTTGAATGTTGCGTTTTAAAAGCTTCAGCATCTTCTTTGGACTCAATCAAAACACTTTCACTGCCCATTGGAACTTTATCATTATGAGTTTGGTAGCTTTTCTTATTATAAAATAGATAACAAGCTGCGCCTTGTACCCAAAGACCTGCTGCTAAATTGCTCCCTCTCAAATCAACAACTTGAAGTCCGTCCATTGCAATATCTTCAAGCATCAACTGAGGCTTACGGTTGCCATTCCATTCATTTATAGAAAGCTTCCCTACCAATGACACTTCCGAATGGTTATTAATTTCATCAGCAACTGTGCCTAATTGAAATCCAATCACGTCTAAATTCACATTGTTTTTTGTTGCTTTGAGTTTTAAATGGGCATTGTTGCCACCAATTTTACGTATATCTTCTGCCTGAACATGTTCAAGTAAGAAAACAGGCTTTGGATTGTCTGTACCAAATGGCGCTAAACTAGCCAATTCTTCAATCGTTGCAACGGTGATATCTGTTAATTCAATCGTTTCATCAATTACTAGTTCTTCATTCAAGTTTCCGACTAAATCATGCGTTAACGCATACTGATTTAGTTGTGTTTGTAAGGTCTCAATATGTTCAATTGGCAGTGTTAGACCTGCTGCCATATGATGTCCACCAAAATGGGTGGTTAAATCTCGGACTTCATTAATTGCATCATACAAGTTATACGCGCTAATGCTCCGTCCAGAACCTTTAGCGATTCCATTTTCAGTGTCAATATTCAACACAAGTGCGGGTTTTCCTGTGGCACCAACAATTTTACTTGCAACAATTCCAAGTACACCTTCGTGCCAATCGGACTTCGCTAATAAATACACAGGCGGTGTTTCTTTCATTTCTGCAATCATTTGGAAGGCTTCTTCTGTAATTTTTGCCACAAAGGCTTGACGCTCTTCATTTTTTGTATTAATAAAGGTTGCAAGCTCGATTGCTTCTTCTTCATCAAAGGTCGTTAATAAAGCAACTGCTGGCCCTGCTTCACCTAAACGACCGACAGCATTTAGACGAGGCGCGATGGTAAAGCCAATCGTTTCTTCTGTAATGGTCTCTTTTTCTATTCCTGCAACTTTTGCTAATGCTAAAAAACCTAATCGTTCAGAAACTTTTAACATTTCTAGCCCTAAAATCACTAACGCTCGGTTCTCATCCGTCAATGAAACTAGATCAGCAATAGTTCCAATCGCTACTAGATCTACTAGTTCAGTTGGAAATTCGCCTAATAATGCGGTTGCTAGTTTGAAGGCAACACCTACTCCAGCTAATTCACCAAAAGGATACGCTCCTTGTGGATGTTTTGGATGAACAATTGCATATGCCTCTGGCAAAATCTCTGGCATTTCATGGTGATCCGTTACAATCACATCAATTCCTAATTCCTTAGCTTTAGCAATTGCTTCGTGACCTGAAACCCCATTGTCACACGTCACAATCAATTCCGCTCCCTCTTCAATCAATCTTTCAAAAGCTTGGACATTCGGTCCATAACCATCTGTAAATCGATTTGGAATATAGAAATCTACTTCACCACCAAGCATTTCAATCGTTTCTTTTAAAACAGCCGTACTTGTTACGCCATCAGCATCATAATCGCCATAAACGACTATTTTTTGACCATGTTCAATTGCTTGCGTAATTCGTTCAACGGTTTTTTCCATATCATACATTAAAAATGGATCATGAATCCAAGTTTCATCTGGTTTCAAAAAATGCTGTGCTTTGTCTTTTGTGTCCAAACCACGATTAACTAGTAAAGTCGATACTAACGGAGAAGTCGAAAGTTCTTCGCTTAAAGCTGTAATCGCTGCTTCATTCGTTTGTGGTTGATTTAATTTCCAGTTCATTCGAGATTTTAACAATCTAATCACTCCCAACTTATTTAGTATACCAAATTTTTAGAAAATAAAGTAGTTGAACTCTTGATTTTTTCGCTTTTTAATTCTTAGCCGTTTATTTCTAATTGCAAATCATTTCGTTTAATTTTATACTATGATTAACTAATAAAATCAACTAAAGGGGCTAATGTGATGACGTGGAAAATAAAAAGATTTAATGAATTAACAACGACTGAACTTTTTCAAATCTATCAAGCTCGAGTGAACGTTTTTATTGTCGAGCAAGAATGTTTTTATCCAGATGTAGACGATAAGGATTTAATCAGCATCCATGTGTTTAATGAACAAAATGGCCAGATACAGGCTTATGGACGCATCATTCCAAGTCAAGAAAAATTAATGTTTGGCCGTATTTTAACAGTGAAAGAACAACGTGGGACTGGCTTAGGCAAAGAGTTATTAACGATTATTTTAAAAACAATTGATGATAAATTTCCAAATCAAGCCGTTGAAATTCAAGCACAAGCTTATTTACAAAAGTTCTATAGTCAATTTGGCTTTGAACCAATCAATGGCGAGATTTATTTAGAAGACGAGATTCCTCATATTGATATGATTAAAAAATAAAAAAACCTTCAGTTAAGCAATTTGTTCGTTGCTTAACTGAAGGTTTTACTTTAATTATTTTTTGATAATCCCAAAAGGCTTGCCGATTGGTAGGAACGTAAAGCCAAAGTGTCCATTCAAAACAGCTGCTGCTGCGCCATAGAATGATAAAATTGAAATTAAAAATTCCGCAACTGCTGCCATCATGTGGAAGAAGTCTGTTGCAATTCCAAAAGTTGACATAAACAATCCTAGGAATAAAAAGTCAATTAAAAAGAAAATAAAGAATAAGACCTTGTTTGTTTCTAAAGCTCCCACGGTCATAAAGACTGTGAAAATAAAGTAGCCAAGGAAAGCAAAACCTAATTCATTTGGATCGAAAGAAGATTGTAGTACTTCTCCAAACAAACCATTTTGAATCATCCAGCTCATTCCTGTTCCTAACCAAAATAATCCATAACCAGCAAAAGCTGTTGCGCCAAATACGTTATTATGTTTTGCATCATAGTTAGAAGCAATCAACTGAGCAATTCCGCCTAAGAAAATTGCCCATGGCAACACGCCACTTACGTTTTCTGTCCAGCCTAATTTTTGAGATGAGGCTACTAAAGTAACCATTGCTAAACCAAACAATCCAATCGCTGTCGGATCAATTATAACTTGTTTTACGTGATGTTGCTCGTTTTTCATTAATGATATTCCCCTTTATTTAAAATTGCCAACCTGTATAAAATACCATCTAAGCTACTAAGAGTCAATTCTTTTTTTTACCCTTCAAAACCCCGATGAAATAACTAATCTTTCCATCATTTTTAACTAAAAAAAGCAACTTACATTTAATGTAAGTTGCTTTTGTTTAAAAGGTTTTATTTAGAACTTCAAAAACTTCAACTGAAAGTTCTTTATGCTTATTAGTTGGATTAAACCAAATGTCATTCCATGCATCCAGACTGCGTTCATAGATAGTCCGCTCATCATAGTCACTAAGCGATTCATAATAAATATCAAGAACGACAACCGTTTGATCTCCTTTACTTCGTTTAAATTGATTGATTCCTAGATTATTCACAATTCCATTAAACTCAGAACTTGCAGATTGTTGAAACTTCTCCATTAATTCTGGTAAATCAGATGTTTTTGTTTGATACGTAAACACCACTTTAATCATAGTTGAATTCCTTCTTTCAATTAAAGCGTATTTTCAGTTGGCGGTGTTGTTAGTTTTGTAACTAATTCTTGCTCTAAACTATCAATTTTTTTCTTGTTTTCTGCTAATGCGATTTCTTTTTCTGCAAGCTTGTTTTCATACTCCGCTTTTAAACTTTCAGTACGCTCAGCTACTTTTTGATCAAATGTCGTCAATTCTTTTCCTTGTTGCTTCACTTGTTTTTTTAATTGTATACTTGATCCCGTTGAAACTAAAACTGCTGCAATCGCACCAACAAATAATGAACCTAAAATCACCATGATTAATGGCCACTCAACTTTTGTAAAGCCAAAATTCACAGGTACTTCTGAAACATTTAAAATAGCAAATAACGCAACGATTAGTACTAAAATAATACCAACAACTAGTCTCCATTGATTTTTCATCAGCTACACCTCTTTTACTAAATTTAAAGAAAAATTCTTCTATTTAAGAATAACTTTATTTGAGCAATTTGTCTAATAGTATTCATTAAGAACTTAAAAACCCATTTAAATAAACGGGATTTTCTATAATTATTATTTGATGGATTGGGAATCGCAAGACTGTTTTTAACTTTTCAGGTGCCACTCTTTTAGGGTCAGACACATAAATTTCTTTATGCTGATGACCGACTTTTTTTAAATTCATTTCTTTACAGTAGTCATCCATTTTATTAAAAGAATGAATCTCATCTGCGTAGCTACCAACATGCATCATTTGAAGATTTCGCCCTTCCTTTATCGTTTCAAATTGAATTCTGTCCACTAATTCAGTAGCTAGGGAAGCTAATCGTGTGCTTTTAATTTCAGAAACCAATTCAGTAGTTACAAAATCAGGCTGGCGAATCATTATCTTATAAATCAACTGATCCAAGTTTAATGGTTGCTCTGCTGTAACAGGGACTTTAGAATCCCAAAATCCTTCTAATGGAAAAACCGTATAATCATAGTATCCATCAGGAATTATCCCTTTTTTTGGCAACATTTTTATGGTATATGAAACCTTATAAAGAGCTGCTACTGCGTTGGAAAAAGAGGCCATATTTGGATTCCCTTCTCCTTTAATTGTTAAATAACTCAATTCAGGAACTTCCACTATCGTCGGGCTCTCTTTTGGTAAATAGAGACTTTTTTCTTTTTTTCGCCATTCATACTTCATAAATAGTCATCCTCTTTTCTTTATTTTATGTTAGTATAAACCTTCTCATTGTGGCAGAGTCAACCAAAAAAATCTCCTGATTCAATTGAATCCAGAAGATTTTTAGTCTTTTTTATTTATTGTTAAAAAGAGTCCCTGCTAGATAATCCCCTACATGTGGAAATAGGGTATACATTTTCCCAGCAAATTCCATTAATTTAGGCATATTCAATTCACGACGAGGTACATTTATAATCCCAACAATTCGTTTAGCTACAATCGTTGGATCTAAAACTAATAAATCAACTTTCTTTAAGTATTCGCCAGTTTCATCCGCAATATCAAAGAAATTCGTTTCAATAGGTCCTGGATTAACCGTCGTTACGTAGACACCCAGTGGTTTCAATTCTAAGCGCAATGCATTTGAATAACCTAAAACCGCAAATTTTGTTGCCGAATAAATTGAAGATTTTTGGGTAGCCATTTTAGCTGCTTGAGAGGCAATATTAATGATATGCCCTGCACCACGATCGGCCATTTCGATGGCAACTAATTGCGTCATGTACATTAAACCTAATACATTCACTCTAAACATTTTCTCAGCAAGATCCATATCAAAAGTCAGGGCTTCTTCAAAATGACCAAAACCTGCATTATTAACTAACACATCAATTGCTCCAACTTCATCGTGAATTCGTTCTACTACTTCTTTAATGTTTTCAGGATTCGCTACATCTAATTGAAAAGCAAAGGCCGGTGCACCGGATAAATCCTCACAATTATGGCGTACTTTACCTAATAAGTTAATTCTTCTAGCACAAACGACGACGGTTGCATTTTGTCTAGCAGCCGCATAAGCGATTTGCTCCCCTAAGCCACCCGATCCACCTGTAATGACAACAACTTTTCCTGTTAAATCGTTTCTATTTGTTCCCATGCTTCGTTCATCTCCTTTATTATTTATCCGTTCTTGTTAACGGAATGATAATTTCATCAAAATCTTTCACCACATAGCTGTTATCAAAAATCGTCTTCGCTTCTTTTTGAAGTTCTACTACGTCTTTTCCTAGATAGCGAGCGCTAATATGAGTTAGTAATAAACGTTTAGCATTCGCTTCTTTAGCAATTTCTGCAGCGTCAAAAGTTGTTGAATGAAAATAATTGCGTGCCATTTTTCTGTCTTCCCCATCAAAGGTACTTTCATGTACTAGCACATCGGCATCTTTTGCTAAAATAGCACTATTTGGATGTTTTCTAGTATCTCCTAAAATGGCAACAATTCTTCCTTTTTGATCTTTACCGACATACTTTTTCCCATCAATGACTTGACCGTTCTCTAAAGTAATTGTTTCCCCTTTTTTTAATCTACCATATAATGGTCCAAAAGGCACACCGATTGCTTTTAGTTCCTCTACTTGGAGCATTCCTTTGTGATCCGCTTCTTCAAAACGGTAACCAAATGATTGGATACCATGATCCAATTCTAAACAACTTACTTTAAATTGCTGGTCTTCAAAAAGAACCCCTTCTTCGTAGATTTCGTGAAAATTTAAAGTATATTTCAAATGAGTTCCTGAAATTTTTAAACTAGTCAAAATATAATCTTTGATTCCTTTTGGTCCATATACGGTTAATGGACTTTCGCCACCTTGAAACGAGCGACTGCTCAATAAACCTGGCAATCCAAAAATGTGATCGCCATGTAAATGAGTGATAAAAATTTTATCGATTTTTCGTGGTTTTAAAGTAGTATTTAATATTTGCTGTTGCGTGCCTTCGCCGCAATCAACTAACCAAACTTGATTGCGTTCTTCTAATAATTTTAAGGCAATGCTTGTAACATTGCGATGCTTTGCTGGTACACCTGCGCCAGTACCTAAAAATAATAATTCCATAGTCATTATCCTATCTGTTAATAAATCAACGTTTAATCTGTTTATTTTGTGGGTGCTTTTTTTACTTCTTCAGTTAAAACTGTTTTGGCAATCAATTGAGCATAATGTTTCGCGCCCTCTTCATTTGGATGGACGCCATCGTTATAAAACCAATCCGTTCTGTCTTTACTATATTGATTCCAGTCAATCAAATGAACATTTTTAAATCGTTTACTAGCTGAAACTAACCCAGCATTTACACTGTTTTTCCAATTTTTAGGAACTTGCGTATTAACCAAATAAATCGGCGTATTGTTATCGATTGTGTTTAATAGTTCGTCCATTTGGCTATCTGTAAAAGCACCATTTGTCCCTAATTCTAATATCACTGGACTTCCTAATTTTCTTTCTGCTTTTAACCGTTCGATAACTGGGGCTGTATTATACAATTGGCGCCCAACCTCTCCATCAATTGTTCCTTTTGGAAAAATCACTTGTAACGGCTCGACAACACTTAGCATGACAGAATCGCCAATAAATGTAGCATTCATTTGACTAGCTGTTTCCATTTCTGCTGGAGTTATCCCCTCTACAAGCGGAACAGTTTCTTTCGGTTTAGTTGCTGTTGATTTTTGTTCCTCAAGTTTCGCTTTATTGGTAGCTATTTTTTCTGCTAGCTGTGTGGATGATTTATTTTCACCTGTGGGCGCCATTATAAAGCCTACTGTAGAAATTAGTAACGTGAAACAAATAAATGCAACACTTCCTTTTTCAAGCCATTCCCTGAGACCTGATCCATTCAATAAAGAATGCCATTTTTCAACAATCACTTGCCAATTCAAAATGGTTTTGACATTTAATTTTTTAAAAGGCATTTCAATTAAACTATATGAAGCTTCTGTCATTAGCACAATCAAAAATAACTGAATTAGTAAATGCCTCATTGGATGGATACTTGTATCTCCAATCTTCACTTCGTACAAAACCATCACTGGATATTGCCATAAATACAACCCATAGCTCCTTTGACCAAGCCATTTGAAAGGTTGCATACCTAAAAAACGAGACAGATAGGTAGCAGGATGGGCAACAATTCCAATTAAAATACCACTGACTAAACTAAACAAAAACATCCCACCATAATAAGCAAATGTATTAGTTGCCATTACCGTCGTCATCATAAAAATCAATACTGCCAATGCTACAAGTCCAACAGATTCTAAAATCAGTTTCGCCTTCAATGGAACGTCCGCTTTTAATTTGGTACTTGGCCATACAAAAGAAATGGCTGACCCAATCAAAAGTGAAAAGGCTCTGGTATCTGTTCCATAATAAACTCGACTTGGGTCCCCATTTGGCACAAATAAAATAGCCATTAAAAGAGCAGAAATAATAGACAATCCCATAAACAAGTAAAATATATGACTATTCTTCTTAATCGTAATCGTTGCTAAAACAACAATTACTGGCCAAACTAAGTAAAATTGACCTTCCAAGGCAAGAGACCAAAGGTGAACAAAGGGGGAGGGTGTTGCAAAGCGATCAAAATAAGACTCTCCTTGAATAATTTGCCACCAATTGTTTAAATACAACAAGCTGCTAATAATGGCACCTCTAATATTTAACAGAAGCTCCCGTTGAAATAACGTAATCCAACCTGTCACTAAAATTAACATAGCTAACAACGCTGGATAAAGCCTATTCAACCGTCTCTTCCAAAACTGTTTTAAACTGATCTTTTTATTTTGTTGAAATTCTTGAATAAGTAAGTCTGTAATCAGGTAGCCCGATAACACAAAAAAAATGGGAACTCCTAAAAAACCTCCCGGCAAGATATGCGGCGTTAGGTGATAAAAGATGACACCCAAAACGGCGATTGCACGTAAGCCATCTAAGCCAGGCATGTATCGACTTTTTTTTAATCTTTTATGATTTTCCATTCGTATAATAAACTCCTTTAATACTTTGCACGATGGATTTTTATAAATAAAGTCATCCAACAACTTCCCTTATTTGTAAGTGTGCGTCATCTATTATTTTATCAAATATTCAAGCAATAAGCGACCTTCAAAAGGCTATGAATGAACGAAAATTTTAATAAGGATGGCAAATGCCTTATTTATCAGTAACTTCAGAGTTCTTAAATAAAAATTAAATTAATTAAAGTCTTTAGTTCACTTGCCCTTCCCCTATTTAAGCTAACTTTAAATGGAGAATTGGATAAGCTCTGCCTTCACTGTCAACAGCATCTCGGCCAACTTGAATAAACCCATTTTTTAAGTAGAATTTTTTTGCATTGTGATTTTGTTCATTGACGTCTACTTTTTTTATTGAAAAGTCTTTAATTAGTTGGTTTAAAATTTGTTTTCCATAGCCTTTACCGATAGAATGTCCATCTAAGAAAAGCATCTCTAAATAGTCTTCTTGAAGCGCTGAAAAACCAACAACTGCATGATTTACAAACCAAATTTGAATGGCTAAATGTGGGAAATAATTTGGGATTTCTAATTTAATCGCTTCGCGATCTTTAATTGATAAAAAAGGATGGGTCGCTATTACAGATTGCTCCCATATTTTTAAAATCAACGGATAATCTTCTTTTGTGGCTTTTCTATAGTCCATTTTTCAGTCCCCTTCTAAATAAAAAGCTGAACTCTATAAATTACATAGAGTTCAGCTTTTAGCATGCTATTTTATTCCACAAACTCAAATTCATATTTCATAATGCGGACAAGATCGCCATCTTTGGCGCCCATTTCACGCATTTCTTCATCGATTCCCATCGCACGTAATTGTCTTGCAAAACGCATCACACTTTCATCGGTTTCAAAGTTCGTCATCTTGAATAATTTCTCAAGTTTTTCGCCACTAAGAACCCAAGCTGCGTCACTATCACGAGAAATTTCATAGCCTTTTTCTTCTGGCGTATGTTTGTACATAACCGTTTCGTCCTCATCCACCAATTCATAAAGTGGAAACTCAGGCGTTACTTCAAGAACATCTGCTGTCGCACTTAGTAGGTTGTTTGTTCCTTTGTGACTAATTGCTGAAATTGGGAAAACAGGAATATCATCTTCAAACTCATCTTTTTTAAGAGCTTTTAGTTGTTCCTTGAATTTCTTCAAGTTTTCTTCAGATTCTGGCATGTCCATTTTATTGGCTACAATTAATTGTGGGCGTTCCATCAAACGTAAGTTGTACGTTTCTAATTCTTTATTGATGGCAACGTAATCTTCATACGGATCACGTCCCTCGCTCCCGCTCATATCGATAACATGTAAAATGACACGAGTACGTTCAATATGACGTAAGAATTGTGTTCCTAAACCAATTCCTTGCGAAGCTCCTTCAATCAATCCTGGTAAATCGGCCATAACAAAGCTACGTCCATCTTCTGCTTGCACCATTCCTAAGTTAGGAACTAATGTTGTAAAATGATACGCACCGATTTTTGGGCGCGCTTTTGAAACGATTGATAAAATAGTTGATTTTCCAACAGATGGGAATCCAACAAGTCCAACGTCAGCTAATACTTTTAATTCAAGCTCAATATGACGTTCTTGTCCTGGTTCACCATTTTCAGCGATTTCTGGAGCAGGGTTTCTAGCAGAAGCAAAACGAATATTGCCACGTCCACCACGTCCACCTTTTGCCACAACTAATTCTTGACCATCAAGAACTAAGTCACCTAGTACTAAACCAGAATCCATATCCTTCACTGTCGTACCTTGTGGAACTTTAATATACGTATCCCCAGCGCCACGACCGTGCATTCCTTTGCTCATTCCTTTTTCGCCATCTTCCGCTTTAAAACGACGTGTAAAACGGAAGTCCATTAACGTTCTCAAACCTTCATCGACTACAAAAATAATGTTTCCACCATTTCCGCCATCTCCACCGGCTGGTCCACCATCTGGTACATATTTTTCGCGACGGAAAGCAACCATCCCATTTCCACCTGCACCTGCTTTAACACTAATTGTCACTTGATCTAAAAACATTGACATCATTTATTTCCTCCTCATTTTATGAGTTTGTGAGATTTTCATCTAATTATATATAAATTCATGCTTATCATTGGACTTTTGTGAATAATCTAAGTGTTACATTTGTTCCAAGATGTAATTTAAGATGCGATTTTATCATCACGAATCCTCTAAAAATGAGATATTGTTCAGTATATCCCACATTCGTCCATGTTCTATTGTACTTGTGAATAGAAGCTTTGTCTATAAAGATTCCTTAGATTTATCATTTTTTTATAAAAACATTTGTTCATTTAAAAATATAAAGAGCTCATTCATCGCTTTGATGAATGAGCTACCTGTTATTTATTTTCGATTAATTTAAAGTTTGACCATGGTTTCAAGAAGTCTAATAAAAATAATTCATCCTCGCTAATTCGGCCTACAACGTTCACACGTCCAGTATTTTTCATTTCTTTCAAAGCGATTTGACACTCACCTTTGTATTGTCCAAAATCAACATTATCAACTAATAAGTCTCCTTTAATCATATCACGAGTATCATGTGGTGGAAAAGCTTCGTCTTTATATTTGATACGAGTCATTGTTGAACGTAAAATATATGCCGAACGATCGCCTCGATAACTATGAAGTTCATCAAGAATCACCTTACGTTCCACTTCACTGATGGTCGCATCTAAATCAACCTTAACAGATGGATAAGGGGCATTGAACGCTTCTGCCATTGCTTTTAATTCAGCTTCAGAAGCATAAGCATTTCCGATAATGATGTCATCAATCAAATCAGTTAATACATAATGTTTAACTTGTGTAGCAATCTCTAAATCACGATGATCTTCTAATGTACAAAGACCGTCTTGGGTTGGCCAAGGACCAAAAGTAGCCTCATGAGAATTTACAAAGGCTGCAGTGTTAAGATTGTGGTTTCGGTATTGATTTGAACAAAATACAAAATGATTGTATTCCAAACCAGAATAGCGATGTGGATAAAAATTATGGGACCCTAATAAGTTTTCTCGATTTGGCGAGTAACTCATAATGCTTTCAATATAATTGGTTCCAGAGCTCATGTTTACTTCAATTTTGATGCCATAAGGATTACGCGTCATACGTGCTTCTTCTTGACCAGTAAAACCTAGATCTAAACGAATGCCGTATGCTCCCATTTCATGAAAAAACGATAAATCATCGTAGGATATTTTTAATTGTTCAAAAAGAGCGGGATTAATATCCACCATAACTTCCATATCCAAACTGTTTGCGTAAGCTATCACTTTTTTAAAGCCATTTAAAACGGCATCGCCATCACCATCGACTTCTAATAAACTTGTAAAAACACGTTTGTAGCCATACTGATGTGCTAAATCTAAATATTTTTTATCTTGTTCAAAAGTTGAACGTTCTGGATAGATTGAAACTCCTAATTTTCCCATATGATTGAGACCCTCCATACTTCAAATAGATGATTTTTTAAAACCACCCTCATTCATTTACTCTTTTAGTATAGCAAAAGAAAACACTTTCATCTAGCGACTTTTTAAAAGTTTTTGCTTTTATGATAGCGCTTTTCAATTGGTATGATAGCCACTACAAGAAGTGCTTAAACTGAATTGTTTCGCTTTAAAAAAATTGGTATAGACCTAATCTTTTTTTTACCAAAAACAAAAAAATGAAAAAAACGGCCAGCTATTTCCAAATCAGACAAACTAATGTAAAATAGAGGTTGTTCTAAAAATAATCAAAGGATGTGTTTTTAACCAAAATGAAAAACAAAAAATTAATTTTAGGCGTGATTTTGTTAATTGTTGCTCTTGTTATGATTGTCTTTGGCATAAAATATATGAGCGATCAAAATAAAGATGAAACAGCCTCAACAAACGATGAAAGCTCATTAACTTCTGATAGTGCTGAGACCAGTGAAAGTAAAGAAGAAAAAGTTGATTTTTCAAAATTAACACTTCCTCAACTTTCAAATGAAGTAGCGGAGAATGAAACAGAGTTAGAAATCGTGACTTCAATGGGTTCAATTAAAGTGAAATTATTCCCAGAACTAGCACCAAAAGCCGTAGAAAACTTTGTGAAACACAGTAAAGACGGTTATTACAACGGCACTCCTTTCCACCGTGTCATCAATGAATTTATGATTCAAGGGGGCGATCCGCAAGGCAATGGAACTGGTGGGGAAAGTATTTGGGGCAAACCTTTTGGTGTTGAAAAAACTCCTGAACTTTACCATATTCGTGGCGCTTTAGCGATGGCTAAAACGAATGACCCAATTTCAATTGGAAGTCAATTTTACATTGTTCAAAACGACCAAGATCAAAGCAGCCAAGTCAGCGCTGACGATATGCCAGAAAAAATAGTAGAAGCCTACAAAAAAGGTGGTACGCCGTTCCTAGATGGTCAATATACTGTTTTTGGTCAAGTAATTGAGGGAATGGACATTGTTGATAAAATTGCTGCGCTTCCTGTTGGAGCAAATGATAAACCAAATGAAGAAGTAACTGTTCAACAAATCAATGTTATTAAAGAGGCAAACTAATTTTAGTAGTTAAAGAAACCCGCCAAACCCAAATAAATTATTTGGAAGTTTGGCGGGTTCTTTTTATTATTAAATACTCTTCTTATTGAAAAATATAATCGAAAAAACAATGGAACAAAAACTGTGCGCAACAGACAGTCCAATTAAAAAGGCATAATCTGAAACTACCTGCGTTCCCTCAAGTAATGCAGAGCTATTTGAGATTAACGCTAAAAAATTAAAATAACGTTGATTTGGTAGTATATTCATAATTAAACATACCCCAATAAATCCTCCCACAAATAATAATCCCCCGTAAGCCGATGACATTATGGTACTTCCTAAAATAACTACTCCAAGCAAAACTACTCCAAACAGCCAAAGTAAAAATAATGCTGCTCCAACTGTCAAAACAGCTTCTCCCTTCCATAAGGAGATAGTATATACATAGTTTACGCTAAAACTTCCCACCAAAGACAGTGTCCAAATTAAAATTAGCATCGACATTTTAGCTAAAATCACACTTTGGCGTGGTAAGCCTTTTGTTAAAAAGTTAACTAATGTCTTTTTTAAAACTTCATTAGAAACTGTTCCACAAAAAACAATTACCATCACTGATAAGCCTAATTGTGGAACATTTTTAAAAAATTCTCGCCAAGAATCAATCGCTTTTGAAACGGGTAATCTTAAAGACAAGTTATTTGGATAAAAAGACTCCAAAAGCTGAGGAGTCATCTTTGCCATTAGAGGACTCAGACATCCAATAAAAAGGAATACTATAAAAATAATTAACCACTTCTTCGTACGAAGAAGTTCTAAAAATTCTTTTCGTATAAACGCATTGTAATAATTCATGATACACCTTCTTTAACTTGTTTTTTAAACAATTGATCTAAAGTTTGACTTTTTTCTTCTATCTTTAATGGGAAAATTGTTGTCTCTAAGAACACACTAAATAAATATTGAAGTAACTCTTGATTTTTAGAGCTTTCAATTGTGAGATTTAAATGTTCAATATCTAATTTATAACTATTATCAAACTGCATCATCTTTCTTTTTACTTCCTCTAAATCTTCTATTTTACTAAAGGTAATACGAATAGGCTTTGGTGCTGTTTGTTTTTTAAATTCAGTAATTTCACTTGAAAATTGAATTTCACCATCACGAAGAAGAATAACTTGATCACAAATCGAATCTACATCAGATAAAATATGCGTGGAAAAAACAACAGATGTGTGGCTTTTTATTTTTATAAAAAGCTCAAGAATATCCTTTCTACCGATTGGATCAAGTGCAGATGTTGGTTCATCACAAATTAAAAGTTTAGGCTCATTGATTAATGCTTGAGCAACTCCTAATCGTTGCTTCATTCCTCGCGAAAAACCATTGATTTTTGTCTGATTTTTTTTTAATCCGACTAAAGTTAGCAATTCAGCCACTTTTCTTTGACAGTCTTGATTTGTTAAACCTGAAATCCTACCGCAAAACATTAAATACTCATAACTAGTCATATAACCATAAAACTCCGGTACATCTGGTAGATATCCAATTAAACGATTTGTGTCATTTTGTCCATAACAAACTGGTTCACCACAAACAAAAATTTTGCCAGAATCTACTTTTAAGAGACCTAAAATCAATTTCATCGTCGTTGTTTTCCCAGCCCCATTTTCTCCAATAAAGCCCAAAATTGTATTTTCTGGTACTTCAAAAGATACTTTGTTAAGAACTTGTTTGTTCCCTAATTTTTTTGATAACTGTTCAATTTTTAAAATAGTCATTCATTATCCTCCTTTCCAAGAACAAAATATACAATTGATCCAATCAACTGAAATAACAAAACGATCGTTAGCCAAATTCCTTTATTTCCAAAACGATATTGATCATGGGTCAGTACATGAATAAGAGCAGTCACTGTCACCCCTAATTCGATTACAATAAGTGGTAAAAATAGTATCCAATTATCTCCCATTTTTTTCTCCCCCTTAGACTAACAAATTATGAAAATAGAAAAATCACGGCAATTGGAAGCACGATCACTCCAACCATCATCCCCCATGCCTGCCATCTTGCAAAATTCATACTTGTTCCAATACCAAATCGTTTTTCAACCCAAATCGCTGAATCATTTGGATTAAAATAAAAAATACCCAATTTCCAATGACTGTCATCATCATAGTTAGAAACAACTTGATTTTCAGATTGAGAGGGCTCCAATTTACGGTATCGCTCTCCTCCTTGTCCATATTTTACAGTTAAGAAAAGACTGCCACCAATTAAAATCCCAACAAATCCAATCATGATGATTTGAAAATTCATTGTATCCATCAAATCAAAAATACTGATAAATTGAACCAACATTATGAAACATTGAATCATTATTGACACTAGCAACATATATACCGACCAGGCAAACCGAAAAGCTCGATTTTGGTTAATTGAAACACTCACTTTACTCGCGTCAATTTGTTGTTTTGCTTTTTGGAAGGAGTAATTACTAAGATACATCACTAACATTAAAATAACTTGGAGCGCAGGCAACGCCAATAAACTTTTAACCGATTTTTCAGCAAAGCCATCGGCTACATTTCCAATCGTCCAATGGGTCGTAATAATGGCTGGAATTTTATCAAAATTTGCAAATGTGATTCCTACGGTAATGATAATTAAGAAAAGATTCGTAATTAAAATAACTGAACCAGGAATAACTAAACGTTGGTTATGATAAGTCGTATCCACTACAATTTCTTCCTCAACTTCTGCTGTTTTTGGGATTCTTTTTTTATATTCTTTTATTTGGCCACGAATCCTTAAAAAAAGAAATCCGCTGATTAAAAAATAAATAAGCATACTTAGCATTAAATAAACAGCGCTCCATTTGGCCATCGTTTCACTTGAAGCAGAATTTCCTAACCATAGAAATGGTAGTGCTAAAATGACTACCGCCACAATATTTAAACTTAAAAATCGGAATTTTAGTGTTCTAATTTTCCCACTGTTTTGAAAACCATTTGGTAACGAGATACCAAATTGACTCGTTTTTCTTCCATAAAAAGGCGTCATTCCATTAATCACTCCAATTAAAACCAATAACCCTGCCATAAACCAACTAAACAACATCATCTTCATCACTCTCTTTCAATATTTTCATTATTTCTGTTTTCAAATCCATTAGCACTTCATCAGATACATTAAAAATCCTGGCATCAATTATTAGTTCTTCTAATTTTTCTCGAAATGCTTTGAATTGGTCTTCCTTCATCATTAAATTGACGGAAGGATTCACCATAAAGCCCTTCTTTTGTTGAACTAGAACTCCTTCTTCTACAAGTAATTTGTATGCTTTGTTTACTGTATGAAGATTAATACCTATGTCACTTGCTAAACTTCTAACACTTGGCAGCGACTCACCTGGCATCAGTTCTTTTTTTATAATCCCTTTTTTAATTTGATAAATCAGCTGTGTATAAATTGGAATTTCACTTGTTGGCTGAATTCTTAAATACATTTTACCCTCCCCCTCTCCAATTCGTTATACACATACTATAACGATAATCGTTATATGTCAACTATAACAAAAAAACACTCTCGCCTTTTAAATTGCTTATGGTATACTAAAAAGTAAGGAAATTTAGCGAGTGAAGTATACGAAATATATCATAGAAAGAAGCGAAAATAGATGAAATTAACCAAAAGCCTCGAACAAGCCATCTGTATTATTACACTATTGGCTACACAAAATAATCAAATCCCAGTCACTTCAACTGTAATCAATCATCGGTTAAATGGATCGCCAACATACATCAAAAAATTAATGCGAAAATTGGTGGTTCATCAGCTTGTCACTTCAGTTTCAGGCAATAACGGTGGATTCACTTTAGTGAAACCTCCAAACGAGATTTCAATTTTAGAAATTATTGAAGCCGTTGAAGGCGAAATTAATACGTATCCAAATTCTGGACTAATCGATGTTGTCTTTCAGGATATGCAAGTTGAAGCCCATCAAGGCGATCAAGTTTTAAGTGCTGTTTTTCATCAAGCAGATACGTTATGGAAAGATTATTTAGCAAAACAGACGGTGGCCGATTTATTATTCCAAACTCTCGGTCGTGAAGCAACACCAATTCTGAACTGGAATGATTTAAGCCAACCTCACGAACGTTTATTTAAAAAAATATTGAAATCAAAATAACACAACACTTAAAAAACAATGTAATGAAGTCCATTACGTTGTTTTTTTTATTCTTACTAAAAAAAAGAAAACGTTGACATTTAATGATTGATTTTGACCGTTTTTGATGTTAAACTACTTTTGAAGGAGGGATACAATGTTAACAGAAGAAAGACATGCTCTAATTTTAAAGCGCTTAGTTGATCATGGCGTCATCAAATCTCAAGATTTAATGACTGAACTAAACTGTTCGGAGTCAACGATTCGACGTGACTTAGCTTTATTAGAAGAAACTGGAGAACTCATTCGTATCCACGGTGGCGCTAAACGAAATTTTCATTTAGATGAAGAACAAGACATGAACGAAAAAACGTTCAAAAACGTTCAAGAGAAAAATTTAATTGCTCAATTAGCGGCGAGTCTTGTCAAAGAAAAAGACACCATCTACATTGATGCTGGTTCCACTACTTTAGCCATGATTCCCTTTTTAACACAAAAAGGAATTACTGTTGTTACAAATGGTGTTCAACATGCCTCCCTTCTTGCCGATCATAAAATCAACACTATTCTAATTGGCGGAAATCTAAAAAACTCCACTAAAGCGATTGTCGGTTCAACAAGCTTAGCAGAAATTGAACGCTATCAATTTAGTAAAACATTCTTAGGAATGAATGGAGTTCATCCAGATTTTGGCTTTACTACTCCTGATCCAGAGGAAGCTGCGTTGAAAGCAGCAGCATTAAAAAAAGGGTTTGATATTTATGTATTACTTGATGAAACCAAATTTGATAAAGTCAATTTTACAAAGGTTGCTGAGATTGATCAAGCAACTATCGTGACGCAAAAACTGGATCATCAGAAATACCCAACTTATTTTGAAAAAACAACTATTTTAGAGGTGAGAATATGATTTATACAGTAACACTTAATCCATCCATCGATTACATCGTTCACTTAAAAAATATTCAGTTAGGTGAACTGAACCGAATGGACAGTGATTTAAAATTACCCGGTGGAAAAGGTATCAATGTTAGTCGTGTTTTAAAACAGTTAGACTATCCTTCTACGACGCTAGGATTTTTAGGCGGTTTTACAGGAAATTTTATTAGCGAATGGTTAAACAAAGAAGGCGTTATGACTGATTTTACAAATGTAAATGATGATACTCGTATTAATATTAAATTAAAATCCGTTTCAGAAACTGAAGTAAATGGTTTAGGTCCAGCAATCACAACTTCAGAAGCAGAAGAATTATTAACAAAATTGCAGGCTTTAACATCTGATGATGTTGTTATTTTATCAGGAAGCAAACCACCAAGTTTGCCTCATGATTATTATCAAACAATGATTGATTTGATTACTAAATCAGGCGCCGAATTTGTTATTGACACGACTGGTTCTGATTTAATGGATGCACTTAAGCATCGTCCACTACTAGTCAAACCAAATCATCATGAATTAGCCGATTTATTCGATGTTTCCTTTGATTCAATCGAAGCAATGTTGCCTTACGGACAAAAATTATTAGACATGGGTGCAAAACATGCGTTAATTTCAATGGCTGGTGATGGTGCTCTTTTCTTTACTGGCGATCACATTTACACAAGTAATGTCCCTGTTGGAACGGTTAAAAATTCAGTTGGTGCTGGTGACTCCATGATTGCAGGCTTCATCGGAACCTACCAAGCAACAAAAGACCCTCTTTTAGCTTTCCAAATGGGTGTTGCTACTGGAAGTGCAACGGCGTTTTCAGATGACTTAGCAACCAAAGAAGCAATTCTTGCTTTAGTTGATGATGTTCACGTTAAACAAACAAAATAAAACATAAAAATGGAGGAAATAGTATGAAAATCAACGACTTATTAGTCAAAGATGTCATGATTATGGATTTAAAAGCAACAACAAAAGAAGCTGCAATTGATGAAATGATCCAAAGTTTAAGCGAACATGGGCGAATTAATGATTCTGTAGTCTTTAAAGAAGGCATTATGAAGCGTGAAGCGCAAACGTCCACTGGTCTTGGAGATGGCATCGCTATGCCACACGCAAAAAATAAAGCCGTAAATGAAGCAACGGTACTTTTTGCAAAAAGTACTACCGGAGTTGACTATGCCTCACTAGACGGACAACCGGCTTTCCTATTCTTTATGATCGCTGCTCCTGAAGGCGCAAATGATACTCACTTACAAGCACTTGCTGGTCTTTCACGTTTATTAATTAATCCTGATTTTGTCGCTTCTTTAAAACAAGCAACCACTCCAGAGGAAGTTCAACAACTCTTTGCTGCTGCTGAAAAAGAACATGAAGATGCTGAAGCTAAAGAGGAAGCTGCACGTAATGAAGCGCCTGTTCAAAGTGACAAGCCTTTCGTCGTAGCAGTAACTGCTTGTCCTACAGGTATTGCTCACACTTATATGGCAGAAGACGCATTAAAGAAAAAGGCAGCTGAAATGGGTGTTGACATTCGCGTTGAAACTAATGGCTCTGAAGGCGTTAAAAATCGCTTAACTGATGAAGAAATCGCACGTGCAAGTGGCGTTATTGTCGCTGCGGATAAAAATGTCGAAATGAATCGTTTTGATGGCAAGCATGTGTTGGAGCGTCCTGTTAGCGATGGAATTCGTAAAACAGAAGAATTGATTACGAAAGCCATTCACAGCGAAGCGCCAATTTTCCATGCAAGTGGTGAAAAATCTGATGCTTCAGAAAATGAAAAATCAGGTTCGGTTTGGAGCAAAATCTATAAAGACTTAATGAATGGTGTTTCTCACATGTTGCCATTCGTGGTTGGTGGCGGAATTCTAATGGCCATCTCCTTCTTAGTTGAAAATACAATGGGCGATAAAAGTGAAGCTTTCTTATTCTTAAATTCAATTGGTGGAAATGCTTTTAACTTCTTGATTCCAATCTTAGCCGGATTTATTGCTATGAGTATTGGGGATCGACCTGGATTAATGCCTGGTATGGTCGGTGGTTTAATGGCAGTCAATAGTGGCGCTGGTTTCCTAGGCGGTTTAGCAGCTGGTTTTATCGCAGGTTATATTATTGTTGGTTTGAAAAAATTATTCAGTAAATTGCCTAAAACGCTTGAAGGAATTAAACCCATTTTACTTTATCCAGTGATTGGTTTACTTTTAATCGGAATCGTAATGTACTTTATTATTGACCCAATTTTTGGTTCAATTAACAAAGCAATGCTTGATTTCTTAGAAAATTTAGGTACTGGTAACGCTGTTTTACTTGGTGCTTTACTTGGTGGTATGATGGCATTTGATATGGGTGGTCCCTTTAACAAAGCTGCCTATACCTTCTCAATCGGTGTCTTCACTGATACAGGAGATGGAAAATTAATGGCGGCTGTTATGGCTGGTGGGATGGTTCCTCCTCTTGCAATCGCTCTTGCTTCAACTATTTTCAAAAATAAATTTACTGCAGATGAAAGAAAATCTGGTTTAACCAATTATATTTTAGGGTTATCCTTTATCACAGAAGGTGCGATTCCATTTGCTGCTGCAGATCCATTACGTGTCATTGGTTCTTCTGTTGTCGGCGCTGTGATTGCCGGTGGATTAACGCAATTCTGGGGTATTAGCATTCCTGCTCCTCATGGTGGTATTTTCGTCATCACCTTAGCAAATCATGCTCTACTCTTCTTATTCGCTCTTGCAATAGGAACTGTCATTTCAGCAATGATTTTAGGGGTTTGGAGAAAACCTGTTATCGAAAAATAAAAAAAAGGGCCAACAAGAATTTAATCTTGTTGGCTCTTTTTTTATCCTTTAAAATCTTTTTTTTCATAAAAGAAATAACTTAAACCACTAAATGCAATAATCCCTATCACACAAATGAGCAGATGAATGCCCTTCATATTTTCATTTAAGGTTGTTGAGGGGACGGCATAGTGAAGTGGCGATACATCCTTCAGCCACTCTACTTTGCTATTAATTTCAGAAAGGACCCCTAAGATATAGGTACCAAAAACAAATCCTAAAGCCACTCCAGTTGTTTGTTTACTAGACTTTAAGATTGGTGAAAAACAGAAACCAATTGCTAATAAAAGAAGCAACACTAGGCCTTCATTTAAAAAAACGCGATTGATTTGTGAAAAAATCGTTGACCAATTGGATCCTTTTTCTTTAAAAACATAAATGATTCCAAATGAAAAAAGCCAGGTAAGCAGCCAAAATAATGCCAACAACAACGTATTTGCAAGTTGCTTATAAAAAACGATGTCTCTTCTCGAGAGAGGTTGTGCGTATAAAAAATCAATCGTGCCATCTGTTTCTTCTTTGACTAACGCAGTTGCCCCTAATAGAACTGCATATATTCCTGCTGCCAAAAAGAGATATTGGAAAACATAGGCAAAGTAACCTGTCACTTCTAATAAACTTGTTCCACCTTGTAAATTAAACATCTTCAAAAGTTCACTAGGCATCGCGTCTAACTTCGTATTGACAATATCCTTCATCCCAGAACTTTGCATAGTTGGAAAGACTGCCATAAATAGTCCTAAAATCACCATCACCGCAGCTGACCATAAGATTAAGCTCTTTATTCCATTACGCCATTCAATTTTAATTAAGGTCATTGCAATGCCCCCTTTTCGTACATTGTCATAAATTTATCTTCCAGTTCTTGATTTTTAATTAAAACATCTTTAATTTCAGAATTCATCAATAATGGCAAAAGTATTTGCATGTCGCCGTTGTAAAAGAATTTCAACTGTCTATCAGACTGCTGGATTAACTTCGCTCCAATTGCAATGAATTTTTCTTTTGGCAAATTATTCCCAACTAACTCCACCACTTTTCCAGCTATTCGATCAGCTGTAATGTCTTCAATCGATATGATTTTCCCCTCTTTAATAAATGCAGCCTTCGAACAATAACGCTGTACTTCAGTTAAATCATGACTAGATAAAAAAAGGGTCATTCCTTTTTGATTTTTTTCTTTTAGTACCTCAAATAAACGATGCTGCATTAAGGGATCAAGACCATTTGTTGGTTCATCCAAAATCATCATTCGAGGATTGGCGATTAATCCTGAAACAACCGCCACTTTCTTTTTATTTCCAAGAGACATCTCTCCTAACTTTTTCTTTGGATCAATTTCAAAATAATCAAAATAATGGTTAATAATGGGTTTAGCATTTTTCAGATTGTGAAAATCAGCGACATATTTCATAATTTGCATGGCATTCATTGCTGGGTAAAAGCGGACGTCACTGGATACATAACTCACTTGTTTCTTAATGGATTGTGACTCTTTGACGCAATCCAATCCTAAGATTGAAGCTGAACCACTTGTTGGATAAATAAAGTTCAATAGCGTTTTAATTGTTGTCGACTTCCCCGCTCCATTGGGGCCAATAAAACCATAAATCTCCCCTTCTTCAACAATTAAGTCAATGTGATCAACTGCTGCTTTTTTATGATACATTTTGGTTAATCCCAGTGCTTCAATCGCTTTCATAGTGATTCCCCCTTTTTCTTTAATCAAATGTAGCGTACTCTTTCAACTAATGAATTGTCAACTTTAATGAACCTAATTTTAAAGCTTGACCTGATACGCGTTTCATAAATTATACTAATTCTATCAAACTGTGAAAGGATGATTTTTATGTATGGCATCATCTCCGTAACTGATTTATTAGGCTTAGAATATCACTATGTTAAGGTTACCTTTAAAGAAAATCAATTGATTTTTGAAAGACATTTTTTACTAAATCAACCCACGCTCACTTCTATACCCGTTAACGAATTTAACAATCTTTCTTTTAAAAAAAATAAAGAAGGTTTAAAAATTTTGTTTAGCTATCAAAACCACCACTATCAAATCAAAGAAAATGCTTCTTTGAATATTAAAACTATTGCTGCCTTCATTCAAACAGCTACTTTTGCTTATTATGGAAACTATATTGAATTGCCAATTTTTTTTAACAATTAAGCCTAATTGTACTACCTTTAATGGGTTTTTTCAGTTAAACTAATAAGGGAGAATAAACCTTTAGAAGTGAGGGAATAAAATGAATATTGCGCCTTTTGGTGTAGAAGAATGGTTAAATGAATGGGAAAAAGAAGCGGTTTATGATATTGCGGGAAGTTCCATCGCCTCGCTTACCTTAGAAGAATTAATTGGTCTTGATGGATCTACAATCGAAACTTTTTTCCAAGAACAGTCAAAAACAACGTTAAATTATGGGTGGATTGAAGGGTCCCCTGAATTTAAAAAAGAAGTTAGTCAGCTATATACCACCGTATCACCCGAAGCTGTTCTTCAAACAAATGGTGCTACTGGGGCTAATCTATTAGCTTTGTATGCACTGGTTGAAGCTGGTGACCATGTAATTGCACTACACCCAAGCTACCAACAATTATACGATATCCCAAAATCATTAGGTGCCACTGTTGACTATTGGTCCATCTATGAATCAAATCAATGGTTGCCAAGAATAGAAGAATTAAAAGAACTTATCCAACCAAACACAAAGCTTATTTGTCTAAACAATGCGAACAATCCAACTGGAACCTTATTAGATGAATCTCTTTTAAATGAAATTGTAGCCTTAGCTAGGAAAGTAGACGCGTACATTCTCGTTGATGAGGTGTATCAATCCTTGGATCCTGCTCAAAAAATTCCTTCTATTGTTGCTTTATATGAAAAAGGGATTTCTACTAACAGTTTATCAAAAACATATTCTTTACCCGGTCTAAGAGTTGGATGGACAGCTTCATCAAATGAAATTGCTGCTTTGTTTAGAAAATATCGAGATTATACGATGATTTGTGCTGGAGTTCTTGACGATGCTTTAGCAGTTCATGCCTTGAAAAATAAAGCGTTGATTTTAGAACGCAATCGAACTATTGTTGCAACAAATTTGGCTATTTTAAACGATTGGGTTCAAAAAGAACCTCGTGTATCTCTTATTTTACCTAAATCCGTTTCAACCTCATTTATAAAACTAGATATCCCAATCGATGTAGAGGAATTTTGTTTGCGTTTATTGAAAGAAAAAGGGGTCTTACTTGTTCCCGGCAATCGTTTTGAAACACCTCTTCATGCGCGTTTAGGTTTTTGCGCACCAACAGATACTTTAGTTGCTGGCTTAAGAGAGTTGTCATTATTTTTAAAAAACTTTGATTGATATTGATTATGTAGCCTACTAAGTCTTTATTACTTAGTAGGTTCTTTATTTTACTCTAAGCTCAGCTGAAACAAAAATCGATATTTCTAGACTTAATTTTTAGGCATCCTTGATTCTTGTTTTAGCACTGATTTAACTATGAAATTCAGATAATTTTTTAAGCCAATTTGATTGAATTTGTTTGATTTTACTTCTAAAATTGAGTAAACTATTTCTATTGTTGTAAAAATTGGGAGTGGATAAAATGGGACTTATGATGGAGGAACGTTATCAAGAATTAAAGATTGCGGAACGTGGGGCAATCGTTAGTATTGTAGCTTATTTAGCTCTTTCAGTTGCTAAATTATTTATTGGAAACTTAGCCGGTTCTGCTGCGTTACGAGCAGATGGTTTAAATAATACGACAGATATCATTGCTTCAATTGCTGTTTTAATTGGACTTCGACTTGCTCGTCGCCCAGCTGATGATGACCACCCTTATGGTCATTGGAAAGCTGAAACTGTTGCAAGTATGGTTACTTCCTTTATTATGTTAGCAGTGGGGCTTGAAGTGCTGTATTCTGCTATTACGAAGTTAATCGAAGGCGAAAGTGTTGCTCCTGATCCCATTGCTGGTTATACTGCGATTGCCAGCACATTTGTTATGGTTGCTGTTTACATTTACAATCGAAATTTGGCTAAAAAAATAAAAAGTGGTGCGTTGATGGCTGCTGCTAAAGATAATTTAAGCGATGCTTGGACGAGTATCGGAGCGGCGATTGCAATTTTTGGTTCGGCTTTTGGAATGCCTTGGTTAGATGGCTTAACTGCTGTCATTGTTGCTCTTTTGATTTTAAAAACAGCAATTGAGATTTTTCGAGAAAGTGCTTTTTCTTTATCTGACGGATTTAATGAAGAGAAACTAGAGGAATACAAACAAGCGGTTCTAGCAATCAAAGGTATTGAAAGTGTTCGAACAATTAAAGCACGAAATTATGGTGCAAATACTTTTGTGGATGTGGTCATTTGGACTGCTCCTGAAATGACGGTTAAACACAGTCATGAAATTACAGAAGAAGTTGAAGAAATGTTGTTAGAAAATTTCAATGTTTTTGATACAAAAGTTCACGTTGAACCCAGTGATATTATTCTACCTGAATAAAATTAAAAATGGCTTAGTATTGGAGTAAACCGATACTAAGCCATTTTTTTATAATACTTTTGCTAAAAAATCTTGTGCACGTTCTGTTTGAGGATTTTCAAATAATTCTATCGGCGTTCCATCCTCTACGATATAGCCACCGTCCATAAATAAAACACGATCCGCGACTTCTTTGGCAAAGCCCATTTCATGGGTCACGACCACCATCGTCATCCCTGATTCAGCTAGGTCCTTCATTACCTTTAATACTTCCCCTACCATCTCAGGGTCAAGCGCAGACGTTGGTTCATCAAAGAGCATTACATCTGGATCCATCGCTAGCGCACGAGCAATCGCAACCCGTTGTTGTTGTCCTCCTGATAAACTAGCCGGATAAACAGCTGCTTTATCTTCTAAGCCAACTTTTTTTAATAAATCTAACCCTTTATCTGTCGCTTCTTTTTCAGATAATCCTTTGACTTTCATTGGAGCAATTTTTAAATTTTCAAGAACCGTCATATGTGGAAATAAATTGAAATTTTGAAAAACCATTCCCATTTTTTCTCGTAATTGGTTTAATTTTTTTTGATCTACCTTTGTAATCGTTGTTTCTTCAAAAATAATATCGCCTGCAGTTGGTTCTTCTAAGAGATTCAAACAGCGTAGAAATGTGCTTTTACCGGAACCCGATGGTCCAATAATCACGACTACCTCTCCTTTGCTTATTTCTTCATTGATATCTTTTAAAACGACATTCTCGCCGTATGTTTTTTTTAAGTGCTGAACATTAATCATGATTCATCTTCCCTTCATAGTAGTTTAGCAATTTAGTTAAACTATAAGTTAAAATAAAGTAAATCACCATTGTAATCGCTAATGGTGCTACAGCACGGTATGTTACAGCCGTTACAACGTTGGTTTGATAAATCAAATCGCCAACGCCAATAATGGATACAATTGAACTTTCCTTAATTACTGTAATAAATTCATTGCCTAACGCAGGCCAAATATTTTTCAAAGCTTGCGGGAAAATAATGTAACGCATCGCGTCTCTTTTGCCTAATCCTAAACTTCTTGCTGCTTCCATTTGGCCTTTTGAAACAGAGTTTAAACCCGAACGAATAATTTCACAAATATAAGCACCGCTGTTTAATGACACCGCAATAATTCCTGCTAATAATGCGGGTATATTTACAATGACGCCTAAAGCAAAGTAGATAAACATCACTTGAATCATCATCGGTGTACCCCGAACAAATTCGACATAAGCTGTTGCAATAATACGAATCAATTTATTTTGCGATAATCTCATTAAAGCTAATGAAGCGCCAATGATAATTCCTAAAATCACACTAATAAAGGCAATAAAAACAGTATAACCCGTTCCTTTGGCAAAATATTCCCAAAAAGAAAAAATAGATTTTTTCCCACCGTCTTCGTTTCCACCCTGTCCTTCAACAAGTTGTTTTCCAGCTATTTTAATGTATGAAGGAATTTTATCCTGTTCTTTGATTTCAGAAATCGACCCATTTACAGCATTTACTAAACTGGTTGAGCCTTTTTTAAAGGCAATTGCTGAGCCCTGTTGATTTTCCTCAAGTTCAAATTTGCCGTCGATATAAGCTAAACTATCATCATTTGAAACATATGCTAACGCACTTGGCTCTTCTAAAACAATTCCATCAATTTTTTTTGTTTTTAAATCTAAGATCAAGTTAGGGATCTTAGCTAAACCTGTTACTTTAACATTTTTAATTTGATTTTTGGTTACATCTTCTTGCATCGTGCCTTTTTGAACGCCTAATTTAGTCCCTTCAAAATCACTTCTTTGTTTGAATTTATCCTTATCCTCTTTACGAATAATAATAAATTGACCACCTTGATAGTAAATATCCGAAAAATCAACGCTTTGACGTCTTTCGTCAGTTGGGTTCATCCCCGCAATAATCATATCCGCTTTGCCAGCTTCTAAAGCTGAAAGCAATCCATCATAGTTTAAATCACGAATTTCAAGTTTAACGCCTAAATCTTTGGCAATTTTATCTGCAATTTGAATATCCATGCCTACTATTTGATCTTTTCCATCTAATTTTGCATGAAATTCATAGGGAGGGTAATCTGCACTTGTTCCAATCACCAATGTTCCTTTTTCTTTGATATCGGTTAACGAGGTATCTTCTGCTTGTGCAGTTGAACTGATAAGCAACGTGCTAGTAAGCATTGTCAGTAAAAATATTATTGGAATTAATTTCTTTTTAATCATCGCGTTTCTCCTCTTATCCTTTTTTATCTATCTTTTTTCATTTAGTAACTTGTTTTAAAGTGTAACAGAAAACGGATTTTTATACAATAAAAATTCGTTATTTCGTCTTTTTTTATTATTTATATACATAATTAACGTTTTCATACATTTAAAATTGCATAAAAAAAAAGCAAACCATTTGTCTGCTCTTTTTATTTAAGGACACTTGACTCATAACCTGCTAAAGTAACAATGTCCCTTAATTTTTCAGAAGTTTGCAATAAGTGATCAAAAATTACTTTAGCTTCGCCTTTTTTTAAATGAACTTTTACTTTTTCAACACCATCTTGTTCAGATAAACAATCTGTAACGGTTTTTACGCAATGCTCACAGGACATGCCCTTTATTTTTAAAATCGTTTTTGCCATAATGCTATTCCTCTTTTCATTTAATGTTCTTGACACTCGCATTGACCTGGAATGCAATTGCATTCAATTGATTCCACACCTTCTGCTTTCTTTTTTTGAATTAACGCTTCTAGCAGTGCGATATCGTCGAATGTTAAGGTTGCTTCTGAAATAAGCGTTCCAATTGTGCTCCCTATTTTTTTGCTACAAACATGCGCAAACAAATTCTCTGTTGCACTAATCATGCTATCTGCTTCACTGACACTTGGAAAATAAATATAACGATTTCCTTCTGCTTTCGTTAACAGCAATCCTTTTTTCACCAATCTTCCTATCAGCGTTTTGATTGTTGCTGGTTTCCAATCCATTTTATCTTTTAAAACAGCGACAATTTCTTGGCTGTTGACTTCTTTTTTTGACCATGCCACACGCATTACTTCCCATTCAGCATCGCTGATTTTTGGTTGCTCTACTTGCTTCACCCTAATCCCTCCATTCCATTTACAATTGTAATCAATATCTACATCTAGTTTACGACTGTAATCGTTAATTGTCAATTGAATTTATCCGGATAACTGGATTTTTTTATGTAAATCCGCTAAAATAAAGATACGAAGTTTAGTAAAGGAGGTCTTTTCTATGGGACTTACACATAAAACAGAAACAAGTTTAGATGATTTATTCAGCAAATTTGCCGTTGAACCTAAAGAAAAAAAACGTGAAGAAGATGATGATGAAAAAGAAAAAGACGACAAAGATAAAAAAGAAGAGTAATAAATAGAGTAAAAAGAAGCCCAGTTAACTGGACTTCTTTTTTTGTAGCGAATTAGGATTCTTCACGATTTAAACTAGCCTCTTTTGAAAAACCATCTGGATATCGACGTTGCAATTTTTCAATATTTTGTTTGGCAACCTCTTCAAAAGGAATATCGGCCCATTCAGCAATTTGAGAAAGATACCACAAAACATCTCCCATTTCTTTTACCAGCTCTTCTTTATTTAAATCATGACCGTGAAAGGTGTACTTTTTAATCGAGTCAATTAATTCCCCTGTTTCCCCTGCTAAACCTAAGGCACAATTTGTTAAAACTTGTTCGTTTCCATATAATGTACGATTTGCAAGCTTTTGGTAATCATTAAAATCCATTGAATTATCTCCTTTTAAGCACTCTTATGCTTCATTTTTTAACGCTTGAAAACTGGACTCCATTGCATCTAATGTTTGTTCAATATCTGCTAAAGAATGCGCTGTTGATAAAAAGATGCCTTCGAATTGAGATGGCGGTAAAAAAATACCACGATTTGCCATTTCTCGGTAATAATTAGAGAAAAAGACCGTATCACTCGCTTTACTTTGTTGGTAGTTTGTCACTGGACCTTCATTAAAAAACATTCCAATCATACTTCCTGCCCGATTAACAGTAATCGGAATATTATGTGATTTACTTAAAGAACGAATCCCTTTTTCTAATGTATCCCCTAACGATTCAAAATGAAGATAGGCTTCTTTTGTTAAGTTAGAGAGTGTGGCAAAACCTGCAGCCATTGCGATTGGATTACCTGATAACGTGCCTGCTTGATACACGCTACCACTTGGCGCCATCATTTCCATAATTTCTCGCTTCCCTCCGTATGCACCAACAGGGACGCCTCCACCAATTACTTTTCCAAGACAAGTTAAATCTGGAATAACATTATAATAGCCTTGCGCACTATGATAACCGACACGAAAACCTGACATAACTTCATCAAAAATTAATAAGGCGCCATCTTGTTGAGTCACTGCTCGTAGACCTTCTAAAAAGCCTTTTACTGGTGGAATAACACCCATATTTCCAGCTACCGGTTCAACAATTACGGCTGCAATTTCGCCAGCGTATTGGTTAAAAATTTCAATCACTGCATTTAAATCATTGTAGGGTGCGACCAATGTATTTTCTGTTGTCTTTTTAGGGACACCTGGTGAATCTGGTAACCCTAAAGTTGCAACACCTGATCCTACTTTTACTAATAACGCATCGTCATGACCATGGTAACTTCCTTCTAACTTTAAAATTTTATCCCGTTTTGTGTATCCTCTAGCAAGTCGTAACGCACTCATGGTCGCTTCGGTTCCTGAATTGACAAACCGTATCATTTCAATTGAAGGGACGCGTTCAATTACTAACTCGGCTAACTTATTTTCCATTAAAGTGGGTGTGCCAAAACTTGTACCAGAAACGGCTGCCTGTTGAATAGCCTCCACAACACGAGGTTCTGCATGTCCTAAAATAAGTGGCCCCCATGATAAAACATAATCAATGTACTCATTTCCATCAATATCAACAATATGACTTCCTTGCCCTTTTTTCATAAAAATTGGGGGAACATCAACTGATTTAAACGCACGAACCGGGCTGTTTACCCCTCCTGGCATTAAGTTAACTGCTTCTTTAAAAGCCTTTTCTGAAAGTTCTGTTTTTCTCATAAGTCTCCCTCACTTTCCATGATTTTTACGCCTTCAACTGGTACAACAATTTTTTCCTCTTCTTTTAACAGTCCCAAACTTCGCACAAAGCTTTCTAATCCATCATTCGCATCAATGTTGGGGTTGGTTTTGGCTAGCTCTTTCATCGACTGAATAGGCGCTTTAGATAATTGATTCATCACACTTTGAAAATGCTTGTCAATCATTCGTAATTCTCGTTCATTCAATTCAGGTAATTTTTGATGCAAGCTTTTCATCGTACGTTCTCTTAATTCAATTGTTTTAGTCCGTAATTGATACATATAAGGAACAGCACGTCTTTCTTGGTACCAGCTATTAAAGCGAAGCACGGCTTCATCTAATTGGAAATGAATATTTTTTATGATTTTTTCTCGCTCAATTTTAAAATCATCAATCTTCGTTCCTATTTGATCCATATCATAAACATGAATTCCTTCTACTAATTGAATTTCTGGATCAACGTTACGTGGTACGGCTAAATCAACTAATGTTAGCTCTTTTTTTCCTCGACGAATCTGTTGCATTTGTTGAATCACTAATGAGTGAATGATATATTCAGAAGACTTAGTTGCAACAATTACGCCATCCGTACTTGCTAGCGCCATTGCTAAATTGGCGTAATTTCCTGAATAAAAATAACGCTTCAACTGGTGGGGATGTTTCATGGATTGGACCCACTCGTTTAATTCATCGGCCAGTACTTCTGCCTTGTCATCATGGCGATTTAGGATGGTGATGTGAGTAGCACCATGTTGAATCAATGATTTCGCTGCTAATCGAATCATTTTTCCAGCCCCAACTAATAAAAATCGTTTTTCTTCTATTGTTGTCCATTCTTCTTTAAAAAACTTAACTGCAGCGGTACTTGGATTGAAAGATAGTTGATCCAGTAAGGTTTCTGTATGGGCTTTTTTAGAAAAGGAAACAGCTTTATTAAATAACGAACTCAAGATAGGACCTGCAGTATGAGCATCTTGTGCGATTTTTAAAGCCCCTTTTACTTGGCTTAAAATTTGTGTTTCTCCCACCATTAAAGAGTCCAAACCAGTTGCTACTGAAAAAAGATGAGTCGCTACGTCACTATTGGATTTTCCATAACTTGTTGAGATGACATCTGAAACGTCAAACCCTGTATGCTCTCCAATATAACGCAACATTTCGCCATGCATAAATTCGGTCTGATCAATGTACAAATAGTATTCAGTACGATTACAGGTCGTTAAAATAACAGCTTCTTCGACTCCAGTAAACTCTTTTATTTTTGATAAATGGTGAGGAACATCTGCTTCTTCGATTGTGTATCGCTCTCTTATCTCAATCGGCGTCGTCTGATGGCTAACACCGTATAATAGTATTTTCAACTAAATCCGTCCTTTTTTATACTAACTTAAATCATGTAGTCTATTTTAATTCATTTAAAAAAACAACTAAGAAAAATCTTAATTGTTTCAGGTTTTAAACTAACAAGTGCTTACAAATCTAAATATTTTTCAATGACGTTCCAGGCTTCTTCTTTGCCTTCTCCGGTTTCTGATGAGAACATAATAAATTCATCATTTTCGTCAAAATTCAATGTATCTTTTACAATTTTGATATGTTTGTTCCATTTGCCACGAGGGATTTTATCGGCTTTCGTTGCTACCACGATTACTGGCAATTCATAATATTTTAAAAACTCATACATTTGAACGTCTTCACTACTTGGTGCGTGACGCAAGTCAACAACTGACAAAACGGCTTTTAAAGTATCTCGTTGTGTCAAATAAGTTTCAAGCATTTGACCCCATTTAGCACGTTCTGTTTTTGAGACCTTTGCGTAACCATAGCCAGGTACATCAACAAAGTAAAATTGTTCTTCAATAATATAAAAGTTTAGCGTTTGTGTTTTTCCTGGTTTGCCAGAAGTTCTAGCTAACCCTTTACGATTAATCATCCGATTAATAAAAGATGATTTCCCAACATTTGAACGCCCCGCTAAAGCAATTTCAGGCAGTCCTGTGCTTGGGTATTGGGCAGGTGAAACTGCACTTATGACGATATCTGCTTTATGCACATCCATTTTTTCAATCTCCATCTCTTTTTAAATTCTTTCATTATTTTAACATAGATACGCGAGATATGATATTCTTTCTAAGGATTTTGTTAAATTCGTTAGAGGTTTCTTGACTTATGTATAAACTAGAAGGACTCTTTTTAAAGAATCCTTCCGTTGTTTCTAGTCATAATTTAACACTTGTCCTGCATAGATTAAATCTGGATTAGCAATATTGTTTTTTTGAATTAAATGCTCCATTGAAATACCTAATTTTATAGCAATTAATGACAAGGCATCGCCTGATTGAACAGTGTATGTTTTATTTATAGTAGAATTTAATTGAAGAACTTGTCCTGGATAAATCAAATTAGGGTTTGAAATATGATTAATTCTTACTAACTCCTCTGTTGTTGTTTGAAATTTTTTTGCAATCAAACTTAAATTGTCACCTAATTGAACGGTATAACTTGTTTCCTTTTCTTCAATCGTTTCTGCTTGACCTGATAAAGCTAGTCGATCCCAACTCGTTAACCCATTGGCTTCAATCGTTGCAATTAATTTGTCTGCGTATAGTGGATCCGTCGCATAACCAGCTGCTTTAATTCCTCTAGCTTGAGCCACAAAATCAGTTAGGCCAATAATACCTGAATAACGTGAATTTTCGTGAAAAAAGGAACCGTGATCTTCAACAGAAGCTGACCAGCTTGGATATTTTCTAAAGGTTGCATTTACAGTCACATTTTGTCCATTGATGACTTCCCATGTTGGGAATTGAACTGATTGCCCTTGGTAACTTCCTTTAATACCAAATAAATTGTGATTTGGAGCTAGCGATAATTGGCTTGTTCCCCAAGCACTTTCTAGTGCAGCTTGTGCCGCTGTGACACTTGGTAAAATACCATATTTGTGCCAGCCAGCAATTGAACCTACTTTGATTTCATTTAAAAAAAATTTGACTTTACTCATCTTTTTCCTCCTCATCCGATTCGACCTGATCTTGTAAAACTCCTAAATATTTTTTTAAAAATCCAACGTTGACGCCCATTTCACTGATGTTTTCCAAAATGCTGCCTAATTCATAGAGTGTGATAATAATGGTCCACCAAAAAGCGATATTGATTGGAATGCTAATGTTCATTAATGGAGCTAAATCATCGATAATTCCTGCTGAAATAATCGTAAAGAATGTGACGAACTTAATCAATAAACCTTCTACATTAATAGCTGATCGCCAATTGTGCTGTTTTAATGCTTTTAGATAGCCTGTAATTAAATCGATGGCCAGGGCAGACATGTATAGAGATAATACTGGACTGCCTCCACCGAATAGTGATTCTAATAGATGGTTAATTAGCTGCATAGGTTCCCTCCTTTCTATTTTTTTAACAATTCTGATTTATAACTTTATTTATTTTTATAGAGATGCGTCAAAAGATAAAAAATCTAAACAACAGTCTCCTACTGTATTTTTAAACCACGCATGAAAATCTCTTTTTGAAGCTTGAATATAGCCAGTGATACAGCTAACTGTAAAATTAGGTGCGTTCATTTCACCTTCAGGTAAAATAAAGGCTTTAATTCTACTCTCGTTTCCAATATCAAATAGCGGGGGATAATTAAAAACAGTAGCATTTATTATACCTACACCTGCTCCACTTTGAATATATCCTCTGTGTCGGATGATTGTTCCTTCCTGTTTAACCCAAACTTCCCCTTTCCATCCGTTGATTAATTCCATCCTAACCCAACCAGTATTCTTTACGGTATTCTGTTTTTTTTCTAATTCTTCATTTACATAGTTTCTAAGTTCATTTTTGTCGCTAATCATCTTACTTTTTATATCGTTTATGGACAATGCCAAATTAGCCGCCGCATCATCTCCAACGGTACCTTTAATTTCAGTCAACCATTCATTCCAATCAGCCTCAAACTGAGTCCACAAAGTGGTTGGATCGATATCAATTAATGAGCTCACAAAACCACAAACATTCCCGTCTCCTCTGGTATCTTGAATCATTCCTTGCGTAATTGGTTTGCCATTACCTGGAATTAAAATACGTGCGAGCATCAATTCATAGACAGTGGCATTTCGGGTTAAGTCATCCGTCCCCTTCGCTTCAACAGTCATCTTACGCTCCGTTAAATCCATTCGCAATACAACAGAACCTTTTTTAGCCGTTCCAGAAACATCCGCAATGTTAAATACCACCGTCTTTGGCTCTGATAATTGGTACAGGTAACCATTGATATTTCCGTAACCCGCTTCAACGATTAATGACAATCCATTTGTTGCTGAAGCAATAACTTGTAAGTTTTTGCTGTTATTACTAAAAACTCCATTTGAAAATAGTTTTGAAAAATAACCAGTAAAATCACTTGCTTTGTATTTACGATCCCCATTTTTTGAAGGGAAAAATAATCCTTGTTCCATTTAGTTCATCACTTGCCTTTCCTCTTAATTTTATCCACTAATGTTGGAATTTTATTTCCAAAGGTCAATCGTACTTCAAGTCCACTTTCTTCATAAACTTCTTCTACACATTCAATTCGTGTTTCTAATTTGAAATCTAATTCATTGACAAAAACTGTAATTTTATCTCCTAAATCAAAATCTTGTTGATAACGTAAATTACCATTTGTTACCACATCTGCTTCCATTGATTGAATAAAGCTATATTGTAAAAGCGTTTCATTACCTTTTTGTTTCACAAGCGCTTGTTGTTCTTCAATAGAAATTGGATTTTCAGCTGAAGGCTTGCCTATTGTTTTTGCGTCAACGTAGATTTCTCTTCTTGAAATATCTGACGTTCCATCAGTGACCTCTAACATATAGTTTTTTTCTTCCCGCTCATATTCCAAAATCGCTGTCGTTTTTGCATCTATCCCATTTAGTACAATCGTTTGTTGTAATATATTCTCAAAAGATTGAGAAAAAATGGCCGGGCTATTCGTTTGTTGTTCACTTCCGCGATCTTTTCCAGTATAGGATATAAAAATTAGTTCACGATTGATTAAATCTAATTGAACCTCAAATCCCAATTGAAATTCTTTGCAAACTAGGCTGATTAATTCCAGTAAATTTTGGTAATTCGTTTCAATGTTTATAGAATTATTTGTTTCTGGTATCGAACCTATTTTAAATTGTTTCATTTTACGTACAGGATCTACTGGATTAATAATTGATTCATCTAACCATTTTCTGATTAAATTTTGTGGTGTATCTTTGTAATGTTGATTTCCTAATAAGATTCTTCGTTCTAAATAAGCCCGTAAATCACGACCCTTAATGACAATTTCACTAGCTTCTCGTTGGAAATTGGGACTGATTTCTTCAATTAAATAACCCGTTTTTTCACCCGATTTCACTAAAATATTCCCTAAAATAAGCTCATTATTTTGGATCAATTTTAAGTGTTCCTTTGTCATTGGCAAATGCAATTCAAACTCGCTCACTTCTGAGTAGCGTTTTGTAATCACTAGACTGTTAAAATTTTCAATTGCGTTAATGCGATTAAGTTGTTGGTCTATTAACCATAAAATCATTTTAATCAGACCCCCACATAACGAAGTCGATAATGAACTTTAATTTCTAATTGATCCGCATGACTTTCCGTTTGATAACGCAGATAATTTTCTCCAATGTCCAATTGGATAAACTGACTATCTAATGAAAGTGTATTAAAAATATTTTCCCAAAATTGTTGGGTGTCATTCCACTTTTCAATGCGTTTGTTTCCAACAGATGTTGTAATGCGAATGAGGTCTCCTGCGTGTATAGTTGTGAGTAATTTCATTTTTTGAGTCATCGTACCATCTGCCATCACTCGAATAATTTCAGGATTTTTAACATCTCCACTGGCTGTTAGATAAAGTTCCATTCCTGTGGCTTCATCGCCATCATTGACCAAGGTCACCAGCTGATCACCATTAAAGCGTTCCAATTCAATTCCTAACTCACTCGCTCCCGTCATCGGAAATTCTAACTCCCATTCCAGATTTGGTTCCCAATTTGATAAATAATGAATCTCATCTTCAACAGCATACCAAAATGGATCTGAGGCAATTAAATCAAGCGTGACACGTTGTGCTTTTTTACTTAAATAACCATCTGTTGTAAAAGTAGGCACGTGTGCACTTTGAACATCAATTCGATAGCTTCGTTCGTCTTCTTTGTAACGAAGTTCTAATGTTCCTGATTTTGGATTTAGCATTTTACTCATTTCCCGACGCAGCTCTTCCATTGATTTAAACTCGTCGGCAATCATAATCAATTCAATTTGGATATCACGTTCTGCTAGTGTACTTTCAATAAAAATCGTTCCATCTCGATTTGAATCCATCGTATGACGATCAGCTTCCACTTCACCAAGTCCATCCAATTTGATAAAAAAGTAATTTCCCTTCGGCTGTCCTTCTGTTTGATACATTTCCGTAACGTAATCGTTAATCATTAATTTTGATTGCATTGCTTTATTGTATATTTCGCACTCCATTACATGCTCCACCCCATTTCTTGATTCGCTTGACGCATTTTGCGTAGCACCTCTGAAGGTCTTGCAATCGGTTGATTGAATTGAATCGTTTGATTGTTTGAAATTGATCCAGCAGAATTAGTTGCTTCCATTCTATTGGGATCAATCATATTTGAAAATGAAAATGGTGTTGAAATACTCCGCATATCGGATAAGCTAGCTTTTAAATCATCTGGATCGATTTTTGCTGCATTCGCTAGGTGATCCGTTGCCCGTTTCACTTTGTCCGTTTCGCTTTCAATCCCTTTAGCAAGACCAATAGACATATAAGCACCTAAGCTTTTCATTACACGAGAAGGCGATTTTATTTTAAATAAGCCTTTGATTCCTCCTAAAATACTGTTCCCAATTTCCTTCACTTTTTCAACAACCGCATCTTTCATTTTAGCAATTCCGTCAATTAAACCTTGAATAATATTTTGACCAATTGTTAACATATCTGCTATTTTACCTGTTAGACCTTCTTTAACTTTGTCTAACATTTCAGAGCCTTTACTTTTTAATTGTCCTATCAACTCTCCAATTCCAGAAATAATATTTCGAATAAAATCAGCTCCAATTACAATTAATTTTGCAATAACTGTCACAATTCCTCCAATCAAAGCCATTAAAATTGAGACTCCTGCTGAAATCAATTGAGGCAATGCGGACAATATTGCTGCAATAAAAGAGACCATTAGTGTAATTATTGTGGCTAATACAGTCGGGATAATCGTCATTAATCCATTAATAAAATTTATTAGTAACGTTACTCCTGCACTAAGCAACCCAGGTACTGCTGCTAAAATTGTGCCAATAAAACTAACAAGCATATTTAATCCTGTTGCGATAACCTCGGGTATTTTCTCAGCAATCCCTTGAATAAACGAAACAATTAAATTTTTCCCATTTTCAATAATTTGCGGGATGGCTTCAACAATACCTGATACAAAGCCAAATAATTTATCTTTTAAAGTTACAAAAAATTCTCCCAAACTCATGTCACCACTAAATACTTTACTAATATCGGAGAAAATTCCTAGATGATTCATTAATAAGGCGATACCTGCAACAACTGCGATGATTGGTAAGGCGATTGCTAAAAATGGTGAAATTAACGCCCACACACTCGTCGCTGCTCCCATCACAGCTGTTCCCAATGCAGAAAACAGCGGCATTATTGCTGAAAAATTAGGCGTGGGAATGCTCTTTAATTTCGATCCAAGGTCCATAAAGTCTGAACCCGTTACTCCTGCCATGTCTTTCAATCCAACAAGATTATCTTTCATTGTTAAAAATCCATCCGCAGATTGTCCAATATTTTGGGCACTAGTTGAAATACCATCGATTGCTTGAGATAACCCATCAACAATTCCCACATTTCCACTGAAAATATCACCAATGGAACTAGCAGATCCTGCAACTTCTCCTAAAGCTGTTTTCACTTGAGAAAAAGGGGTTACAATTTCTGTTGCAACACTTGCCATGGATGAAAAATCATTCGTTAGTAATTTAGTATTTTGTAAAATTTCTGTTAAATTTCCTGATAATTCGTTTAAATTTAAAGTCATATCCTTCCTCCTTTCTATACTTTATTTTCCTCATCTTCAACCGTAAATTTCACTTGATAATCACTTAAAGCTTTATTCGCTTGCTGTAACATCTGTTTATTCGGTGTTTTTTGATTTCCATGATGATTCAAACTTCTTAAAGCTTTGTTTTTATCAAAAATTTTTCGCTCATTTGCATGTTTTGCATGGTGGGCATAGCGATTGGCCATCGCTGATTTTGCCATAAACTCATATTGATCAATGGTCCTTAACTGCATCCCTCGTAACGCGGCTTCGTACTCGACTAGCGTTAATTCCAACATTGGTTCAATATCTGTAATACCTTGCTGAAAACAGGCTTCTATGATTGGGAGAGTAGAGAAATGGCCTTCTTGCGTTTTTGTTCCATTTGCTTGGCTAATTCCTTGTTGTTGGGATCGTTTTTCAAGTTTTCCATCAGCATTTTTTTCATTTTTGCGAAAAAACCGCTTGTTTCAAGTACCCCGATTGCTTTTAAGAATAAGTTTTCTAGTGCGTCTTCATCTTTTGCTAGCATTTCATCTAAAGAGTCTTCAATAATATCCATGCTTGGTCGCTCGCTTGCCTTAATTCCGTAATAAAGAAAATTTAGTAGCGCGTTGATTGAGTCGCTTTGCAACCCCATGTAAAGCAACGCCATCCCATTTAATTGGTTGATTCCGTCTTGTTGTGTTGATAAATTTGTTTCAATATCGCGAGCAAAACGTAAACTTCCCTTCACTTCATAAGATTTCTTTTTTAAATCGATTGTAAACATATCTTTTCCTCTTTTCTCTTTTTATGAAATGTACGAATTGAAATGTAGATGCTCTATTTAAAGAGCATCTGATAGATTTATTCTGGTTGCGTAGCTCCTAGTTCACCTGTTTTTTCACCTGGTTTTTCAAAGCCATATAAAGCTAAATTTAATAGTTCTTCCGGAATATCTGCTAGCGTACCTGGTTGCGTTTTGCCAATTACTGGTAAGGTAACCGTTAATTCTGCAAAGCTATCCGCATCTGAAATGGCGACACTTTGAATAATGGAATAGCCAAAGCGAGCTGGATAAGAACCATCTGAATTCTCAGATAATTCGACACGCCATACTTTAACTTGCCCTTCGTTGTCATAAGCATCTGTGATTACTTCTTGACCATCATCACCTGGTGCAGAATATAAGGTCAATTCAAAGGTTTCTGTTTTAGCTCCATACCCTAAAATACGACCTGATTTTGTTTGTTCGTCTAGTGCTTCATGCTCACGAGTCCAAGTTCCTTCTGTTTGAAATCCTGGTAATAATGCTTTAGTTCCTTTTGCTGCATTTGTTGCTTGTACTAAATAGACGACTTTTTTTCCTTCAATTGGTTGAACTGTCATAATTTATTCCTTCTTTCGTTTATAGTTAGTTGTTCGTCTCGAGAACGATATTGTTAGGCTTCATTTCTCCTGCCCTTCAACAACCTAAGTATAGACTGAAAACGAACGTTTGTTCTGTCGTGTTTCTTTTTCTTTTCTGTTGGTTTTCTTTTTTTCTCTTTCACAATTCTTTTAACTACAAAAAAAATAAAAAGAAAGCTGATTCTGGTCCAGAGAATCAACTTTCTTTTTATATCCTTTATTTCATTTAATTATAATCCCCATAAAAATGCTAGTATCTCAAATGCTTCTTTCTTCATACGGTAATAATAAGATTCACTCATATTTAAATCCATGTAAACTTGAATATCCGTTTCGTAATTATTTTGAATCAAATAGCGTTTGGTAATAATTTCTTTTTGATCCTCATCAGGAATGGAAGCAATAACTGCTTTGATACTATCAAGCTCGTCTTTTGCACTTTGTAACCGGCTGTTTAATAGCGCATCTCCTGATATTTGTTCGGCTAGCCTTGCCATGGCTGTTAGCTTTGGTATTTTTTTTAATAGTTGATCCACTCGCTTTCTCGTTTCTTTGTCTACAATGATTTCTCCCATTTTATCACCACTTAGTATTATTGAGGGTATGTTGTCGAACCGCGTTTCCATTTCTATTGTACCGAACGTTTGTTCTTTTCGCAACTAAAATATCATCAAATTTGAAATTTTTTATTTTCGATAGACTTATTTTTTTATATTCATATATTATTTATTTAATCAAAAAAAAGAAGAAGTCGACGATTGTCAACTTCTTCTTTGGTTTACGAACCTACAACGACACCTTCAACATTATAAAGTTCAGGTTTTCCTGAACCAGAAACGGTATCTTCAGTGATAACGCATTTGTTGATTTCAGGACGACTTGGTAAATCGAACATGATTTCAAGCATAATGCTTTCAATGATAGAACGTAGACCACGAGCACCTGTATTGCGTTCAATTGCTTTTTTAGCAATGGCTTTTAAAGCTTCAGGTTTAAATTCCAATTCAACTTCATCTAATGCAAATAATTTCTTATATTGCTTCACTAGTGAATTTTTAGGTTCCGTTAAAATGTGAACTAAATCGTCTTCCGTTAATTTTTCAAGAGCTGCCATAACTGGCAATCTTCCGATAAATTCTGGGATTAAGCCAAATTTTTGTAAATCTTCGGGAACAATTTGTTGCATCACGCTTTGAGTTTCGTCTAATTTTTTAGAACTTGAACCAAAACCAATGACTTTTTCTCCCATACGATTTTTAACGATTTCTTCGATTCCGTCAAATGCGCCACCTACAATAAATAAAATATTGCTTGTGTCTAATTGGACAAATTCTTGATGAGGATGCTTACGCCCACCTTGAGGAGGAACATTTGCAACCGTACCTTCTAAGATTTTTAACAAGGCTTGTTGAACACCTTCACCACTTACATCTCTGGTAATCGATACATTTTCACTTTTACGAGCAATTTTATCGATTTCATCAATGTATATAATGCCTTTTTCAGCTCGTTCTACATCGTAATCTGCCGCTTGCATTAGTTTCAATAGGATATTTTCAACATCTTCTCCTACGTAACCTGCTTCGGTTAAACTCGTTGCATCTGCAATGGCAAATGGCACATTTAAAATACGTGCTAAACTTTGTGCTAAAAAGGTTTTACCTGAACCTGTTGGTCCAATTAGTGAGATATTGCTTTTTTGCAGTTCAACATCGCTATCTTCTGTATTCAATTGGTTGACACGTTTATAATGATTGTACACCGCCACAGATAAAGCTTTCTTAGCTTGATCTTGACCAATAACATAATCATTTAAAATCGCTCTAATTTCTTGTGGTTTAGGTACATCTAAAAATTCGCCTAAACTTGTTTCATTGAATTCTTCATCAATGATTTCTTTGCATAATTCAATACACTCATTACATATAAATACTCCTGGACCAGCAACAATTTTCTTGACTTGATCTTGTGATTTCCCACAAAAAGAACAATTGACTGGGCCTTTTGTTTCTTCATCGTTAAACATCGCTTCATCCACCTCAATTCTCATTTACATCTATTTAATAGTAACAGACTTTTTTGCTATTAATCCAATGAGATTCTTTAAATATCCTCTATCTTAGCACAAAGCTTTAAAAATGAGAACTATTTTTGTTTGGTTTTTTAACTTTAGTCAGAATTCATCAATTTTTAATAACTTATCTAATTAAACTACTTTTGTTTGAAACTATCAAACTTGCTTTAACCTTAATTTTACATTATTATCAGTGAGTTTGCTATGCTTTTTTCGTTTATTTTTACTAGTTTGGATGGTAATTAAGAAAAAAATGACTTTCTGGAAAGCGAACTATTCCAAAAGGTCATTCTTCTTATTTTTATAAATAATCTTTTAATTGTTTTGAACGACTTGGGTGACGTAATTTACGAAGTGCTTTTGATTCGATTTGGCGAATACGTTCTCTCGTCACACCAAATACTTTACCAACTTCTTCTAGTGTACGAATGCGGCCATCTTCTAAACCAAAACGAAGACGTAACACATTTTCCTCACGATCTGTCAATGTATCAAGTGCTTCTTCAATTTGAGTTTTTAATAATTCATAGGAAGCTTGCTCTTCTGGACTTGCAGCCCCTTGATCTTCAATAAAATCACCTAATTGAGAATCATCTTCTTCACCGATTGGCGTATCTAAAGAAACAGGTTCTTGAGAAATTTTCAAAATTTCATGCACTTTTTCAACAGTTAAATCCATTTCAGCCCCAAGTTCTTCTGGCGTTGCTTCACGACCTAAGTCTTGTAATAACTGTCTTTGAATACGAATCAATTTGTTGATTGTTTCAATCATATGAACAGGAATACGAATCGTTCTAGCTTGGTCAGCGATTGCGCGGGTAATGGCTTGACGAATCCACCAAGTTGCATAGGTTGAAAATTTAAAGCCTTTTGTATAATCAAATTTTTCAACAGCTTTCATTAAACCGATATTACCTTCTTGAATTAAGTCAAGAAATTGCATTCCACGTCCTACATAACGTTTTGCAATACTTACAACTAAACGTAAGTTTGCTTCCGCTAAAGCTTGTTTTGCTTCAGGATCGCCATCTTGGATTCGTTTTGCTAATGAAACTTCTTCATCTGCTGTCAGTAGTTTTACGCGTCCAATTTCTTTTAAATACATACGAACGGGATCATCAACATTGACACCAATCGGTGCAGCTAATTCTTCTTCTTTTTCTTTATCTTTTTTGCGTTTCTTTTCAGTTGCAAGGATTTGACGATCTGTTGGGCCGCCATCGTCTCCAACAACACTTACACCAGCATCCTCTACTTTTTGAATCAAATTATCGATTTCTTCAGCATCTAAAGTAAATGGGATTGCCACTTCATTTGTTAAAATATCAATGTGCACCATTGCTTTTAGTTTGTTTTCTTTAATAATCTTTTGTGTTGCCGTTTCGATTAATTTTTTTGTCTCTTTATCTGTTTTAGCCAACGAAAAGCCCCCTTCGATTATTCATTCATTTTATAGTTACTTATTGCACCTTAAAACGAATTTCAAATGACTACATCTATATAGTATACGTCATTCTCTCAGCAACGCAACAATTTTAACTAGAAAATTATAAATAATTTAAAATTCACCTAAAAAAGCCCTGCTACTAACAAGTAGTAGCAAGGGCAACGAACAGTCAGCTTATTTTTCTACTGCTGTTTCAGTAATAGTGTCAATTGCTTTTTTCATTGAGATATCATGTTTTAACATGTCAACACTTAGAGCAGCACGGACAGCTTTTTCTTCCATGTTGTATTGTTCAGCTAATTCTTTGATTTCTTTTTCAACTTCTTCTTCAGTTGGTTCGAAACCTTCAGCTGCAACAATCGCTTCAAGAACTAGGTTTGTACGAGTTCTAATATCAGCATCTGCTTCCATTTGTTTGTGTAAGTCTTCTTCTGTTGTACCTGTTAATTGGTAGTACATTTCTGGAGATACACCTTGACGTTGCATATCATTTAAGAATTGGTCCATTTGACGGTGAACTTCATCATGCACCATTACATGTGGTAATTCAACGATTTCAGCATTGTCAACTGCTTGACGGATAGCTGCTTCTTGAACGGCTTCTTCAGCTGCGTTTAATTTAGCATCTGTTAATTCTTTTTTGATTTTTTCTTTTAATTCAGCTAATGTTTCAACTTCTTCGTCGATGTCTTTAGCAAATTCATCATCTAATTCTGGTAATTCTTTTGCTTTAACTTCATGAACTTTAACATTGAAGACTGCTTCAGCGCCTTTAAGGTCTTCTGAATGATATTCTTCAGGGAAAGTTACTTTAACTTCAACTTCGTCGCCAGCTTTTGCGCCAATTAATTGTTCTTCAAAGCCTGGGATGAATGAGTTTGAACCTAATTCTAGAGAAGTATTTTCTCCTTTTCCACCGTCAAACGCAACACCGTCTTTAAAGCCTTCAAAGTCAATGACAACTGTGTCGCCGTTTACTGCAGCTTCTTCTTTTAAAACAAGTTCAGCTTGTGCTGCTTGTTTTTGTTTGATGTTTTCTTCAACGTCAGCATCTGTCACTTCACGGTCTTGTTTTTCAACTGTTAAGTTTTTGTATTCGCCTAATTTAACTTCAGGTTTTACAGTAACATCAGCAGTGATTACCCATGCTTGACCTTTTTCCATGCTTAATACATCGATTTTTGGTTGGTCAACAGGATCAATACCTGATTCTTCTAAAGCGGCAGCATAAGCTTCTGGTAATACAACGTTCAATGCATCTTCATAAAGAGCTTCTTCGCCGTACATTTTGTTAAATACTTGACGTGATACTTTCCCTTTACGGAAACCTGGAACATCAAGATTTTTTTTCACTTTGTTGAAGGCTTTCTCGATTCCTTCTTTAATTTTTTCTTCTGTAATTTCAAATGTTAAGACACCATCGTTAGCGCCTTTTTTTTCCCATTTTGCAGTCATGTATATTCCCTCCGAAACACTATAGTTTTCATATTTTTTTAGCTATTGCATACTCATTAATAGTACACTATCAGCAAAACTTTGTAAATACATTGATAGCAATCCATCAAAATAAATTTCCAATTGTAAGTTATTTTATCAAATATAGGGATCTGAAATAAATTCAATTGCTTTCCTATTATAAATCCATTAGCCTTTTACTTTTTAAAATAGTTCTGATAATTGCTGATTTAATCGATTCATCCATTCAACCATTTTTTTTTGTTCGACTGATTCTTCTATTATAATAGTCTTTTCCATATCATATTTTTGTTGATAGAGTTTCACCCAAATTGAAGGGATTGTAATGACTTCTTCTATAAATGGATACAATAAAATAACGTGCAAATTAACTTCTTCATTTATTAGTAGAAAAAGCGATGGATTGTGAATCGCTACTTGTTCTTCTATTATTTTCTTGACTGTTTCGACTGTTTGATTTTCTTCTAAAGGTTTTAAATGAGTTGGGATAATCTGACGCTCTTCATCGAACCAAGTGATTTTAATTATTTCCGAACACTCTTTAGCGATTAAACCTTCAATTAAAGTGGCTTTAATAAGTCCATTCACAAAGGGATTTGACAACATTATTTTAGCAGCTTGTATATAGATATCTTTTGGAACCAACTTTAACTCCTGCATTAGGGCTGCTTGTTCTGAATATGCTTTGTCTCCAATCGAAAAAGATTGTTTTAAAATAAGTTTATGTTTTTTTTCTTCTTGTAAACGTTTATTTTCTGCTTCTTCTAGACAGTTCTTTGCCAGTGTTTCCCAAACCTCAAGATTTTTAGGTTTTCCGATTTTATGTTGCTCTTTTGTAATGATATTAGTAGCTTCTTCAAAATAGTGTGCTTTGATTAAAATGGAGGTATAAAAGGCATACAGTTTCTCTTCAGTTTGATAAAAGGTTAATTTTTCTTCTGCAATTTCTTTTGCTTCTTGATAAGAACCAATTTGATAAAGGGCTGTTGTATAAAAAGTATTAATTTTATCTTCTTTTTTTAGCTGATAGGCTTTAGCAAAGTATGGAATCGCTTCTTCCATATTGCCAATTTTAAAATAGCTCATCGCTTTTTTTAAATACAAATCATAATTCTTTGGGAAATCAATTTTTTCTCCCATCTTATTCACAACCATTCTTATTAAAATTCAACTTGTTCTATCTTACCTTAACATACGCATTTTTTAAAGGAATACTTGTTTTTTTGTTTCACAGTTATTTACAAATTTTGAATTTGTGATATGATGAGCTAAATGGTAATGAGAATCACTATCAATTAATTAGTGTATTTGCCACTTAAAATTTAGATAAATGAGGTTTTAACTATGAATGTTCATTCAATTCAATTAAACCAACCGATTCCAATTTATGATTTATCAAAATTAGATGCCTTAACGAAACGACGCCTAAAAGAAGTTGGAATTTATGAAGGTTCAGTGATTTTCGTTAAACGACGCTATCCATTTCATGGCCCTTGTACGATTGAAAGTGATGGTCAACATGTTGGCATTCGCAGACGCACCTTAGAACTGCTCTTAGGAGATGGCAATCAATGAAAATTGCCCTTTTCGGAAATCCAAATACTGGCAAAACCACAGTTTTTAATCATTTAACTGACTCCTACGCTTATGTGGGCAACTGGAGCGGGGTTACGGTTGAAAAAAAAATTGGGAAAATCAATCATTCTTTCGTGTCGATTATTGACTTACCTGGTGTTTATTCTTTAAATCCTTTAACGAAAGACGAAGCAGTTGCTACTCATTTTTTATTATATGAATCTTTTGATCAAACGCTGAATATTTTAAATGCAGCACAGTTAAAACGCAACCTCTTGCTCACTATCGAACTTTTAGAATATGGAAAACCAACGGTACTTGTTTTAAACATGATGGATATTGTTAAAAAACAAGATATGGAATTAAATCCAACCGTTTTAGCTAATGAACTACATGCTACTATTTTTCAAACCGATGCTCGAACAAATAAAGGGATGGCTGAATTAAAATCATTTCTTATTGGTGAACCTTCATCTACTACTTCTCCATCATTTTATTTAGATTATGGAGAACCTGTTGAAGCAATCATTCGTAAAGGTCAAGATTTATTAACTACTATTTATCAACATGAAGCGATTTTTGCACGATGGATGATGATTCAATTCCTAGCTGGCAATAATATGATTGAAAAATTTATTGCTACGAATCACTACGAAGGTTTATTGTCTTTGAAAAAAGATCCTCAGGCGTTGGAAGATGCTGTCTACGCTGTTCGTTTAGAATTCATAGAAGAATTACTAAAAAAAGCAACTTTAAAAGAGGCAAATCAAAAAACAACTTCGTTGACTAAAAAAATCGATCACCTAACTACCCATCCAATTTGGGGAATGCCGTTATTTTTAATGATTTTTTATTTCATGTTTAAGTTAACCTTTGATTGGATTGGTGGTCCGCTTTCTGACTTATTCGATGCTTTTTTAAGTGGCCCATTTTCTTCAAATGTTAGTCTTTTTCTAACATGGATTGGAGCAAATGAGTTAATCCATTCTTTAATAATTGATGGATTAATTGCAGGAGTTGGTGGTGTTTTAGTCTTTATGCCTCAAATATTTGTTTTATTTGCTTGCATTTCCTTTTTAGAAGATTCTGGTTATATGGCTAGAGCTGCTTTAGTAATGGATCGTTTGATGGAATCTGTGGGACTAAATGGAAAAGCTTTTATCCCTTTATTGATTGGTTTTGGCTGTAATGTTCCTGGAATTATGGCCGCTCGAACAATTGAACAACCTAAAGAACGTTTAATCACAACTTTGATTTCTCCTTTTATGAGCTGTTCGGCTCGATTGCCTATTTATAGTTTATTTATTGCAGCATTTTTTGAAAAAAATCAGGCTTTAATTGTTTTATCGCTCTATGTATTAGGTATACTAGTTGCAATTATTTTAGCAAAATTCTATTCCCTAATTTTTAAGACCACTGATTCGTCAATTTTCATTGTCGATTTACCAGAATACAATTTGCCAAAGTTATCAATTCTATGGCGTGGGACTTGGGATAAAGGAAAAGGCTTTGTAAAAAAAGCCGGAACCGTTATTTTTGGTGGAACTGTTTTAATTTGGTCCCTTAGTTACTTTAACTTCAGTGGAGTAGCTTCTTCTATCGAAACTAGCTTTATGGCAGCGATAGGCTCCTTTTTAGCTCCCTTCTTTGCTCCACTCGGTTTTTACAGTTGGCAAGCTGTCAGCGCAATTATTACCGGTATTTTAGCAAAAGAAGTAGTTGGCTCGACAATGTTGATTCTCTTTCATGTTGGTGGCGAAACTGCTTTAATCGGTCAACTTTCAAGTGTTTTTACACCTCTTCAAGCCTATAGCTTTTTGGTTTTTGTCTTACTTTACATCCCTTGTTTTGCTGTATTAGGGGCTATTAGGGCTGAAACAGGTTCTTGGTTTTGGTCATTTTACTCTGCACTATCAAGCTTTATAATTGCCTATGGTGTTTCTTTTATGATTTACCAAACAGGAATGCTCTTCCATTTTTAAATAAAGGAGTGAACCTCATGACTATTTATTCATTTTTATTAAATTGGACGATTGGTATTCTTATTTTTGGTTGGGCTATCTATCAACTTACTAAACTCTTTAAGAATTCTAAAAAGGGAAAATGTGGTGGCTGTGATTCTAGCTGTGAAGCAAAAGCATTAATGGAAGCCGCTAAAAAAAGAAATGGTTAATTTATTCCATTTTTCGGGTTTTTTTTAACAAAATAGATTTTTTTATCTACTATCATTCCGCTATCTTTGATGGTAAAATTAATAAGCTACGTCTTATTTTATTAAGTTGCTTTAGGGGGATAAGGATGAATCAAGGAAATGTGAATGAATTAACTGAAGCTGAAGAAAAAGAACTACAAAGTATCTCAAATTTAATTTTTGTAGAAACCATTGCTTGTGGATTTTATGAGTTGAAAAAAATTGAGATTACCTTACCTCATGATATTCCAAGAGGACGAATTTATACAAGAGAAAAAATTGGAGAATTGCTTTTAAGTAAAAATAGATTCTCGATCTTAATTGAAACCAATGATGGAAAATACTTATACCAATCTTCTACGGTTGTAATTCCAGAAGTTACACCTCATCACTAAAAAAAGTTGTCGCAATGAATTGCGACAACTTTTTTTAGTATTTTCTAAAGCGTTTGTAGCGATCTTCAACTAATTCTTCTGGCGTAAGTTTTCCTAATTGTTGGAGAGCAAGTATTAATTCATTTTTCAGATTTTGCATAATGGTTTCTTGAGCTAATAGAACTTTTTGATCTGTTTCTTCAATCATTTTATCAATCACATCAAGTCCTAATAAATCACGAGCTGTTAGTTTCATCAGTTCTGCTGCTTCCTTAGAACGTGAGGCATCTTTCCACAAAATGGATGAAAAACCTTCTGGAGATAAAATGGAATACATGGTATGTTCCATCATCCAAACCTGATTTCCCATTGCAAGTGCTAATGCGCCACCACTACCACCTTCACCAATAATAATGGCAATAATAGGGACCTTTAATTGGCTCATTTCCATCAAGTTTCGTGCGATGGCTTCACCTTGACCGCGCTCTTCTGCTTCAACGCCGCAATAAGCACCAGCTGTATTAATAAAGGTTACCACCGGGCGACCAAATTTTTCAGCTTGTTTCATTAAGCGTAATGCTTTTCGGTACCCTTCTGGATGAGGGGAACCAAAATTACGCATCATATTTTCTTCTAAATTATGCCCTTTTTGAATTCCAATAACTGTAATTGGTTGATTTTGCAAGGTAGCAATTCCACCAACAACTGCTTTATCGTCTCGATAAGAACGATCACCATGGAATTCAATAAAGTCATTAAACAAGAAATTCATGTATTCTAACGCTGTTAAACGCGTTGTTTTTCTAGCTAAGGCTACGATTTCGCTTGCAGTCATCAATTGTTTCCACCTGCCTTCGCGAGTTTTGGGGCATGAAGAGTTAAAATCAATCCTAGCGTCGTCTTTAATTCAGGACGTGGCACAATTTTATCAATAAAGCCATGTTCTAATAATGACTCTGCTCGTTGGAAATCTTCTGGCAACTCTTCGTTAATGGTTTGTTCAATGACTCTTCTTCCAGCAAATCCAATCAATGCTTGTGGCTCAGCTAAGATAATATCTCCTTGCATGGCAAAACTTGCTGAAACTCCTCCTGTTGTAGGATCTGTTAGTACTGCGACGTACAACAAGCCTGCTTCACTATGTTTTGCAACTGCTGCACTAATTTTCGCCATTTGCATTAAGGAGAGAATCCCTTCTTGCATTCTAGCACCGCCTGAAGCAGTGAAAATAACTACTGGCAATTGAAGTTCTGTTGCTTTTTCAAAAGCACGAGTGATTTTTTCGCCAACAACTGTTCCCATACTGCCCATAATAAACCGAGCGTCCATTACAGCCAATACACATGCTTGCTTGTTGATAGTAGCTCTTCCAGTGACAACAGCTTCATCTAAACCTGTTTCTTCCTGTAAACGTTCAATTTTTTCTGAATAGGCTGGAAATTCCATTGGATTGGTGTTCGCTAATCCTTTGTCCCACTCTTCAAAACTATTTTCGTCCACAATCAATCCAATGCGCTCAAAAGCATCAATTCTAAAATTATAACCGCAATTTGGGCAAATTTGTTCTTTCCCTAAATCTTTGTTATAAATGGCTTTTTTACAGCTTGGACATTGTGCCCACATTCCATCTGGCACCATCGGTTCATCCAACTGAGTTTGTTTTTGAGGTTTGATATCGATTGGAATAAAAGGTCTTTTTTTAAACAGTTTCATTTTTTCACCTCTTTAGATTCCAGTACATAGAATTAATTCGTTTGTTGCTGCTCCCACTCATCAAGAAAAATGTCTTGTAGGAAACTTGTATCATACGCGCCTTCAACGAATCGTTGATCCGCTAGTAAATCTTCTTGGAAATATTGATTCGTAATAATGCCATCAATCACTAATTCGCCTAATGCACGTTTCATTTTCGCAATTGCTTCTGCTCGATTTTCACCTTTTGTAATAATTTTAGCAATCATTGCATCGTAATAAGGTGGAATTTCGTAACCAGCAAAAACAGCACTGTCTACACGTAAACCTAGTCCACCACTTGGTAAAAATAAATAATCAATTTTCCCTGGAGATGGTGCAAAATGAAAGGCTGGATTTTCAGCATTGATTCGGCATTCAATCGTGTGTCCAGTTATTGTGACTTCCTCTTGTTGAATTTCTAGAGGTAAACCACTGGCAATTTTTAATTGTTCTTTAACAATATCAATTCCGGTTGCCATTTCAGTAACAGGATGCTCTACTTGAATTCGTGTATTCATTTCCATAAAATAGAATTTTCCATCTTGATCCAGTAGAAATTCAATAGTCCCAGCATTTTGGTAATTTACGTATTTTGCAGCTCTTACAGCTGTTTCTCCAAGTAATTGTCGCTGTTCTTCACTGATTGCAACAGATGGAGATTCTTCGATTACTTTTTGATTGTTACGCTGCAAAGAACAATCACGTTCACCAAGGTGAATCACATGACCAAAATGATCGCCAAGAATTTGAACCTCGATGTGTCTGGCATGTTCGATAATTTTTTCAAGATACATTCGATCATCACCAAATGCGGCTTTCGCTTCACTGCTTGCACTGTTAAATGCAGGTGAAAGCTCATCAGCATTTGCCACTTTTCGAATCCCTTTTCCGCCTCCGCCAGCTGCAGCCTTTAACATAACTGGATAACCTAACTTTTCAGCCAATTCTTCAGCATCTTTGGCATCTGTGATAAAACCATCACTACCTGGAATTACTGGAACATTCGCTGCTTGCATTAAGGTTCTTGCATTGGCTTTATTTCCCATTTGATCAATGGTCTCGGCTTTTGGACCGATAAAGGTAATGTTGCATTCTTGACACATAGTAGCGAAAATACTATTTTCTGACAAAAAGCCAAACCCAGGATGAATTGCCTGGGCTTTTGTAACAACAGCAGCACTTAATATACTTTGCATATTTAAATAAGAGTCTGTTGCTTTAGCGGGACCGATACAAATGGCTTCATCCGCTAGTTGCATATGAAGGGCATCTTTATCTGCTTCTGAGTAAACCGCAACGGTTGCAATACCTAATTCTCGGCAGGCGCGAATGATACGTACCGCAATCTCGCCACGATTTGCTACTAAAATTTTATTAAACATAGGCTTATCTACCAATGATAAAGGTTAATTCAGCTTCACAAACTTTTTTACCGTCTACATATGCGACTGCTTTTCCAATACCTGCGTATTCTTTTAATTTAATGATGTCTACATGTAATTTTAAAACGTCACCAGGAACCACTTTTTTACGGAATTTTACTTTGTTCATTCCACCTAAGTAGGCTGTTTCTCCCTTAAAACGATCTAGTTTCAATAATGGAATTGAACCTGCTTGTGCTAATGCTTCTAAAATTAAAACACCTGGCATTGTTGGGTTTCCAGGGAAGTGTCCTTGGAAAAATTCTTCGTTGATTGTAACGTTTTTAGTTGCAACAACGTGCTCTCCTGGGATTAACTCATCCACATAGTCGATAAAATAAATTGGGTAACGGTTTGGGATTAACTCCATAATTTCAGTTGCGTTTAAAATGCTCATTTAATTGCCTCCTAAGATTTTCTTATACGATTCTAAATAAGGGTTGGTTGTATTCAACGACTTGTTCGTTTTCAATTAGAACTTCTGCAATGGTACCTGCAGTATCGCTGGTAATTTCATTCATTAGTTTCATTGCTTCTACAATACATAAGGTTTCTCCAACAGCTACCGTATCCCCAACTTTTTTAAAGGCTGGTTGATCAGGTGAAGGTGTCAAATAAACAACGCCAACAATTGGTGAAGGAATCAGTGTTCCACCTAGTTCTACTGCTTCTGGTTTGGATTCAATCGTTGTTGTATTAGACTGTGTCGCTTCTTTAGCTATTTCATTAATTTTTGCTTCTACAACAGGACTCGCTGTTAATGATTCAACATGGTTTGGTTTTGGCGTATCGTTTTTACTCATATGCAAAACGGTATTATCAATTTGCAAATCAAATTCCGTTAAATCTGATTCGTTGACAAGAGCCAATAGTTCTTTTACTTCAGAAATATTCATTTAAGCTTCCTCCCACTTTTTAAAGCAGACAACAGCGTTATGTCCGCCAAAACCTAGCGAGTTGCTTAACGCATATTTAGCTGACTCCACCTTGCGTCCTACATTTGGAATGTAGTCTAAGTCGCAGGCTTCATCCGCTTCTTTAAAGCCAATTGTTGGCGGTAAAAAGTCATTTTCCAATGCTTTCACACAGGCAATTCCTTCAACAGCTCCTGCTGCACCCAACAAATGTCCAATCATACTTTTCGTACTTGAAATTGGAACGTTGTGGGCTTCTTCACCCATTGCGTATTTGATGGCTGTTGTTTCAGCGCTGTCATTTGCTGGCGTACTTGTACCATGAGCATTGATGTAATCCACGTCTTTTGGTTCAATTCCAGCTTCTTTCATCGCTTGAATCATTGCTTTACCAGCTCCGCTTCCATCAACAGATGGGCTTGTCATATGACCAGCGTCACATGTTGATCCATAGCCGACGACTTCGCCATAAATTTTTGCTCCACGATCTAACGCATGTTGTAATTCTTCTAATACAAGAACGCCCGCGCCTTCTCCCATTACAAAACCGTTACGCTCTTTATCGAATGGAATCGAACCGCGTTCAGGATCTGTTGATTTACTTAAAGCTGTTAAAGCGCCAAATCCAGCAATTCCAATTTCACAAATCGTCGCTTCTGTTCCGCCGGCTAAAATCACATCAGAATATCCGTGTTTAATTGAACGAAAAGCTTCGCCAATTGAATTGGTTCCTGATGCACAAGCTGTTACGATTGAGGTACAAAGACCTTTTGCTCCAACACGTATTGCAATATTTCCTGCTGCCATATTTCCAATCACCATTGGGACAAAGAACGGAGCAACACGTTGTGGACCACGATCGTGCATTTTGATCACTTGTTCTTGAATGGTATTCATCCCACCAATTCCTGAGCTAACAATAACACCAAAGCGATCGACATCTATTTTTTCTGTATCTAAGCCACTATTTTCCATTGCTTGGACTGCTGCTGCTATTCCGTATTGTGAAAATAGATCTGTACGTTTAGTTTCTTTTTTTGGCATATAAACCGTCGCATCAAAATCTTTTAATTCTGCTGCTAACGTTACGCCAGTTTCTGAAGCATCAAATCTCGTAATTTCGGTAACACCGTTTTTTCCAGCTTTTAAACTTTCCCAAAATGCATCCACTGAATTTCCAATAGGCGTGACTGCACCCATTCCTGTAATCACTACACGATTCATCTTCTTTATGCCCCTTTCATTAACCGTTCATCACCATGCCACCATCGATATTGATGACTTGTCCTGTGATATATTTATTTTCACTTAGGAAAACGGCTGCTTTTGCAACATCTTCAACAGTTCCAAAACGATTTAATGGAATTTGTTGTTTTGATAATTCTTTTACTTTATCGGATAGTTCATCTGTCATATCCGTTTCAATAAAACCTGGAGCAATCGCATTGACTGTAATTCCTCTAGCCGCTAATTCTCTGGCAGCTGATTTTGTTAAACCAATAACACCAGCTTTACTTGCTGCATAATTGGCTTGACCTGCGTTTCCAATTTGACCAATGACACTTGATAGGTTAATAATTGTTCCGCTTCGTTGTTTTAGCATCACGCTTGAAGCATGACGAATTGTATTAAACGTTCCTTTTAAATTGACGTTTAAAATTGAATCAAAATCATCTTCTGACATCCGCATTAATAATTTATCATTTGTAATTCCTGCATTATTGACCAGAATATCTACACTGCCAAAAACTTCCTTCGTTTCATCAATCAATTGTTTAGCAGAATCAAAATCACTAACATCTCCGATGAAGCAATGACATTTCACACCTTCTGCTTCAATTTCTTGAACTACTGTGTCAGCAATTGGTTTGCGTCCATTTAATACAATATTGCAGCCTTTTTTTGCAAATTCAAGTGCAATTGCTTTTCCAATTCCTCTTGAACTTCCTGTTACAATCACTGCTTTGTCTTTTAAAGTCATGTACTCATTCCTTTCAATGTTTCAATCGTTTTGTCTAACGTTTTTTGATTTTCAACATTTAAAATTGTTACATTTCGATTAATTTTTTTAATAAAGCTGCTTAAGGCTTTTCCAGGTCCAACTTCGATAAAAGTGTCCACGCCCATGTCAATCATTGTATTAACGCTATCTTCCCATAAAACTGGCGACATCACTTGTCTTGTCAGGAGTGGTTTTACATCTGCTTTATCAGTAATTATTTTTGCTGTCGTATTGCTGATAACCGGTAAGTTTAATTCATGAAATTCAATTGCTTCCAGTTCATTTGCTAATTCCATCGCTGCTGGTTTTAATAGAGCTGTATGAAATGGTCCACTTACTTGCAGAGGGATGATTCGTTTCGCTCCTTTTTCTTCTAGCAATAGAGTCGCTTTAGCGACAGCTTCTTTTAATCCTGCAATGACGATTTGGCCAGGCATATTGTAATTCGCTGGAGAGACGACACCGATATCACTGGCTGCTATACATGCTTCTTCTATGGTGTTTCGATCTAATCCCATTACAGCACTCATAGCTCCATCTCCTGCTGGAACGGCTTCAGTCATAAATTGTCCACGCTTTTTCACTAATTGAACAGCTGTTGTAAAATCTAAAACACCTGCTTTTACTAAAGCGCTGTACTCTCCTAAGCTCAAACCAGCCACTACTTCAGGTACTACGCCATGCTCTTTAAGAAGGGCATCAATTGCCATGCTCACTGTTAAAATAGCAGGTTGTGTATAAGTTGTTTGATTTAATTGTTCATTTTCATCAAAACACAGAGAAGTCATATCCATTTTTAGCGCATCACTTGCATGCTGAAAAACATCTCTTACAACTTGATTATTTTCATAGAGTTCTTGGCCCATCCCTTGATACTGTGCTCCTTGACCACTATATACAAAAGCGATTTTCATGTTGTTTGACTCCTTTTATCTAGTGCCGTTATTTTTTCTTAAAAGTTGTCCCTATTAGTAAAACAAGCCTTTAAATAAAGGCTCATTTTAAGAATAATTGATTCACTAAAATGAATTTAAATAAAGGCTTTTTTTTGTTGTTCGATCACTGTTTGAGATTCAGACATTAGTTCTTGAATGATTTCTTCACAGCTTTGTTCAGTTTTTACAAGTCCAGCAATTTGACCTGACATCATTGACCCCGCATCCATATCTCCATCGATAACAGCACGTCTTAAGGCACCTTTACCAATCGCTTCTAAACGCTCAAAATCGGGTTGATCTTTACTGGTCTCTTCTTTTTCAGCTTTATCATATAGACGCGTTAGTTTATTACGGATTGTACGGACAGGATGTCCAGTAATTTGACCCGTAACCGTGGTGTCGATATCTCTAGCTTTTAAAACGGCATTTTTAAAGTTTTGGTGGATCGTGCATTCATGGGCAACGAGGAATCTTGTTCCAAGCTGAACAGCTGAGGCTCCTAACATAAAGGCTGCTGCCATTCCACGACCATCTCCGATTCCACCTGCTGCAATCACAGGAATTGAAACAGCATCCACTACTTGAGGAACCATGACCATCGTTGTTAATTTTCCAATATGTCCACCGGCTTCCATTCCCTCAACAATAATTGCATCCGCACCGTCTTTTTCCATTCGTCTAGCTAATGCTACCGAAGCAACGACAGGAATAACAATAATGCCATGTTCACGGAACTTTTTCATGTATTTCCCTGGACTTCCAGCGCCTGTGGTAACCACTTTAACGCCTTCCTCACAGACAGCATTCACCACTGCCTCCACATGTGGAGAAAGCAACATAATATTTACTCCAAAAGGTTGATCTGTTTTTTCTTTCGCCTGCCTGATCTGTTCACGAACCACTTCTTCAGGTGCATGTCCTGAGGCAATAATCCCCAATCCACCAGCGTTAGAAACAGCACTTGCAAGTTCTGCATTTGCTACCCACGCCATTGCTCCTTGAATGATTGGATACTTGATTCCAAGTTTTTCGCATAATTCTGATTGCATGCAGGTTTCCTACTTTCTATTCTCTAGTTTATTTATTTTTTAATTCAGCTTCTACAAAGTTAACGATATCTTGAACTGTGTTTAAGCCTTCTTCTGATTCGATTTTGATGTCAAATTCGTCTTCGATGTCGTTGATGATTTGGAATAAGTCTAAACTATCTGCTTCTAAATCTTCACGGAAGTTTGTTGTTAATTGTACCTCTTCTTCTTCTTTACCTAATTGGTCTACAATAATTGCTTGAATTTTTTCGAATGTCATAATAATTTCCTCCAGTATGTTTGGTTTAATTTTTTGTACTTATTTTTTATTTCTTTATAACTCGATTAAGATCGAAGCCCATGTCAAGCCTCCGCCAAAACCGGTCAATACAATTTTTTGTCCACTGCCTAATTTCAATTCTCCTGCTGAAACAACTTCATCTAATAGAATTGGAATACTGGCAGCAGAGGTGTTTCCGTAGCGTTGCATATTCGTTTTGAATTTGCTCATCGGAAGTTTTAGTTTTTTTGCAATTGCTTCAACGATTCGATAGTTTGCTTGATGAAGTAAATAATAATCCACTTCCGCAAGCTGAGTCTCTCCAATTTCAGCAAGTTGACGAATACTAGCCGGTACATTTCGGATTGAAAAATCAAAAATTGCTCGCCCATCCATTTTTAAATAATCACTTTGCTGTATCTCGTCTGTTGTTTTTGAAAAAGGATCTTGCGTCGTTAAATGCCTTGCTGTTAATGAAAGTCCGCGACTACCATCAGCATGAATATCTTCAGCGAGAAATGATTTTTTTTCATTTACTCCTTTTAATAACACGCCTCCTGCGCCATCTCCAAAAAGAACCGCTGTACTTCTATCTTCCCAATCAATTACTTTCGACATCACTTCTCCGCCTAGAACAAGTGCATAACGAAAATTTCCACTTTGCACCATTTTCTCAGCAATTGAAAGCGCGTAGACAAAACCTGAACACGCTGCATTGATATCAAAGGCCATTACTTGCCTAGCACCAATATATTCTTGAACTAAACAAGCTGTTGAGGGGGTCTGATAATCTGGGGTCATGGTTGCCACAATAATTAAATCGACTTCTAAAGCGGATACGTTTGCTTTATCCAGCATTTTGATTGCTGCTTTTCCACAAAGTACTGAGGTATTTTCAGTTTCGCTTAAGTGCCTCGCTTCAATTCCTGTTCTGGATTTTATCCATTCATCATTGGTATCCATTAGCGTTTCTAATTGTTGATTAGGAACTCTAGTTGATGGGAGGTAACTTCCAGTGCTAATTATTTTTGCTTCCATTCATTTCAGCCCTGTTCTTTCAATTTATTTTGGGTTTTATCTAAGAAACCATGTAAATTCCCTAAACCTTTGATTAGAATTTCAATCTCTTCTTGGTTCATTCCTTCTACGGTTTCTTTTACCATCTCTTTATGGAATTTGTCATGAAGACGATACAATAATCGTCCTCTCTTAGTAAGTCCAAGCTTTACTACTCGTCGATCATTTTCACTTCTAATTCGCTCAACATAGCCTTTTTTCACTAAATTGTTGACCGCAACAGTTAAAGTTCCAACAGTGATCGATAATTTTCTAGCGACTTCAGAAGTTGTTCGTTTACGATACATACCAATAGCTTCAACGGTATGCATTTCCTTGATTGATACATCTTGGAAACTGCTATTTTGCAATGCTGTCTCTTCAATAATCAATATTTCGTTAAACACTTCAACTAAGTAATCATTAATCAGTTCAAATGAGTCTGCCACATCAACTCCTCCATTTCTTATATTTCGTCATTCATTGTAATCAATTGCTTTGATGTTCAAATTGTTTGACTATCAAACTATATTATTTTTTACTAAAAGTGTCAAGTTTATTTTAAAAAATTTTTTTATACAAACAAAAAAAAACCTTTATATAGGCATTTCAAGTACTTAATTTTATTTTGAATATCAAACTATTTATCCTAGAATTTGTCTTTTTATATACGAAAATACAAAAAAAAACGAACCTTATTTTCGATAAGTTTCGCTTCAATAGGTTGTTTATTTTATTAAATGTTTAAACTGCTAGTTATGAAGTAGCCTCTGCATTTGTAATTTCAATTATGTCTTTAAAGTTCACAATCGTTTTTGTTTCACAAATATCTTTCATTGTTGGAGACGATTGTTCCCAAAAAATTTCAACGACAGCACTGTTGGTTAATAGTTTTTTAATAACGCCAGCCATCTTTTCATCTCTAAAAGTAAATTTAATCTCATCACCTAGATCTGGTCTAAATGATTCTTTAACTGCATCAATAATTGCATTTGCTTCTTCATAGGGTACGCCCAAAAGCGTTGCAATTCTTGACTTACTCGCACCTTTACGAAGCTCGGTTTCAACAACTGATTGAATTTCGTTAGTGATTTTATTTCCCATGTAAATCCCTCATTTCTTTATTTCGTGATTACATAAACAAAATATCATAACACTTAATATCTCATTATACCACATTTTCACTTCTATTTGTTAGAATTTGTTCATTATTTATTAATTTATCTCGATACCAAATCTTTTTTACCTTCTTTTCTAGAAAACAAAAGACAATTATAGTCTACATTTCTTTAAAAGTTTGTTAAACTAGATTCACCTAGGTTATAGGAAAAATTTTACGATTAAAGGACGTATGATCATGAAAACAATTTTAATTGCCGATGATGATTCAAATATTAATAAAATGGTTCAGCGTTTTCTTGAATCATTGTCTTATCGGGTAGTAACTGCAACAGATGGAGCTGAGGCTATTGATGCTATCGAAACCCATTCGATTGATTTAGCGATTTTAGATATTATGATGCCTCTAAAGAACGGATATGAAGTTTGTCAGGAAATTCGACAACAGTACAGCATTCCGATTATTTTATTGACTGCAAAAGGAGAAATTGTAGATAAAGAAAAAGGGTTCCAAGCAGGGACTGATGATTACATGACCAAACCTTTTGAATTAAAAGAACTTGAATTTAGAATGAATGCACTGTTTAGACGGTATCAAATTCCGAACAACCCGTTAATTACCATTGGAAAACTAACGATTGATCAAAAGAATTATCTTGTGACCCTAGGAAGTAAAGAGCTTTTTCTTCCATTAAAGGAATTTGAATTGCTAACGAAACTTGCCAGCTATCCTAAAAAAATTTTTACTCGTGATGAATTGATTGAATCTATTTGGGGTATGGATTACGAAGGAAATGACAGAACTGTAGACGTTCATATCAAACGATTACGAGAGCATCTGACCAAGGATTCTGGTGTTGCGATTACTACTATTCGCGGGCTTGGCTATCGATTGGAGGAACAGGTATGAAGACGCTCTATCAACGGATCGTAGCCATTACCTTTTTAGTGATGATTGTAAGTATTGGCGTGGCTTTTTTGATTTCAAATGTGTATTATCAATACCACCTAAAGCCTATCAACGATCAAAAATTAACTTATGTAGCAAAGGATATTCAACAATTTTATAACGAAAATCCGACCTTAAATCAAGAAAGCTACTTCAACCACATTAGTCAGCTTGGCTATGAAATTTATCAATTCAAACCCGATGGCACCGATATCGAATACGGTGATTCGTTCAGAAAGAAAACGTTAGAAAAAGAAGTCATTCAGTCTGTTTTAGACGGAACCATTTATCATGGGATTGCGAATTTTCCAAAGAGCATTTTTATTACAGGTTTTTTTGACAATGATTTACGAAATACTATTGGATTTCCGATAGAAAACAGCGAACAAACTAGTGCTGTTTTTATTCGATCAGACCCTACCAAGCAATTTGGTGAGCTGCGAATTTTCTTAGTGATGTTGCTTGTATTTAGTGTTTTAATTGGCTTTATTCTTATTTTTTTAAGTAGCTATTTTATTGTTTCTCCTATTAAAAGGTTAACAACTGTTACAAAAGAAATTACAGACGGCCAATCCGTTGAAATCCATCCCACTAAAAGAAAAGATGAAATTGGTCAATTAACCAATTCCTTTGCAACAATGACAACAGAATTGAATAAATCCGAAAAGGCGCGACAAGAGTTCGTTGCCAATGTCTCTCATGAAATTCAGACTCCTTTGACTTCTATTCAAGGTTTTACTTCGATTTTAAAAGATGAGAAACTATCTTTAGAACAACGAGAAAATTATTTAACAATAATCGAAACGGAAACTTCACGACTTTCTAGCTTGACGAAACAACTTTTGACACTAGCTTATTTAGACAATGAAAATCAATTAATACAAAAGCAGTCAGTTGCCATTCACCAACAAATCAAACATTATTTAAAACTCATGCAATGGAAGTGGCAAGAAAAGGATCTTTACATCGTAACAGAATTGCCCCCTACCTTCGTATTAGGAAATGAGAATTTTTTATATCAAATCTGGCAAAATTTAATAACAAATGCCATTCGTTATGCTCCACAAGGCGGCGAAATCACTATTACACTTTCAGATGAAGCTGACCAAACACTTCTAACTATCTACAATAATGGACCAGGAATTGATCCAGAAAAGTTACCTTATTTATTTGACCGTTTTTACCGCGTAGATGAAAATCGCAGCAACGCTGATGGTGGTAGTGGTCTGGGGTTGGCTATTACAAAAAAAATCATTCAGTTGCATGGTGGTACCATTTCAGTTTCTAGTTCCGAAAAAACTGGAACAACCTTTACGATTACTTTTCCAAAATAATAATAGGAGGTAGAATCTATTCTGATTCTACCTCCTATTATTATTATCTAATATTTCTAATTCTAAAGAAAAATTAACTTATTGTTTTATTACTTTGCTATAAGCTTAATCTTTATTGCTTGAATAGCTAATTTCTGTCCAGTTGTTCCTGCTACAGCTCCATTTTCCACCCATGCCATCCAACCCTTTTCTGCTACATGAACTTGATATGAAATATTGTATTGTTTCTCTAATCCATTTTTTAAAGAAATTTTTACCGCTTGTAATGATAATTGTTTTCCAACTGTTCCTCCAACGTTTTCAATCCAACCTTTTTCAGCTACATGGGCATCAATTTTAACATTTTCTTTTTTACCATTCACATATACTTCGATACACTGCCCTTCAATACTTAAACCCGTTGTACCCGCCATTTGATTGTTTGTAACATATCCTAACCACCCTTCTTTAGCTAAATGCATCCGATAAGCTAGACCTTTTGCTACAGGTTTAGCTGTTCCTTGAACAATTGGCTTACGAACTAACTTCATTTTAATTGCTTGAAGACTTTTTTTCTGACCTGTTGTCCCTGCTGTTTGCCCATCTTTCACCCAGCTTAACCATCCATTTTCAGCTACATGGGCTTGATATTCTAAGTTATAATAATTTACCGCATCTCCTGTTAATCTAGCTTGAATGGCTTCTACTGCCTTAGATTGTCCCGTCGTTCCTGCTACCTGACCACTCTTAACCCAAGGCATCCAACCGATGGTTGAAACATGAGCTCGATATTCTACTGATCCATTACTAAGTCTCCCAATAATTCTAATTGCTTCTACTGGTAATTTGTACCCTGTTGATCCTGAAAGCGCACCGTCTTTTACATTGTTCATCCATCCCACTTTACTCACGTGTGTTTCATAATTAATTCCTTTTGAAATAGCTTGAGCTGGATTTTTTGGTGGTAATTTTGGCTTAGGAGGCACATAGGCTTCTAAAAACAATGCTGCTTCTGCCGCTCTACGTCTTACTAAACCTGGTAAAATTTGACCACCACCAAGTCTATAAAGTTTCATTTCATTTGCTACATTCTGCCATTGTTGACTATTAAGATACACACATAAATCCGTTCCATTTAAAATTTCAGCGCCTAGATTAAAATGAAAACTCGCCAGTGCATCAAATTGATTTTGATTCAATTGCACTGTAACATATTTAAAAATCCCCGTAATATGGTGGCGTATATCTTCCTCTAAAAATGAATTAGCTTGCGCTTCCGTAATTGACATCCCAGAATATACTCCTTTTGTATGACCATAACCAATCGTCCAAACACCTACAGGATCTACATAAGCATTCAAACGTAACCCTTCAAATTCTTTTACTAAATTTAAACCTCTTTGTGATACTTTCATTCCTTCATTTACCATTCGCTTTCCTCCATATAAATTTATTTTGATAAGAGAAGATCGCATAGTTAACGATCTTCCATTTTTTCTTAGACAATTTCAAATAATCTGTTTATTCTCAATTAATTGTTCTTACTATTTACTTCACTGTAAGCTTAATCTTTATTGCTTGAATAGCTAATTTCTGTCCAGTTGTTCCTGCTACAGCTCCATTTTCCACCCATGCCATCCAACCTTTTTCTGCTACATGAACTTGATATGAAATATTGTATTGTTTCTCTAATCCATTTTTTAAAGAAATTTTTACCGCTTGTAATGATAATTGTTTTCCAACTGTTCCTCCAACGTTTTCAATCCAACCTTTTTCAGCTACATGGGCATCAATTTTAACATTTTCTTTTTTACCATCCACATATACTTCGATACACTGCCCTTCAATACTTAAGCCCGTTGTACCCGCCATTTGATTGTTTGTAACATATCCTAACCATCCTTCTTTAGCTAAATGCATCCGATAAGCTAGACCTTTTGCTACAGGTTTAGCTGTTCCTTGAACAATTGGCTTACGAACTAACTTCATTTTAATTGCTTGAAGACTTTTTTTCTGACCTGTTGTCCCTGCTGTTTGCCCATCTTTCACCCAGCTTAACCATCCATTTTCAGCAACATGGGCTTGATATTCTAAGTTATAATAATTTACCGCATCTCCTGTTAATCTAGCTTGAATGGCTTCTACTGCCTTAGATTGTCCTGTTGTTCCTGCTACCTGACCACTCTTAACCCAAGGCATCCAACCGATGGTTGAAACATGAGCTCGATATTCTACTAATCCATTACTAAGTCTCCCAATAATTCTAATTGCTTCTACTGGCAATTTGTACCCTGTTGATCCTGAAAGCGCACCGTCTTTTACATTGTTCATCCATCCCACTTTACTCACGTGTGTTTCATAATTAATTCCTTTTGAAATAGCTTGAGCTGGATTTTTTGGCGGTAATTTTGGCGCTTCTGGTACATTTGGTAAATCTTTAAAGTGAATGTATCCATCAACAGCACCTGCATTGATCCATCTGTTATTATAATTTCCTGAATAGGCTGGGTTATTATACTCTTCAATTAAAACCGATCCATTTTTCACATCCGCTACCCACGCAACGTGAAAACCAGCATTCCACCATGCAACTGAACCAATTGTTGGATTTTTATCTACTTGATATCCTAAATTTTGTGCATTTTGTCCCCATACATTTGCATTCCAATTACTAGGTGGTCTAGTAATATTAAATTTATTTACTACACTCAAACGATTTGCAACAAATGATGTACACTCCCTTGTATACATCCCCCAAGAATCTACTGCTGCATCCAGGGGTAAATTTTTCCACTTCACCGGGTAATCATCACCAATTAATACCATAAAAAAACCTTCTCTCTTCTTTTTTCCTAATAATTATTAATGAGATCTCAATTTAAAATAATTTTTTATTAGGTACAATTATTGTATTACATAAAAATAACATCTATCTTTTTATATCCAGTCAAAATCCAGTCACGATTCTTTCAAAAATCTTTACCAAAGAAAGTGTTAGTTGTTTCTTTTGTAATTTCCCGTTCATCTCCAGTTCATATAGCTAGGCTATGATAGAACTATCAACAAGAAGGAGTGAGGAAAAATGTTTTTAGCATGGCGTGAAATAAAACATACAAAATTAAGATATAGCTTAATCGCTTTGATTATGATCATGATTATCTGGTTAGTACTATTCGTAACAGGTTTAGCTAATGGATTAGCAAGTGACAACGCTTCAGCGATTAAGGAAAGTGCAGCTTCTTATTTTTTAATTGAAAAAGATTCAGATAATCGTTTCGCACGTTCGACTGTTACTGAAAAACAAGTGAGTGACGTTGAAAAAGATCTTGGAAAAAAAGCTACTGGACTTCGTGTTCAAATGAGTACCGTTAGTACGAAAAAAGATACAAATAAGACGGACGTCTCTTATTTTTCATTTGATTCAACTAGTTTCTTAAAGCCTGAATTAACAGACGGTCATTTTGGAAAAAGTGGAAGTAACGAAGTCGTTGCAGATCAAAAATTGAAAAATCAAGGCTACTCTCTTGGATCTACGATTAAAGACGCGGCAACAAATCAGACCTTTAAAATTACAGGATTTACTAAAAAACAAACTTACAGTCATACTGGTGTAGTTTTCCTAACTCCTGTTCAATGGAAAGAAGTTCAAGTACCTCAAAAAGCAGCTGACAACACGTATAATGCAATTGCATTAGATATCACTGAGGATAAAGCAACGACTTTAAATTATTCGGATTTAGTCACAGCCAGTAAAAACGACATCGTAACGAATATTCCTGGTTATTCAGAGGAACAAGGTTCGTTAACCATGATGATCACTTTCTTATATATCATTGCAGCCTTTGTCCTAACTGTTTTCTTCTATGTTATTACAATTCAAAAAGTTGATCAATTTGGAATGTTGAAAGCCATTGGTGCTAAAACAAGTTACTTGGCTAAAAGTTTGCTCTCACAAATTGCTACGCTTTCCGTTATAAGCCTTTTAATTGGAAATCTTTTAACTTATGGTGTTGCCGCGTTACTACCTGAAAGTATGCCTTTTAATTTAACACCTATTACAGCACTGGCTTCTTCATTACTATTTTTAGCAGTCGCATTAATTGGCTCGTTATTGTCACTGTACCGCGTTGCTAAAGTAGATGCCATTGAAGCGATTGGAGGGAATAACTAATGACAGATAAATTAGTCTTAAATCAAATTTCAAAATATTATCAAGATGGTTCAGAACAAATTGAAGTGTTAAAAAACCTTTCGTTAACGGTAAAAGAAGGAGAATTTGTCGCGATTGTCGGTCCTAGTGGCGCTGGTAAAAGTACGTTCCTTTCTATTGCTGGAGCATTACTATCTCCTAGTGAAGGAGAAGTAAGAATCGGCAATGTTTCCTTGAATAGTTTAAACCAAAAACAATGGACCAACTTACGTCTTAATTCAATCGGCTTTATTTTTCAAGGTGGCAATTTGATTCCATATTTAACCGTTTTGGATCAATTATTATTGCTTCCAAAATTAAGTGGATCAAAGGATGAACATAAGCAACGTGCACTCGATTTATTAACCGATTTAGGTCTGAAACATCGTTTAAATCAATATCCAGATAAACTATCTGGTGGTGAAAAACAACGTGTAGCAATTGCTCGCGCTTTAATGAATGATCCAGATATTATTTTAGCAGATGAACCAACTGCAAGTTTAGACTCTCAAAGAGGCTATCAAGTAGTGGAAATGATTGCTAAAGAGGTTCATAAAAATAATAAAGCCGCTGTGATGGTGACCCATGATGAACGTGTTTTAGAATTAGTCGATCGCGTTCTGCGCATTGAAGATGGACAACTGTATCCTGTTTAAACGAAGTAAAAAAAGCAAGCTCTATAAAAGAGCTTGCTTTTTTTCATGTTATTCACTCAGTGACATTTTTGTCGTTTCTGCTAACCAAGCATCATCGGTTGGATCTGCTCCACCACGTTGATTTTTATCAATCGATGCCATTTTTACAAGATCCTCCTTTGATAAATGAAAATCAAAAATTTCACGATTTTCTTGGATGCGCGTTTCATGAATTGATTTAGGAATTGCAATCACTTGGCGATCCAAATGCCAACGTAAAATAATTTGGGCAGGTGTTTTTTGATATTTTTCAGCCAATTCTTGAATAACGTTATCTTCTAAAACATTTCCTTTCCCTTGACCTAAAGGTCCCCATGCTTCATGTTGAATTCCTTGTTTCACTAAATAATCATGTAGCTCCGTTTGTTGAAAATAGGGATTTGTTTCCACTTGATTGATCATCGGCTTAATTTTTGCCTCTTGCATTAATTGTTCTAAATGATTGATTTCAAAATTTGAAACGCCAATGGCACGAATTTTTCCTTCTTCATACAAAGCTTCTAATGCACGCCATTTTTCAAGGTAACCTTCACTAGGCCAATGGATTAAATATAAATCTAAATAATCGGTTTTTAATTTTTTTAAGGTTGTTTCAAAAGCTGCTATCGTGTCCTCATAAGTGATGGCGTCATTCCAAACTTTTGACGTAAGAAATAATTCACTGCGAGGAATCCCGCTTGTTTGTAGTGCCTCTCCTACTAGTGCTTCATTATGATAGATTGCTGCTGTGTCAATATGACGATAACCGTGTTTAATAGCTGCTAAAACAGACTGTGTTAATTCTTGTTCATCTTCTACAAGAAAAACCCCTAGACCTAATTGTGGGACTTCGATTGTATTTTCTAATTTAAATGAGGGTATTTTTGTATTCATTCTTATTGCTCCTTTTCTTTTTTAAACTATAGTGGGAACCATTCCGCCGTCAATTCTTAGTGCTTCGCCAGAAAAACTACTTGCTAACGGACTGGCAATAAAGGCAATAAACCGACCAATTTCTGAAGGTTCAATTAAACGTTGAATTTGAGACATTGGACGATGTTCCCTCATAAATGCTTGTTGCTGTTCTTCACGAGATAGTGAACTGCCTTTGTACATCTCTTCAATCATTTTTTCAACCCCTTCAGTTAAAGTTGGGCCTGGCATAACGGTATTGATAGTAACCTGACTTCCAATTGTTAATTTTGATAAACTTTTAGCCAGTGACAAATTCATGGTTTTCGTCATACTGTATTGCGGCATCTCACCAGATGGCATAATCGCCTCTTCACTAGCGATAAAAATAATGCGACCAAAATTTTGCTCAAGCATTTTAGGTAAATAAAATTTAGCTAATTCATTTCCAGCTAGAACATTGGTTTTAAAAAAAGTTGTCCAGTCGTTTTCTTCAATCTCAAAATAGTTCATTGGTTGAAAAATACCTAAATTGTTCACTAATACATCGATCTTTGGAAAATTTTCTTTTAACTGTTGAATCCCAAAGTCGGTTGATAAATCATAAGGTGCTTCATAAAATGAGATTGTAGGAAATTCATCTTTTAATGAAGCTACCAATGTGTTAATCCCTTCTTTATCTCGACCATTAATAATCACATCGCTGCCTTCTCTAGCAACTTCCTTAACAATTCCAAGGCCAATTCCCTTTGTTGATCCTGTTACTAATACAAGTTTTCCTCTTAGTTGTATTTCCATATTCATTGCCTCCCTGATCGGTTTATATGCTTATTATAGAGTAGGTATTCTTTTTTACAAGTACGCACTTTTTTGTGTTATAGGTACTTTTTTGTACCTTACTCCCCTTAATATGCTATAATGAAAAATCAATACAGCAGTGGAGGTTTATATGAAAACAACGTATACTTATAATATTGGTGTTGAAGCAACGATGGAAGTAATTGGAGGAAAATGGAAACCAATTATTCTCTGTAACCTACGTCATCAAAAAATGCGTACAAATGAATTAAAAAAAGCCATTCCAGGAATCACTCAAAAAATGCTGACGCAACAATTGCGTGAGTTAGAAAGGGATCAAATAGTAAATCGCATCGTCTACTCACAAGTTCCACCTAAAGTCGAATATGAATTAAGTGCATATGGCCTTACTCTGAGCACTATTCTGGATCAGCTTTGTTCATGGGGAGAAATCAGAGTCCAAAAACTTGCCGAAGAAGGCAATGATGTCACACTATTATCAAAATCTGATTGTCCTGAAATTGACTAAAAATAGCAGAAAACCAGTTGTCCCCCAATAAGCAGGACAACTGGTTTTTTATTGCTGTTTCTTGATTTCTTTATGAATTCTTTTTAACGCTTTTTTTGACCCACGTTGAATGTCATGCTCTTCTTTTCGTTCCTTATAACTAACAAAGAGGCTTGCTAAATCGTAGTCCATTGGGTACAATTCTGTCGCTGGAATTTCTAATTTTAAACGCTTTGAAAGAACTTCTAGCATCTCACCTTCAATATAAACAGTCGCTTTTTCTTGTTTTTCATCATAAGAATAAATAAGCCCAGCTTTTTGTTTTTCGGTTAGTAAAACACGGTCTCCTTTTTTGAAGTCCACGGTTTCCTTTGTAATGATTGTATCTTCTTCCTTGCTCTTTTTATTTATTGAAAATGATTTTTTTTCGACGTTATATGCTTTTGACGTTTGATATAAATGTGCTTGCTCAATAACACTTGGCTTCAATTTCATTTTTTTTGCAATCCACAAGGCGTTACTCTCACCAGATTCCCCAATAATTAACTGATACAAAGGCGTAATCGTATCTTGATTAAAAGCCATAGCTGCATTCATAAAATCAGGATGCTCTTCTGAATAACGTTTAATTTCGCCGTAATGGGTCGTCGCGACAACAATACAGCCTCTTTGGTAAAACTCTTCTAAAATAGCGATTGCCAATGCTGCTCCTTCATTTGGTTCTGTCCCACTACCAATTTCATCAAATAAAAGCAAGCTATTTGGTTTTGCTAATCCCATCATTTCAGCAATACTTTTAATATGGGCTGAAAAGGTACTCAGCGCATTTTCTAAGCTTTGACTGTCACCTATTTCCACAAATATTTGGTCAAATAGGGCAATTTCTGTGCCCGCTTTTGCATCTATCTGTAACCCATATGCTGTCGCAAATGAAAGTAGCCCGACTGTTTTTAAAACCACTGTTTTCCCGCCAGCGTTCGGACCGGTAATAACTAATCCTCGGTACTCTTTTCCTACTTTAAAATTAAGCGGGATAGCTGCTTCACCCAACAGCGGATGCTTGGCATCGATTAAATGGATATACCCTTCTGTGTTGAGCTTTGGCGTGATGCCATTTATTTCACGACTGTATTTCGCTCGAGCAAAAATCAAGTCATATTCTGCAATGAGTTCTAAATTAATGTTGATTGATTGCAGATTTTCTAAAATTAAGCCTGATAAAGTTGCTAAAATTTGATACGTTTCAGTTGCTTCTGCCATTTTTAATTCAAAAATTTCATCATTTAACTTGCTCACACTGGTAGGTTCTATGAAAACCGTCGTACCTTTGCTACTCGTTTCTATGATTGTTCCAGTTACCTGATTTTTATAAGATGCTTTAATTGGAATTGTAAACCGTTCATTTTTTTTGCTAACAAAAAATTCTTGAATATACGGCTGATTCGTTTTATTTTTTAAAAATTTGTTCAATCGTTCGTCAATTTTGCTTTCTCTTTCAGCAATTAAACGGCGAATTTTTTTCAATTCTTTACTTGCTTCTGAATCTATCTGACCATTTTTGATTGAAAAATAAATATCTTCTTCAATCAATAAAAAAGTTTCCATTGATTGGCTGTAAGTTGCTAATAAAGGTGCTAATGAGTCATTTTTCTCCATAAATTGCTTGATTAGACGACAGCTTCTTAAAAAATCAGCGCATTCTATCAATTCTCCAGCATCTAATACAAGGCCTTTTTCTAATTGCGTAACTAGGTGATCAATCATTCCTAAGCCCATAAACGGCATGTGTAACTTTGCATCTAGTAGTGTTCTTCCTTCTGCTGTTTCGTTTAAACGACGCTTGACGACTGTTAAATTAGCCGTTGGCTCCAACGCATCTAATCTTTTTTTACCAAGTGAGCTGACGGTATAGCTTTTTACTTTTTCTAATAGTGTGGTTAATTGGATTTTTTCATTTGTTTGTTGATTCATTTTTTATACTCCTTGTAAGTTTTTTTACAAAGATAACTGACTTTTTTATTTCTTCTGAATGAAACAAAAAGCTTTTTAATAGATAGTAGGTATAAAAAAAAGCTACAGGAAACCCGTAGCTTTAAAAAATTACAATGAGCATCACTAGGATAAAGTGATGTTAGATTGAGTTTTTTATGAAAAGTCAGGTATCTTTTTAGGTAAACTAAATAAACGATTCCCTATAGGAATTTTAATTGTTTAATTAGTTTATTTAATTGGCCTAGTTAGATACAGACTCCACTCACAAAAAGCACCTCTTATTTTTTTATTGTTCATTCAGAATACTTACTAATTGATTTTATTTTACTTGTTAGTTAGTTAAAAGTCAATAAAATCATAGAATACTATTTTTTTCGTTTTGCCCTTGTATTTTTTAGCGATTCAACGTATGATTATTCATGAAGTTAAATTAAAACTTATAAAAAATAGAGGTGCAACAATTATCAGTAATTAGTTGGAGGTTTGACAAAACCTGTGAAGACTAGTGAAAGGAATTTTTGCCGAAACAAAAAACTGTCATCTTTTTGTTGGGTCTTAGGTTGAATAAGCCAAGAACTGTCGCTTATCTTTAAGCGTTGCGCTATCTTACTGCATGGAAGCCTCAGTCTTCCTACCACTAGATGGTAGGGGGACTTTTTTTATGGTTTAAAAAGGAGAATTTTAGTCATGATTGACGCAAGAAAAGAAGAAACAAAAAGCGCTGGGGCGAGTTCAGAGAATACAATGAATCGCGCTTTAAAAACACGCCATCTTTCAATGATTGCGATTGGAGGAAGTATTGGAACTGGTTTATTCGTTGCCAGTGGATCTGCTATTTCAACTGCCGGTCCTGGTGGGGCTTTGCTAGCTTACGCCGCAATTGGATTAATGGTATTTTTCTTAATGACCTCATTAGGTGAAATGGCCACTTTCTTACCCGTTTCTGGTTCGTTCAGTACGTATGCAACTCGTTTTGTTGATCCTGCGATGGGATTTGCGATGGGATGGAATTATTGGTTCAATTGGGCAATTACGCTAGCCGTTGATATCAGTACCTCTGCCTTAATTATGAACTTTTGGTTTCCTGATGTACCAGGTTGGATTTTTAGTTCGGTTTTTATGGTTATTTTATTTTTACTAAACGCTTTATCTGTCAAATCTTTTGGCGAAGCAGAATATTGGTTTTCAATTATTAAAGTCATCACTGTTTTGGTATTTCTAGTGGTTGGTATTTTAACCATTGTTGGCATTATCGGTGGGCATCATGACGGATTAACAAACTTTACAATTGGGGACGCACCTTTTGTTGGCGGGATTCCTTCAATTTTAGCTGTCTTCGTAGTGGCTGGTTTTTCTTTTCAAGGAACGGAATTGATTGGAATTACTGCTGGGGAATCTGAAACTCCGGAAGAAAGTATTCCAAAAGCTATTAAACAAGTCTTCTGGCGTATATTATTATTCTACATTTTAGCCATTTTTGTTATCTCTGCTATTATTCCTTATACAAGTCCTAATTTGTTAGGTAGTGGAGCTGGAGATGTCGCCATTAGTCCTTTCACACTTGTCTTTAAACGTGCTGGCTTAGCTGCTGCTGCTGGTGTGATGAACGCAGTTATTTTAACATCTGTGTTATCAGCTGGAAATTCTGGGATGTATGCTGGAACAAGAATGCTTTGGGCAATGGCTAAAAATGGTCAAGCACCTAAGATTTTTGGATTGATTAATGATCGCGGAATTCCTATTTTCGCTTTGATGTTAACTACTTTTGTTGGTACACTTGCTTTTGCTTCAAGTATTTTTGGAACGCATATTTATCTATTTCTTGTTGCTGCTAGTGGTTTAACTGGGTTTATCGCTTGGATTGGAATTGCTTTAACTCATTATCGCTTCCGTCGTGCCTTCATTAAACAAGGTCATGATTTAAGCGAACTTAAATACAAAGCAAAATGGTTCCCATTTGGTCCCCTACTCGCTTTATTCTTATGTATTTTAGTTATTGTTGGACAAGATATTCAAGCCTTTAAAGATTTTAATTGGCAAGCAATCGGAATTACCTATATGAGTGTTCCACTGTTTATTATTTTGTTTAGTTACTACAAAATTAAATTTAAAACGAAGCTTATCCCCCTTGAAGAAGTTGATTTATCTCGACATAAAGAATAACCAAAAGCCATTAGACTATTCTAATGGCTTTTTCATTACTAAAAACTATTATTTTCCCAAGAAAAGTGTACACTATAAATGAGAAAATAAATAGTAACACGCTTTTTAGGAGGAATTTTTTTGGAAGAACGCAAAGTTAGTTGGTTAGAATTATTTTATGATTTGGTTTTTGTTGTAGCCATTTCTTCAACCAACCATTTATTAACAACTGTTAATAACCAGCCACAAGATTTTTTTACGATTATTGGTGAATACCTATTAATGATTATCCCCATGTGGTGGGCTTGGGCAGGTCAAACAATGTTTTTCAATCGTTACGGTCTTAGATTGAAAAAGCCTCACTATTACATGTTTATGCAAATGTTTTTTGTGATGCTAATGACTGCAAGCTTTAATTTAAACTTTAATGAAACCTATCTCACCTTTTTAATTGGATTTATCGGCATTCGTTTTATGACGATTTTACAGTATCATTCGGTGAAGCGTTGCATTGATAGTAAAGCCGATCAAAAAGTCATTTTATTATTAACGAATTTCTTTACACTTTCACTTATTTTATCCAGTACTTCTTTATTTTTCAATGGATTTACTCGTTATTTCGTCTTGTTCCTAGGAATCTTTTTAGACATCGCTATCCCATTGATAAATCACAAAAAATTAATAGCTGCTCCTGTTGATGTCGGTCATTTAGCTGAACGGTTAGGCTTATTTACATTAATTTGCTTTGGAGAAACGGTGGTTGCTTTGATTGCTATTTTAAATGGACAAACAATGATTGTCTCCACACTATTTTATGTAGGCATTGCTTTTATCGTCATTATCTTGCTTTGGAAATCTTATTATGATCGGTTAGACTTGGTGATTGATAAAGAGCAGACGACGAATGGACAATTATTACTCTATAGCAATTTGTTTATGCTAATTGCCATCACTCTTTTTGCAGGAGCACTCCACTTAGGTGCTCATCAGGTATTGCCTTTGCAATTAATCGATCTTTTACTCGCATTTTCTTTTTTCTTATTCTATAGCGCGAAACATTTTATTTTTATTTATCATCCTAAAAAGAAATTTTCAAGAGCAACTTTCAGAAAAATTATTGGATTAGGTCTTTCAATCTTTCTATTAACTGGATTCCTTTTGTATTTAGTCGTGCCTCCTATTTGGATGCTTATCTTAATTGGGATTTCTTCTTTGATAGACAATTTAATCCAATATGAAGAAGAAACTTCCGTTTAGTTTTTTCTTCATCAAAAAAACCACAGGATTCTCATCATGTGGTTTTTTTAATATTTATGCAGTTTTTTCATTTACGTCTCAAGAGAGATTCGAACTCCCGACCGTCCGCTTAGAAGGCGGATGCTCTATCCAGCTGAGCTATTGAGACAAGTCAATATTCTTTCAACGACAAGATTTATTATATGCAATATTGTATAAAAAGTCAATAGAAAATCCATTAAAAGTTAATTTTTATTTAAAAAAAAGAAATCCTACTCAAAGGATTCCTTTTTTATGCATTTATTTCAGTATAACTCTAAATATTGTTCTCTTTCCCATTCTGAAACTTGTTGACGGAACGCCGCCCACTCTAAACGTTTGGCTTCAACAAAATTATTGTAGATATGAGAACCTAAACCAGCTTTCACAACTTCATCTTGTCGCAAGTATTTAATCGCATTATGGAGCGTTGATGGAAGATCATTAATGCCACGTTCGTGACGTTCTTCTTCGGTCATCACATAAATATTCCGATCAACGGGAGCTGGTGCTACCATTTCATTTCTAATTCCATCTAATCCAGATTTTAATAAAACAGCCATAGCTAAATATGGATTTGCTGTTGGGTCAACACTGCGTAGCTCGATTCTTGTTGATAAGCCACGAGATTCTGGAACACGAATTAACGGTGAACGATTACGTCCACTCCATGCCACATAAACTGGCGCTTCATAGCCAGGTACTAAACGTTTGTATGAATTCACTGTCGGGTTACAAATAGCAGTGTAGGCTCTTGCATGACTTAAAACACCTGCTAAGAACTGACGAGCTGTTTCACTTAATTGCATATCGCCTTCTTCATCATAAAAGGCATTGCCGTCTTCTGTAAATAAAGACATATTGAAATGCATCCCTGATCCATTTACACCAAATAACGGTTTTGGCATAAAGGTTGCGTGAAGTCCATGTTGACGAGCTACTGTTTTGACAACAAGTTTAAAGGTTTGGATATAATCACATGCTTCAATTGCATTTGCATATTTCCAATCGATTTCATGTTGACCTGGCGCTACTTCATGGTGGCTAGCTTCAATTTCAAAGCCCATTTCTTCTAATTGTAAGACAATTTCACGACGACAATTTTCACCTAAGTCTGTTGGTGCAAAGTCGAAATAGCCTCCTTTATCATTTAACTCAAGAGTTGGTTCACCTTTTTCATCTAGTTTGAATAAGAAAAATTCAGGCTCTGGTCCTAAGTTGAAAGAGGTAAAGCCAAATTCTTCCATTTCTTTTAATACTCGTTTTAAATTGCTACGAGGATCGCCAGCAAATGGAGTCCCATCAGGATTGTAGATATCACAGATTAAACGCGCAATTTTGCCTTTTCCAGTTCCCCAAGGAAAAATCAACCAAGAAGTTAAATCTGGGCGTAAATACATATCACTTTCTTCAATTCGTACAAAACCTTCAATTGAAGATCCGTCAAACATCATTTTGTTGTCTAATACTTTTTCCAGCTGACTGATTGGAACTTCAACATTTTTAATAATTCCCATAATATCTGTAAACATTAAACGTAAAAAACGTACATCTTCCTCTTTCGCAATCTTGGTGATTTGTTCTCTTGTAAATTCTGGCATTCTATCTATTCCCCCCGTTATTAGGTTATTTATAGGTGGTCTCTTTTTTTATCATCCTAAAAAAAGCAAACATGGTTAACAAACATTTTTAAATCATACGACTAGGATTCATAGATTGATCTGGACCATTGCCACTAAAACCACTTACTGATAAAAATTCTGCATGTAAAATTCGTCGCACATCATCATCCGTCATTACTTTAGTATGCTCCATCATTTTTTTCTCTTTTTCTACTTCTTTTAATTCATAAATCCGCTTGATACCTGCCATATTGATTCCATCAGATAAATAATCTTTAATTTCTAAGAGAACATCAATGTCATTAAGAGAATACATTCTTCTGTTCCCATCATTTCGTTCAGGGTGAATCAAATCTTGTTCTTCATAGTAACGAATTTGTCTAGCTGTTAAATCCGTCAGTTTCATAACTGTACCAATCGGAAAAACAGACATTGACCTGCGAAGCTCTTTCTCTTTCATTTTAGTCCTCCTTTCAATTACTTTATTAGAATATCAAGGTTTAAATCATTTGTCAACAAAAAACTAATTAAGATGTTAGGTTTCCTTACATTGGATATCGAACATTTCCAATTAATTCTTATAGTACGTTTGTTTAATATTAAATAATAGTAGGTATACCAATAAAAAAAGAGACATACATAAATGTACGTTCTCTCTAAGTTCCTTAATAAAATAATTCTAATACAGCTGAACTCACTGCAAGTTTTACATGTTCATAAGTTAATCCACCTTGCACATAAAGCGTGTATGGCGCTCTGATTGGGCCATCTGCTGTCAATTCAAGGCTAGCTCCTTGGATAAAGGTACCCGCTGCCATAATCACATCATCTTCATATCCAGGCATATAGGCGCCAATTGGCAACACATGAGCATTTACAGGTGAGAATTTTTGAATGGTTTGAGCAAATTTAACCATCTTATCTTGATCGTTTAAAGAAATCATTTGAATCAAATCGGTCCGTTCTGCATCCCACTTTGGAGTGCTTTCAACCCCACATGTGTCCAGTAACGCTGCTGTGTAGATAGCACCTTTAACCGCTTCTCCTACAACATGAGGTGCAAGGAAGAACCCTTGATACATTTCTTGCAAACTATACAATGATGCTCCTGCTTCTCGACCAATCCCAGGACTCGTTAAACGATAGCCACAAGCTTCAATTAAGTGTTGTTTCCCAACAATGTATCCGCCAGTTTTAGCAATTCCACCGCCAGGATTTTTGATGAGTGAACCTGCAATCAAATCTGCCCCAACTTCAAGTGGTTCTTGTTCTTCAACAAATTCTCCATAGCAATTATCGACAAAAACAATGGCATTAGGCGCAATTTTCCTAACAGCTTCAATCATTTCCTTGATTTGAGCAATGGTAAAGGAGGAACGCATGGCATATCCTCGTGAGCGTTGAATTGCAATCATTTTCGTTTTTGGCGTGATTTTTTTTGCAACGGTTTCTAAATCAACTGCTCCACTTTCCAACAAATCCACATGGTCGTAACCAATTTGATATTCTTTTAATGAACCGATTCCGTTACCTGTTGCTCCAACGATTTCAAGCAAAGTGTCGTAAGGAGCGCCGGTAATATAAAGCAACTCATCTCCTGGTCGTAAAACACCAAACAACGCTGTTGAAATCGCATGTGTTCCAGAAATAATCTGCGGACGAACTAAGCCCGCTTCTCCCTTAAAAACGTCTGCGTATACTTGTTCAAGAGTGTCTCGTCCAAAATCATCATACCCGTAACCAGTAGAGGGCGTAAAATGTTGGTCGCTTACTTGATTGTTTCGAAAACTTTGTAATACTTTATTTTGGTTAAAAAGTGCAATTTCATGAACTCGCTGATGATAAGGTTGAATTTTTAATTCAACTTCTTTGATGGTTTCTATTAATTTAGTTGGATAATTTTGGTGCCACATCATTGGATTTCATTTCCTCCAGTCCATTTTGACGCTTTTTTTGCGTATCCTTTTACAAGGTATACATTTAATTCTTCTTGAAATTCTGCAGATTCTAATAATGTTTCTTTTTTTAGTTGAACTAATTTATTGCCTTCATCAGCTGCTACTTCAAATTCATAAGGAAGCATAACTTCTTTCATTTGCTTCATGATTTGATTGCGTAATTTAAGCAAATCTTCTGGATCTTTAGCCGATATCAAGCTATTTGGAAATAAATTAGGTGAAAAATTTCCGTTGAGTAAATCTTTTTTATTGTATACTGTAAAAATTGGAATTTGATCCATGTTTAATTCTTTTAACAGATTGATTACAGTGACTTCATGCCCTGCTACATTTTCAGCCGCTGCATCGACAACGTGTAGCAGCAAATCTACGCCTCTCGTCTCTTCTAACGTCGAATGAAAAGCATCAATTAACTGCGTTGGCAAATCTTGAATAAAACCAACGGTATCCGTTAAGGTCACATTCATGCCACTTGGCAATACCATCTTGCGAGTCAATGGATCTAACGTGGCGAATAATTGATTTTCTTCATAGGTTTTCGCATCTGTCAATCGATTTAACAATGTAGATTTCCCAGCATTTGTATAACCAATCAAGCCAATTTGGAACGTGGTTCCATCATTTCTTTTTTCACGGCTTCTTTGACGATGTGCTTCGGTTTCTTTTAGCGTTTTTTTAATATCATTGATTTGGCTTCGAATATGACGTCGGTCTGTTTCAAGTTTCGTTTCACCTGGTCCTCTGGTTCCAATTCCGCCACCTAGTTTAGATAAGTTTTTTCCTTGTCCAGCTAGACGTGGCAATAGGTATTGTAATTGTGCTAAGGCTACTTGTAATTTCCCTTCTTTACTTTGTGCACGCATCGCAAAAATGTCTAGAATCAATTGAATTCGATCGATTACTTTTACATCTATTTCAACTTGAATATTTCTTGTTTGACTTGGTGTTAAAGCATGATTAAAAATAACAACGTCTACTTCAGTCTCTTCTACTAAATGAACCAATTCTTGAATCTTTCCTTTACCTAGATAGGTTTTACTGTCCATACGGTCTCTTTTTTGAGTTAACTCAGCCACTACCTGACCGTGAGCAGTTTCTGTTAATTGACCTAATTCTTCTAGTGAATAACGGAAATTTGTATCTAATTCATTTGTTTGAACACCTACAATAACCACGCGCTCATAATCTAATTTTTCTTCCATTGTGCCACCTACATTTCTTTTAAACACTTATTTTTGTAAAAATGTTGTTACTTCTTCAAACAATTGCTCTTCCGTTTCGGGATGTTGGACTAAATCATACCAGCGAATAAATTCCATTCGATTACGGAACCATGTCAACTGCCTTTTTGCATATCTTCTGGAATTTTGTTTGATTTGATTCGTGGCAGCCTCTAAAGAAAGTTCCCCGTCCAAATAGGGAAATAATTCTTTATAGCCAATCCCTAAAGTAGCTTGTCCGTTACTTGCTACTTGTTCCTTTAGCCATTGCGCCTCTTCTAACAAACCTGCTCTTATCATTAAATCAACGCGTTGATTGATTCTTTGGTAAAGGATGTCACGATCTGTCGTCAAGCCAATAACCAATGCGTCATAGTAAGCTTCTCTTTTAGGTTGTTCTTGTTGCTTTGAAAAAGGGATTCCGGTTAGATGAAAAACTTCCAACGCTCGAATTACACGTTTTAAATTATTTTCATGAATCGCTTTTGCAGCAGTCGGATCAATTTCATTTAATTGGCTCCATACAGCGTGATTGCCGAGTTTTGACGCTTGCTCTTCCATCTCTTGACGAAATAATGGATCAGCTTCTTTTTCCTGATTTCCTCCGAGATGCAAATCGTAAAGTAACGCCTCGATGTAAAGCCCCGTTCCACCTACAACTAGTGGAATTTTTCCTTTTTCTGTAATCCCAGCGATTGTTTCCCGCGCCATTTTTTGAAAATCTGACACAGAGTAGCTTTCATCTATGGTTACAATATCAATCAAATGATGAGGAACACCTGCTGCTTCTGTTTCTGATACTTTAGCTGTTCCAATGTCTAAACCTCGGTAAATTTGCATAGAGTCACCACTAATAATTTCACCATTGAATTTCTTTGCCATTTTAATGCTTAAATCGGTTTTGCCAACTGCTGTCGGACCAACAAGCATAATAATTTTTGTTTTTTTCACGAGTATCTCCTTTATTGCCAACGGTTTCGAATGGCAAGGGCTTCTTTTGGAAAATCTGTCATAATTGCAGAAATTTTCTTTTGAAAACAATACTGCATGTAACGATGACTATTCACTGTCCAAACTCTGATGGGCATCTTTTCAACATTAAAAACTTGTTTTTGTTTTACCCAATCAAATTTTGCATGCCACGCAGATATTTCATATTTTTTATTCAGCAACCTCACGTTGTTTCCGTTTTGAGCATAGAGCACAGCTACTTCACTTAGCGGATTTAGCTCTTTGATTTTTACTAGAGAAGAATAATTAAAACTAGAATAAACTAATTTAAAATGAATTTTTTTATGTTGAAATAATTGGTTTACCTTTTCTTCTAACCCATCATAAGGATGATGATCGGTTTTTAATTCAATATTTAAGATTCCATGAAATTCTAATTCTTCAAGTAAATCTACTACTTCTAATAAGGTCGGGATTTTTTCATCTTTATATATTGGCGAGAACCAGCTTCCAGCGTCTAGTGCTTTTAATTCAGCCAATGACAACTTGCAAACTTCACCAATTCCATTCGTTGTTCGATCCACCGTTTCATCATGGATGACTATCATTTCACCATCTTTACTTAAATGGATATCTAACTCAATTCCATCACTTCCAACAAGGATTGCTTCACGAAATGCAGCTAGTGTATTTTCTGGGTGTGTTCCTTTACTGCCTCGGTGGGCAAACACTTCAGTTTTCAACTAACATCTCCTCCATTCATGCACTCTATTGTACCATGAATTCCCTATTTTCAATACTTAATCCCTCGATTTCTAGAATTGTTTTCAGTCTGCCATTTCTTTTGTTAAAGAAATATTGTAAAATAAGAATAAGAACTAAAGGAGGACACTTCGATGTATTTAACAGTTGCTGAAACAGCTGACTATCTAAATGTCTCGACTGCTGATATTCACCGCTTGATTCGAGAAAAACAAATTCGTACTGTCAGCGATGGCGAAAATATTTTAATCTACAAAGAACAGTTCAACCTTTTTATTAAAGAGTTAGAGAAATACAAAAAAGAATTGCAAGATTACTTAAATGAACCTATTCCAGAAGATATTGATATCAAAGATGAGGATTAACAAAAAGACAGTCGACTAATGAATTTAGTCGGCTGTCTTTTTTAGTTGATACTATTAGATGACATTCGTTTACGTGCAACTAACCCTCGCCAAATAATATAAGATAATTGAAAATCAATCATACTGTGTATCACAGAACCAATTCCTACCAATCCTATAATCGACTGTAAAAAGCCTTGAGAATAATAAGCCCCTTGCATTCCTCCAGCAAAATAGAAAAACATCACCACCACAACTTCACATGCTGCATGCAAAAGACCAATTAAAAAAGAAAAAAGAATTGTATTTTTGGTTGACGATAAAATTTTTGGCCGCTTCTCTAAAATCCAAGCGCCAATTCCTGCAAAAATCACATGAGTTGCTGCACGCAACACAACAATAATTGGAAAACCGCCAATAAAAAAACCAAAAGTAGTCCCAACTGCAACCGAAATCGCTACAACTGGTGAAATAAACATTCCGATAAAAATAGCTACATGACTTCCTAATGTAAAGGAGGCTGGTTCTAACACAAGCTTAATGGGAGAAAATAAGGGAATCAAAATTCCTACTGCTATTAATAATGCCGAAATTGTTAAACGTCGTACTTTGCTAACCTTCAAGAGAACATCTCCTCATATAATCATTTTCACAAACGTGTCTTGACACCTGTAAATACAATTATACCTTTTCTCTTAAACTTGTCAAGACACCTTTTAATTTTGATAGCAGAATCCAGCATCTGCCAAGGATTGTTTAATTTGCTGAAAAGTGACTTCATCTTTACAAGCGATTGTATGCAAATGGACTCCAGCTGTCAAAGAAGACAACAATTCAACACGAGACTCCGTCACTTTTTTTATAAATTCATCTACATCATAACGAGAAGTTAAATTTAGTCTTCCCAATAACTCGCCATAAATTGGGTGTTCAATAATCACATCAACAATCTCTCCACCATGATCTACAATTAAATAAAGTTCTTTAGTGGTATCTGCTGGAGCATGTTGGCACGCAATTTTTCCGATAAATCGTGTATCATTACTTGTATTTTCATTTAATAAATAGCCTTTCGGCGTCGCATTGATTTCATAACCAGCTGCTCTTAAAAGAGCTACATCCCCCACAATAATTTGTCTACTTACTTTTAATTGATTTGCAATTGTCGTCGCGCTAATGGGGGTATGTGTGTTTGTTAGTATTTGAATAATCGTTTTTCTACGATCTGTTGCCTTCATAGCCGCTCTCCTTTCCATCATTTCAATGATACTAAAAAGCCAGTTGCCTATTTCAAAACAACTGACTGATTATTGCATTATAAAAAAACATCATGTAAAGCACAAACCGCATGCTTCAATTCACTACCAGCTACTAAAATCCAAATGGTTGTATAGCTATCTGCAGATTGTAAAATATCAATATTTTCCATCGATAAGGTAGTAACGATTCGTGAAGTTACACCTGGCACACCCGTAATTCCAGCACCTACAACTGCTACTTTTGCACAATCTTCAAGCGTAACAACCTCAATTTGTTGCTCTTTAAAAATCGCTTTTGCTAAAGCCGCTTCGTGACTTGCCAATGTGAAGACCACTTGGGTTGGAAAAATATTAATAAAATCGACACTGATACCTGCAGCAGCCATTAGCCCAAAAATTTCTTTTTGTTCAACATGCTCGGTTGAAATGGTAAATTGCACTAAATTGGACACATGTGCAATTCCCGTAACTAACCGATAATGACCAACTTGGTTGGCTGAATGAGTTACTAGCGTTCCCACATCGGTTACTTCTTGATAAGTCGAACGAATTCTTAATGGAATTCCAGCTTGCATTGCTAGTTCAACTGCTCGAGGATGAATAACTTTTGCACCTTCATGAGCCATATTGCTGACTTCTTGATAGCTCACAACGTCTAAAAATTTAGCTTGCTCCACTAATCTTGGGTCTGCTGTCATCATTCCAGAAACATCGGTAAAGATATCAATTCGTTCAGCAGCAAAAGCTTTTCCTAAAATAGCCGCCGTTGTATCACTTCCACCACGACCAATCGTAGTCAAATGACCATTCTCGCTGATTCCTTGAAAACCCGTCACAACGACAACATCCTGCACTTCAAACAGTTCCAAAATAGGTGCTGTATTGACGCGTTGAACTTTTGCATTGCTAAATTCGTCATTGGTTACAATCCCAGCATCTTGTCCTGTTAAGCCAGCTGCTAATACGCCGTTTTTCTTTAACAAATTTGTAAATACTGCCATTGAGATTGTTTCTCCTACCGAAAGTAAGGTATCTTTCTCTCTTAAATCAAGAAATGACTCATCTGCATCAACTAGACTAAGTAAAGAATCCGTTGCATAAGGATCACCCAGACGCCCAATCGCTGAAACAACCACGATAACCTTATACCCATCTTCTACTGCTTGGACAATATGTTTTTTTGCGGCTAGGCGGCTTTCTTCGTCTTTAACAGATGTACCACCAAATTTTTGTACTAAAATTTTCATGAACAACCGTCCCTTTTTAAAACTAAATTTTTAATTCATTGCTCTACGATAAAAGAAGAGCCTTGGCTAAACCAAAGCATCTTCCATTTTTACACAACACGCTTACTTAGGAGTCATTAGAAATTGTTGATTGGTTTCAATGTAAACTTTATACCAAACCATAAAGGTCAACACTGTCCAAATTTTTCTTGAATTGTCTGCTTTTCCAGCACAATGATCTTCTAGTAATTGAAGTACGTATTGTTTATTAATCAAATGATCTGTAGCAGATTCACGAATGATGCCTTTTGCCCATTCATTCATCTCATCTTTTAACCAATGACGTATTGGAACTGGGAAACCTAGTTTTTTACGGTATAAAACATTATCAGGCACAAAGCTTTCAGCTGCTTTACGTAAAATATATTTTGTTGTTCCATTTGCAATTCGGATATCAGAAGGGAGCGTACGCGCTACTTTAAAGACTTCTTTATCTAAGAAAGGCGTTCTAAGTTCTAATGAATGCGCCATTGTTGTACGGTCAGCATTCAGTAATAAATCACCATTTAACCACGTATGAATATCAATAAATTGCATGCGATCAATTGGATCATAGCCTTTTGAGGCATCATAAAACGGACGAGTAACATCTTGATAAGGATGTCCAGCTAAATAATTTTTCAATAATTTTTGCTTTTCAGCCTCTTCAAAAATTTTCGCATTCCCAACGTAACGCTCTTCCATCGGAGTTGTTCCGCGTTCTAAGAAGCTCTTACCACGCATTCCTTCTGGCATCATTTTAGCTAAATGATTCAACCCTTTTTTTAGACCATTTGGTAAATTCGTTAACGTTTTAAGTGAGTTTGGTTCATTGTAAATGGTATACCCACCAAACATTTCATCTGCACCTTCGCCAGATAAAGCTACCTTCACATGACGTCTAGCAACTTCTGATAAGAAGAATTGTGGAACAGCTGCAGGATCTGCCAAAGGATCATCCATATGCCAAACAAAACGCGGGAATTCATCCATAAATTCTTGTGGGGTAATAATAGAACTAATATTTTCAACATTCAAGCGATCTGCAGTTTCTTTAGCTACGTCAATTTCACTGTAACCTTCACGTTCAAATCCAACTGAAATCGTTTTGATTTTTGGATTAAACTCACGAGCAATCGCAACAATAATTGAAGAATCTACTCCACCGGAAAGAAAAGAACCAACTGTAACATCACTTCTCATATGTTTTTCAACAGAGTCATACAAAGCATCTTTAATTTCTTTAGCAAAGGTCTCTTCTGATTTTTGAACAGGAGCAAACGTTGCTTCCCAATATCTCGTAATTTCCATTGGTCTATCTAATTTTTTAGTGAAATAATGACCTGGTGCTAAACGGTGAATGCCTTTTGTCATGGTATCTGGATCTGGAACAAATTGGAACGTTAAATAATTTTGCAAGGAAACTTCATCTAATTCTTTCTTTTTAAGGATTTGGTAGATTGATTTCTTTTCAGAGGCAAAATAAATAACACCATCCTCTTCTGCATAGTGAAACGGTTTGATTCCAAAATGATCACGTGCTCCGTATACCGATTTTTCTTGTTTATCCCAAATTACAAAGCCAAACATTCCGCGTAAACGTTCCGCTGTTTTTTCTTTATATTTTGCATAAGTCGCAATGATTACTTCAGTATCACTGTCTGTTTCAAATGTATAGCCATCTTTAAGTAATTCATCACGTAATTCAATATAATTATAAACCTCACCGTTAAAAATAATCCAGTAACGTTCATTTTCATATGAAAGAGGCTGATGACCTTTTTCAACATCAATAATACTTAGTCTTCTAAAACCAAAACTAATATGATCGTCAAAAAAGAACCCTTCATCATCTGGTCCACGATGAACAATCAATTTATTCATCTCTCTGATTGTTTTTTCATAATCTACTAGGTCATGGTTTTGGTTATCGCCATGAATACACCCTACAAATCCACACATGTTTGGTTCCCCTTTTCCTTGTTTCTAAACAGCACTATTATTGCTGCACACTTGTCTTATTATAACTAACTAAGCCCAATGGTTCAACCAATTCGAGTGGATTCTTTATATTAAACTTTCCTTAAGTTAAACTTATCAAATCATCATCTGAACTTAGGATCTCTGTTTTCATTCTTTCGATAAATAGACATTCCTGTTTCAGTATCTTTGACAAAAATACCTTTGCTTTTTTTAAATAGTACATACAGGTAATAAAAATCACCTACGCAACCTGCAGTATGCATACTAAATAGAAGGCTAGCAATTATTGGATGGGTCTTTCCCAACATGAAATAAAGGCTGCTTAGAACAATAAACGGAGCTCCCGCAATTACGCTATATTGAAATCGTGTATAAAATGAATTGAAAGATGCCGCGTAGAATATTCCAGCTTTAAATCCATAAGTGACTTTTTTTCCACCAAAGCATTTAAAAAAGAAGCCGTGAATTCCTTCATGAATCACTAAAGATAAGACAAACAAACCACACACTAAAAAGAAATCCAAAATGAATTTCAGCGTATTTGTTTCAACGTAAAGTAAATGGTTTCTTTTTAATATAAATCCAAGAATTACCATAGAGCTAAGAGCTAGTCCGGCACTCCAAGCAGTCAATTTTGATAACAATGAGGTATTTTCAATTAAATTGATTTTTTCTTCTAAGATAAAGTCTTTTTTCATTGCTCAGTAGACACTCCTCTGCTTCATTTCTTTTTATTGTACCACAATCAAACGAGACACCTGTTTTCTTTTTATTACTGAAGTTAAGAAAAAAATTTATGGTATACTAAGTTTATCTAAAAATATTGGAGTGATTTTTTTGCTTTTAAAAGAAGTGTGTATCGAAAATTTTACAGCTATCCCTGAAGCCATTAAACGTGGTGCAAATCGATTTGAATTATGTGACAACTTAGCTATTGGTGGAACCACCGTCAGCACCGGTGTAATGGAGGAAAGCATTCATTACTGTCAAGAGAAACACATTCCCATTATGGCAATCATACGACCTCGTGGTGGTAATTTTGTTTTTAATGATACAGAATTAAAAATAATGGCAACTGATTTGATTGAAGCAAAAAAATTAGGCATTGATGGTGTTGTGCTTGGTTGTTTAACTGAAGATGGTTGGATTGATGAAGAAGCGATGGAGTTATTATTAGATGAAGCAACAGGATTACAAGTCACTTTCCACATGGCATTTGATGCAATTCCAAAAAAACAACAATTTGAAGCAATTGATTGGCTAGTTGAAGCTGGCGTAGAACGTATTTTAACTCACGGAGGTTCAGCAAATCAAACAATTGATGCTTGTCTTCCGCATTTAAAGGACCTCGTTGATTATGCAAATGGACGCATCATTATTTTACCAGGTGGCGGTGTACATCAAGATAATTGCGAAATGATCGCAACTAAACTAGGTGTAAATGAAGTTCACGGAACAAAAATTTTAGGATCTCTATAAACAAAAAACTGTTTCATCAAGAGTAAAATTACTCACAGATGAAACAGTTTTCTTTATTTCAATTCAGGTGCGTTAGTTTGGTAACTATCCACCGTTGAATTGCCATTATTTTTATCAATCAATCGGTTTTTTTGAGCTTCATTAGCCAATTGTTTGATTCCTTTATTGTATTTGTAGTTGTACTGGGTTTTATCAACTGGTTTAAAACCATCAGGTGTATAGAATCGCAATAAATCACCTGTGATTACTTTATCCGATAACGCTAATTGGGTATCTACATAGTCCTTTTCTTTTTTCAACTCAGCTGTCTGTTCAGGTGTTAAATTCGTCAACAATTCTCCTGTTGCCGTATCATAAACATCCCCAGATAATTTGGTGAACTGTTTTGAAACAAAATTCCCATTTCTAAACGCAACTACTTGTTTATTTTCATCTGACAATAAATCAGATCCAAACTGAATATAGTCCTTTGTATCTACTCCCAATAAATGTAACAATGTTGGCAATACATCAATCTCGCCACCATAGGTATGATTCACCCCACCTGCTAAGCCCGGTGCATGAATCATAAAGGGTACTTTTTGGAACATCGCATCATCAAAATCCGTATACTCTTCTGTTCCTAACAATTGAGAAACAGCTTTTCCATGATTACTTGAAATTCCATAATGATCGCCGTACATTAAAATCACACTATTATCATACAAACCTGTCGTTTTTAAATACGTTAAAAATTCATTGATTGCTTCATCTAAATAACGTGCTGTTTGAACATAGCCATCCACTGTTGAATCTCCTGTCGTTGTCTTAGGAATCGTGGCATTAGCTTCATCCAATGGATATGGATAGTGATTTGTCACGGTTATCATTTTTGCATAAAATGGTTGAGGCAATTGTTCAAGATATTGCGCAGAATCTTTTAAGAAGATTTTATCCTTTAAGCCATATCCAACATTAAAGTTCTCGCCTTTTGAATCATAGGTAGAATCAAAGAAATAATTATAACCCCATGATTTATAAGCGTTATCACGGTTCCAAAAACTCGCTACATCGCCATGAAAAGCGGCTGTTGTATAGCCTTTTTGATTTAAAATTGCCGGCGCTGCTTGGAACGTGTTTTCAGTTCCATTAGTTACCATCGCTGAACCTTGAGACAATCCGTATAATGAATTCTCCAACATCATTTCAGCATCACTTGTTTTCCCTTGACCAACTTGATGGAAGAAATTATCAAAGCTTACAGTATTGCTGTCATGATAAAATTGATTTAATGTCGGCGTTACTTCTTCACCATTTGATTGATAGTCAATCAGAAATTGTTGGAAACTTTCTAAATGGATTACAAAAACATTCTTTCCTTCAGCTTTACCAAAATAATTCACATTCGCAGGAACTTGATTTTTTTTCATATAAGCTAACACTTCGTCCATATCACTGCTATCAGCATTTGCTTTTGTTGAATTAGCTTGTGCAGTTTTGACGCCATCATAGACAGTAAACGCATTTAACCCTAAATATTTAATAATATAGTTACGGTCAAATGTACGGCTTAGTAATTGTGGACGATCCATCTCAGCTAAACTTAAATTCCCTGCAAAAATTGCAACAGCTAGTGCTGTAACCGTAAATGCAATTCGTTTTTTTAAGACACGAGTATCCATTTTGACAATTTTGAAAGCTAATAGTGTAATCAAAACAATAATGTCAAGATACACGAACAAATCTGAGACATGAATCAAGCTTTTTAAACTTGTATCCATATTACTAGAAACAGCAGATGCTCCTTTAATAATATTAATCGTCATAAAATCAGAAAATTCTCGGTAATACACAATATTAGCAAACAGCCAAGTAGACATTAGAAAATCAATAACCAATAAAATAATGTACGACTTTTTTCCTTTTGAAAAAAGAGAAATGCCAAATAATAGCAGTGTGAAACTAATGGGATTAATAAACAGTAAAAATTGTTGGACACTGCCACTAACACCTAGTGAAAATTTGGTTTGATAGGCTACATAGGTTTTTAACCAAAATAAAATAACTGCAAATAAGAAAAATCCCATTCTTGTACTTAATAGAGATCTTGTTTTACTCATAAATTGTTTGTTTTCTTTCATCATTCGTTCTCCTTTATAACGTTTTTTGAAAAACATTATGTTTACTTCAACTATAGAGATTACTCTCTTTTGTGCCAACTTACAATTAAAATTCACTAAAAATCGCTGATTTACGAAAACTTTAACTTTTTAAATCAAAATAACCCTTCAATCAACATTCGATTGAAGGGTTATTTTAATGGATTACTTCCACACCATTTCGTTCAATTTCCAACTCTTTGATCATGGCTTGTGGATAGTTACGTTCTAGTTTTGATTGTAATTTCTTTAATTTAGCTAATGGTACAAGCGTTAAAACAGTTGGACCTGCCCCACTTAAAAAAGTTCCATAAGCGCCAAATTGATTCGCAGTTTCTCGAATATCTGATAAATGAGGGATTAAGTTCTTTCGATAATATTCATGAAATAAATCTTGTTCCATCATTTTTCCAGCTAATGACAAATCATTTGCTAAAATAGCAGAAATCATAACATTTGCAATACTACTGGCAGTAACAGCTGTGGAATAAGTTAATGTTTGAGGCAACACATCACGACTTTCCGAAGTTAACAATTCACCATTAGGAATACACACTAAAATACCCGTTTCTGGAAAGGAATGTTTAACGGCATAGACTTCTTGCTCAATCTTAGTCGCTACAACGAAATCACCGAGAATTGCTGGTGCTACATTGTCTGGATGACCTTCCATTAAAGTAGCATACGTTACTTTTTCTTGTTGGCTTAACATTAAGTTTCCAAGTTGATTGGCTAGTTCAATTCCAGCGACAATCGCCGCAGAACTACTTCCTAATCCTCTAGTTGAAGGAACTTCTGAAGTCATCCATAATTTTCGAGGCTCTAAGTCAGGACAGAGTTTGCAAGCAGTTGTGACAATGACATTAGTTTGATCCATTGGAATGCCTTCTCCTAATGAATGAATCACTTCCCATTTATCTTGAACTTCACCTACTGTAAGGGTTAGATAAAGGTTTAATGCAAGTCCACAAGAATCAAATCCCGGTCCTAAATTAGCCGTTGTTCCTGGAACTCTAATTTGCATCATAACCGGTTCATTCCTTCACGTAAATGCACCCGCATTTCTTCAAGGTCGTCCATCCTAGCAATTGGAATTTCAGTGACGTTCATTGCCGTATCAGGATCTTTCAATCCATTTCCAGTAAAGACACAAACAACGGTCTCGCCTGTTTTAATCTCTCCACTTGCACGATGTTTGATTACGCCTGCAAGGGATGCAGCTGAACCTGGTTCAATAAAGACACCGTCCATCGCAGCTACTTTTTTATAAGCTTCAATAATTTCAGCATCTGTTACAGAATCGATTGCTCCTTTTGACTCGTCGCGAGCTGCTTCTGCTAATGACCAACTTGCAGGATTTCCAATGCGAATCGCAGTCGCAATCGTTTCAGGATTTTCAATTGGAGCGCCTTGAACGATAGCTGCTGCGCCTTCTGCTTCAAAACCATGCATCCGAGGTAATCCTGTTTGATGCAACTCATTCCACTCTTTAAACCCTTTCCAGTATGCTGAAATATTCCCAGCATTGCCGACTGGAATTGCCAGAACATCAGGTGCTTTTGTTAAATCTTCACAAATTTCAAAAGCCGCTGTTTTTTGCCCTTCTAAACGATAAGGATTTACAGAATTTACCAGTGTAACAGCTTCCGTCTCTGCTAATTTACGAACAGCCTTTAAAGCTTCATCAAAGTTGCCTTGAATTGAAATAATATCCGCTCCATACATTACCGCTTGAGCCAATTTTCCTAGTGCAATTTTCCCATCTGGAATCACAATGTAAGCTTTCAAGCCTGCTCTTGTTGCGTAAGCTGCTGCTGCTGCACTTGTATTTCCAGTTGATGCACAGATAATTGCTTTTGCGCCTTCTTCTTTCGCTTTAGCTACTGCCATTACCATGCCCCGGTCTTTAAATGAACCCGTTGGATTTAGACCTTCATATTTTCCATATAAAGTAATCCCTAATTCTTTTGACAAATTGTGTAACGGAATTAAGGGAGTATTGCCTTCTGCTAAAGAAATCATAGGTGTTTTTTCAGTAACAGGTAAGTTTTCTTGATAACGATCTAATAGTCCTTTATACATTTAGTTACCCCTCCATCACTTTGAGATGAATCAATAAATTCATATCGTCGGCTTTTTTTAATTTAGCTAAAATTTCTTTTTCTTGTTTACGATTCATTAAATGTGTGATGATTACTACTTTTGCCATCCCACCTTCAATGGGCTCTTGGATAATTTTATCAAATCCTACATCAGACGCTGCAAAGATTTTCGTTAACTCTAAAAATAAACCTGTGCGATCGTTCATTTCAATCGACAAATAATATTTAGATAAAATTTCTTCGTCTGTCATTAATTTCGTTTCGTGTTGGTAAGAATTAAAAACATTTCCAGTAGTACCTAATCGAATGTTTTTTGCAACTATAATTAAATCGCTAACCACACTCGTTGCAGTTGGTAATTCACCTGCACCTGGTCCATAAAACATGGTTTCCCCAACGGCAGCCCCCACTACAAAAACAGCGTTATTTTCATTTTGAACACTTGCTAAGGGATGAGCTTCTGGCACTAATATTGGGCCAACGCTAACAGATACCCCTCCATTATTTTCTTCTGCAGTACCAATTAATTTAATGCGGTATCCCAATTTTTTAGCAGTTTCAATATCTATCGACTTTAAGTTGCGGATTCCTTTCGTTTCAATCTGGTCTAGTTCCACATTCATTCCAAATGCAAGTCTTGTTAAGATGACCATTTTTCTAGCTGCATCTATGCCATCCACATCATTAGTGGGGTCGCTTTCAGCAAAACCTAATTCCTGAGCTTCTTTTAAAGCCTCTTCATAAGATTGATGCTCATTTGTCATTTTTGTTAACATAAAATTAGTCGTACCGTTCACAATCCCCATCACTTGCTGAATATTATCTGACGCTAAACTATCCACAATCGTTCTAAGAATCGGAATTCCTCCAGCTACACTGGCTTCATAGTACAAATCACACTGATTTTCTTTTGCTAAAGCAACTAATTCATTTCCATGTAAAGCAATCAGGTCTTTATTGGCTGTTACAACATGTTTACCTGCCTTTAAAGCCTTAGTAATATACATTTTTGCACTGTCAATGCTTCCCATCACTTCTAAGATAACATCAATTTCAGGATCAGCTAAAACTTCATCTTCATTCGTCGTTAACTGGATCCCCTCAGAAATTTTTCCACGATTTTTTTCAATATCTCGAACTAAAACTTTTTTTACAGAAATCTCCTCGCCAGTTACTTGACGAATTTTAGCATTATGGTCTTTTAAAATTCGAATAACACCACTTCCAACAGTCCCAAATCCTAAAATCCCAACTTGAATTTGCTTGTTCATTTTTTAACCTCCTCCTTTGTTTTTATAAATCAGCCACATTGTTTTATCATCGTTTTTTAATTTTATCTTATTTTACTAGTATACAAAATTTTCAATATGAACTCTACCCTTTATTCAAAAAAACATTTATTTGACACTATTATAATTTTAATGTAAAAAAAAAAGACTAACGTAAGCGTTAGCCTTCTCATTGTTTAGTCTTGGAGTAATTCATAAATTTCAATTGCAATTAAGTCAATATCATCAAACTGATAAACAGAATGATCGCCAACGTCTTCCATTTCATATGTGCCAGCTTTTGAATCATAACTTACTAGACAGCGCTCGTGACCTTCTTTTTCAAATCGACGAACTTGAACTTCACTATCTGTACTTTCTTGCATTGCTTCTAATCGACGAATAATCGCCACTAACTGTGAAGATTTCATTGTTTCGTGCCCCTTTCAATCTTAGCTCAGTTTTATTCTAACAGATTTTTTACTAAAACGCATTAATCTAACTCTTTTCTCATTAAAAATATAGTTTTCCTAAAAATAAAGAAATTAAAAAAAGCAAAAGCTTAGTAACAATCAATTACTTATTATAATCTTTGATAACTATTGAAACAAGTTATTTTTTTAATTTCTTGATTTTTTTTCATTTCTCAAACAAAATCATTCAGTAAATAAGTTTAATAACTCACTAATTGTTAAAATAATTTCTATTTTTTTACTTTTTTATGGTAAAATGACTTAATTAATAAAAAAGGAGCGATAACTATTGATGAATCCATTAACTAAAAACTTCAATCAGCAAACGTACCAAATTGAGGTTTCTGATATTCGAAAATTCGATGAACGTGTCTCTCAAATCGACGATATGTTAAAATTAACATTAGGAGAACCTGATTTTAATACTCCTGAACACGTTAAACAGGCTGGCATCCAAGCTATCGAAGATAACGACTCACACTATACAGGTATGGCTGGTGATTTAAGTCTAAGGATTGCTGCAGCCAATTTTATGAAAACAAAATACAAAGTTCATTATACGCCAAGTTCAGAAGTTTTAGTAACTGTAGGAGCTACTGAAGCTCTCTCAGCTAGCTTATTAGCTATTTTAAACCCTGGTGATAAAATCTTAGTACCCACTCCTATTTATCCAGGTTATGAACCTTTGATTACTTTAGCTCGTGCCACACCTGTTTACATTGATACAACTTCTAATGATTTTGTATTAACTCCTGAAATGATTGAAACCGCAATGAAAGAACATGGTACAGCCGTTAAGGCTATTATCTTAAACTATCCAAGTAATCCAACAGGTGTCACATATAATCGCAAAGAAGTAGCTGCAATCGCTTCTGCTGTTCGAGCTCATAATATTTTTGTTATTAGTGATGAAATTTATAGTGAATTAACTTATGGAGAAAAGCATGTTTCTATCGCTGAATATGCTCGTGATCAGACTATTTTAATCAATGGGTTATCAAAATCACATGCCATGACTGGCTGGCGTATTGGCTTTATTTTTGCACCGATAGAACTAGTAGAACAATTGATGAAAGTCCATCAATATTTAGTTACAAGCGCTACTACGATGGCACAAAAAGCAGCAACTGCAGCTTTGACAGCTGGAATTGATGATGCGTTGCCAATGAAGGTCGAATATTTAAAGCGTCGTGATTTTCTTTACGAAAAAATGAAGGCTATGGGTTTTGAAATTGCACGACCTAATGGAGCTTTCTACATTTTTGCTAAAATTCCAACGGGATTCATTCAAAATAGCATGGATTTTTGTGTGGATTTGGCAGAAAAAAATAAACTAGCCATTATCCCAGGTTCTGCTTTTGGTAGCGCTGGTGAAGGGTACGTTCGTCTTAGCTACGCAGCGAGTATGGAAAAATTAGAAATCGCCATGGAACGTTTAGAAGATTATATTTTTACTCAAAGAGAAGCATAAAAAAGCAGCCGATTTAACATCGGCTGCTTTTAGTTTAATCATTTTTAGGAATTGCTTTTCCTTCAGGCCACCATAGTTTAATCAAGGCTTGAGTACCATCATCTCCGTCACCTTGCTCTTCTAATTTTTCATATAGCTTTTCAGCCAGTGACGTACCTGGCAATTGAATCTCCATCTTTTTAGCTTCATCTAACGCAATTTTCAAATCTTTAACAAAATGCTTCACAAAAAAACCCGCTGTAAAATCTTCTTTTAAAATTCGTGGCGCATAATTTGTCAATGACCAATTTTGAGCGCTTCCCCCACCAACAGTGTCTAAGACACTTTCCAAGTTTAAACCAGCCGCATTTGCATAAATTAAAAGTTCAGTCATTCCAGTCATTGTTCCTGCAATCATAATCTGGTTAGCCATCTTCGTATGCTGACCACTTCCTGCAAGCCCTTGTAATTTTACTTTTCCTGAAAAAACCTCAAAAATAGGTTCAACTTGTCGATAAGCTTCTTCATTTCCACCTACCATAATCGTTAAAGTTCCATTTTTGGCACCTAAATCGCCACCAGAAACAGGGGCATCTAACACTTGAATATTTAATTTTTGACCTTTATTAAATAATTTTTTCGCTAATGTTGGCGTACTAGTAGTCATATCTACTAAAATTTTATCTGGTGTGGCTTCTTGTAGAATACCATTTTTGCCAAGATAAACTTCTTCCACATCTTTTGGATACCCGACAATTGTAAATACAACATCACTTTCCTTTGTAACAGATGCAGGAGTCTCATGCCAAGTTGCACCTTTTGCAATTAACTCATCAGTCTTGCTCTTTGTTCGATTATAGACAGCAACTGGATAGCCTGCTTTCAATAGATGTTTAACGATGGAAGCTCCCATTACTCCTGTACCAATAAATCCAATTTTTTTCATTTTTATCCTTCCTTCCATTACGCATTATCTTTTACGTTCTTAGAATCACCCGTAACTCCTAAAGCCACTGCCCCTAATAAAATACCCAAATAATAAGTAATCAGTCTCCATAATAATAACGCAATCGCTAATTTTTCCGGTGATAAAATAAAGCTACCAAAAAGAAGCGTAAAACTGTATTCAGCTCCTCCAGAACCACCAGGAATCGGAAATAGCGATACAATCATGACAATAAACGCATGCATACAAATAATGGTAATAATATCCATATCTTTAATTCCTAAACTTAATAAGATGAAATATGGAACAATAAAATAACCCGCTAATTGAACCGCTGTTAACAGTGCCGTTTTCAACAACAACAGTGTTTGCCCTCTTATATAAAGACTTTCATGATAAAAAGAATCTACTTTTAATACGATGTCTTCTTCAAGTAAACGCGCTTTTTCCTTATTCATAAAGATGGAAACAATTATCATTAACCAATGAACAATTTTTTTGGTTAGATTGACTTTAAAGGTAATCAAAAGTAAAACAGCAATCACAAGAATATGTGTGACTAGTCCTAAAATAACAAAGAATGCTAATCTAGAAATTTCTGTTACTAAAACATGATACCGCAACAACACACATAATCCAAAGTAAACCACAATCATTCCTTGATAAACGACAAACTTCATTAATAAGACCGAGCTTCCAATTCCAATGTCTACTCCCGTTTGCTTTAACGCTACCAACTGAGCCGGTTGTCCGCCGCTAGCAAATGGTGTAATCGAATTGAATAAATGTTGAATCAGTGGAATTCGATAAGATTTTTTAAAAGAATAACTAAAATTCTCCCTTTCCAACAATCCTTGAACAATCTTGGCTTCTACTGCCCATTGAAACAGCATACAAGCAATTGCAACAATAATCCAACTCCATTGAATTTGACGAAACTCTACCATTATCTCATGTAACGTTAAAGATCTGAATTCCCAGAAAAAAACACTTGCTCCAATAAGCAGAATGATGGCTAATGCCCATTTATTTCTTCTTTCCATAAAGAGTCTCCTTCTTGTTGTTGGTAAAAATCACACCAAATTTTCGTTAATCGCTCTTCTGAATAAGCAAGATTCCCTTGAATTGCAGCATCTTTTAATGACTCATATTCTTTTTTATTTTGTTGCAACTCACGTAAAATTTTATTCATTTCAGCACGGTCCGCAGCTGGCTTGTAATAACCATCAATCACCGGACGATATAACGGTAAATCTCTTAATAAGACTGGCGTTTCAGAAGAAAATGCTTCTAAAATACACATTGGAAACAATTCATTATACGAAGGCAATAAAAAAATATCCGCTAAATTATAGTAATCTAACATTTCTGTACGGTCAATAATTCCGACAAACTTTAGATTGCTAGGAGGTTGCTCCATTAATTTTTTGTATTTTTCATACCCATCCGTCATTTTCCCAAATGAAAAGCCACCTGCCCAAATAAACTGAACATCTGGTAACTCTTCCGCCAACTTGGCAAAGTCAAACACACCTTTTCGTTCTTGAACTTGTCCTGCACCAAAAACAATAAATTTTTCTTCTTCAATTTGATGGGTTTTTTTTAACGTTCTAATTTGCTCTTTTGTATACGGATAAAAATCCTTTTTTGCAACAAAATTAGGGATATAAGTAATTTTTTCTTTAGAAATGCCTAATTTTTCTAACTCTGGAATAAAACATGGATTTACCACTACTAAATGATCCATCCGACGATAAAAAGCAATGACATACCAATACAATATTTTCTCGATAAATTTAGGTAAATGAAGGCTTCCTTTTAAAGTATCTGGTACAAAATGAACGTAACCAATTCTTCTACCGAATCTCTTTCTAAAAAAAGTAGTAATAAAATAGTGTGGATCAATTGTATGATAATGGCTAATTGTTGTAGGTTTAAAACGGTTAATTTTAATATCTAAACGATCACTTGCTCTTGTTTTTAATAATTGCATTAACTCTAGATAGGCACTTCCAACTCCTTGCCCTTTCACTTTATCCGCAGAAGAAAACATTGTTATTTTTATCATTTATCTCACCATCATTTTCCAATATTATTTAGCTAGTTTAATTTGATTCTTTTTTTCACATTGATACAACTCATCAGATTCACTATAAAAATCTGCCACTCGCTTGCCAAATGCTGTAGCTGAAATATCATACAACAATTCATCTCGTTCAGCTTGTTCGGTTGTAAATGTCGTATTTAAAGTATTAATAATGGCGTCTGCCAAATCTTCATCTTTTTGAAAAACAACACCAAATTGGCCAGAACGAACCAAACTTCTCGTATATTCATTGTCTTTTACCACAATCTCAGTTCCTGATGCGATAGCTTCGATATACGTTAGACCTTGCGATTCTGATTCTGACGCACTTACAAATAAATTCGCCATTTGATAATACGCTCCGACTTCATCACTTTGTTTTTCTCCTAAAAATAGGACAGATTTATCAATAGTTAATTTAGCCGAAAGTTCTTCCAATGTTTGGCGGTAAGGTCCGTCTCCAACAATTACTAATTTTACATTTGGTTTTTCTAAAAGAACTGCTGGCATTGCCTTGATAATTGCTTCCGTATTTTTTTCTTTTGAAAGGCGGCTCAAGGATAGAATAATCGTTTCATCTTCTTCTAATCCCAGTTCTTGACGTATATTAACTGGATGTGTGGGATCAAATTTTTCTAAACTTACTCCTGTTGGAATAATTTCGATGTTACGCAAGACACCGTAGTGACGTAATTGGTCTAACACCCGCTTACTTGGTGCAATTACTCCTACTGTTCGATTGCAAAAATAACGAGACACCACTTTCACATGCGTTGGCCTTACCACTTTTCCATTTGCAATATAATGTAAATAATCCTCATACATCGTGTGGTACGTATGCACATGAGGTATATCTAAGCTGTGAGCGATATACTTACCCGTCAATCCCAAACTAAATTCCGTGTGGGTATGAATAATATCTAATTCTAATGCTTTCGCTTTTCTTAGAGCTAAATAAGCACCTCTGATTGCAATCCGTCGATCTTTAAATGAAAAGAATGGAATACTTGATAGACGAATAATATTTTTTTCATTATCTGGCGCACTAGGATCTGTTGTGGTGAAGATAGTGACCTGATGGCCTAATTTTTCTAGTTCTTCTTTTAACGTTCTAATTGATGTTGCGACTCCACTAACTTGTGGAAAATAAGTATCCGTAAAGATTCCAATATTCATCACAATTCCCTCCTTTAGAGTTATTTATGAATTGAAACATTAACTCTTTAACATTGAATTTAATTGTATAATTTATTGCGAGTTATTTAACTCGCCTAAGTGTTGATTTTTTATAAATAATGGCTACCTTATTTTTTTCGTACGTCAAAATCACATGATAAGTAAAATTATACACTTAATTGAAAGATATTGAAAGATTTTAACGTTTTTTCAAATTAAAAAAAGCTTTCTAACGAAGGAAAATCCTTCATTAAAAAGCTTCGTTAAATTTATTTAGTATATGACTCAACCAATGCAACAACTTCTTCAGCAGTATCACAATCATTGATTGCTTTATCAGCTAATTCAGCCATTTTAGTTGTATCTAGACGTTTCATCAAGCTACGAGTTTTCAAGATACTTGAAGCACTCATAGAAAATTCATCTAAACCAAGACCCATTAATAATGGTACAGCTGTTTGATCTCCAGCCATTTCGCCACACATACCCGTCCATTTTCCTTCTTTGTGAGAAGCATCAATTACGTTTTTAATTAAGCGTAAAATTGATGGGTTATAAGGTTGGTACAAGTACGAAACGCGTTCGTTCATACGGTCTGCTGCCATTGTGTATTGAATCAAGTCATTTGTTCCAATACTGAAAAAGTCAACTTCTTTAGCAAATTTATCAGCAATAACTGCAGCAGCTGGGATTTCAATCATGATACCTACTTGAATGTCATCTGCAACTGAAACACCTTCAGAAACTAATTTTGCTTTTTCTTCCATCAACATTGCTTTTGCTTGACGGAACTCGCCAAGTGTTGCAATCATTGGGAACATAATGCGTAATTTACCAAATACAGAAGCACGTAATAATGCACGTAACTGTGTACGGAACATATCAGGTTGTGCTAAACAAATACGAATCGCACGATATCCTAAGAAAGGATTCATTTCGTGTGGCAATGTTAAGTAAGGAAGTTCTTTATCCCCACCAATATCCATTGTACGAACTACGACAGCTTTGCCTTCCATACCTTCAAGAACGGCTTTATAAGCAATGAATTGATCTTCTTCTGATGGGAAATCAGGTGAATCCATATAAAGGAATTCAGTTCTGTATAATCCAACAGCTTCTCCACCGTTATCTTTAACACCAACTAAATCTTTTGGTGTTCCAATATTAGCAGCTAATTCAATGTGTTTGCCATCTAAAGTAACGGTTGCTTCATTTTTTAATTTGTTCCATTCAGCTTTTTGATCTGCGAATGCTTTTGCTTTTGCTTCATACGTTTTAACATCGCTATCTGCTGGGTGTACAAGTACATCCCCTTCAAGTCCGTCAATCACGATCATATCGCCATCTTTAACTTTAGCTGTAATTTCTTTTGTTCCAACGATTGCTGGAATCTCAAGAGAACGAGCCATAATTGCAGAGTGAGACGTACGTCCGCCGATATCAGTTACAAAAGCTTTTACAAATTTACGATCAAGCTGTGCTGTATCACTTGGAGTTAAATCATGTGCTACAACGATAACTTCTTCGTTAATCATTGATGGACTTGGTAATTTAACACCTAATAAATGACTTAGAACACGTTTTGTTACATCTTTGATATCTGCTGCACGTTCTTGCATGTAAGGATTATCTTCCATACCTTCAAACATACCGATAAACATATCCGTAACTTCTTTTAATCCGCTTTCAGCATTCACTTTATTATCTTTGATATTGCTTTCAATACTCCCGATTAATTCTGGATCAGACAGAACCATTAAGTGAGCATCAAAAACTTGAGCTTCTTCTTCTCCTAAGCTTTCAACAGCTTTTTGACGAATCATTTCAAGTTCTTCTTTTGCTTTATCTAATGCTTTTGCAAGACGTTCAACTTCTGAGTCAGAATCCTCAACTGTAATTTTGTTGAATGATAAATCGGGTTCAATTAGCATATATGCTTTAGCAATAGCAACGCCATCACTTGCAGCAATCCCTTTTAACATTTCAACCATTATTCAGCTAAGCCTTCTTTCTTCATTGTGTCTGCAATTGCATTGATTGCGTCTGCTTCATCAGCGCCCTCAGCAGTGATTACAACGTCAGCACCTTGACCAACACCAAGAGACATAACGCCCATGATTGATTTAAGATTAACTGATTTACCTTTGTATTCTAAGTTGATATCTGAGTTAAATTTACTTGCTGATTGCACCAAAAGTGTAGCTGGGCGTGCATGGATCCCTGTATCTGCTACCACATGAAATTCGCGTTTTTCCATTATAAGAAGTCTCCTTTAAAAAAAATTATTTTATTTAGAGTTAGCCCTGTTTGAATAAACAACACAGAAAATAACCCTTTCATCTTTAAAGATTACCATTTTTTTTGATAATCTACAACCATTTTCTTCGTTTCTTTAGTTACTTTATTCTTTTTTTAAGAAACATAACGGTAGACCACTTCTCCCAAAAGTTTAGCTTCCCCAATAATCCGATCTTTTTCAGGATGTTTAAGCCAACAATTTCGGAAGGTAATGAAGTCTTCTTTCTTAATTAGTAGCTCTGAAATTTCTTTGTTTACCAACTGTTCTAACTGCTGATTCATCTCTTCATTTGTCAAATGAACACCTACTTTCTGCTTTTTTATTAATCCTTTTTCTGTTTCTTTTTCGACAAATAATAGACAAGTGTAAAAAGCCCATTAAATACTATAAAGATAAAGGAAGCCAGATACATCTTAGCAAATAGTCCTAACCCTAATGCATATAAGGAAAAAACTAAATCGAGTAATAATAACTGATGCCTTGATTTCCACTCAAGACGCCTATGCCAATTATCCGATAATACCACAAATATTAAAATAAACGTATGCAATAACAAAATAACAATTGCCCAGGTAATGTAAACGGTGTAAGAAACAACACCGTAAATAAAGTCTCCTCCTTGCAACCATTCATATCTTTTAATATTTAAAATCATCGGAGCTAAGAGTAATTCCAAACTTAGAGACGCCATTGTCGCTCCAACTACATAACAAATCCCTCGACGAAACCGGTGATGAATTGATTTTGTAAGTTGTTTCCATAAAACATGAGACATTGCAATCATCATGACCCAGATAAAGCCTATTCCCAATGGGATTAATTGATGAAAATAATCATTCATTTCAATTGCTTGCTGACTTAAAAAGCTCGTATTATCTGTAACCATACTAATCCACTCAATACTAAAAGTCACGCCAATAATGACACAAACAATCATTAATCCTACCCAAACTGGGTATTCACTAATTAAATAAAGCACAACGTATCCAAAACCCAGACTTAAAAAAACAATAAAAAAGACTAACAATGTACGAACATCAGCTTGAATGAAAACAAACGGACCACTGATTCCACAAATTACAAATCCGAAAAACAAAAGCGTTCTGATTAATTCTTTCAAGCACTCACTCCTTTAAAAACTCGCTCTTCTATATTTTAGTAGATTTTTGCTCAAAAGTAAAAGACAAATTACTTGAAAGTCAGTAAAGGTCAGTGTATACTATCATCTAGAAGGTCAACATTGGTCAACTATTTAATTTGCCCTTCTAAAGCTAAAAATCAACTATGAACTGAAAGGTTGTGACACTTATGTTATGTCAAAATTGTAACCAAACTGAATCAACAATTCACCTATATACAAATATGAATGGACAACGTGGACAAATTGACTTATGTCAAAATTGCTATCAACTATTAAAAGATGCAAAGGAACGTGGTGAACTTAAAATGAACCGACAAACACCAGATCCATTTGGAATGGGTGGGCTAGATGAATTTTTCAAAGCCTTCCAAAACCAAGCACTTTCAAATCAATCTGCCACTCCTCCTACTCAAAGCGGCGGTCGTGGAGGAAGTAACATACCTCCTCAAGGCAAACAAAATGGATTACTAGGAGAATACGGGACAAACTTAACTGATTTAGCTCGTAAAGGCGAAATTGACCCTGTAATTGGACGTGACATCGAAATTGAACGCGTCATTGAAATTTTAAATCGTCGGACTAAAAATAACCCTGTCTTGATTGGTGAACCAGGTGTAGGTAAGACTGCTGTAGTTGAAGGATTGGCGCAAAAAATCGTTAACGGCGAAGTCCCTCAAAAATTAACCAATAAAGAAGTCATTCGCTTAGATGTAGCTAGTCTTGTTCAAGGAACAGGAATTCGAGGACAATTTGAAGAAAGAATGCAACAATTGATGGATGAATTAAAGAAAAATCCACACATCATTCTATTTATTGATGAAGTTCACGAAATAGTAGGTGCTGGTAGCGCTGAAGGTAGTATGGATGCCGGCAATATGTTAAAACCTGCTTTAGCACGTGGTGAACTACAAATGGTAGGAGCTACTACCTTAAAAGAGTATCGTACGATTGAAAAAGATGCAGCCCTAGAAAGAAGAATGCAACCAGTCCGTGTGAATGAACCAACAGTTGATGAAGCCATCACAATTTTAAAAGGGATTCAAAAAAAATACGAAGACTATCATCAAGTTCATTACACAGATGACGCAATAAAAAATGCCGTTACACTTTCTCACCGTTATATTCAGGATCGCTTCTTACCCGATAAAGCCATTGATTTATTAGATGAGTCAGGTTCTAAAAAGAATTTGACGATTCAAACGGTTGATCCTCAAATTATTGAAGATAAAATTGCTGATGCTGCTCGTCAAAAACAAGTCGCTTTGCAAGCCGAAGATTATGAAAAAGCAGCTTTCTACCGAGATCAAGCAGCTAAATTCTCTGCCATGCGAGATCAACAACAACCAGAATCAGATAAACCCATTGTTACTGAAAAAGACATGGAGCAAATCATTGAAATGAAAACAAATATTCCAGTTGGCGATATCAAAGAAAAAGAACAAACTCAATTGCGCAACTTAGCGATTGACTTAAAATCTCACGTTATTGGACAAGACGAAGCAATTGATAAAGTTTCAAAAGCGATTCGCCGCAGCAGAATCGGTTTAAATAAAAAAGACCGGCCAATTGGCTCTTTCCTATTTGTTGGACCAACAGGTGTTGGGAAAACAGAATTAGCCAAACAACTGTCATCTGAGTTATTTGGTACTAAAGATTCACTGATTCGCTTTGATATGAGTGAATATATGGAAAAACACAGTGTCGCAAAACTGATTGGTTCTCCTCCTGGTTATGTTGGTTATGATGAAGCGGGTCAATTAACTGAAAAAGTGCGTAGAAACCCCTATAGCATTATTTTGTTAGATGAGATCGAAAAAGCACATCCAGATGTCTTGCACATGTTTCTACAAATTCTGGATGATGGACGTCTAACGGATGCTCAAGGACGCACCATAAGTTTTAAAGACACGATTATTATCATGACAAGTAATGCAGGTACAGGTGTAGTTGAAGCAAGTGTAGGATTTGGAGCCACATCAAGTGGAAACCAACATTCTGTCTTAAATCATTTAACCGATTTCTTTAAACCAGAATTTATCAATCGTTTTGATGCGATTGTTGAATTCAATCAGTTAGATAAAACGCATCTTATTCAAATTGTAGATTTAATGTTACAAGACGTTAATACTATGCTTAACGATCAAGGAATTTCAATTGATGCTGATGAAGCTGTAAAAGATAAGTTAACCACTCTTGGCTACGACCCAAAAATGGGTGCAAGACCCCTACGTCGTGTTATCCAAGAACAAATTGAAGATAAGATTGCCGATTTTTATTTAGATCATCCGACAATCAAAGAGCTTTCTGCTCATTTAAACGATCAATCTGAAATTGTTGTTGCTCAAAAGGAAAAACTTCCTGCAACATCCACAGAAAAAATCATTAGAATAGAAGACTAGAAAAAAGACACGCCATTTAATGATGAGCGTGTCTTTTCTATTTTATCCAATAATGATCTTCTCTGTCGGATACAAATAATTTAAATCTTCTTTCTCTTTTGGAACAAGCAACATCAGCATGTATAACATCCCTACTCGACCAATAAACATTAACAAAATAATTACTAATTGACCAAATATACTTAAACTAGATGTGATTCCCATAGATAAACCCGTTGTTCCAAAAGCAGAAGATACCTCAACAATAATTGAAATCAAACTATGCTTTTCCGTAACACTTAAAACCAATACACTAAAAAAACAAAGCGCAATCGATAAATTTAAAACAACGATTGACTTTTTCACATCATCGTTATGAATTCTACGACCAAAAATATTAATATTTTCACGACTTCTAATAAACGAAAACAAATAAAGCACCACAATTGCTAATGTAGTTGTCCTTACTCCTCCGCCAACAGAACTTGGACTCGCACCGATAAACATCAAAACAGAAAACAATAACAACGTCCCATCGCTAAAGTTGCTAATTGGTGTCGTTACTAATCCAGCGTTCCTTGTACTCACAGAATAAAACATCGAGTAAAATGCACTTTCTGTAAAATTCATTCCTTTAAAGAACGCACTCGATTCCAACAACCAAATCAAAACGGTTCCTAAAATAAATAAAACGAGAAATGAATAAACTGATAATTTAGTAAACAACGAAAAACGAAAAGGCAAATCATGAGGTTTTTTGCGGTATTTAAAAAAAGCCTTAATCTCAATCAAAACAGGAAATCCAATTCCACCAACAACAATTAAAAACATCACAATGAATTGCACAAAGTAATCAGTTGAAAAATCCATTAAAGAATTCCCAGTAATATCAGCTCCTGAATTAGTAACAGCCGAGACAGCCGTATAAAAACCATAAAAAAGAGCATCTTTGATTGAGTCGTAGTACCCCAGAAAATGTAGGCTAAGAATAATTCCTCCAACTAGCTGAAAACCGATGATAATAACCAACGCATTGCGAATCAACCGCACAATTCCACTTAAATTGGGTTGGTTCATATCTGTCATAATCAACTGACGCTGTTTCAATGAAATTCTTTTTTTAGATAAAATAAAAAAAGACGTAGAAACCATCATAATCCCTAAACTTCCAAGCTGAAATAAAACACCTAACAAAGCAATACCACCGCGGTTATACGTTTCACCTAAATCAATAGTACTCAATCCGGTTACACTAATCGTACTTACTGCAGTAAATAAAATATCAATTAATGAAAGGTGAACACCTGGCTTTTGAAAAATTGGCAAGCTTAATAAAATAGCCGCAACCAAAACAGCCATAAAATAAAATGACACAATAATTTGAATAGATGAAAAACGGCTAAATAAATAAGGAACTATTTTTTTACGTTGCAACTTCTTACCACCCTCCTTGCAATCCTTAGCGTACAAATTTGTAACTCACACTTAAGAAAATAAATCACTTAATTCCTATCATATCATATTTTAATTAAAATATGAGAATCCTAGTAAAACTACCAAGCGATTATCTTTGAAATCATTGTTAAAAAGTTATATAATAATTGAAAGTAAGCGATTTTATAAAATGAGGTGACGAGAGATGAAATTAATTGATGTGACAAATAACCACTCTTCATTAGTAGCTGAACAATTAGGAAATACCGATGCAACTTTTATCAAAGTATATTCATTAGGACCAACCACGGTTATTTTTTCTGGAGCAGACACACATAAAGACGTTGTGTTAACCAATAAAGAACGCCAAATAAAAAATAATGAAATTAGCTATGCAATTTCAGAAATACTTAATTCGACACCCGAGCAAGTTGATATTTTACAATCTCCTAATTTAGTGGAGGTTTCACTTGCAACAGCTTAAAAACGGTTATCTTCTAATAAAATTAGAAGATAACCGTTTTTTTAGGACATAGAATAAAAAGTTTTTTTAATAATCAGATTGAGTATCCTTATTTTAAGTAATCCATTAGATAATAGCATGCACTATATAGTATAATTACCTAAAAAGGAGAAGTGATGATGAATACATTTAACTTAGCGTACGGATGGACACTTAACACCCAAAAATCTCTTACAGTACTAACAAATGAATTTGGCCAAGTTGGCATTATTTATTCTGAAAAAAATTTTGGTGATACCCAGACTCTCCTACTTCAGCTTTCTGAAGATATGCTCTCTATGAATTCAATTCCACACCACATTGAAAAGGTTGATGTTTCACTAAAAAAAGTGATTACCGTTTCATTAGCTCATTATATAATAGAATGGGAAAAAGATAATAAAGTTCCTAAATAAACTAAATCATTCTCAACTTTCAAAAAAAATTTGTAGCCATTCATAAAAATGAGTGGCTTTTTAAGCTTATTTAGTTAGCTATGTCCCAATAGACTTTTGACTAATTTTGAAAAATTAATCAAAAAGAGTCCCATTTTATCAAAGTTTGACAAAATGGAACTCTGATGAAAATAATTTCTATTACCGTTTATTTTACAGTAAAGAAGTTAATTCAATATCCGGATATTTATCCGCAAACCAACGCATTGCAAATTGATTTTCAAATAGGAATAATGGTTGGTCGTGACGATCCTTAACAAGCAAGTTACGACTTGATGACATATTCTCATCCAAATCTTCTGGCTTAATCCAGCGAGCAATTTTTGAACCCATTGGTGTCATTACAACTTCCGCATTGTACTCATGTAACATACGATATTGGAACACTTCAAATTGCAACTGACCGACCGCTCCAAGAATATAATCTTCCGTGTGGAACGTACGGTACAACTGAATCGCACCTTCTTGAACTAATTGATTTACGCCTTTATGGAATGATTTTTGTTTCATCACATTTTTAGCGTTTACTTTCATAAACATTTCTGGTGTAAATTGTGGCAATTTTTCATACTGAACATTCATTTTCCCAGCATATAAAGTATCGCCAATTTGGAAATTACCTGTATCGTATAACCCAATAATATCTCCTGCTACGGCCTTTTGAACCGTTTCTCGACTTTCAGCCATAAACTGAGTTGAATTACCTAATTTAATTTTTTTATTTGTCCGCGCTAGCGTTACATCCATACCACGATCAAATTCACCTGAGCAAATTCGAACAAAGGCAATACGGTCACGGTGAGCTGGATTCATATTCGCTTGAATTTTGAAAATAAAACCAGAAAATTCATCGCTGTAAGGACTAATTGCCTCGCCATCTTCATCGCGATGAGCAGTTGGACTTGGAGCAAAGTCTAAATAGGTATTCAAGAAGGTTTCGACACCAAAGTTTGTCAACGCTGAACCGAAAAAGACTGGAGTTAACTCACCGTTGGCTACTCGTTCTTCAGAAAAGCTATTGCCAGCTTCATTTAAAAGAGCCACATCTTCTAACGCTTGATCGTATAAGGTAGACATTTTAATTGGATGATCGCCTTCAATTTCGCCATCTTCATTTAAATCGATAAATCGCTCTCCACCATTTTCTTCAGGACGGTGAATCTCGATTTTTTTGTGGTAATTGTCATATAAACCAAGTAAACCTTTTCCCATACCGATTGGCCAATTCATTGGGTATGAATCAATCTCCAATACTTCTTCAAGTTCTGCTAATAAATCCAATGGCTCTTGTCCATCACGATCCAACTTATTGATAAAAGTAAAAATAGGAATCCCACGCATACGACAAACTTTAAATAGTTTTTTTGTTTGTGGTTCAATCCCTTTAGCACTATCGATAACCATCACAGCACTATCTACTGCCATTAACGTACGATACGTATCCTCAGAAAAATCCTCATGTCCTGGTGTGTCTAAAATATTGATACGTTTTCCATCGTAATCAAATTGCATCACGGAACTTGTTACTGAGATTCCACGTTGTTTTTCAATCTCCATCCAATCGGATTTTGCAAACTTACCTGATTTTTTTCCTTTAACTGTTCCTGCTTGGCGAATCGCACCACCAAACAATAGTAATTGTTCTGTAATAGTTGTTTTACCCGCATCTGGATGGGAAATAATCGCAAATGTCTTCCGTGATTGTACTTCTTCTTTTAACTTTTGATCCATAGATAATCCCTCATTTAATTGTTTTTTTATTCTATTCTTTATTGTTAATTTACAACTCGTTATTGTTCTTATTTATAGTAATCAGCTACATTAGACTGTTCCTCATTTTATTAGTTATTTTATGAAGCAGATATTTCATTCCGTTGATTTTTATTTAAAAATTTAAAAAAATCGCATTAACTCAACTATTATAACATTTTCTCACCCTTTTTGAATACCAATTTTTGAAGTTTCTTATTTTCAACCAACATTTATGTCTATTTTTCACTTTTTCATTAGAAAGAATAGACTTATGATTATCATTTAGTTAAACTATTTATTATAGTGGGAGGAGATTTGATGATAGAGTCAACATACCAAGTTATTGCAAATTTTATTGAACCTCATAAAAATGAAATCATTGAAGGTTGGTATCAGAAAGAGTATATTCTGACAAAAGAATATCAACTACGCTCAAGATATACTGAATTTGGAAAAAATATCAAAGATCAAGTACATTATATGTTTCAACAAGCGATTGAAACTAATTTTAATGCTGCTTCGTTACAAAAACTACACTATCAATTTGGAGAAGATCGCGCTGCGCTGTCCACTTCTCTTGAAGATATGCGGAAAATGATTTTTTCATATGAAGAATACTTGCTTCGCTATTTACAACAGGCTAAAGAAATTAATCTATTAACGATCAGCTATCAGAAACTTTTTGATTTTTCGATTGCTATTCATAGTTTTTTCACATTGAGCTTCGAAGCTATTTTATCTGGCTATATGAATTTTTTCATCAGCAATATAAGGGATGCTTTTTGCTAAATACTTAAATAAAAAACCCCATAAACAAAAAATGTTTACGGGGTTTTTGGTTAAATAGATAACGGTTTGACAAGAATACTAACTAATCGTGAATTTTCTACTTCTTGAGTTGTCAATTCAATTGATTCCGTTACTAATGTTAAATGTTCGCCTTGTTCTGGAATCGTCCCCAGTTCTGTCAGCATATAGCCTGCAATCGTATCTACATCTTTTCCTTCAATTTCAACTTCAAACAAATCATTGAATTTCTCGATTGGCATTCGGCCTTGTACAAGATAACTACCATCATCGATTTTTGCGTATAAATCTGAAATTTCATCATACTCATCTTCAATTTCACCAACGATTTCTTCTACTAAATCTTCAAGAGTTACAATCCCAACAACTCCGCCATATTCATCTAAAAGAATGGCCATTTGATTTTGAGTTTTCTTTAATTCAAATAATAAATCATCTGTAAAAATCGTTTCAGGAACAAATAAAGCTTCATTAATTGTATCTTTAATGACTAGTTTTTCAAATCCAACTCTTCGAGCTTCTTTCAAGATATTTTTTAAATGAATTACGCCAATAATCTTATCTTTGTCTTCTTCATAAACAGGAACTCTTGAATATTTACAATCTAATAATAAGTCAATATTCATATCGTCACTGTCATTGATATCAATCATAAATGTGTCAGTTCTTGGAACCATAATTTCTCTTGCCATTTTAGTATCTAACGAAAAGACACCTTTTAACATGTGAAATTCAGAAGCTTCTAACACACCGTCTTTTTGACCGCTTTCAATTATAAAACGCATTTCTTCTCTTGTTAATTTATCTTCGTTAAGATCGATTTCCATCGGTGTCAGTTTCACCAAGATGTTTGTCGAAAAGGAAAGAAAGGCAACAAAAGGCTTCATTAGTTTTTCAATCAGTGAAATAATGCCAACACTCATTTTGGAAACTTCTTCTGCTTTTTGCATCGCAATTCTTTTTGGATACAATTCTCCAAAAACCAATGTAACATAAGATAAAACAACCGTAACAATAATAATAGAAACCTCTTTAGCCCAAGGTTCGTAATTAAAAACAGGCTCCAATCTAGTGGCAATACTCGTTGCTGCTGATGCACTGGAAAAGAATCCTGCCAATGTAATTCCTACTTGGATTGTTGCTAAAAAACTATTTGGGTTTTCAAGCAGCTTTACTAACTTTTGCGCTTTGCGATCACCCTCATTTGCTTGGTTTTCCATTTTATTCTTATTAAGAGAAACTAACGCTATTTCTGCTGAAGCAAAAAAAGCATTTAAAAACGTTAAAGCTAAAATTAAAATCAACTGTCCTACAATCGACTGACTACCAGGGTCAGGGGTCATTCAAACATCCACTCCTCTTTCTATTTTCGATATTTTTAGTGAATTCAATCATAGCACATCTAACGAAGTTTGACAATCTTTGACCTGATATTAATAACTAGTGTAACTTTCTTTTTTAATTTCATTGAATCCTTTTTTTCCAACATAATCTTTAATCGACCAAATATTCTTTCGATCCGCTTTTGCCTCTTTTTCTGCCTGGTTGATAATGTCATAATATAGTTCTTTACCATTAAAATAGCCAACTCGTGCTAATCCTTCTCTTACAAGAACTTCTTCGACTAATTCATCATCTGCATACAAATAAGCTAAGACCCGATTATATTGATCAACTGCATCATGGTTAGGATCATAAACGATCGATAGTTCTTTACCTTTCAAATACTCCGTTAAAAATTCTTTGGCTTCTTTACCAAAAGGCTGTGCTTTACCAGTTTTTTGAGTGTTGCTTTCTGGAGTATCCACCAGCAGCAAACGCATTCGTTTACGTTCGCCTTCTTCTCTCATAATAATCGTGTCTCCGTCAACGACTCTTTCTAGTTCAACTGCTGTTCGTTTTGTATCTTCACTTGGACCTTTTGTTTGATCATCAGTAACAAAAAAAGTGCCTATTCCAATAAATATAATGGCTATAATAGAAGCAAAAACTTGATTTCTTCTTTTCATATTTCCACTCCTTTTTTTAAAAGCTGTTTTTACTTTATCATAATTTGTGTCAAAATTGAAATTAAAAAAATATCATAAAAAAAGCTAAAGATTCAGAGAACTGAATCTTTAGCTTCCTATATATAGTCCATTTTATTTTGCTAGTTTACGCTCTTGCTCAACAGCTGCTTGCGCTAAAATATTTAAATAGTTCCAAGGACGATCAAAGTGAGGTTGGAAGAAGAAATCTACATAAGCCAAATCCTCAATCGTCATTTTATTTTGAACACATAAAGATAACGTATTGGCAGATTGTGTCACATCATATTTTGACATGATTTGACCTCCAACAATCCGATTCGTTCCTACTTCATAAACTAATTTCATCGTTACTTTCTCTGTTGTCGGCATAAACTCTGGACGATAATTATCTTCTACAACTACTGAACGAACCTCTACGCCAAAATGAGGAGCGCTATTTTCAGTCAATCCGGTTGAACCTATATTAAAACCAAATAAATATAAACCAGAAGTTGCTTGCGTGCCACGATATTTAACTGTTGGAGAAACAATATTTTTTCCAACTAAAGCTCCCATTCTAACTGCATTTGTAGCTAACGGAATATACGCAGAGCCTCCAGTTGGGTTATAATGAACCGCGCAACTATCGCCAGCAGCAAAAATCGCTTCATCGCTTGTTCTCATATATTCATCCACTACGATGGCACCATTTGGCAACATCTCTACTTTATCCTTCAACAAATCAGTATTTGGTTTAAATCCAACACATAAAATAACTAAATCAGCCTCATATTCTCCAACTGGTGTTTTCACAGCTGTCACAGCACCTGATTCATTGGCAACAAATTTCTCGACTGTTTGGTTTAAAGCTAGCGTAACGCCTCTTTCTTGTAAATCATGCTCTAAAACAGAAGTGAATTCAGCATCTAAATATTTGTTTAAAATACGATCTAATCCATCAACTAGCGTTACTTGCTTGCCAGATTCTGCAAATGCCTCAACTAATTCAATTCCAATATAGCCACCACCAACAATGACAATCTTTTTAGCATTTTTTGATTCTTTAATAATTTCATTTGCTTGGTTATAGTTTTTACACAAAAGAATATTTTCACTATTGATTCCATCAATTGGAGGAATAATTGGCCATGATCCGGTTGTCATTACCAATTTATCATAGTTTTCTTCAAATGTTTCTCCTGTTTTTAAATTCTCAATTAAAACAACCTTATTCTCATTATCGATATTTTTCACATTGTGTTCCATGTTAATTTCCGCGCCCATCGAAGCAAGTTCTTCAGGACTTGAATAAAATAAACCTGCAGGATCTTTCACAACTCCACCAACATACAACGCAATCCCACAAGATAGAAATGAGACATTGTCATTACGCTCATATACTGATACTGATGCATCTGGATGTTCATTTAAAATCGTCTTAACTGCTGCTGTTCCTGCATGTGTACAGCCTACTACTACTACTTTCATAAGGTGAATTCCTCCTTGTATTTGATATCAATTAGCTTTATCTAATTGATAATAATAATCATTATTACAAAGTAACTATATCACAAAGAGTTTCAGAAATCTATTATTTAACCTATCGTTTCGATAATTTTTTACTTCTAGTTAAAATAACAGTTTGTTAGATAATTAGCAACAGCGCTTACAATAGTGATTCTATGCACAATCTATTCAATAAAAAAAAAGAGAACTATTCGTTTAAATAGTTCTCTTTTTTTTATTTTTCTATTTTAGTTTCAGTAACTCGATGTTCTTTTCGAAGTTTTAATATATCGTATACATATAAAATAACAGTTTTTGTTACTGCATAAAATGGTACTCCTAAAATCATACCAATAATTCCAGCGATGTTTCCAGCAACTAGTAAAATAATAATAATCGTTAAAGGATGGATCGCTAATGTTTTCCCAATAACATTAGGTGAAATTAGATTGCTATCAATTTGTTGGACAATCAATACAACTACGCATACTAGAATTGCTTTAAACGGTGAATCAATAAAACCAATAATTAATGCCGGCGCAATTCCGATATATGGACCAATAAAGGGAATAATATTCGTAATTCCTGCAATAAAGCCTAATAAGAAGCCATAAGGTAAATCAATTATCAAATAACCTATGAAGGTAAAGGTTCCAACAAATAAACAAACTAGCGCTTGTCCACTAATATAAGAAGCAATTGTATTGCTCATTTGTGACAATAACTCACTTACTTTATCTCGATAATCAGAGGGAACAAATTTTGTGACAGACGGTCCAAATTTATCGCCATCCTTAAACATATAGAATAATACAATTGGGACTGTCAATACGACAATTGTCATGTTTGTTACCGCCCCAACGATAGAGCCTACGCTAGTTGTGACACCACTAAAAACATTTTTTGCAATTTTTTCAATTGAAAAGTCAGAACTTTGTAATTTTTCTTCAAGTTTTAAATCTTTTAACCAGCCTTGATTGATTAAATCATTAGAACTGGATTCTAAATCTTTTAAATACTTTGGAACATTGTTAACCAGTTGTCCGATTTGACTCACTAAGTTAGGAATTACTGCCATTGCTAAAAAGACTAGTCCGCCAATTAATAACAAGAAAATAATGGCAATTCCATACCCTCGCTTTATTTTCATTTTTTCTAATAAATGGATCAATGGATTCAACATATAATATAAAAATCCAGCAATCACGATTGGAGCAAATAATGTTGAAATGAATGTTCCAACAGGTGCAAAGAGAAAGTCAATCTTTGTACAAATAAAAATTAACACGGCAATAATAAGTAACCAGATACTCCAAAACATTAAACTTGATTTTTTAAATAACTCCATATAATTTTTACTACCCCTTTTAAATTATTTTAGTAAATAAATACGCTTCAACTAACTGTTCAGTTGCAACAATTGATTCTTCATGTGTTCGTTCATAAGCATGACTTGAATCAATGCCTGCACCAATCAAAGCATGTTTCACATCGGCTCCAGCCCGCATTGCAGCAGATGCATCACTGCCATAATAAGGATAAATATCCAATTGATAAGGAATTTGATTCGCTTCACATAACTCAGTTAATTGCTTTCTCAATTCATAATGATACGGTCCGCTACCATCTTTAACACAAATTGAGACTGAGTATTCATCGGTTTGCTGATCGTCTCCCATCGCTCCCATATCAACAGCTAGATACTCTACTACCTTATCGTTAATATTTGAATTTCCACCATACCCAATTTCTTCGTTATTTGAAATAAAGAAGTGGGTTGTATGTGGCAGACTAAGTTGTTCTTTTTTTAATTTTGTTAACAATTGAAGTAAAATAGCCACACTAACCTTATCGTCTAAATGACGTGATTTAATAAAACCTGCTTTTGTAATTTCTGTTCGTGGATCAAAACTAACAAAATCTCCTACTTGAATCCCTAGTTCTTCTGTTTCTTCTTTAGAGCGAACTTTTTCATCTATTCGTACTTCCATATTTTCTTGATTGCGTTCCGCAGTGCCTGCATCTTTATACACATGAACGCTCGTTTGGTGCATTAAAATTGTTCCACTATATGTTTTTCCATGCGTTGTTTGAATTTGGCAGTATTCCCCTTCGATTGCATTGTATTTAAACCCACCAACTAAATCTAGTTTTAAGCGACCGTCAGGCTTAATCCCTCTTACCATTGCACCTAATGTGTCAACGTGAGCCGTCACAAAACGATGTTGTTCATGATTAGTGCCCTTAACAGTGACAATTAAACTCCCTTTATGATTGACTTTTGTTTCATATCCAAGTGTTTCAAGATACTTCTTAATATAGTTGATAATTTCATAAGTATTTCCAGTAGGTGAAGGGATAGTTGTTAACGTTTCCACCCATTTGATTGTTGTTTTTTCCATTTTCCAAACCCCTATCTAAAATTTCATACACTTATTACAGTATACATTAATTTATTCATAAATAAACCGCCTAAAGTCTGATAAATCATCTATTTATAAAATAATTGGCAGAGCACTTATTTTATGCTACTCTAGTATGAAAACCATCAACTTTAAATTGATGTGTTCGTTTTTATATTATAACATAGGAGTGATAAATTTGAACTTTATATGGACAACCGATTTACAATCAACTACGTATCAAGATGCTTTGACAATTCGCAAAAAAGTTTTTGTTGAAGAACAGCAAGTAGACTTATCAATTGAAATAGATGATTTAGAAGATCAAACATTTCATGTAACAGGATACCTCAATGAAAAAGCTGTTGCTACTGCACGCTTATACCCTGTTACAGCCACAGAATTTAAAGTTCAGCGAGTTGCGGTTTCCAACACCTACCGTGGACAGCAATTAGGACAACAATTAATGAAAGAAATTGAACGTTTTGCCAAAGAAAATCAAAAGAACACTTTAATTTTAGGCGCGCAAGATCAAGCTATTGGTTTTTATGAAAAATTAGGCTATCACACATACGGAGAAGGTTTTTTAGACGCTGGAATTCCTCATCATATGATGAAAAAAGAACTTATATAAAAAAAAGATTTCAGCAACATTGAGCCGACCCCCAAAAGTTAGACCCAAAAATCTAACTTTTGGAGGTCTTTTTGTATGGCAAAATATAGTTTAGAATTCAAATTAAAAATTGTTCAAGAGCATCTTGAAGAAAAAAGAGGAATAAATTGCTTAGCAAAAAAATATGGATTTAATTGTAACACTCAAATAAGAAAGTGGATCCATGCGTATAATGAATTGGGTGAAGAAGGACTACTTCGTAGTCGGAAATGTAGGAATTACTCTGTTCAATTTAAGTTAGATGCGATAGAGTTGTATTTAACTACAGAGTTGTCCTATCAAGAAGTAGCCAATCTTCTCAAAATGAACAATCCACCATTGATTGCGAATTGGCTTAAAACCTATCGTAAGCTTGGTATAGATGGACTCTCTAAACAGAAAGGACGTCCACCTACAATGTCTAAGAAAAAACGAAATGAAATCCAGCCATTACCAAGTGAACAATCTCAATTAGATAAACTAGAAAAAGAAAATAGAATGTTAAAAATTGAGAACGCCTATTTAAAAGAATTGAGGAGGCTGCGTTTAGAGGACGAACAAAAAATGAACGAATCGCGCGAATCATTCACAGCCTCCGAGGATACTTTCGATTAAAAGATATTCTGGAAACCCTAAGGTTTCCAAAATCCACTTACATGTACTGGCAAAAAAGCCTCGACAGAACAACTTCAACACAAATGATTGAAGAAGAAATTCAAGCGATTCGTAAAGAACATCAACATTATGGCTATAGAAGAATGACACAAGAATTAAAACGACGTGGATACCAAGTAAATAAAAAGAAAGTACAGCGATTAATTCAAAAGCTACAGTTACAAGTCAAAGCATTCACCAAGAAATCTAGGAAATATAATTCATATAAGGGAACCGTTGGGAAAGTAGCTAAAAACTTGATTCATCGAAGATTCAACACTTCGGTCTCTCATCAAAAAATCACGACGGATACAACTGAATTTAAATACTATGAAGCAGATGACGCGGGCATTCTTCGACAGAAAAAACTATATTTAGATCCGTTTATGGATATGTATAACAGTGAAATTCTAAGCTACAGCCTTTCTACTCAACCAAACGGTGAAACAGTTACGGCAGGGTTAGCAGAAGCAATTTCTCAAACAAATGATTGTCCCTATCGCCGCACCTTCCACTCTGATCAAGGCTGGGCTTATCAAATGAACACCTATGTACAAACATTAAAGGACAACCGTATCTTTCAAAGTATGTCTCGGAAAGGAACCTGTTTAGATAATTCTCCTATGGAGAATTTCTTCAGTATTCTAAAGCAAGAATTGTATTATGGCAAAATCTATCGGAGTCAAAATGAGTTAAGACGAGCAATTGAAAACTATATTTATTATTATAATAATCATCGAATCAAAGAAAAACTTAACTGGAAAAGTCCAGTAGAGTTTCGACAGTTCAATCAAAAAACTGCATAAAAAATAGAGTGGAAAAATCCACTCTATAAAAAGTCTAACTTTTTGGGGTCACTACAACATTGCTGAAATCTTTTTTTATTTTTTTGTTCGATTTAATAAAGCTTCTCTTTTTTCTTTCATTTTCTTTAAACGTCCTTCTTTTTCATTCTCTAAACGTTGAATACTTTTAATAAGTTTCCCATCAATTCGCTGGTAGGTTAACTCTAAAACGTCCCCTACTTGCACTTCTTTAGGAAGTTCATTTTCCAATACATACATTGGACTTTGTCCATTGTCTGGAATTAAGCGAGCAATTGAGTTTTCAATTTCTTCTAGGACTACTTTCATTTCATTAACCTCCAAGTCATTGCCTTATTTTTTTGTTGGCTCTACTGTATAACTTCCATCTTTGGCAACTGAAACCGTAATCGTTCCATTGATATCCGTTCCGTATACCGGAATACCTAATGCATTGATTCGCTCCATTGCTTCTATATTAGGATGATGATAGGTATTGTTAAGTCCCGCTGAGTAGATTGCAACTTTTGGATTAACAGCAGCTAACCAATCGGTACTACTGCTTTCTTTTGACCCATGATGGCCAATATGAAGCAGGGTTGAACTTAGTGATTTCCCATTCGCCAACAATTGCTTTTCAACGCGCTTAGCAGCATCTCCTGGAAACATTCCACTAAATTCTCCTATCGTTACTCTAGTGATGATTGAATCATCATTTTGATTGCTTTTAGCTTCATCTGTTGGATTAAACACTTCTAATTCAAATGGACCGATAGCTTTTGTTAATCCTGCTTTTGGTTCAAAATAAGCCGTATCCTTTTCAGCGATTGCATCCAGTAATTTTTCGTATACCTTTGTCGTTGCGTCGTGGCCATTCATCCAAACTTCTTTTACATCAAAATATTTCAATACCAAATCGCCATTTCCGATATGATCTGAATCATTATGAGTAAAAATCAATAAATCAATTTTACCACCTGTTCCAACATATTGATTTAAATAATCTATGATTCGTTTTTCTTTATCGTCGTATCGCCCTGTATCCATTAAGATTGTCGTACCATCTGAAGCTTGAATTAACGTAGCATCTCCTTGTCCAATATCTAAAAACCTAAAAATAGCATTTTCATTACTACTTGTAGATTCTTTTTTAGGAACTTCTACTGGCTGATACTCAGTTTCTTTTAGAATCATTTCTTTTAGCTCATTAGGTAACTGAACAACTTTATCGACTAAAGACGCATTAGAATCTGTATTTCGTCCAATAACAACTCCAATCATGATACAAAGAATCATTGCTAATAAAACAAAAGATGCTTTTAACTGAAATCGTTGTTTTTTTGTTAATTTTTTATTTTTTTTTCGTTTGGTTGCCACATTTATCCCTCATTCAACTAAATTCTATAAAAAACAACTCACTTCACCTAGAAGAAAGTTGTTTTGCTTTTGATTATTGACCTACAAAATAAGACATAAATAATGCCGCAATATTAAAATAAATCAACACACTTGTTAAATCACTTAATGTTGTTATAAAGGGGCCGCTAGCTACTGCAGGATCAAAACCTAATCGATCCATTAAAATTGGAATCAAGCTTCCTGCTAAATTCGCCACTGTAATTGCACAAAGCATCGCCATACCGATGACAAAACCTAAAATAAAGTTGTGCTTCCAAATCCCAACAACCACAAAGATTGTGATTCCAGTTACGAGTCCAGTTACGAGTCCTGTCATAATCTCACTGAAAATCATTTTCCCAAAATTTGTATTGCTGTCATCTTGTGTTGCTAGCTTACGAACTGCAACGGCTAAGGATTGCGTCCCTGCATTTCCAGCTGTCCCAGTAATCAACGAAATAAATACTGCTAAAATGCTTGCATCACTTACCATCACTTCATAGCGACTAATGAGTGACGCTGTGCTCATTCCTAAAAATAATAGCGTAATTAACCATGGCAATCGTTTAGATGCCGCAATAAATGGATTTTCAGTTGTCTCCTCAACATCGACCCCAGCCAAACCAGAATAATCACTGGTCGCTTCGTCATCAATAACATCGATAATATCATCAACGGTAATAATCCCTAACAGGTGATCAACTTCGTCAACAACGGGTACTGCTAAGAAATCATAATCTCGAATCGTTTTTGCAACATCATTTTGATCATCCGTTACTTTAACTGCCACTGGATGTTCACTCATTAAGTCAGCAATCAATTGATCGTCTTCATTAATAATTAAATCTCTTAATGAAATAACCCCAACTAAAACCTCTTCACTGTCAACGACATAAATATAGTAAATTGTCTCTGCTTCTGGTGCTTTACTTTTTAAAATGGCCATTGCTGAACGAACGGTTTGATTCGCAACGATTGAAACAAATTCCGTCGTCATAATAGAGCCAGCCGTCTCATCTTCGTAGTGAAGCAATTCTTTAATTTCACTCGCATTTTCTTCCGGCATTAAATCTAAATAGACTTTAACTTGATGTTTATTTAATTGTTTTAAAATATCAACAGCATTATCAGCATACATTGCGCCTAGCATATCCGCAGCATAATTAGGATTCATTTCTCTTAGATATTCTTCAACTGATTCCTCATCTTCTTCAATTACTTCAAACATATCACCTAACTCATTAGGAGATAGATAGTGATACGTTTTTTGACGTTCTTCTTTTGTTAAACCTAGATAGACCTGACCCTGTTCATAGGAATGAAGTGCTAAAAACTCATCTCTGAAATCGGGCATATTTTCAGCATTTAATAACTCTTTCATTCTTTCCAAACGTTCTTCTATTTCTAACTGAGCTTCATTCAAAAAAACTTCTCCTCTCTAATGATTCATTTTGGTAATAGACATATTTTCTGTCCATTGCTGCATATCTATTGGATAAGGAGCTGTTACAAGCGTTTTTTCCATTGTAAAGGGATGAATAAATTGCAACTCATGGCAATGGAGTGCTTGACGGCTTAGCCATTGATCATGGACACCACCATATAGATCATCGCCTACTAAAGGATGACCTATATGGGCAAAATGAACCCTAATTTGATGAGTTCTGCCAGTATGCAATTGAATATCTACCAAAGTTGCTTCTTGATAACGCTCCTTTACCCAATATTCTGTTAAAGCCGTTCTTCCATTCGGTGTCACTATTCTTTTGATAATAGAATCTGTAGGTCTTCCAATAGGAGCCTCTATCTTCCCATGATCGTTTGCTACATTTCCTGTTACTAAAGCTGAATAGTGTTTTAAAAGCGTTCGCTCTCTTAAAGCATTATCCATTAATGCGTGGGCATAACCATGTTTTGCAAATAACATCAACCCCGTCGTATCACGATCTAAACGCGTGACAATATGAACCACTTGGTCTTTATAATTTTGTCGGCAATAATACCCTTTAACGCGATTTGCCATACTTCCTTCAGGATGAACTTGAGAAGGAATCGATACGACGCCGTATGGTTTATTAACAATCAAATAGTGTTCATCTTCATAAACAATGTCAATAGGATGCTCTGCTGGAAAGGTCGTTTCGTAGCCCTCTTCGTCTGGCACTGTCATTTCTACTAAATCATTTTCTTTTAAATAAAAAATAGCATTTACTTCTTGGTGATTGACAGTAATTTTTCCACCTTGAAATTTCACTTTGGCTAATAAACCTCTTGAAACACCTTTCGTACGTAAAAATGTTTTCACTTGATAAGACTCTTTTAACGGGTAAATCCAACTAAATTTCATGACTATGTTTCGCTCCAATAAATGCATCTTCTACTCTACTCCAGAAATGAGTATGACGATAACGAGCAAAATGAATTCGTTCTTTCGCAATTCGGTAGTTAATAGCAATAATATTTTTTTCTGATGAGGTTAATTGATCAATGGTTAAAATAAAACCATCTTCTGAAGCAGGTCTTAATTGAATCCATTCATTTGGTGCGACAATCATCGGTGAACTGAGTGTACGGAAAACTCGGTTGTTAATTGAAGCAATTTCCGTTAATTGAATAGCTTCTAAGCGGGGATGAATAACTGCTCCACCAACAGATTTATTATAGGCCGTTGATCCTGTTGGCGTTGAAACACACATTCCGTCTCCTCTAAAACGCTCAAACCACTCATCTTTAATATAAACATCGCACACCATTGTACCATCGATACGTTTCAAAGTTGATTCATTTAAAGCAAAAAAATGCGCCTCTTCCACCTGATCTTGATAAGAAACTTTAACGTCTAATAACGGATAACTTACGCTTTCTCCTTGATCTTTCACTAAACTTTCAACAAGCTCTTCTAATTCAAAATCTCGCCAGTCCGTATAAAAACCTAAATGTCCTGTGTGAACTCCAACAAATCGAACTTGATCTAATAAGTGAGCATAGCGATGAAAAGCTGACAACAATGTGCCATCTCCACCAACCGTAATGACTAAATCAGGATTTTTTTCTTCTAATGTTAAACGATTCTTCAAACAGAGCGCTCTTAACTCCTGAGCAACAGCAACTGATTTTTTATTATGATTGTGAATAATTGCAATTCGCACAGTTGCCACCTCCGTCGTTTATTTTTTGTCATTTTCTTCTTGATACCCTTTATTGTGTGAGAATAAACGCTGTGCTTCTTGAATTTCTACTCGTATTTGGGACATTTCTTCATCTAATTGAAAAGCAGCTTCTGCGGCTCTTTGTAATCGTACATTGATGTCTTCTGGAAATTCACCTTGATATTTATAGTTTAAGGAATGTTCAATTGTTGCCCAGAAATTCATTGATAAAGTTCTAATTTGAATTTCAACTAAAATTTTCTTTTCACCAGCAATCAATTGTACGGGATACTCTAACACAACATGATAAGATCGATATCCACTTTCCTTATTATTCGTAATATAATCTCGTTCTTCAATAATATGAATATCATGGCGATTGCGAAGTAATCGCACAACTTCATGAATATCATCCACAAACTGGCACATAATTCTTAGCCCAGCGATGTCTTGCATATCCGTTTCTAAACGATCGATTGAAATGTTTCGTAATCTCGCTTTTGCTAAAATGCTATCTTTAGGTTTCACTCGACCCGTTACAAATTCGATTGGTGTGTGTAAACTTTCCTGCCTGAATTGTTTTCGAATTCCTTTTAATTTTACTTTTAATTCGTCAACAGCTTGTTGATATGGCGCAAAAAACTCATCCCAATTTTCTATCATAAATCATACCTTCTTTATCTTTCAATTAAAATTCTTCAGCATTCTAACTTAATTTAAGCATACAACCCATTTTAACATATGTAAGATAGAATTTGGGTATTGAAAGCACAATCTCATTCAAAAAATATGATAAAATAGGATGAACAAACTTTTAGGAGGCCGATTAAATGAGTGAACAAGTCGAAATTGAATTTAAAAATATGATCACATTATCCGAATACAAAAAATTACTTCAATTATTTCATGCAAAAGAGGAGGATTTTTTTTATCAATCTAATAGCTACTTTGATACTCCAGATTGGCAATTAAAATTGAAACATGCTGGGTTAAGAATTAGATTATTACCTGAATATGCTGAACTAACCTTAAAAACCCCCTTTGAAAACGATCTACTAGAAACAACAGATTCGTTTACATTAGAAGAAGGTAAAAAAATGATTCAACAAGGCAAGATTAAATCTTCTGGCTTTGTTTATACTAAATTAATTTCTCTAGGAATTAATCCGGATGAATTACGCTTGCTAGGAAATTTAGCAACTACTCGTTACGAACATAAAACAAAAGAAGGCTTGTTTGTTTTAGATCACAGTGTTTATTGCAATCAAGAAGATTACGAATTAGAATTTGAAACTGCTCATCATGAAGAAGGTAAAAAAATCTTCCAACAATTTTTAATCGATCAAGCTATTCCTACTCGTCCGTCAAAACATAAAATTGCTCGGATGATTGAAGCCAATCACCAACTATAATGCCTGATATTTCGCAATAAAATTTGAATTGTGGCGATTTTGTTACAACTAAACTCTTTCCAATTCAAAAGTCAAGGTTTTTTATTACTTTTTTTTATTTTTTTTTGGTAAAGTATATTTGTTGAAAGAAACCGTCCCGTAAGTGACCCATACAAAAATATAAAAATGGTAAGGTGAAAAATTATGCGAACACAACCCCAAAACTCAAAAGCAAATACTCCTGACTTTAAACAAATAATTGAAATCTATTTATTTATTAATCCGTTAGGTTCTAAATGTTATCAAGCCGAAAAAGAGTTATTAACTTTTATAGAATCAAAAACTGATAAAAAGGTCCATTTTAGGTTTATTCCGTTTCACAATCTTCAAACAGTTTCGAATTACATGAGATTTCATCAGCTACCTGAAAAAAACTTAGACTTGAGAAATGAAATTTGTAATAATACGTATGGTGCGTGTCTAGCATACAAAGCTGCATTGATGCAAGGGAAGAAAAAAGGACGCACTTTTTTAATGAATTTGCAAAAAGCGATTGTTGAAGATAAATGCGTGTTTAACGAAACCTTACTAAAAACAATTGCACAACAAAGTCAATTAGATGTTGAAATGTTTTTAGAGGACAAGCAATCAGACTTCGCTAAACGAGACTATGAAAAAGACCAACAAATCGCAAGAGAGATGACTATTCAATGTACACCATCTTTAGTTCTATTTGATAATCAAACAGATGATTACGGATTACTTCTTGATAATGAATGTATTTCGTTAGATTTAGTAAACAAACTGTGTGATTCATCCAGCTCAATTCGCGATAATCATAAAAAAATAATGTCTCAAGATACTTTGGTTACTACGATTACAGAAAATCATTTACGTGTATTAGGTTCTTAAAAAGACGATTATCAAGGTTACTTGATAATCGTCTTTTTTTATTTTTTATTTTTTATTAAAGATTCAAATTCATTCAATCGACTTTCAAACACAGCCATTGCTTCTTCAATATATGTTTTATTCGTCATGTCCACACCCGCTTTTTTCATCACTTCGATTGGGAAATCACTACTTCCTGATTTTAAATAATTAAGATATTTTTCAAGAGCATGCTCTTCTTTATTTAAAATTTTCGCTGATAAAGCAGAGGCTGCTGAAAATCCGGTTGCATATTGATAGACATAATAATTGTAATAAAAATGTGGAATTCTCGCCCATTCTACTGCAATCTCTGGATCTTTTTCAACTGCTTCTCCGTAATAACGTGCATTTAATTTGGCATAATAATCTGACATAAATTCACTTGTCAATGGAATCCCCTTAGCTGCTTGTTCGTGAATAAAATGTTCAAATTCAGCAAATTGTGTCTGACGGAAAATAGTTCCTTTGAATCCATCTAGATAATGATTTAATACATAAGCACGAATTTTGGGATCAGTCTGAGTTTCCAATAAATACTCAGTTAAAATATTTTCGTTTGTTGTGGACGCAATTTCTGCTAAGAAAATAGAATAATCTCCATAAACATAAGGTTGATTCTTCCTTGTATAATAGCTATGAACACTATGCCCCATTTCATGAACTAATGTAAATAATTGATCTAATGTGTCGTGCCAATTCATTAAAATATAAGGGTTTGTTTCATAGGCTCCTGATGAATAGGCACCACTACGTTTCCCTTCATTCTCAACAACATCAATCCAGCGGTTAGTAAAGGCTTCTTCGACAATTTTCAAATAGTCCTCTCCTAAAGGAGCTAAAGCTTCCAAGGTCATCTTTTTTGCTTCATCATATGAAAATTTAATTGTTGCTTCACCTGTGATAGGTGTGTACATATCATACATATGCAGAGTATCAACATCTAATACATCTTTACGCAATGCTACATAACGGTGCAGCAAAGGTAAATTTTCATCAACCACTGCTAATAAAGTATCGTAAACAGCTTCTGGGATGTCGTTTGCAGCTAATGCTTTAGCTCTTGCTGAATCATAATGATGCACCTTAGCATTGTAATTGTGGTATTTCACATGAGAAGATAACGTACTTGCAAATGTATTTTTCAAGCCTGCATAGGTTTTAGACAAATTTTGAAAAGCAGACTGACGAACTTCACGATTTGTACTTTCCATTAATTGACCATAAACGCCATGAGATAGTTGGACATTTTCTCCGTTCTCATCTTTTATAATTGGAAACTTGATATCTGCATTATTCAATACATTAAACGTCCGACTGGAAGCCGTAAAAATTTCCCCTGCTCCTGCCAGTAAAGCCTCTTCATTTGAAGATAAGACATGGGATCTAGCGCTAGTCATCTGATTGATAAAATGTTGGTACGGTTTTAATTCTGTATTTTCTTTAAAAAAGCTTTCTAATTTTTCAGGAGGAATTTCCAATACTTCAGGCTCAAACCAAGATAAACTTTCGCTAACTTTCGTTGCAAGTGCTGATGCACGTTCATAAATCCCTTGATACGTATCATTATTTGTATCTTGATCATTTTTTAAATGCGCATAAACATATAACGTCTCTAAATCATTAGATACATCTAGCAAAAAGTTAATTCCTTGTAAAAACAAATCAGAATTCATTCCAATTTTACCTTTTACTTGATCAACTTTTTTTAACTTTTCTTCCAAAAGTAAATAATTTTGATTGAACTCTTCATCTGATTTAAAGATAACGTCTAAATCCCACGTTAAATTTTCAGGAACTTCATTGCGAAGTGGTAGTTTTTTTGTCTCTGTCATGATGTGTCCTCCTCAAGAATTTATCTAACTGTAATTTTACCATAACTTAAAGACAATTTGCTGGATTCTTGACCTATTTTTAACTTTAATCAGTATTTTTAGTTAATTCCATTAATTTTTCTTCTTCAGAATTAAAAAACACAAGCTTCTTTAAAACTATCCATTGATGGTGTGCTATTTGATGAATAATTTGTTGTGTTTCTAAAAAATAAAGATAACGAATCAATTCCTTTTGTTGAATTTTTTTTGTTATTAAGGGCGTAGGATAAAATAATAGCTGAATCATCATATTTTGCACATACTCTCTACTTGTAAACACCTGGTTCTCTCCTTTTTTACTTAGCCATCTCACCACTTGATACTTCCATTGACAATTTTGCATTTGAATAATGACTGATTGCTCGATAGGTAAGTGTAACTCAATTGGAAGAAACAACAAGTGATGGTGCGCTTGATATAAAACACGTTGAAAATCTATTAATTTAGATTGAGAATTGCGTAGAGCTCTCATTAAAAATTGGTGATTTTTGAGTAATTCTTTAGTTTGCGCTACCTCCGATTCAACGTATGGTTGATAGGTTAGTGTTTCAAAATGATTGATTATTGTTTTTAACGTTATTTTTTTATTCGTTAACGATACTTGATAGTTACGACTTTTTAATAGCTCATTCCTTTCAAATTGAATTAAATGGTAAAAAATGTGTAGCTTTTGATGATTGGTGTCTAAGAAGAAAAGATGATAGTTAAAATTCTTATGATAATATAAAAATAACCGTTGTTGAGCCGTTAATTTCCGTTTTAATTTGAAACGTTTCCCTAAAATCCAAATAACCTTATAACCTGCTTTTTGATAACTTTGAGTGCGCTTGATCATGTTTGCTTCACTAATGAAGCTGCATTGAAATTCAATCGCCACTGGTATTTTTTGATCCAACCAAATTAGTAAATCGGGTCTTTGTTTTAATTTTGGCAAATATGCTTCCAACATGCATGGAATTTCTTGCTGAGTAAACCATTGAGATAACATTTGCTTTCCAGCCAAATGCTCTAAGGTTTCTCCTTCTGAAAATAGAAAACAATCAGATGCCTGATAATGTGAAAAATGTGGAATCTTAATTTTACCTCTTTTTAAATAAACTGGTTGTCGACATCCTGGACAGAACAAAGAACCTTTTATATTTTTTTCTTTGATTAAATCAGCTTGTACATAATGATTTTGACTATCTAAAGCAATTAACATCGTTATCCCTCACTTTTTTATCTTTTAATATACTATTCGTAAAAATCAGATAAATACGCGAAAAAAAAACCTCAAGCTATTACGCTTAAGGTTTTTTACTATTTAAAATAGTATCTCGTTAATTCTAATGCTGTTTGTTCCATAATCAATTTTCCATATTCGCCTAAAACATCCACTGTGACTGATGTTTCTTCTGAAAATTCAAGTGCAACTGCAATTTCATCATCGACGCTCGTTTCTGTCATCTCTTCCACAAAGAATAGCAAATGTAGGAAGTAGCTACCGTTATAAAAATATAAATTAGAAACTGCGTTATCTAAATACATCATTTTTGATAAGGCAATCATATCTTCAAATTCATTCATTCTTAGAACAATTTCGGTTGTTAAAGCATCTGGATTTCTTAAATAAGCTTCTATTTCATCCGCTTCCGCTTCTTCAGTTAAAACTTGTTTTCTGACAAATTCAGTAAAATCTTCTGGAGTTGAATTTTCAGGTAAGGCTGAAAGATCCAGTTGATCACTTAAAGCGCCACCTTTACTAATAAATAATTCTAACCCATTTCCATTTGGTAAAACCTGAAACGTAATTGCATCAGATTCATGGAATTGTTCATCCACATCAACTTCTTCTAAAATGCTGTAAAAGAAATTTTCAATTTGCTTATGGTTGCCCAATAAATCCAGAAAAGTAATTCCTCTTTCTTCCAAATCAGCATTTTCAATTAAGACACGAATCGTGTTTTCATTAATATGCTCCATTTCCATGATCTTACACCTCATTTCAATAATTCTAGTAATCCTAGAATCTTCTATAACAACCATTTTAAAGCAAATACAATAAATGTAAAGCTAAATGCAACAATTAAATAAAAAGTTTAGCATTTTTTTGTCATTTTTATTTTAACAAGTAAAAAACCTATCGCCAACTAGGCCATAGGTTTAAAAATTTTAAGTTTAGTAACTAACCAATAATTGTGCTTGTTGTAATTCCAAAGCACGAACTTCTCTAGGCAAGAAACGACGAATTTCATCTTCATTATATCCAACTTGCAATCTTTTTTCGTCTAGCATAATTGGACGACGTAATAAGCCTGGATTTTTCTGTACAAGATCGAAAAGTTGTTGTAAAGGCATATCATCTAAATCAACATCAAGTTCTTGAAATACTTTTGAACGAGTTGAAATAATTTCTTCAGTTCCATCTTCAGTCATTCTTAAAATGGCTTTGATTTCTGGAATGTTTAAAGGTTCAGAGAATATATTTCTCTCAGTATATGCAATGTGATGTTCCTCTAACCAAGCACGCGCTTTTCTACATGAAGTACAACTAGGTGATGTATATAATGTGACCATAATTTATTCTCTCCTTTTCACTCGGTTATTTCCGAGAAGAAATTTTCTATTGATTAAGTAACTGTCTACAAGAACTATTATAAATCATTTAATTTTAAATATCTACCTTTTTCGACATATTTTCGTCACTTTTTTGACATTTTTTGTTAATTTTCTTATCCTATATCTTTTTCGTTCACATTTCGATCATTTTCATCCTTGATATAACAACGATTTGAATTATAATTGAACGTTTATAATAATTACAATTAAATAATTAATATTAACTATAAAATTTCCTTAAAAAAAGAGTCAAAAATTAGCAATCAATTTTTGACTCTTTTTATTAACTTTTATAGCTTGCAGCTTTTGCTTGTAAAGCAGGGATGTCTGCTTCTGTACAGTATACAAAATGACCTGGTGTAATTTCGCGTAATTTTTCTTCTGCTCCTGTTGGTGCTTTTGGAGTGTATGGAATACGAATACGATTACGTTCATAATTTGGGTCAGGAAGAGGTACAGCTGATAGTAAGCTTTCAGTATAAGGATGCAAAGGTGCATTGTATACTTGCTCAGCAGGAGCTAATTCCACTAATTTCCCATAATACATGACACCAATACGATCGCTAATATATTTTACCATTGAAAGATCATGGGCAATAAATAAATACGTTAACCCTTTTTCTTTTTGTAACTTCATTAATAAATTCACAACTTGCGCTTGAATCGAAACATCTAGCGCAGAAATGGGTTCATCACAAATGATAAATTCTGGTTGAACAGCTAATGCGCGAGCAATTCCTATACGTTGTCTCTGTCCGCCTGAGAACTCATGAGGATAACGAGTGGAATGATCTGGATTCAATCCAACAGTTTTTAACAGCTCATCTACTTGATTATTACGATCAGCTGTTGATGCTGCTAAACCATGAATATCAATTCCTTCAGCGATAATGTCACGAACTTTCATTTTAGGATTCAAAGAAGCATATGGATCTTGATAAATCATTTGCATTTCTCGTCTAAATTGAAGCATATCTTTTTTGCCTTTGATATCATGAACTTCAGTATCTTGGAAAATAATTTCACCAGCAGTAGGCTCATATAAGCGAATAATCGCACGTCCTGTTGTTGATTTTCCACAACCAGATTCTCCTACTAAACCAAATGTTTCACCTTTAAAAACATCAAAAGAAATGTCGTTAACAGCTTGAACTTCATTTTGTTGACCTTCATTAAAATATTGTTTTAAACCTTTTACCTGTAAAATCTTTTCTTGATTAGTCATTTAGGTCAACCCCCTTGCCAGCATCAGCATCATCAATTGGTTCAAATGTTGCTTCCGTTGTTACTTTCATCTCAGCTGATGTTACGTGTTGCTCATTTTTGTAGATTTCTTGACGTGCTCTTATTTCAGCAGGAGGCGTTACCGCCGGTGCATCTGGATGTAACAACCAAGTTGCTGCATAATGAGTATCCGATACTTTAAAGAAAGGTGGTTCCAATTCTGTATCGATTTTCATTGCAAATTCATTACGAGGTGCAAATGCGTCCCCTGTCGGCGGATCTAATAAATCAGGCGGTGTACCTGGAATAGCATACAGATTTCCGCCACCTTCTGTTTCAAGAGTCGGCATCGAGCTGATTAATCCCCATGTATAAGGATGTTGCGGATTGTAGAAAATCTCATCAACTGTTCCTACTTCAACAATTTTACCTGCATACATAACCGCTACACGATCTGCAACGTTAGCAACTACACCTAAATCATGGGTTATAAAAATAATCGATGTCGCAATTTTTTGTTGCAATTGCTTCATTAAATCTAAAATTTGCGCTTGAATTGTAACATCAAGAGCTGTTGTTGGTTCATCAGCAATCAGTACTTCTGGATTACATGCTAAAGCAATCGCAATCACGATTCTTTGACGTTGCCCACCTGAAAATTGATGTGGATACTGTTTCATTCTTTTTTCTGGTTCAGGTAATCCTACTAATTTTAATAATTCTAAAGCACGCTCTAACGCTTCTTTTTTGCTTAATTTTTGATGCTTAATAATAGGTTCAGCTATTTGTTTGCCAATTGACATCGTTGGATTTAAAGACGTCATTGGATCTTGGAAAATCATTGCAATTTCTTTCCCACGAATTCCTTGCATTTCTTTTTCAGAAGTTTTCACAAGGTCTTTACCATTAAATAAAATCTCGCCTTTTTCAATGTTCGCATTTTTAGCAAGCAAACGCATGATACTTCTACTCGTTACTGATTTACCAGAACCAGATTCACCAACGATTGCTAATGTTTCGCCTTTTTTAAGATCGAAACTGACACCACGAATTGCTTGTACTGTACCAGCAAAGGTGTCGAATGTGATATTCAAATCTTTTACTTCTAATATATTACTCATCCGTATCTACCCCGCTAATCTTTCATTTTTGGATCAAATGCATCACGTAAACCATCAGCTAATAAGTTAAATGAAATCATTAAGATACAGATAACGGCTGCTGGATACCACATTAAATGTGGTAAGAAACGGAATGTCTTATATCCATCACTTAAAAGTGTACCTAATGATGCTTGTGGTGCTGGAATTCCTATTCCGATAAAGCTTAAGAATGCTTCAAAGAAAATAGCCGCTGGAATGGTAAACATTGTTTGAATAATGATTACCCCAGATAAGTTTGGAATTAAGTGTTTTATAGCTATCTTAAAAGAAGATTCTCCTAAAGTACGGGCAGCTAAAATGTATTCTTGGTTCTTTAATTTTAATGTTTGAGCACGTACAACACGAGCCATTGAAATCCACCCTGTGATTGCCAATGCTAAAACAATTGACATAATTCCTGGTTCTAAAATCAATAACATTAAAATAACTACTACTAAATTAGGGATTCCAGAAAGGATCTCTAAGAAACGTTGCATCACATTATCGACACGTCCGCCCTTCATACCCGAAATCAGTCCATAAGTTACCCCAATAGTTAAATCAAACAAGGCTGCAATAAAGGCAATCAATAAAGAAACGCTTGTCCCTGCTAAAATACGTGAGAACAAATCACGACCTAAGCCATCTGTACCAAAGAAGTAATTAACATCTTTAGGAACATTTCTTTGTGCATATTTATCCACACGTTTATCGCCAACTTTTGCCGTTCCATTTAATCCATTGATGTTAATCCCTGGAATTCTTGGTGGCAAGTTTGAATAAGCAACTGTTTGTTTATTTGGATCATGTGGTGAAATCAGTTTTGCAGACGCACATGCTGCGATAATAAATAATAAGATAAACAAACAGACAACCGCTGCTTTATTTTTTTTCAATCGTCTCCATGAATCTTGAAAGAAATTCAGTGATGGAGCTGCAATCTTTTCTTTATCTGCTAAACCAGAATCTAATGCTGGTTGAAAGCTGTCAGGGGTTAGGTTGTTCAATTCTTGTTTTAATTCATTTTGTTGACTAGTCATTAATTATCCCCTCCTGCAGTTACACGAATACGTGGATCAATAATTCCATATAAAATATCTACGAGTAAGATTACTCCTACTAACATTGCAGAAAATAGAATTGTTACCCCCATAATCGTTGGGTAATCATTTGTCATAATTGATTTTACGAATTGTTCCCCAATACCAGGGATTGAGAAAATATTTTCAACAACTAATGAACCAGTCATTAGTCCAACTGCTAATGGTCCTAATAGTGTAACTAATGGGATCAATGCATTACGAACACCGTGTTTGAAGGCTACTGTCCAACGACTCAACCCTTTTGCACGTGCTAATTCAATATAATCACTACTTAAAACATCAACCATTTCAGTTCTAATAAAACGAGCTGAATCAGCTAATGGAGAAATTGCTAAGGCTATAGTTGGAAGGACTGATGAAGCAAAGCCATCTTTCCACATCGCAATTGGGAACCACTTTAAGTATACCCCAAACACTAATTGTAGCAATACTGCAAACACGAAGTTTGGAATCGATCGACCTAAAATCGCCATAAAGGTAGCGGATGTATCAATCCATGTATTTTGGTTCATTGCCCCGATTACTCCTAGAATAATTCCGAGTAGTGTCCCGAGGATAATCGCCTGGAACCCTAACTGTAAGGACGGTCCCACACGAGAAGATAGTAACGTTGTTACTGGTGTATTATTAAATTGGAATGATACGCCCAAATTTCCTCTTAATAATCCGGTAATATAAATCCAATATTGTTCTGCCATTGGTTTATTCAAGCCATACTTTTCATTCATAATATAAATTTGTTCTTCTGATAGTTTCTCCTGGTTACTGTATGGTGTACCTGGTAAAAGCTTCATCAAAAAGAATGTAATCGATGCGATTAGGAATAATGTCAAAAACATGTAGAATATTCTAGTTCCTAAAAATTTTGCGTAGTTTTTCATCGATTCAAGCACCTCCAACTCATAATTTTAATCGTATTCTTAAAAAAAGAATATACTATATAGAATAGCTTGTCAAAGGGAATATTGCAAAAGTTTTTTGCTATTTTTCCTTTTTTTTTTTCACTTTATTAAAAAACAGTGACAAAAAGCTTTATTTTCATGTGTTTTTACTAATATATATTTTTTTTGAAGTCATTATATTGTTTTAAAAGAAATTTTAGGGTAAATTAAATAAAGTAGATTTTCCTATTAGGAGGAAATAAAAAACATGAATATGAAAAATAAATCCTTAATTTTAATCATTTTGTCATTGATTGCAAGTATTGTTTGGCAACTTGTTACTAGGCAATCACTCAGTCTCTTAGAAACGTCAAACAGTCTCTTTTTTATTGCTGGTATTTTATTGATTTTTGCTTTACTTTGGTTGACTCTTTCTTCTGGCGTTTTCGATTTTTTTAATTATAGCATGAAAAAAAGTCTTCATATTGTCAAAAGAAAAGAAGAAAAATTAGAAGTAACACCTCTTTCTAAATCAGTAGGAACTGGTTTTAAGACCTTTTTAATCTCAGGAGCTGCCTTATTAGTCATCAGCTTATTCGCACTTTTAGGTTACTATTTATGAAATATAGCGTATAATCAGAGTAACGCTTATATGAGCAACAAAATTTAATTTGTGAACTTATTACAAGCATATTTTTATTCAAAGGAGTTTTTATTTATGGAAACAATTTTTTCTGGTATTCAACCAAGTGGTGTTCCTACTATCGGAAACTATATTGGAGCGATGAAACAATTTATTCAGTTACAGGATAACTATAACTGTTACTATTGTATCGTTGATGAACACGCGATTACCGTTCCACAAGACCGTTTAAAATTACGTGAACAAACAAAAGGATTAGCAGCATTATATTTAGCAATTGGACTTGATCCAACTAAATCAACTATCTTTATTCAATCTGAAGTACCTGCTCATACACAGGCAGCATGGATTGTCCAATGCAATACAACCGTCGGTGAGTTAGAACGAATGACTCAGTTTAAAGATAAATCGGCTAAAAATAATCGTGTAGGTGTTAGTGCAGGTCTCCTTACTTACCCACCTTTAATGGTAGCTGATATTGTTTTATATCAATCAAATTTAGTTCCTGTTGGAGAAGACCAGAAACAACACTTAGAACTAACTCGCGACTTTGTAGAACGTTTTAATAATCGTTACAGCAATGGTGCACCTATTTTAACACTACCTGACGCTTTGATTCCAAAAGCTGGTGGACGAATCATGAGTTTGCAAGAACCCACTAACAAAATGAGTAAATCAGATGATAATCAAAAGGGATTTATCTCAATGTTAGATGAACCGGCAGCTATTCGAAAAAAATTAAAAAGTGCAGTAACGGATTCAAGTGGCGTGATTGAGTTTGATGTTGCAAATAAACCAGGTATTTCGAATTTATTAACAATCTATTCTTCTTTTTCTGGGGAATCGATTGACGAGCTTGTTGCTCGTTATCAAGGTGTTGGCTACGGTACATTTAAAGATGAATTAGCGGATGCTGTGATTAATGTTATGGAGCCTATCCAAGTTCGTTATCGTGAACTGCTTCATTCAGATGAGTTGGACCAAATTTTAGACACTGGTGCTATTGAAGCTAATAAAGTTGCAAATAAGACTCTTACTAAGATGATAAATAGTGTTGGCTTAGGAAGAAAAAAACGTTAAAAAAAAGAGAAGCTAAAGCTTCTCTTTTTTAATAGATTAAATTTAATAAATCTTCTTTTTCAATATTCCCAAAGTAACGTTTAATATCTACTTTATCTAACACATCATTGATTGCGCTTCGTTCATATTTTACATTTTCTAGCATTTTTTCGACATCCGAGATTTCACCTAGACCAAAAAAATCACCAAAGATTCTTACTTCTTTTAAAAATCCATTTTCAACATTCATCTTAAACTCAACTGACCCAATTGGAAAACGTTGGCGACGATTTAATTCAAATTTAGGCGATTTCCCATAATTCCAATCCCAGTTCCCATAATAGTCGTTTGAAATTTCATGGATTCGATTCCAGTCCGCTTCCGTTAGATGATATTCTTTTACTTGGCTACGCTCTGTTACGTCAAAAATACTCAACAACAACTGATTTCTAAATTCTTTTGTTGAAATGTATTGATATTCATCACTTAAAAAAGGTTTGATATTCGTAACACGACTTCTGATTGATTTGATTCCCTTTGATTCAATTTTATCTTTTCGTACTTTTAAAGCACCTACAACAGCTTCAATATCACTGTCAAACATAATTGTTCCATGCGCAAACATTCTACCACTTGTCGCATACATCGCATTTCCTGAAAATTTCTTGTCATCAATCACTAAATCATTACGACCTTTTAATTCAGCCCCCTCAACACCCATTTGATGCAAGGAAGCAATCACTGGCTTTGTAAATTTCCCAAAGTCTCGGAAAGAATTGCCATCATCCGGCATAATAAAACTAAAGGATAGATTGCCAAAATCGTGATAAACAGCTCCACCACCTGATAAACGACGCACAACATGAATGTTATTTTCTTCAACATACTGTGTGTTGATTTCTTCAATTGTATTTTGATTACGCCCAATAATAATCGATGGCTCATTAATGTAAAAAAGTAAAATAGGTTCATCTAACTTCATTTCTTTTAATAAAAATGTTTCAATTGCTAAATTAATTCGCGGATCTGTAACCTCATTGTTGTCTACAAAATACATAAATAAATTGCTCCTTTTTCTTATAATTCTATTATTAAATCTTTTTTTGCCAATAAAACTTCTGTATTCCCTGCGTGGTTGATTGCTTCTGCTTTTAACAATTCTAAATCTCCCGTTTGAGGCAAATGTGTCAAGACTAGTTTAGAGACTTTTGCTTCTTTAGCAATACGAGCCACTTCGACTGAAGTCATATGCACTCGGTGATTTTCCATTCCTTCAAAGAAATTCGTATCCGCCAATAATACATCTGCTCCCTTAGAAAAAGGAATAAAATCTGCTAAATAACCTGAATCTGCTGTATAAACCAAAACTTTTCCAGTCTTCACTTCTTCAATTCGCATTGCAAAACAAGGAACCGGGTGCAGAGTTCTCATAAAGGTAATCTCAAATGGCCCAACATACGTTTTATGATGTTCTTCATAGGCAATGCCTTCTGAAACTCGCTCTAAAGTTAAGGCACTAAATCCTTGAGCATTTTCAGTATGTGCATAAATCGGTAAAATAGGTGCTCGATCTTCTCCATGATTTTTACGTTTCAGTTGTCTTAAAAATTGCAATACACCGATATCTGCAATATGGTCATGATGATAATGAGATAAAATCACCGCATCTAATTCCAAAGGATCAATATGCTGTTCCAAGGCAATCAAAGAGGCACTTCCAGCATCTACTAATAAATGATACCCCTCAGACTCAACTAGATAAGCACTTGTTCCTTCGTTTTTGAAGGGATAGCCGCCCCAAAATCCTAAAACTGTTACTTTCATATTTATTATCTCCTTTCAAACTCTTCATAATTACCATACACCACACCTCTTAAAAGATAAATGAAAATGACTTTTTTTATTAAAAAGAACGATCTTTCTTTTCATATTTAAATTAAAAATTCCAAATTAAATACAATTTTGTTTTTTCATAAATGCAATCACGCTCTCACTTATCCCATTCGCTTGCTCAACACATTGATTAATACCAAAGCCACCAAAACCATTACCCCCAATGTAGATACCAGGAAAATCCTTTTCCAATAATTGGATGACTTTGGCTTTCCTTTCATCATGTTGTGTCGTGTATTGAGGAATCGCATTCGGCCATCTAGAAACCACATGATAATTTGGTGGGGTCTCAATTCCAAGTATTTTCTGTAAATCTTCTAAAATATATTTTTCGACTTCTTGATTGCTTAGTGAAACCAGTGAGTCTTCCCCGCGTCGTCCAAAATTAACACCCACAAGCGTTTCTTCTGTTGTATTTAGCACTGGCCATTTTTTATCCAATAAGACCGCTGACGTTATGTGAGAGGCATCTCTGCGTGGGGTAACAAAACCAAAACCAGAGGGTTGATTTTTAATAGCTGCCTTTGGAAAACTCAATAAAATAAATCCAATTGATGCTGTCACAATCTCATTGAAAAATTCTGTTAGCTCCGTATTTTTAAAAAGGTGGCGGTATTCAGTTGCAGGAGTTGCTACAATAATCGCCCCAACCCGCATCTGTTCTTTTCTATTAATGTCTAAAATATATGTTCCACCAACACTTTTTTTAATTTCAAATACTTTTTTACTAAATTGAATGTGACATTTTAATCGTTCTTCAAGATTTTCTGTTAACACTGACAATCCATTGTCAAATGTTGCATAATTGCCATCACCATCTAAAAGTTCAGGATGCTTAGCCAGTCCTTTTGATAAACTACGGTATTTTTGGTGAATTTTATAGATGGATTCATTTGAACTAATAATTCCCATTTCATCTAAATCACCTGCATAAATTTTAGAAAAAAAGGGTTCTACAACATGTTCAACTTGCTCTTCTCCTAATCTTTTTCTTAAAAATGTACTAACTGAAACATCTTGTTCTAATGTTATTTTGGGTTGAAAAAAGTCCTTGTAACTTGCAACCTTTCCATGAAACGTTAAAATATGGTTTTTCCAAATATCTTGTCTTCTAATTGGAATGCCTTTATAAGTTGGGTAGTCTAAGCAATGTAACTGATTGTAAAAATAGACATCTGGCTTATTTCCTTGACTAAAAATCAACCGATTTTCAATCCCCAACTCTTTAATTAAATTCAGTGCATCAGGGTACCGAACATCAATGGATTCTGCTCCCGTATCGATGTAACGGTCTTTTACTTTAATAGTATGTATTTTTCCGCCGATTCTTGTTGAACCTTCTAATAAAATCAGTTCAAATGGTAAGTTGTATTTTTGAATTTCTTGTTCAATTCGGTATGCTGCTGTTAACCCTGTGATTCCCCCACCGATAATTGCAATTCTTTTTTTAGCTCTCTCCATTTTCGCCCAACCTCCATTATGCTTCCAAAGTACCTTTATTTTACTTGTTTTCAGTGAAAAAGGAAACCATCTTTAAGTACTTTTTTACATATAATTAAAGTGCTTATTTTTATAATTTTTATTAATATTATTTCTCTTGCATTTCTAGCAGATTTCAATACACTTCTTTCACAAAGCAGTGTATACTTAGAGATGTAATCACAACTGACTATTATGGAGGTAAATTATGAGTATGTATGTTTATACCACAACCGGTACACATCCCTATCTAAGAACGTATCTACACGACCATCCTGAACGTACGATGACACTAATGCAACGTGCAGATTCTTCAGGTACTTATTTACTAATGGATGAAAGTAATGGCAATTCTATCTTTAATGCACCTTTTGGTTATATTAATCGCTATCAATATCAAGAAAAGCCCCCAATTGGAATGGCTGTCCTACAGCATATTGGGTTATTACCAGAAGATGAAAAAAGCTTTTTGTTGCAATTTGATAAATTAAAAGCCACTTTAACTAACCACCCAGAATTAGATTGTTTGTATTTATTAAAATCAGAGCGTAAAATGGCGTATTTGATTATGACTTTTTGGCAATCTACTGATGATTTTCATAAGTTTGAAAAATCGATTGATTTTCAACCGTTGCTTCCTTATGTAGCCGATCATCAAAGTCAATCTTCTGAAATAACCTATGCAGATGTATTTTACATTAGATAATTTAGTTTAAAATCGACACGCAATTATTTATAAAAAGCCTTAAGCAAAAATAATGCTTAAGGCTTCTTTTTATCTACTTGTTTAACTCACTTTTTGCTACAACATAAAATTCTGTAATTGCTACTTGATTATATGGGAATACCCAAAGTAATGGAATAAATAATCCTACCATACTAATCAAATACCATCCGATAAATGATAATTGTAAAACAAACAACGACCAAATTTTACCTTTAAGCAACTGATTTACATATTTGAATAAATCACCAAAACCTAATTGCGGAAAATCGTAACGAGCTTGGACTGCTATTTGGAAATACGCTCCAATAATTAGTGAGAAACCTAAAGCAATCAGCGTCAAAATAGTAGTTAATCCAAGTAAAGCTCCAATACCACCTGTAGCTACAGCATCTTGTGACATTGAAACGCCTGTTCCACTAGTAAATACCAAGGCAATCACTGCACCAATCCCTACAACGCTAATTGCTGGAATAAAGATAATAAAACTAATAATAAAACTAACTACTTTAGAAACGATATTAATCAATAGCATCGGTACATAACGACCTTCGCTAAAAACATTGAATAACATGGATACTTCTGCTTTTTCTCCTCGAACTGTTCTTAGGGCTGCAATATATAACCCATAAGAAAATGCAAAGGTTAGGAATATTCCAGATAACCAAATAATGGTTGAATTGTCATGGAAAAGAGCTCCTAAAATGGCTGTAATAAAATAATTGATTAAACCTGATAACAATGTTAAAAGAGCAAAGGTACCCCATTGACCTTTAAGCGTTGTTCTTGCTGCTTTTCGAAAATCAGCACTTGTCATTTTCATCATCCTTTCTTTTTAAGAACCAAATTTAATTTTCTTAACTGTTTCACTGTCCAAGCGTTTAATGACTTCTGTCATTAGTTTCACTGTATTTAAATAATCGTCTTCATGAATAACTGAAGTATGAGAATGTAAATAGCGTGTTGCCACTGTAATCGCTAAGGCTGGAATCCCATTTTTACTCACATGTTGACTTCCTGCATCTGTTCCCCCACCAGCAATCACTGTATATTGGAAAGGAATTTCTAATTCTTCAGCTACACCTACGACAAAATCACGTAAACCTTTATGAGCGACCATTGACGCATCGTAAATAATGATTTGTGGCCCTTTACCTAATTTAGAATCCGCTTCTTTAGGTGTCATTCCAGGAGTGTCTCCTGCTGTTCCAGTATCTAATGCAAAAGCAATATCTGGATCAACCATATGAGTAGCTGTTTTCGCACCACGCAAACCAACTTCTTCTTGAACATTTCCTGCTCCAAAAGCAATATTTGGATGTGATGATGCTTTTAAGTTTTCTAAAATTCTTAGTGTCACTGCTAAACCAATTCGATTATCCCAAGCTTTTGCTAATAAAAACTTAGAGTCATTCAAACGTTTAAATTCGATGTAAGGTGTGACCATGTCTCCTGGTTTAACTCCCCAGTTCAGAACTTCTTCTTTACTTGTTGCACCGATATCAATAAACATATCGGCAATCTCATAAGCTTTATTGCGTACTTCAGCAGTTAGCACATGGGGTGGTTTACAACCAATTACGCCATGTATTGTTTTATTTTTGCCAGTTGTAATTTCAACTTGTTGCGCTAACATTACTTGTGACCACCAACCACCTAAGGTTTGAAACTTAAGGAAGCCTTCTTCAGTTATTCCTGTAACCATAAAACCAACTTCATCTAGGTGACCTGCAAATAGTATTTTCGGGCCAGATGCATCTCCGACTTTTTTAGCAATCACACTACCTAAACCGTCAAAGTTAATTTTATCAGCATATTTTTCAGCATAATTAACGAAAACATTACGAACGGCTCCTTCATTTCCTGGAACCCCTTTTGCATCTGTTAAATCTTTTAATAATTGCAATTCCTTTTCTTCCATTTTAAAAGACCTCCTTTCAATTCTAAGCTTTATTATATCACTTTTTATGAAAAAACTAAAACCATTCCTTTTTATAACAACATGAATTTTATAGCTAAAAAAAACTTGTACCCGTTAACGAGTACAAGTTTTTCCTCACAATTAATGGCTTGTTACATAAGCCCATTTGTATGAATATTCAGGACCTACTAATTGCATTCCCACATCTTTAACAAATGGTTTTTCTAAAACTGCATTGTAACGTTGATAAATAGGCCCAATTCCGGCTGTTTTCAACAGTTCTTTTTCAGCTTCGCGCATTTCATCCCAACGTTTTTCTGGGTCAGAAAGGCTCGTTGTTTTAACATTTTCCAACAATTCGTCGTACTTCGCATTTGAGAAATTTGAACGGTTATTGCTGTTATCTGTTGTAAATAAATCTAAGAAGCTAACAGGATCAGAGAAATCAGCACTCCAACCAGCTACTTGAATATCATAGTCCATTTTATTATTTAAATCGATACGAACTTTAAATGGAACATTTTTCAATTTCACTGTTAAGCCTGGTAAGTTTTCTTCTAATTGACCTTGCATAAACTCTAATGAACGTTTTGCATTTTCAGTATCGTCAGAAAGTAATTCTAACTCAACCTTATCAACTCCAAGTTCTTTCAAGCCTTTTTTCCATGCAGCGGCTGCTTCTTTTTTATTGTATTTCAATATGTTGCCATTTTCTTTACGGAAGTCTTTACCGTTTTTAGGATCTTTTGCTAAACCTTCTGGAACAAAACCATCAGCTGGAATTGAACCATTTTTTAAGATAGTATCTGAATAAGATTGTTTATCAAATGCCATTGAAATAGCTTTACGGATATTTTCATTGGCTAATGGAGTATCACTACCATTACGTTTTTGATTGTATTTAAAGTAGAACACAGATGAAGTTGGAATGTTTTTCAAATCAGGATCGCCTTCTTTAGTTTGAACATACTCCCCTGTTAATTTCATCATATCGATATCATCTGAATCATATAAATTCAACGCAGTTGACATTTCTTTTACGACGTCTACTTTGATCGTATCTAGTTTCACTTCTTTTTTATCCCAATAAGTGTCGTTCTTTTTGTAAACCCAGCTTAAACCAGTTCCGTCCCATTCGGTTAATTGGAAAGGCCCATTATAAACTAATTTTTCACTGTTTTTAGCAAATGAATCGCCTTGCTCAGTCACATATTTCTCATTTTGTGGCATAAACATGGTTAAACATAATAAATCTTTAAAGTAAGGAACTTCTGCTGCTAATTTTACTTCAAAGGTTTTATCATCAAGCGCTTTGACACCTAAATCTGTTGCTGGTTTTTCACCTTTTGTAATTTCAGTAGCATTTTCAACAATTCCTGACATCATGTAAGAAAATTGTGCTGCTGTATTAGGATCTACCACACGTCTCCATGCAAACACAAAATCATTTGCTGTTACAGGATCGCCATTTGACCAATTTGCATCGTCTCTGATTTTAAAGGTATAGGTTAAACCATCTTCGCTAATTTGTGGTTCTTCTTTTGCCATTCCTAAAACAATGTTATTTTTCAAATCTTTACGATAAAGTCCTTCAAACACATTGTTCATAACGGTTGAACCTACCGCATCTGTGTTCATTACAGAATCCATTGTTGGAATTTCTGCTGTTTCAATTAAATTTAATTCTTGTTTTTTTGCCATCTTGCCGCTATCGTTTGATGCGTTATCACTTTTATCAGAACTTCCTCCACCACATGCTGCCAAAATGACAGTTGAAGCTAGAGCAACTCCTAAAATCCCCATTACTTTACCTTTTTTCATTTCTAGACCTCCAATTTCAACCTTATTAAGTTAAGATTAAATTTTTATAAGCTAACAAAACCGATTTTATCATCTTATTATAAGGCTAGCAATTGTTACATGCTTGTTTCTAATTAAGCTCTCATCCCTGTTAATCAAACCTTAATTAATGAAGAATGTAATGTTTGAAAATCAAAAAAAAGCAAGTGAGATTGAATTCTCACTTGCTTCTTAGATTTCTTAATGACTTTCAACGTATGCCCATTTGTAAGTGTAATCAGCTCCAACTAAGTGAACTCCGATATCTTTAACATATGGTTTTTGTAATACTGAATTGTAACGTTGATAAATTGGTGCAATACCTGCAGTATCCATCAAGATTTTTTCAGCTTTTAACATTTCATCCCAACGTTTTTCTGGGTCAGAAAGACTTGTTGTTTGGATTTTTTCAAGTAATGCATCGTATTCTGCATTTGAGAAACCTGATTTGTTATTTCCGTTTTCTGTTTGGAATAACTCAAGGAAGTTGATTGGATCGGCGAAATCTGCACCCCAACCTGCTACTTGGATGTCATAGTCTTGTTTGTCATTTAAGTCAAGACGAACCTTAAATGGAACATTTTTTAATTTGATTTTTAGGTTAGGAAGGTTGGCTTCCATTTGACCTTGCATAAACTCTGAGGATTTTTTCGCATTTTCAGTATCATCTGAAAGAATTTCAAGCTCTAATTTGTCTACGCCAAGTTCTTTCAAACCTTTTGCCCAATACTCTTTTGCTTGTTTTTTATTGTATTCTAGCAAGTTGCCATTTTCTTTACGGAAATCTTTGTCATTCTTAGGATCTTTTGCAAGTCCTTCTGGAACCATTCCGTTAGCTGGAACTGAACCATTTTGTAAAACAGTATCCGCATATGCTTTCTTGTCATAAGACATTGCAATCGCTTTACGGATGTTTTCATTTGCTAAAGGTGTTTCTTTATCCGAACGTTTTTGGTTGAATTTAAACCAGAACACAGATGAAGTTGGAAGTTTCTTTAAATCTGCATCATCTTGTCTTTGTTGTGCGTAATCGCCAGACAGAAGCATTCTATCAATAGAATCATTGTCATATAAATTCAATGCAGTTGACGTTTCTTTTACAACGTCGACATTGATTGAATCTAGCTTAACAGCTTTTTTGTCCCAATAAGTGTCATTCTTTTTGTATACCCAGTTTAAACCAGTTCCATCCCATTTTGTTAATGTAAATGGACCATTATAAACAAGATTGTCACTATTTTTAGCATAAGATTCGCCTTTTTCTTTAGCAAACTTCTCGTTTTGTGGGTAATACATTGATAATCCTAACAAGCCTTTGAAGTATGGTACTTCTGAAGCTAGTTTTACTTCTAATGTTTTATCGTCAATTGCCTTAACGCCTAAATCAGTTGCTGGTTTTTCACCTGCAATAATCTCTGTTGCATTTGCAATTACGCCATCCATCATGTAGCTATATGGTGCTGCTGTTGCAGGATCAACAAGACGTTGCCACGCATAAACGAAGTCACCTGAAGTTACAGGATCACCGTTTGACCAGTTTGCATCTTCTCTAATTTTAAAGGTATAAGTTAGGCCGTCTTCACTCACTTTAGGCTCTTCTGCAGCCATTGCTAACTCATTATTATTTTTAAGATCTTGGCGATACAGTCCTTCAAAAACGTTGTTCATTACAACAGAACCAACCGCATCTGTATTCATTACTGTATCCATTGTAGGAATTTCAGCACTTTCAATTAAATTCAAAGTTTGTTTATCAGCCACTTTTGATGACCCTTTATCAGAGGAAGATTTGCTTCCACTATCTGAACTACTTCCACCGCCACAGGCTGCTAAAACTAATGTTGATGTTAAAGCAATTCCTAATAGACCTACTACATTTCTTTTTTTCATATTCATTCCTCCGATTTGTAATACTTTAAATAACAAATTAACTTCTTGTCACTATATTATCATCTTAATTTAATATTATCAACATTTAAATTTAAATTATCTGAATTTTTCGATTCAATGTATGCGTTCACTTCAAGCTTAAAGCTTATAAATGACTTAATTAATAGCGTTTTTCACTTTATTTTATTTTTTTAACTAAATTAATTTAACCTAACATTTAAAAAAATGAGAATTTGAAGTGACAATTATAACTGAATCAAACTAGAGCCTTTCTTCCTTTTTTAAAGCTTTAACACTGAAACTAACTACTTTTCATTTGATTTATTTAATAACAAAAATATTATGTCTTTTTATTCTTTTTTACATAAAAAAAGAGGATAGAATTGAAATTTCTACCCTCCTTTTCTATCTTTATAGTTTAGCGGTCATTCGTCTATTAACAATTCGATTGTAAGCTCTGGCAGTGAATAGATAAAAAATAAAGTAAATAAAGATAAAACTCCCACAAATTAGCAGTGTATATATCCAGTTGTTATTTAAGATAATTGACATCATTTTAATTGCAAAATAGGTGTGAATACTCGCAATTACAATTGGTAATAAAAATACAAATGCTGTTTGTTTGTAAATCGATTGTTTAATTTCTTGATACGTAACACCAATTTTTTTCAAAATCAGGTAGTTTTCTATTTCTTCTTCCGCCTCTGCTAATTGCTTTAACATAATGATGCTTCCTGTAGCAATCATAAAAACAAGGCCTAAAAACACGGAAATATACATCATAAAGCCCATTGAAGCGTTTAAGTCCTGTTCTACCCAATATTTGGAACTATATAAAGTCCTTGGTTGTTGATAAATATTATTATCTTTTACTGGTAAAAAGACCATTTTTTCATCATTTAATTTTTTATCCATTTCAGTTGCTAATTTGCCACTCTCTTTATAGTTCTCAATGTTGATACCTGTTTTTTGATAAGTAGTAATCGGTTCTATTACTTGTTTGAAAACGTCATCTTTGATTACTAAAATATCACCACTTGTTGCAAATTGATTGTAAGGAATGTTCCCTCTAATTTCTTGAACTTCTAGTGATTTTCCGAGTTGCTTAATGGCAATCTCGGTTCCTATTGGATCGTTAAACAGTGCTGGAAAATAATCTCTTATTAAATAAACAACACTTTGATTGTTCTTTAATTCGATTGGTTTTCCATAGTTTGATTTTTTTACAGTTTGATTATAATCAGATTCTTTCATTAAATTAAAATATTCTGTCACTTTTTTATGATTTATAAAATGAATATAAGTTCCTTCTATTACCTTATAAGTTGAAGTAACAGAATCTTTAATTGGAAATTCAGGGTATTTCTTTAATGTTTCTTTGAAGGTTTGGTTGATTTTAGTATCGCTACTTTCATAATTAAAATCAAAACTAGCCGTTGCTGCAATTTGTCTGATAGAAAATGTATAGACTGCACCCGCTCCACCAACGGCGCTTAAAGTTACTGCACTTAAAATCGCAATGGTTGATAAACTAATCGCATTCTTTTTAAAACGGAAAAGAAGCTCACTTGTTGTAATTAAATTCATTCCTTTATAGTAAGTTCCACGATTTTTTTTGCGTAATCGAATCAAAAAGGCCAAAAAGCTATTAAAAAAAAGATAGGTTCCTAAAATTTCAAAAAACAAAATAATTAATAATAAAGCTAATAACCATTGAACACTCGAATTCTCAGCTAAACCGATAAAATCCCCAATGTTTAAGGCAATGTAATATCCTGCACCCATTAAAAGAATTCCTAATAATCCTAAAAAACTTGAGGAAACAGAATTTTTTGGCAAACGATTGCCTGAACCAGTAGCTTTAAATAAATCAACTAATTTATAGCGGTAAACAAGGGAAGCATTTTGTACGGATAGAAATAGAAAAATGAATAAAAAAACAAGCACTGTTTGATTGACTGCATGGAGCGATAACCTAAAATGTGCTACACCTTGAATGCGCATCGCACTTAAAAGAATCATTGCAAAGAGTTTTGAAAGCAACTGCCCTAGTAAAATTCCAATAAACAAAGCAATCATACCTAAAATTAAATTTTCTAAGAAAAAAAGAATGCCTAGCTCACTTTTTTTCATGCCTAAAATATTGTATAAGCCTATCTCTTTTTTTCTTTTTCGAATAAAAAAAGCATTTGCATAAAACATAAATAGCACAACAAAAGCAAGAATCAAAATACTGGTAGCTTGTAAAGTTGCTGAGATTTTCACACTTTCCTTGGTAATTTTAACCACATCGTCACTAAATGATAGAGAAATAAAGGTAAAATAAACCATAATTGAAAAGGACATAGACAGCATGTACACATAATAATCTCTAAACTGTGTTTTGACATTTTTCATTGCCAGTTTAATATAAGTCATGACTCACTCCTCCACCAATGGTTGCTTGCATGTCTATAATTTTTTGAAAAAATTCTTTTCTTGTTCCATTGCGAATAATTTCTGCAAATAAAACGCCATCTTTGATAAATAAAATTCGGTTGCAATAACTCGCTGAAAAGGCATCGTGGGTGACCATTAAAATTGTCGCATCCTCTTTCAAGTTAATTTCAGCCAAATATTGCAGCAATTCAGTAGCAGATTTTGAGTCTAGCGCTCCTGTTGGTTCGTCGGCAAAGATTAACTGAGGGTTCGTAATCATCGCCCTACCTGCTGAAATTCGTTGCTTTTGTCCAATCGAAATTTCGGAAGGGTATTTTTCCAGAATATCTGAAATCCCTAAAATATTGGCCACTCGAGCCAGTCGCTCTTCCATAAAATCAATTTTTTTGCGATCTAAAGCAAGTGGCAAAAGAATATTTTCCCCTGCATTTAATGAATTCAATAAGTTGAAATCCTGAAAAATAAAGCCTAATTCATGCCTTCTAAAATGACTTAGCTCGTTATCTTTCATTGACGTAATCTCTTTGCCTCCAATCTTTACTTGTCCATTGGTTGGCTTATCTATCGTTGACAAAATATTTAAAAGAGTCGTTTTGCCTGCACCACTTGGACCCATAATTCCAACAAACTCTCCTTTTTCAATTTCGAAGCTTATATTTTCAAGTGCTGTATATAATGTTCCTTTTTTTCCATATGTTTTTTTTAATTGATTCACTTCTAAAATTGGTCTCATCTAAACCACCCTCTTTTCTTCTATTCATCTATCAGTGTAGCAATTAAACTTTAGAATTTAAAGAGATTTTCCTTCTATATATACGAACAGTTTTGTCACGTGATTTTTAGCTTCTTAATATTTTACGAAGTTTCGGTAAAGATAGTTGCATGAATTGGGGAATTTGTTTAACATAAGTAATGATGGAATCCAATTATAGAAAAGAGGAATTGCCTAATGTTTAAAATTATGATTGTTGAAGATGACGAAACAATTCGTGACACGATTTCCGACACGTTACAAAAATGGAATTTCGAGACATTTACGACGACTGATTTTACTGAGACACTAAATAACTTTATTGCTGAAAAACCTCATTTAGTATTGCTTGATATCAACTTACCTGTCTACGACGGTTTTTATTGGTGTCAAAAAATTAGAGAGATTTCAAAAGCACCTATTTTATTTATTTCAAGTCGCAATACAAATATGGATATGGTCATGGCGATGAATATGGGAGGGGATGATTTTGTCAACAAACCTTTTTCTATTGAAGTGTTAACTGCAAAAATCAATGCAATTTTGCGAAGAACTTATAACTATGCAGATCAGGCCATTGATGCTATTCAACACAATAATGTGATTTTAAATTTAAAAGATGGATCTGCAACTGTTGGCGAACAGCATATCGACTTAAGTAAAAATGAATACAAATTGCTTCATCTATTAATGAAAAATCATGGGAAAATTATTAGTCGTGAAAAACTCTTACGTGGCCTTTGGGATGATGAACGTTATGTCGATGACAATACCCTGACGGTAAATATTAATCGTTTAAGGAAAAAAATCGAACAAGCTGGTGCTGTTGGCTATATTGAAACAAAAGTTGGTCAAGGTTATATTATTCCCTAAAGGAGCTTATCTATGAATGGTTTAAAATTTATTAAAGATCAGTGGATTTTGATTGGCTTTTGGATTGTGTGTTTGATTATTTTGAATCTTATTCTATTTCTTGATCCCAACCAAACCTTTGATCTTGGCAATGTTGTTTATGTTACGTTGCTCTTAACGGTTTTCTTTCTATTTTTATTGCTTGGGCTCTACATTTACCATTCAAAATGGTACCAAGAAATCGAAGAACGCCAAGATGCAGGAGAAGATGGCCTCTTAACTCCACTTGATGCTGCTTTAAACGAAGAACAGCGTTTTATCCAAAGTTATATCAATGATCTTTTGATTTTACATCAAAAGCAATTAGGAACGCTTGCTCAAAATCAACAAGAGCAAAAAGATTTTATTGACAGCTGGGTTCATGAAATCAAAGTCCCTTTAGCTGGAACAAAATTGATTATTGAATCGCTAGAAGATCAACTTCCTGAAAAAAAATTCTATCAATTAGAAGATGAACTGAAAAAAATGAACCACTATGTGGAACAAGTTTTATATTATTCACGCTTAGATTCATTTTCACGAGACTATTTGATTCAAGAATATTCCCTAAGGACTATTGTTAATGGCATTATTAAAAACAATGCTCCTTACTTTATCCAAAAACAGCTCACTTTTGATTTTACTGGTGAGGATCAAAAAATTCTAACGGATGAAAAATGGCTGAGCTTTATTTTGGAGCAATTGCTTTCAAATGCGTTAAAGTATACTTTACCTGGTGGGAAAATTACTTTTGCTATTCGTAAAAACCATTTAGGCGTGTGGCTTGATTTAACAGATACAGGGATTGGGATTCCCTTAGAAGATCAGCGACGTATTTTTGATAAGGGTTTTACTGGTCATAATGGGCGAAATGATAAAAACCACCATTCAACAGGGCTAGGCTTGTATTTAGCGAAAAACCTTGGGGAAAAACTTGGCCACCAAATTATCGTTGAATCTAAAGTGAACGAAGGCACTACTTTTAAAATTTTATTTCCTTTTTTAACTTACTTTAATGAAGATAAGGATAAAGTTTTTTTGTGAAACATAAACAAATAAAAACAGCTAATCTTAAGATTAGCTGTTTTTATTTGTTGTTTTATAAATCAATTCCTTTTTCCCATAACACCACTTGGCCTTTAGTAAGAGAACTAGGTACATCGATGATTCGCTGATTGGAACTTCCTCTAAACTGGAGGCTTAGGTCTTTTTTGCTTAATTCAAAACGTCCATCTACCACAATATCTATCAAACTTAGCAATTCTAATTTGTCCGCAGTTTCCATCATTAGTTCGTCCCATGTATAGCCAGTCCACGACCAAATGTCTTTTGTTGAACCAAATTCTGCTCGAATTCGTTTGGCTAGTTGAATTGTAACACCAGTATTTAAAAAAGGTTCTCCACCAAGTAGCGTTAACCCTTGAACGTAAGGTTTTGCTAAGTCCTCGATAATACGATTTTCTAATTCTTTTGTGTAAGGAGTTCCATATTGAAAGGATTGAGAGACTTTGTTATAACAGCCTTCACAAGCAAATAAACAGCCGCTTACATATAGGCTACAACGTACGCCTTCCCCGTCTACAAAATTAAAAGGCTTGTAATCGGCAATATGGTGTTTTGTCAATTGCGTCGATTGCCATTCTTGCGGTTTAGGATTTTTCATTTGTCTCACCATTCTTTCGAAAAAAACTGCCAAAAATTTTTTTGGCAGCACTTTATTTAGTTACTTCATATGTTTAACACGAGAGGAAATTTCTTTGTGACGACCATGTACCATCGGACGCGCCTGAGGATTACCTAGATAACCACAAGTTCTTTTCACTACATCACACGTCTTAGGATCATGATTGCCGCATTGTGGACATTCAAATCCTCGCTCAGTTGGCTCGAAGTCTCCTTCAAAATCACATTCATAACAGTGGTCAATCGGAGTATTGGTGCCTAAATAACCGATTTTATCGTAGGCGAAATCCCATACTGCCTCTAATGCTTTTGGATTTTGTCGCATATTAGGATATTCACAATAATGGATAAAACCACCACTTGCATATTTTGGATAGTCTTTTTCAAATTCAAGCTTTTCAAAAGGAGTTGGATTTTTACGCACATCATAATGGTAACTGTTTGTGTAGTATTCTTTGTCTGTAATATTCTCAACTTGTCCAAATTTTTCAGTATCTAAACGACAGAAGCGATCTGTCAAACTTTCACTTGGTGTACCATAGACACTAAAGTGATAATCGTATTCATCTGACCAAGCATCCGTATGTTTTTTCAAGGTTTTTAGAACGTCTAACGTAAATTGTTTTGCTGCTGGGTCTTTTTCCCATTCTCCTCCAAAAAAGGCTGTCGCTGCTTCATACAAGCCAATATAGCCTAGCGATACTGTTGCACGACGATTTTTAAATAATTCGTCTACTGATTGATCTTTTGTTAAGCGATTGCCAAATGCTCCATGCATGTATAAAATAGGCGCATTGCTTGGTGTTGCTTCCTTCACTCGTTCGACGCGGTAAACCAATCCGTCTTTACAAATGGCTAGACGTTCTTCTAAAATTGACCAGAATTTTTCTTGATTGCCGTCTGCTTCCATGGCAATTCGTGGGATGTTTAACGTCAGCACGCCTAAGTTCATCCGTCCAGAACTCACGTCGTTGCCTTCTTCATCTTTCCAGCCTTGTAAAAAGGAGCGACAACCCATTGGCGTTTTGAAGCTACCGGTTAATTCTACTAATTTATCGTACATTAAGACATCTGGGTACATCCGTTTTGTTGCACATTCTAAGGCGATTTGTTTCATATCATAGTTTGGATCTTGTTCTTCTAAGTTTACGCCACGTTTTAAGGTGAAAATTAATTTAGGGAAAATCGCTGTACGTTGTTCTTTGCCTATTCCTTTAATTCGTACTTTTAAAATTGCTTGTTGAATTTCTCGTTCAATCCAGTTTGTACCTAAACCAAAACCTAATGAGGTGAAGGGCGTTTGTCCTTGTGAAGAATACAATGTATTGATTTCATATTCTAAGCTTTGCATCGCATCATAAATGTCTTTTTCTGTTTTTTCTTTTGCAAAGGCAAGTTGTTTTTCTTCTCCTTCAATCCATTCTTTAGCAGTTGCTAAGTGCTTGTCGTAGTTTAATTGTGCAAAGGGAGCTAGCACTTCATCAATTCGGTCAGCACTACACCCGCCGTATTGGCTAGAGGCAACATTTGCGATAATTTGTGCCATTTGTGCCGCAGCTGTTTGAATGGACTTAGGACTTTCAACTTCCGCATTTCCAATTTTAAAGCCTTCTGTTAGCATGCCTTTAAAGTCGATCAAGCAACAGTTTGTCATCGGAGAATATGGTTGGTAATCTAAGTCATGGTAATGAATATCTCCTTTTTGATGTGCGTTTGCTACGTGTGGTGGCAACATTTTTAATCCCATTGATTTCCCGACAATTCCTGCTGTTAAATCCCGTTGTGTGTTAAAAACTTCACTATCTTTATTAGCATTTTCATTCACAACAGAGCGATCTTTATTGATTAATTTTTCAATCGTAAAGTTGATATCCGTTGCTTTTGTTCGTTCAAAATCTCGATTTGCTCGGTAATTGATATAATGTTCTGCTAAGGCTACTTTTTTTTCTGCGATTAAAATATGCTCGACAATATTTTGAATTTCATAAATTTTAATATCCTTTTGGAAACGATCTGTGATTTCTTGATCAATTTTATAGACAATTTCTTGAATCTCAGACTTTACTTCTGGTGTTATTTTTCCATTTAACTGTGCTTCTGCCTTCATTAAGGCATCGTAAATTTTTTGGTCGTCAAATGGTACTAACCGACTATCTCTTTTAATCACAAAGACGTTTAGTTTTTTACTTTTAAAGTTAGCTGTACTATCTTCAGCCTGTTCAACATTTATCATTTACACGTCACTCCTTTTGTTCTCTACCTCATTTATTCTATCTCATTCTAATTTATTTTACAATCAATATCTTGTGTATTAGAAAATTATTTTATCCATTGACACTATATGTAGTATGTGTTAGTTTCCATTAAAAATTCATTTAAAGCATAAAATTCGTGTTCATCATCTTTTCACTAAAATAGAGAAAAAAGCTTACTGATTAAAGAACGGCTGTAAACCGTCAAATTCAGCTATTTATTTATTTCACAATCTTTTTGAAGTTTTTTCTGTTTTTTCTTTTATAAACAAAAAAGAGAATGAATTAAAATTCTCTTTTTTGACGAGTATTATGAAAATTGACTGTTATACAAATCTGAATAGAAAGAATCTTGATTAAGCAATTCTAAATGAGTACCTTGTTCAATAATTGTTCCTTCTTTCATTACTAAGATCAAATCTGCGGATTGAATCGTCGACAAGCGATGAGCAATGACAAAGCTTGTTCTCCCCTTCATTACGTGATTCATTGCTTTTTGAATTTCAATTTCTGTTCGGGTATCAACACTTGAGGTTGCTTCATCTAATATCACAATTGCTGGATTGGCTAAAATAATGCGAGCAATCGTTAATAACTGTTGTTGACCTTGGGAAATCATGTTTTCTTCACTGGAAATAATGGTGTCGTAGCCATCTGGTAAGGTTTGGATAAAATGATGACACTGCGCAATTTTAGCCGCTTCTATTATTTCATTACGAGTCGCATCTCTTTTTCCATAAGCCAAATTTTCAGCAATTGTCCCTTCAAATAACCAGGTGTCTTGTAAGACCATTCCAAACATACTTCTTAAATGGCTTCTTGATAAGTTGGTGATGGGTTCACCATCGAAGGTAATCTCACCTCCATTTAGTTCATAAAAACGTAATAGCAAATTGACCAAAGTGGTTTTTCCAGCTCCTGTTGGCCCCACAATAGCAACCGTCCCATGAGCTTTTGCTACAAAATCAACATCCTCCATGAGCATTTTCTTAGAATCATAGCCAAACTGAACATGGTTGAAGGCTATCTCTCCTTGTGGATTTTTTAATTCAACGACGGTTTTAGCCTCTTCCATTTCTTCTTTTGCATCCAGTATTTCAAAAATACGCTCCATTGAAGCCATCGCGCTTTGGATTGAATTTATAACATAAGAAGATTGTGTTAGTGGCTCCGATATTTGATTGACGTATTGTAGATAGGCTTGAATCGTTCCTAAGCTCATAGCTCCTGATAACACTAATTTCGCTCCAAAAATTGCACTTACAACAAAAGCTAGCTGGTTTAAAAAACGAATCAGGGGATAGATACCAAAATTAACAAATTGAGCTTTCTTAAAGGCTTTAGTTTGTTTTAGATTGATTTCGTTGAAAGTTTGAATTGCCGCTTTTTGTTGATTAAACGATTTCACAATCATAGTACCAGTATAGGACTCTTCTGCAAAATTCGTTAAGTGTCCTAATTCACTATAGCTTTTTTCAGCAAACTCTTTATTTTTTGCTGCAATCCACTTCGTTACAAAAAAGTTCATTCCCATGATTCCCAAGACGGCAACAGTTAATGCTGGACTGATATAAAATAACATCAATACACCAAAGAAAATAGTTGCAATTGAGGACATCATTTGATTAATACCCGTTAATAAAACATTGGCAACTTTGTTTAAATCTGTTGTGGAACGGCTTAGGATATCCCCTACTTGATGAGTATCAAAGAATTCCATCGGCAATTTTGTGTATTTTGTTGTTAACTGTTTCCTTAAATTTAATGTTATTTTTTCACTTGCTTTTGCCATTGTTTTTTCCTGAGTGTATGAAAAGAAAAAGGTGATCAGTTCAAAACTGATCATCATTAAAATCAATGGGCTTAGTATTTCATGAGTCTGGCGAATTGTCACACCACGCAGTCCTACTTCTTGAATCATATGAAGCAAGCGATCAATTCCGATTCCCATAATAAAGGGAATACTAGTCATTAATAAATTAGAAATTAAACTGGAAAAAGCCATTAAAATAAAAGCTTTTTTTTCAGTCATTAAAATCTTAAAGAAACGCCAAAAACTTCTATCTAGATAAACCTTTTTATTCATCATCTTGTGTCTCCTTACTTGCACTTTGTGAGGCAACGAATTCTTGGTAAATCAGATTGGTTTCAAGGAGTTCTGTATGAGTGCCTTTTCCAACCATCACCCCTTCATCTAACACAAGAATTTGATCTGCGTCTTTGATTGTACTAATCCGTTGCGCTACAATGATTACTGCTTTATTTTTTAGTTCCTCTTTCAATGCTTGTCTTAGTCTGCTATCTGTTTTAAAATCGAGGGCACTAAAGCTATCGTCAAAAACATAAACATCTGCTTGCTTAGCTAATGCACGAGCAATGGCCAAACGTTGCTTTTGTCCACCTGAAAAATTACTCCCACCTTGTGCAACTTTTGATTGTATTCCTTTTTCCAGTGAATGGATAAAGGAGTCAGATTGAGCAATTTTAATAATATGCTCCAATTCGTCTGAACTAATTGTTTGATTGCCTGTTTTTAAATTTTCTTCAATTGTTCCACTAAATAAATATGCTTTTTGTGGAACATAACTAATTTTTTTGCGTAAATCAAATTGAGAAAGGTCATTAATTGCCAGTCCATTTAACAGAATTTCTCCTGAGGTTATTTCGCTAAAGCGTAATAATACTTTAGCAATCGTACTTTTTCCAGAACCCGTCCCACCAACGATAGCGGTCACTTCTCCTCGCTTAGCAACAAAACTAATATTTTGTAATACTGGTTCTGCTGCATGTTGATAAGAAAAGGTGACATTCTTAAAGGCTACAACTTCTTTTTGATTCTTTTGACTGTCTGCATTTACAATTGCGACGTCTTTAACTTCTGGTTCTTTAGTTAATAATTCTTGAATTCGGTAAACCGACGCCATCCCTTTTGGAATCGTTACTATCACCATGGCTGCCATTACAAGGTAAGCTAAGGTAATAATAGTATACTCGGCGACTGCTGTAATACTGCCAATTTGGAGTTTTCCAAGTGCAACTTCATTTCCTCCAATCCATAAAATTCCTGCTAGAGAAGATCCCATCAAAAAAAGAACAGTTGGAGTCAACCAAGCAAAGACTTGGTTTAACTTAATGGTATTGTCTGCATATTCCTTGAAAGTTTGGTCGGTCCGTTTTTTTTCATATTCTTGATTGCCAAAGGCACGAATAACACTGATACCCATAAAAAACTCTCTGAAAACTCGGGTTACTTGATCCATTTTCATTTGAACACTTCTTGAATAAGGGTTGCTTTTTTTCATTAAAATAAAAACAACCATTAAGAAAATAAGCATTGAAAGAATTGGAACAATCGTTAATTTTGGTGAAAGCGAATATGTCATATAAATTGCGACGATAGAAATGATTGGGCCTGGCAAAATCATTTGTAAGAATAAAATCATCACCTGTTGGATATTGTCCACATCATTACTCGTTCGGTTGACCAGTGACGCAACACCAAATTCTTCTGTATCTTTTAAGGACAGTTTTTGTACTTTTCTAAAAAAAAGATTTCTAATTTGATAACCAAATGAAGCTGCCATTTGAGCCGATAAATAGCTTCCTATGATTGCTGATATAGCGGCAAAAAAAGCCACACCTACCATTTGCAACCCGATTTCATAGACTAGTGTAGGATCACCACTAGCAATACCTTCATCAATTAATTTAGCAACTAAAAGTGGAACTCCTAGTGTTCCTAAAATTTGAAACAAAAGTGCAACAACTGTTGCACTACTTAATCTTTTATTTTTTTTGAAAAAATCAATCACTAATTTCATAACTTTACCAACTTTCTGTTATTTCTACTTAGCTTAGTATAAAGGTTAAAGTAACTTTAATGTCAATGGAGTTTCTATTATAATTGAAAAAAGAGGTGTGGAAATGGAAGAACATTATTCAATTAAAGAAATATCAGATTTATTTAATATTCCAAAATCTACTTTGCGTTATTGGGATGCAGAAAATTTGATTCAGATTGAACGCAATCCAGAAAATGGGTATCGCATTTATACGGAAACACAATTAATTGAACTAACCGATATTCAATTTTATCGAAGTTTAAATGTTCCCATTCAACAATTAAAAAAAATAACTACTTTTGATGCGGCTTCATTATCCGATGTTCTTATAGAAACTGAGTTGAGCGTAACAAATGAAATTGAACGGTTAAAGAATGTTCAATTAGGCATTCGTACTCGTCATAAAAAGATAGAGTTGGTTAAGTATTTGCAAAAGCAACTTTATCAGGATAGTCAGCCAGATTTTGATTTTATGATTCATCTAGATATTACAGATAAGGAAAGTGTGACTACGTACTTAGCAGACCCCTCAAGCTTTCTTTTAAAAATAAATTCATCTTCAAGCAGTGAAATTGAATATGGTTTAGCCTCTACCAATCAAAAAAATCAAGAAGTTCTGTGGCAGAATTCTAAAGAAAACAAATGCTTTAAAGAATGCCTGTTAAAGGTTTCAATTGAGGAACCAGCTATTCACAACCTACAAGAGCATCTTGACGCATTAACAAGCTTAGGCTACAAGACAGGACTTACTGTAGCAAGGTATCTTGTTAGCTTTGCTGAGGAGGAACGGTTTGATTATTATCATGCTTGGATTGAAGTTCGTTGATTTATATATAAAAAAAGAGAATCTTTTAAGATTCTCTTTTTTTATGATTATTTGTTTAAAGCGTCTTTTGCTAGGCCCGTTTACATTTAACCTATCATTATTAGTAGTATGATTTAAAAATCTTGTATTAAACAGCACTGGAATTATATTTTTTTTCGATGCTATCTCTTTGAGTGCTTTAAAGTAATCTGGTGCAAAAATTTTTCTAGGATTAAAAATGGTTTCCACAACTGTCATCCTACTATCTTTTTGATGTCTTGGTTTTAACATTCTATGTGTCGCATTTGAAATTGGATAGACTGTTAAATACTCTTTGTTTATGTGATCTCTATAAATTTTTTCTGTTTCTTTCGTATCAACATTAAGATCATGGTCACCTATTACTAAATAATAAGGTTTACTAATTTGTTCAAGCTCTGAAGTATTATCTAAGTCCATATTTTTACGAATAAAATCCCATCTGTCTTTTTCTAAAACATCTTTTTCTAAATTACTATCCAGGTACCCTTGATAATCATTTTCTTTTAAATAGTCATTTACTTTAGTTTCTATCAATAATTTTTCATCAATTTTCTTTTTAGAATAACCTTCATATTCCATATCACTAATTGTATTAAACTTCCCCTGTCTCATCCAATTTACCGCTGGGGCAACGCCAATTGCAAATTTCACATCTTTATTTTCATTTAATAGTTTTGTTATAACCCAACCTCCTTGACTGGCTCCCCAAACACCAACTTTCCTTAAATCAAGATCAAATTTTTCAAGTGCCCACTTCAATATTTTTTCCGCTTCTTGTTTTCGATCAACCATATCCTGTTCCATCCAATTTCCCGTGGAACCCCCAACGCCTGCTTTATCCCAACTAATGGATATATAATTTTCTTTTGCAAGAGTTTCCCATGCTGGATAATACCCTTCATCACCATTCTTATTAGTTGGTCCATCGCCATGTATAAATAAAATTAAACCGGGTTTTTCTCTCTTCTTTTTTGGCTGAGCATATTCAACTGCTATACTTTCTTTTCCGATATTAACGGTTTCATCTTTAACAATCATATCAAATTCATTATTATAAACGATAATACTTATTAAACTAATAAGTATTGCAATCACTGAAACCGTCGCTTTCTTCATTTTATTCATACCTCATTTATTATTAATTTTTTCTAAAAATAAAGATGCCTACCTCAAAAACTTCTTCAACTCAACACTTTCTTCATTTTATACCATTTTCGTTCACCAATAAAATATTCTGTAAAGAACGAATGTAATTGGCTATCAATTTTAAATCCTTGATGTTCATATAGCTTTATAGCTCTACTATTTTCAGTTGAAACAAACAATGTAATGCAATTCATTTTATTTAAATTCAATGTGAATTTTTCAATATAGTGTAAACACATTTTCCCAATCCCTTTACCTTGAAAATTATCATCAATCACAAGAAATGATAGATAACACTCCTTTTTTGCAACTTTAACACTTAGTAATTTTAGCCCGATATGCCAACGCCAGTCAGAAAAATTCCGAATTCTAATAAGCTTCCTTTTCTTTTTGGAAAACTCTCCATTAATAGCAAAAATACCTGCTAAATGCTCATTATAAATAACTCGATAACAGACTTCTGTTAGACTAGTGCTGTTATATAATCTAATAAATTCTTCAAAAGAATAGACCTTTAGCAACCTCTGCCATTTCGATTTAAATCCTTTGAATAAAAGAGTTAAATCTTGTTCAGTCAAACTGTTTATTTTTTCTATCACTATCATTTTTTCTCTCCCAAGACTTTGATAGTGATTCGATTTCCATTTGTTAAAAAACGTTCGCTATCTTCAATCGCAATTAGAGGGAACCCGTGATTTAATAGTGCATGTTCTATTTCTTTATCTACTTCTTTTTCACTGCCTATTTCAATTAATTGAAAATAATACTTTCCTGAACTAATACTAAAGTGTGTTCCTTTGGCTTCTTCAATGCATATATCATAAAAGGTTTCATGGATAATGTAATATATTTTTTCCATAAAAAGTCCCGAACTCAATTTGATTTCAGCTAAGTCAGAGATGCCAAAACTTTCTGATAGTGGCATACGCTTGAGTAAAGTCAACTTAATGGCGTAACTAATTGAGTACATTTCTTCTTTCGCTTTTGAACTAATTTCAATTTGTTCATCAACCATCTTACTTATCTTCTCTAAACGTAGTTTTTCTTCTTTAATTTTTTCTTTTTTTTCTAACAGTACATTTGTATAATCCCTTCTTGATCCCTCTTCAATAAGTAGTTTAATACTCGCCAAACTTAATCCTAATTCTCTTAAAAATAATATAAAAGATAGCTGATACGCTTCCGATAACCCATATTTTCTATACCCATTTTCACTTATTTCAGATGGTTGCAATAGACCTTTTTCTTCATAGTGTCGAATCGTGTGCTGATTTATTTTAAATACTTTTGCCAACTCTGAAATCGTCATTAATTTCTCTGACATTCCCTCACCTCATCCCTATTATAAACCTTAGGGTAACCCAAAGGTCAAGGATTTCTTTTTTTCAAAAGAACAATCATCATCAGCACCACTTCTATTGATTGATAAGCAAAAATATAGCATATTCAAAGCTATATTAGATTATTTTTATACTTAAGTACCAGAGGAAATAGATATAGAAAATGCAAAGACCTTTGGAACTTTCATGAAGAAAATCAATCGTCATAGTAAAAAAAAAGCCCCACTCAAATGAGCGGGACTAACTATATTATTTGTTTAAAGCGTCTTTTGCTTGGTCAGCAAGAGCAGTAAATGCTGCTGCATCATGAACAGCGATATCAGCTAACATTTTACGGTTAATGTCGATACCAGCAACTTTTAAACCGTGCATCAATACACTGTAGCTCATGTTGTTCATGCGAGCTGCTGCGTTGATACGAGCGATCCATAATTTACGGAAATCACGTTTCTTTTGACGACGATCTCTGTATGCATATTGATAAGATTTCATCACTTGTTGATTTGCTACTTTAAATAATTTGCTTTTTGCTCCGTAATAACCTTTTGATAATTTTAAAATCTTTTTACGGCGTTTACGGGTAACTGTCCCACCTTTAACACGTGGCATAGTAATTTCCTCCTTATAAGAAATTTTCTATTATTTAGAAAATTCTTTTCACTAATTTTTTAATCGTTGTGTTTTTCATCTAAGTACGGATTACGCAATGCAATCGTCTAGTTGAAAATTATTTCATTTGTGATAATTGTTGACGAATGCGTTTGTAATCACCAGCTGAAACCATTGAAGCTTTACGTAATTTACGTTTTTGCTTTTGTGATTTGTTAGCAAACATATGGCTTGTAAAAGCGCTATGACGTTTTAGTCCGCCATTACCTGTTCTTTTGAAACGTTTAGCAGAACCGCGGTGTGTTTTTTGTTTTGGCATTAGTGTTTCCTCCTTAAAAATACATCGATCTTACTTATCATTCTTTGGTGCTAAGACCAAGAACATACTACGTCCATCCATTTTTGCTTTTGATTCTACTGTTGAAATATCAGCAGTTTCTTCAGCTAAACGGTTTAAAACTTTTTGGCCAATCTCTTTATGAGTAATGGCACGGCCTTTAAATCGGATCGAAGCTTTCACTTTGTCACCTTTTTCAAGGAATTTGCGAGCATTACGTAATTTAGTGTTAAAGTCATTGACATCAATTGTCGGACTTAAACGCACTTCTTTTACGTTAATGATTTTTTGGTTTTTACGGGCTTCACGTTCTTTCTTTTGTTGTTCAAAACGGAATTTACCGTAATCCATGACACGAGCAACTGGCGGTTTTGCCGTTGGTGCTACTAATACTAGGTCAAGATTAGCTTGTTCAGCAAGTTTAAGAGCTTCGCTTTTTGTTTTAACACCAAGCTGTTCTCCATCGTCGCCTATTAAGCGTAACTCACGAGCACGAATGCCGTCATTTACCATCATATCTTTTGCTATGGTCATTCACCTCCATCAAATTCGCGAGAATGTACAGCAGAAAAATAGACGAGTTCTATATGAACCCGCCTATAAATATCCGAACTTGCATTACGCAAGATATCATCTTTTATATCTAGCCCAGCGACATTTGTCTACTAAGGCGAGAAGCGGGTGCTTCTGCTTTGTTTTCTCAACTTTTATAGTATACCTTTTTTTTAGAAATATGTCAACTCTTTTTAGGAATCAATCGTTGTAATAAGCTTTCCCAGGTATCATTGGCGTTCCAAATAATTCACTAATGGTAACAAATTGATAGCCTTGCTCTTTTAACTCTTTTAAAATTTGCTCCAGTCCATCAGCCGTTGTCGGATGAATATCATGCATTAACACGATTGAACCGTTTTTTACATGGCTCATTACTTCTTTGTGTACGGCTACCCCATTTTTGGTTTTCCAGTCTAGCGAATCTACTGACCATTGAATGACTGGCATACCAATGATTGGGCTCAATTCTTTCGTAATGGCTCCATACGGTGGTCGGACTAACTGAACATCGTAACCAGATGCTTGTTTAACGGCTTGATTGGTTTGCTGAATTTGACTAAGTGCACCGTCTTTTTTTAATTTCGTTAAGTCAGCATGATTCCAACTATGGTTGCCAATTTCATTGCCATTTCCAATTTCCTGCTGGATTAAGCCTGGATTGGCTATGGCATTTTTCCCTAATACAAAGAAAGTCGCTTTAGCATTGTATTTTTTCAAGAGTTCTAATACACGTGGCGTTACTGATGGGCTTGGTCCATCGTCAAAAGTTAATGCAACTACTTTCCCACTGACTTTTGCAATCGGATTTTTTGCTTGGTGGCGCCTTACTTCTTCTTGAATCCGTTTTTGTTCTGCTATTTTTTCTTGCTGAATTTCATCTGCCACTTGTTGATTTAATTGTAAGGATAAGTAATCTGGTTTAATGACTCTTTTTAACTCTGCTTTTGGAACTTGAATAGTCGTATCTTTTAGCTCAAATTCAAATAGGTCATCTGACATACTATAATGATTTAATGTGGGCTTAATTTGATCGGTTACTTGTTGGATTATCTCTTGTTTTTGCTCTGTTGAATAGACTTGCATCTCGTTTATTTTTTTTATTATGTCTTGTTTTAAGGACTCTACTCCATCGTTAGCATCCGTAAAAATTGATTGTAGTTCCAACTCTGTTCCTTCTTTAGTAGTGATGGTATTCATTTCTGTTCTTTTTTTAAAAGCTACTGAATACGGATTTAAAGTTGGCTCAATTTCCGTAATACGATAGGATAAACTTGCAGTTCCTTGTTGAATTTTTTTAATATTTAAAAAATAACTACAGGGTTCTCTTAAGTAATCTTTTAAATGAGGAATTTTTTTTTGTTCCTCAACTTTTCTATCCATGTACTTATTTAATTGTTGTTGTTCTAGTTGATTTACATTTTTTGTTTCAAAAAAGCGCATGCCTTCATTGGGATAATCAATTTTTTGACTCGCATTTCCAATCAAAGAAAATCCATATAGACCACTTGCTACGATTAAACCAACACCTACTAGTTTCTCATAAATTCCCATTTTTCCCACTCCAAATCAAAAATTCCTATACAATCATTAATTTTATCATACAAAAAAATTATTTTATACAAAAAAGGGGTTATAAAATTCTTAAGAATTTTATAACCCCTTTTTATTATTTACTATAGTTCGTTACTTCTGCAACCATAACATCTACAAACATATTTAGTGCCATATCTGTTGTTTCTTTTTCACCATACTTACGAACAGCAACTGTTGCTTCTTTTACTTCATTATCCCCAACAACTAATTGATACGGAACTTTTTGAGTTTGTGAAGCACGAATTTTATAGCCCATTTTTTCGTTGCGATCATCCACTTCAACACGCATACCTGCAGCTGTCAAGCGTTCTTTGATTTCGAAAGCATAATCTGAGTGCATATCCATATTAACTGGAATAATTGTAGCTTGAACAGGTGCTAACCAAGTTGGAAAGGCGCCTTTGTATACTTCAGTCAAGTAGGCAACAAAACGTTCCATTGTAGACACGATACCACGATGAATAACAACAGGACGGTGATTATTTTCGCCATCGTCTCCAACATAAGTTAAATCAAAACGCTCTGGTAATAGGAAATCTAATTGAATTGTTGACAATGTTTCTTCAATTCCCATTGCTGTTTTCACTTGAACGTCTAGTTTAGGACCATAAAAGGCTGCTTCTCCTTCTGCTTCAAAGTATTCTAATTCCATTTCATCCATGGCAGCTTTTAACATGATTTGAGCTTTTTCCCACATTGCATCGTCATCAAAGTATTTGTCTGTATTTTTTGGATCACGATAGCTTAAACGGAAACGGTAATCTGTAATATCAAAGTCTTCATATACTGCCACCATTAACTCTAATGTGCGTTTAAATTCGTCTTTGATTTGATCTGGACGAACAAATGTATGGCCATCATTAAGAGTCATCTCACGAACACGTTGTAGCCCTGATAATGCGCCACTCTTTTCATAACGGTGCATCATGCCTAATTCTGCGATACGGATTGGCAATTCACGGTAACTATGAACATCATTTTTATAAACCATCATATGATGAGGACAGTTCATTGGACGTAACACTAGCATTTCGCCGTCTCCCATATCCATTGGTGGGAACATGTCTTCATGGTAATGATCCCAGTGACCAGATGTTTTATAAAGGTCAACATTTGCCATAATTGGAGTGTAAACGTGTTGGTAGCCTAAACTGATTTCTTTATCAGTGATGTAACGTTCGATAGTGCGACGAATTGTCGCTCCTTTTGGCAACCAGAATGGCAATCCTGATCCAACTTCTGGAGAAATCATAAATAGATCTAGTTCTTTACCTAGTTTACGATGGTCGCGTTCTTTTGCTTCTTCACGCATTTTGATAAATTCTTTTAATTCTTTTTTATCAAAAAAGGCTGTTCCATAAATACGTTGCATCATCTTGTTGTTTGAATCACCTCTCCAGTATGCTCCTGCAAGAGATAATAATTTAAATACTTGAATACGGCCTGTTGAAGGAACGTGGACCCCACGACATAAATCAACAAAATCGCCTTGATCGTAGACCGTAATTGTTTCATCTGCTGGCAATGCTGTAATCAATTCTACTTTATAAGGATCTTCCCTAAATAAGTCTAGCGCTTCTTCACGAGTCACTTCTTTGCGAACAATCGGATTATTTTCTTTCACGATTTTCATCATTTCAGCTTCGATTTTTGGTAAATCTTCTTCTGTGATAGGTGTTTCAGTATCAGTATCGTAATAAAATCCACTTTCAATTGCTGGACCTACACCAAAATGAATATCTGGATATAAACGACGCAACGCATTTGCCATTAAATGAGCAGAAGAATGACGAATGATTTGTAAGGCATCTTCGTGATCGGGTGTAATAATTTCTAAGCTTCCATCTACTTCAAGTGGACGAACTAAATCGACTAATTCTCCGTTGAATTTTCCGGCTAAAGCTTTTTTTGCTAAACTATTGCTGATACTTTTCGCAATATCTAACGTTGACGAACCTGCTGCAACTTCTTTAATTGCGCCATCTGGTAATGTAATCTTGATTTCTGACATATTGCTTCCTCCAATGTAGTTAATTTTTAAATCAATCTTTTGCTAAATAAAAAAAGCCCCTTTTACAACAAATAGCAATACTCGTTGTAAAAGGGACGATCTAGTCGTGGTTCCACCCAATTTTAGAGTCCTAAAATAGACTCTTTCTCTTAGGCTTGATAACGTTAGCGAAACGGCCAAACTGCTAGTTCATAAATGGTTCACAGTGGCACTTGAAAGTGGTCAAAACAAGTTCTTGTTTAGAAAGTTCTCAGCAAATACTTTCCTCTCTGATAAATAGGTTTCTTGTCTTGGTGTCTTTCTCATTGATTTAATCTATTGACCTAATTAAAACACTTTTTCTCTGAGTTTTCAAGTAACAATCGTTAAATAACAAAAACAAATTATCCATTACGTCTATTTTTCCCTGTCATTTTGATTTCTTTTGACAAATAACGGATTCGTTCCATAATTCGTTTTGCTTTTAAAGGTTCTTCTTCTCCGCGTTGACTAGTTCTTAAATGTTCGTTTTCTAATTGCTTCATATCAAAGTTTGATGAAAAGAAGGTTGGCAATTGCTCTTGCATTCTGTATTGCAAAATAACACCTAAAACATCATCACGAATCCAACTAGACATTGAATCTGCTCCAATATCATCTAACATTAAGATGGCTGATTTTTTGACCATATCCAATTTTTCACTCATATCATTTTTGCCAATGGATTGTTTCATTTCAACAGCAAAAGATGGAAAGTGCATTAATGTACTAGCATAGCCATTTTTCGCCAATTCATGAGCAAGAGCTCCTAATAAATAGGTTTTTCCCACTCCAAAAGATCCTTGTAAATATAACGATTTATGAAAACCTTTTGGATCACTTAAATAAGAATCAATAAAATCAAGTGCTTCCGAAACTGCTTCTCGTCGCTCATCAGTTAATTCAAATTTAGCTAGCGTTGCATTACGAACATCTTTTGGCATATCCATTGAATGAATTCGTTCACGAATCTCATTTTCTTTTTGTTTCGCTATCAATTCAGTTGTCGGAACATACGTAACGTCGATAACGTGAAAATTCATAAATAACTTTGGCATATAGCCTGGTGCCATCATGCCATCTTTACGCTGAAATTTCTTTTTTTCTTGAACGTATTCGTAAAGTTTTGCATAGCTTCGTACGATTCGTTCATCTGTCAATTTTTCACGATTTTCTTCAATGAAGCTTATGACATCCTCGTCTCTTAAGACTTCTTTCATCAAAGAATCGTACTGACTTTCTAAGTTTCGTTCTTTAATTAATTTGGATAAACCTTTGCCCATATCTTCCATTCTATTCACCATCCTTTCCTAATTTTGTTTTTCTAACCGCTTGATTCGTTGCATAAAGGCTTCTTGCTCTTCTTTGCTCATCGGCTTTTCTTCGGTTTCTTGATAATCATCTTTTGCCCATTCTGGTAAGGTTTCTTTTCTTGTACTGGTTTGATTGTTGCGATAAGTAGCAGGTTTTGATTTTGAGTAGCTTTTTTGTTGTTCTTCTCGTTTTTGTTTTTTAGCTGCATTTTCTTGATAAAGTTCTTTTACTTTTTGAATCGCTCGTTCTGGAGAAGTGACGTTGTCTTGACTCCAATCATTGGCAATACTGTCAGCTAAATTTTGAGTAAAGGTTGGATTTCCTCGGACTACTAACACATAATGGATCAAAATATTGACTACGGATGACGGTAAATTGGCTCTTTTAAGCAAATTTTCTAACGTCCACTCTTCTGTTTTGGCAACAAATCCACCTTTTTGTTCTTTGATGGATGTCATAAAATCATATGGTGTCATGCTTTCGCTCACTTCAATTACAGCAATATCCTCATTAGTAAAGCCTTGATGCTTCAATTCATTTTTTCTAAATTGACGCTTCGTTTTTGAAGTAGCAATCACTTCTTCCATAACATCTTTTACATGCACAGCTTGTTGATTGGTTTGATGATACTGATCGTATATCAATTGCTTTAGCTTACGGTCATCTACTTTGCCTGTATCAATATCAGATGCTTCTAAAACAGCTTTTTGCATTTTTAATTCATCGACCCCATACATTGTGTTCAACACAATAATCGTCTTTTCAATTTCTTTTGTAATGGAGGAACGATTGATATATTGAGTAGATAAGCCATCATAGAAAAATTTAAAATCAAACTGCTTAGAATCCAATTGAGGTGCCGTACTTTCTGTAGCACCTACCAGTTCGACTGGCTCGGTCAATAGATTTTTTTCTTGATTAAATAGTTGACTATCAAAATGATAGACATCTAGGAATGATTTTGTAATCTCTTCAAATTCCTTTGGATTAACTGAATTCGATGTGAAGCGTTGGCGTAGCTTTCTGAATTTCCGTTCGCCTACTTTTTCAAATAATAACAAACTTAACAAATCGTCTTTAAAAAAAACATGGACTGGTTGTGGAGATAGAAGTTCATAAACAAAGTTTTTTCCTTGTTCTGAACTGACATAAGTTTTAAGTAAGCCAATGGCTTCAAGTTTAATTCTTGCTTGATACAATTCTGGAATTCCAATGTTTAATAGTGCCAGTAATTCTGAATGAAGAATACCGTCACTCCAATACTTATCATCTTCAACTTCTGTCCATAAAGTCATATAAAGACTGTAGGCTGTTGCACCAATCAGAGGCTGATATAAAAAAGTGAGAATTTTTTGATCCATATCTGAAAGCAAGCCATTTTGACGGACTTTAAAGCCATCTTTTGGACTAAGATTTTTCCATGGATAATTCATATAAGATTCACACCTTTCGCTTGCTTATTTTTCTTTTTCTTGCATTTCTTGTAGTTCTTTCAAAAAGACACTCATATCTTTAAATTCACGGTAGACACTTGCAAAACGAATATAGGCAACTTCGTCTACTTGAGCTAAGCGCTCCATGATGTATTCGCCAATCAAAGTAGTTGATACTTCATTTTCACCTAAACCTCGAACTTTGTTTTCGACTTCATCGACAATTTTTTCAACTTGCTCCATTGCTACTGGGCGTTTTTCACAGGAGCGAATAAGGCCACGCAAGATTTTTTCACGGTTAAATTCTTCTCTTGTTCCATTTTTTTTGACAACAAGTAAAGGCGCCTGTTCCGTTCTTTCAAAGGTTGTAAAACGAAAGCTGCATGCTTCACATTCACGTCTTCGTCTAATTGCTCGTCCTTCATCTGCTGGACGACTGTCGACAACTCTAGAACCATTATTTTGACAGCGTGGACATTGCACTTTTCATCATCCTCTATGTTTAATTTATTATGATTAATAAAATAATTCGTATTATAATTAGGTGTTTACACGTCATTATAACATAGCTTGAACCTTTGTGAAAAGACTTATGAAAAAAGGTGTTGATTATAAAAATAGAGTTCTTTCTATCCTTTGATAGAAAGAAACCCCATTTGACCTAGCCACTTTTCGACTTGCTGTTTTGTTGATTCTTTTGAACCATTATTATCGATCACAATATCCGCAAGTTGCTCTTTTTCAACAATTGATTTTTGTGAGTGAATTCGCAATAAGGCTTCTTCTTTTGATAATTGATTGCGTTTTTGTAGTCGCTCCAGTTGAATGGCAGGAGAAACGGCTACTACCATCACCTTATCAACAACTTTGTCATACTCTGCTTCATATAAAAGTGGAATATCCAACACAACCAATGACACGCCTTTTGCAACTTGTTTTTGAGTCTCATCCATAATCCATTTTCGAATATAGGGTTTTAAAAGTTCATTTAACTGCTTTCGTTTCTCCCCGTCTTCAAAGACAATCTTTCCAAGTTTTTGGCGATTCAAACTGCCATCTGAATGGATGATTTCATCGCCAAAATATGTTTTGATTTCTCTAAGACCTGCTGTTCCTTTTTCGACTACGGCTCTTGCCCCAAGATCAGCATCTACTACTGGAAAGCCAAAATCTTTGAAGAGTTGGCTGACGGTTGATTTTCCGGTGGCAATACTCCCTGTTAACCCTAAGATAACTGTCATCTTTATCACTCTTTTCTATAATTGGTTGAATGACTTTGTATTTGTAGTTGTCAATTTTTGACATTGAGGACAAAAGTGGGTTCCTCGTTGTGCTACCTTAATTTTCTCAATAAGGTGTCCACAGCGAATACAAGGCTCGCCTGTTTTACCGTAAACTGCAAGTTCTACTTGGAATGTTCCCGCTTCTCCTAACGCATTCTGATAGGTTCGAATCGTCGTTCCACCTGCTTCAACTGCTCGTCCTAAAACATCAATAATCGCTTGATAAAGGGCTTTAACTTCACTTTTTTTCAGTGAATTCGCTGGGCGTAAAGGATGGATTTTCGCTTCAAAAAGAGCTTCGTCAACATAAATATTGCCTAGACCTGTAACAATCTTTTGTTCTAGTAATAATGGCTTGATGGCTCTGTTTTTTATACTTAAAGCTTTTGAAAATTCTGGCAACTTAAAGAACTCTGGAATAGGTTCTGGTCCTAAGTCACGTAGTCCAGTCACATTAAATTGTTCTCCCAAAGGAACTAATGTCATACGACCAAATTTTCGAACGTCTAAGTACCTTAAATCTCGGCCATCTGTTAAATGAAAGACCACATGAGTATGTTTTTTCAAAGGTGTTTCCTTTTCTTCAACTTCATACTTGCCTTCCATTCGCAAATGGGAAATCATTGCCCAGTGATCTAAAATAAAAATCAAGTATTTTCCACGACGGTCAATACGTTGAATGGTTTCTCCTATTAATTGGTGACCAAACTCTTCACCAGAAAATGGTTTTGTGATAATGCGATCCCAATAAACTGCTACGTCTTTAATCGTGGCACCTTTAACAAGGTTGGTTAGTCCTTTTCGGACCGTTTCAACTTCTGGTAATTCTGGCATAAAAAGCTCCTTTCTTCTTAAAAAACTTGCATCCATTTTTTATTTTATCAAATGGATGCAAGGCTATTCTTTTATTTAGCGTCATACCAACTGTCGCCATAATTGCTGTCTACTTTTAATGGAACTTGTAATTTCACTGCATGTTCCATCACTTCTGGAACTAATTTTTCAAGGATTGGAATTTCTTCCATTGGCGCTTCAAAAATCAGTTCATCGTGTACTTGTAACAACATTGTCGCTTTTAAATTTTCTGCTTTTAAACGTTTGTCCATTTCAATCATCGCTACTTTAATAATATCAGCCGCACTTCCTTGGATTGGCGTATTCATAGCTGTTCTTTCAGCAAATGATCGTAGGTTAAAGTTCCTTGAATTAATGTCTTTCAAGTAACGGCGACGGTGAAATAAGGTTTCAACATAGCCCTTGTCTTTTGCTTCTCGTACGATGTCTTCCATATATTGTTTAACGCCTGGATATTTATCAAAATACGTATCAATAAATTGTTGTGCTTCTTTTCTGGTTATTCCTAAGTTTTGCGATAGTCCGTAGTCACTAATACCATAAACGATTCCAAAGTTGACCGCTTTTGCTTGGCGACGCATATTTCCAGTCACATCTTCTGCTTTTTCAATTCCAAAGACACGCATTGCCGTACTTGAATGGATGTCTTGCCCTTCAAGAAAGGCTTCTTTTAAATGGGTGTCATTTGAAATATCTGCCAGCACACGTAATTCAATTTGTGAATAATCGGAAGCAAACATTTTCCAGCCTTCATGGCTTGGTACAAAGGCTTGTCTAATTTTACGCCCTTCTTCTAAGCGAATCGGAATATTTTGTAAGTTAGGATCAACGGAACTAAGGCGACCTGTTTGGGTTAAGGTTTGAACGTATCTAGTGTGTACTTTTCCAGTCGCATTATGAACGACTTTTAGTAAGCCCTCCACATAGGTTGATTGAATTTTAGCAATTTGACGGTATTGTAAAATATCATCTACGATTGGCGCTTGTTCTCTTAATTGCTCTAAAACATCAACTGCTGTTGAATAACCAGTTTTAGTTTTTTTAATTGCAGGTAAACCCATTTTTTCAAATAAAATCACACCTAATTGTTTTGGTGAATTGATATTAAAAGTTTCTCCAGCTTCTTCATAGATACGCGCTTCAATTTCAGTTAAGCGAGTAGCAAATTCTGATTTCATTTCTAGTAAGCGATTGGCATTGACTTTTACACCTGTCATTTCCATTTTTGCTAATACCATTGAAAGAGGCAATTCCATTGAAAAGAAAAGATCACTTTGTTCACTTTTTTCTAAATCTGTTTTCAAATGCTTGCTTAAAACTTCAATGGCTTTTGCTTTTCTCGCTAAATGTTGATAAAGTACCGCTGGGTCTTCTGGAATGGCAATTTTAGCTCCTTTTCCATAAACACTTTCATCTGAATCGACTTCATAGTAATCATGCTCCATTGCTACTTCAGATAAGTCTTTACTGTTGTCATTTGTATTTAAAATATAAGAGGCCAGTAAAACGTCAAACTGGATGCCATTCACTTCGTTGCCGTAGCGTTTCATTGCTACGACTGTTCGTTTTGCATCAAAGACGTGTTTAACTATTGATTCGTCTTTTAACCATTCTGCAAATAGCGGCTCCGCTAAAATAAAATCAGGATCTGCCATATAAATTTTTTCACCATTTGTCCAAGTGACTCCTACAATATCTGCTGTATGGTAATTATCACTTAACATTTCAACGTATAAAGCACCTTCTTTACCGAACATTTCAGGTTTTACTTCGGTTACCACTTCAAAAAGAATTTCAGCTTTTTCAATTTGATTTTCTTCATCATAAGCTTTAGTATCTAATTTGCTTAAAAATGATTTGAAATCCATTTCTTTATAAAAATCAATTAATTTTCCAACGTCTTTTCCTTTGTACACTAAATCATCCACTGTCACTTCTAGAGGAGCCTCAACATCGATTGTTGCCAAGCGTTTACTTAGGAAAGCCTGTTCTTTGTCATTGATTAGGTTTTCTTTTCGTTTGCTTTTTTTCATATCTTCAATGTTTTCATACACGCCTTCAACAGAACCGAATTCATGTAACAGTTTTAAAGCTGTTTTTTCACCAATATTGGTCACTCCTGGGATGTTATCAGAAGAGTCTCCTGCTAATCCCTTCATGTCAATAATTTGATTTGGCGTTAAACCGTATTTTTCCATTAGATAAGCAGGGGTATTTTCTTCGATTTCACTAACCCCTTTTATGGTAATGTCCACACGAACATTTTCTTTAGCAAGTTGTGTTAAATCTCGGTCGCCTGAAACGACTACAACGTCATATTCATTTGGGTCTACTTGCGTTGCTAGGGTTCCAATAATATCATCCGCTTCATAATTATCCAATTCGTAATGTGGAATCCCAAATCCGACTAACAAATCACGTAAATAAGGCATTTGCTCTTTAAATTCCCCTGGTGTTTTAGAACGTCCATCTTTATATTCTTTATAAAATTCATGTCTAAATGTCGTTTTCCCTGCATCAAATGCAACTAATACATGTGTCGGTTCTTCTTTACTCATTTCATTTTCTAACATTCGGTGAAAGCTAAAAAGGGCATTTGTGTGAAGCCCGTTTTTATTAACAAATCGATCTAATGATCCGGGAATTGCATAAAATGCTCTGAACGCAATACTGCTTCCATCAATCAATAATAATTTATTTTTTTTCGTCATAAGAAAACTCCTTTTTTATGGAAACCTTAAGTAAGTGGTGTTCACTTATCGCTTGGTGCCAATTTCATCTCTTCTATTCTACCAAAAAAAAGAACAGATAGCGAAAAAGAAATTCGTTCCGTTCAAAAGAAAAAAATCAGAGTTTACGCACTCTGATTTTAATGTAATGCTTCTTCAATTTGGGGAATTAATCGTGGCGGCTCAACAATAAAGCTGGCATCAATTACTCGCTCACCTTCCATATTTTTAGCTTCTACTGAAATCGTCACTACTTCTTTCATTAAATCCACTCGAATTACTTCGAATTCAAAGGTAATCGTTTCATAGTGGTAGACGGGATTTACGCAGTTTACTGAAACATTCACCACATTTGACCCTGGTCCTGGTAAATGTTTTGAAATCGTACTTGTCATAATGCCAATCAGCATAATAACCGGCACTAATGGCTTTTCGTATTCCGTTTGATTGGTATAATCATGTTGAATAAATAAGGGATTTGCATCATTTGTCAATCCTAAGTACAACAAGATATCTTTATCTTCAATTGATTCCGTCACACTTAATTGATCGCCTTCTTGGATTTCCGTAATCAATTTCCCCATTTTTCTTGGTTTCATCATTTTTTCATTTTCTCCTTCATTGTCTTTGTCTTTATTTTACCAAATGTTCTGGAAAATGTAATGAATAAAGTTTTTTAATTTCACTTTCTATAAAAATAAAAAACCTAAACAAATAATTTTGTTTAGGCATAAATCGATTTAATTGTTTTGTAAAGTAGTTCTACTTAATAGTGTTTCATAAGAGCTTTCAAATTTTTGAACATCTCCTGCACCCATAAAGATAACAACTGCATCATGATGATTCAATAATGGAGACATATTTTCTTCTTTTAAAACAGTGGCACCATTTTTAATTTTTTCAGCCAAATCTTGGATTGTTACGCTTCCTTGATCTTCTCTTGCTGATCCAAAGATATCACATAGATAAACAGAGTCTGCTAGATTTAGCGCTTCAGCAAATTCGCTCAACAACGCAACCGTTCTTGTGAAGGTATGAGGTTGGAAAACCGCAATAATTTCTTTATCTGGATACTTTTGACGAGCAGCATCTAAAGTAGCACGGATTTCAGAAGGATGATGTGCGTAATCATCAATGATAACCATGTCTCCCATTTGTTTTTCACTAAAACGACGTTTAACGCCTTGGAAAGTTAAAAGGTTTTCAGCAATTTTTTCTTTTGAAATGCCTTCAAGTTGACAAAGGGCAATAACTGCAAGTGCGTTCAGTACATTATGAGCGCCATATGTTGGAATTTCAAAGTGATTATAAAATTCATCTGAAATATACACGTCAAAACTTGAACCTTTTGTTGACCGAGTAATATTACGTGCTTGGAAGTCATTTTCAGCTCCAAATCCATAATAAAGTACTGGTACATTTGCTTTAATTTTTTGCAACTCTTCATCTTCACCACAGGCAATAATCGCTTTTTGAACTTGGTTTGCCATTGATTGGAAGGCATCAAATACATCTTCAATACCTGTAAAGTAATCAGGATGATCAAAATCAATATTTGTCATAATGGCATAATCGGGACGGTAGGCTAAGAAATGACGACGATATTCGCAAGCTTCTAAGACAAAGAAGTCAGCATCTGGTACACCGTGCCCAGTTCCATCTCCAATGATATAGCTTGTTGGTTCAATTGAACTTAACACATGTGCTAATAATCCAGTTGTACTTGTTTTACCATGAGAACCTGTAATGGCAACACTTGTATATTGCTTTAAAAACTCACCGATAAATTTATGGTAGCGAATAACTGGAATCCCTAAATCTAAAGCTGCTTGAATCTCTTCATGAGTATCTGGGAACGCATTCCCTGCGATAACCGTCAATCCTTCACGAATATTTTCTTTCGCAAATGGGAAGATTGGAATTCCTGCATCTTCAATCCCTTTTTGAGTAAAGAAGTATTTTTCAACGTCGGATCCTTGTACGTTAAAACCTTTATCATTCAATACTAATGCTAGTGCGCTCATTCCAGAACCTTTAATGCCGACAAAGTGATATAGTGTATTTGTATTCATTTTCCTGCCTCCAAATGATGTAATTCGTAGTTCCCTATTTTGTCTATCTACTTGTATTTTTATTAAACAATAAGTTGTTCATTATCTTAACATCAATTTATTCTATAAATTTTTACTGATCTAAAAATTATAACGATATTAGTATACCACGATTTTTTTCATTAGCATACTGCTTTCACCTAGAATACTTTTGTATTAGGATATCTTAAAAACTGGCAATTAACTTTTTAAGCTACTCATTTTTTTGATAATTTGCTTCGTAAGTTGCTTTAGTCAGAAATACATCTCTTGGTTTAGAACCTTTATTTCCAGAAATTAACTGTTGCTCTTCCAATGCTTCAATTAAGTTAGAGGCACGATTAAATCCAATTTTAAATTTTCGTTGCAATAAAGAAACAGAAACGGTATCTTCTTCTGAAATAAAGGCTAAAATTTCATCAAATAGCTCATCTTGACTTTCAACTAGTTCTAATTTAGCAAGTAATGTTTCGGGTTCAAACAAATAATTAGCCGCTCGTTGATCTTTCACATGTTGCACAATCGTGTCAATTTCATTTTCAACATAGGTTCCTTGTACTCGAATAGGTTGCCCTATGCCATTTTCTAAGAACAGCATATCCCCTTTTCCAAGTAATTTTTCTGCTCCACCTGTATCCATAATGGTTCTTGAATCCACTTGACTAGAAACCATAAAGGCTACTCGTGTCGGAATATTATTTTTGATGGTTCCTGTTACCACATCCACACTCGGCCTTTGTGTTGCAACTAGTAAATGAATCCCTGCTGCTCTCGCCTTTTGTGTAATACGAGCGATGTAGTCTTGAACTTCGCTACTCGCCACCATCATTAAATCGGCTAATTCATCAATAATAATCACGATATAAGGAATTTTCAATCCGTGATCTCCATGGAGAGCTGCTTTTTCATTGAATTTTTCAATGTTTCGAACACCAGCTGCTGCCAGTTTTTGGTAACGCTCTTCCATTTCTTCAACTGCCCATTTTAAAGCTTCTGCTGCAGCTTTTGGTTCTGAAATAACTGGTGATAATAAATGAGGAATGTCGTTATATGGCGCAAGCTCCACCGCTTTTGGATCAATTAAAATCAATTTCACTTCACTCGGATTTGCTTTGTATAATAAGCTGATTAAAATTGAATTGATAAAGACACTCTTACCTGAACCTGTTGCCCCTGCAATTAAACCATGAGGCATTTTATCGATAGTTGAAACCACTGCTTTCCCAGATAAATTCACTCCAATCGCGACTGTTAATGGCGATTTATTTTCTTTAAATTCTGGACTTTCCATCACTTCGGATAGCATGACAGGTCTTGAAAATTGATTTGGAATCTCAACTCCGACAGAACTTCTACCGGGAATAGGCGCTTCTATCCGAATGTCTTTAGCTGCTAACGCAAGCTTTAAATCATCTGATAAATTAGTTATTTTATTCACTTTGACACCACGACCCAGCTGCAATTCAAACTGGGTTACTGCCGGTCCAATCGTCCAGCCAATTACTTGGGCATCAACACCAAAGGCATCTAAAGCTTCATTTAACATTTCAGCCTGTTCAATAACCCAATCATCCACGGCACTATTTGTAAATTGAACAGGTGGCTCTAGTAAGTCTAATGGGGGAAATTGATACGCAGCTAGATTTTCATCTTCATTTTCAATTAAATTTGAAACGGGGACTAGCGCTTTTCCTTCAGAAGTAAAATTGTCACTTTTTGCTTCTGGTGTAGTTATTTTTTCTTCAACAAATTGAGGCACTTCCTCTACAATGAATTCTTCTGGTTCTTCCATTGTAGGTTCTTCAACAATCTGTGGTTGTTCTTCTTCTACAATCAATTCTTCTAGTTCTTCCTTTGCAGATTCTGCTGTCTTTTCTTCGACAAAAGACGGCACTTCTTCAGAAATCGATTCTTCCATAACAGACTCTTCTATCTTTTCTTCAACTACTGGCGTTAATGTTTGAGACAAATAATTAAAACGACTTAACGCAGCTTTTAATTCCAAATCAGATTCTTCTTGATTAAATGTACCTGTTTCAGTAGTTTCTTCTAAAAGTGGTTCAACAGATGATTCATCTTTAGTGATGATTTCAGTCTCAACTGAATCTTGAATAAGACCTCTGTCCTCTTCTTCATGAAGCTCTCCAAAATAACGTGCAACATTCGTCCCACGATTTATCGTAATGTCTTGTTCTTCTTCAATCATTCCTGCAAGCGATCTTGAAAGACCTCTTTTTTTATCGTGGTGTGTTTCTTCGATTTGAGGAATCACCAACTCTTCTTCCTCTTCTAAGCACTCGGCTTTTTCTTGTATTTGACTAGTAGTTTCTAATTCACTCGCTGGAAGAACCTCTTCAAATGTAATCAATTCTATATCTGGTGCGCCATCTTCTACTTCAAGTTCAACTGAATCTTCATTTTCTGTTATCAAGATAAACGAGTCTAGCTCTTTTTTTAAACGCGAAGCTAAAAGATCGTAGTCAATTTCATCAATTGTTTTTTTTACATCATCTCTTTGGAACCCATAAATAGGTGACGGAATTTTTTGAACTTTAAATGGCGTTGAACTTCTTGTTTCATGATAGGCAGTTGGCTGCTTTTCAATGGATTGCTTAGCCGCTTGTTTCGTTTCAACTTTTTTTTCAGTCTTGGTTTTTCGAGTATGAAAATCTTGTATCTCTTTTTTTACAACTGCATTCGTTTCTTTTCTTGTATACTCTTCTGTACGATGTAAAAATTCTGAAAAAACAGCATCTGGTGCTGGATGACGACCTGATTTTGGTAATTTTACTGGTCTTTTCGTTTCATTATTTTGTGTTTCGTAAGGTTGTTTTTTAAAGGGTTGTTTTTTTTCATTCTGTCGTACTTGTTCAGTATCAGAATAGAAAGGAAACTTAAATTTTTTAGGGTGATTTTGCCCACCTTGGTAGCTTGGTCCATCATAATTTGACATGATGATGCTCCTTTCCTCTCTGTTGTCTTTGTTTAGTTTAACATAATCCCCCTCTTTATTGAATCATAATTGAGAAAGCTTAAAATCTTCTTAGACAACGATAAAAAAACAATCTACTCGACACATGATGTGAAAAGTAGATTGCTTCTATTTTTAAATTAAGCGCCTATTCGCCTATTTCAAAAGCTTCTCCAACAGTTGAATCTGCTGGCAATACTAAAATACCTTTTTGAGCAGGTGCATCCGCTAAGTTTAATTCTTTAGCTGAACAAATCATTCCGTGACTCGCTTCGCCACGTAATTCACCGTCCCAAATAATTAACCCATTCGGCATCATCGCGCCTACTTTTGCAACCACTACTTTTTGATCCACCGCAATGTTTGGAGCGCCACAAACGATTTGAACCGTTTCGTCATTTCCAACTTCAACTTGCGTAATGGATAAATGGTCTGAATCTGGATGTGGCACGCATTCTTTAACAAATCCAACAACGAATTTAGGTTCATTGTCGACTTCTAAGATATAATCAAATCCAGCTTTTTGAATAAGCTCATTTAAAACAGCCACTTGATCTTCAGTTAAATAGATTTGACCATTTCCTGACACTGTTAAGTGGTTTGAGATATGAAAGAAGTTAAAACCAACAGTTTCATTTGTTTCTGATTTAAAAATTCTAACAACGTCTCCGTTTTCTTCAAATCCTTGTTCTGAAAAATTACTGTTTTCAGTCATAATTAAAAGAGTATCGCCTATTCCATTTTTATTGTAACAACTAATCATCAATTTATTTTTCTCCAATCTATTTTTCCTTCGCTTGATTTCGAACAATCAATACATCACATGGTGCTTCTCGAATAATGTATTGACTAACGCTTCCCATCATTAAACGTTCAATTCCACTTAATCCGCTTTGACCACATAAAATCAAATCGATGTTATGTTCTTTTGGCAATGATTTTGCTAGTAATTCTTTTGGTGAGCCTGTTACTAATTCAGTTGAAACTTTTTTTACACCACGATTAATTGCAAATTGACGGTATTCACCAAGAATTTCTTTCATCGTACGCGTCTCTTCTTCACTGGCTTCAATATCAAAGCTCGCAACACCCATCGTGTATGAACGATTGTCAATTACGTGGACAATCAATAAATCACCATTATTTCGCTTCGCTGTTTCAATTGCATTTTCTAAAGCTGCACTTGCTTCGTCGCTTCCGTCTACTGCAACCATGATGTGTTGATATTCTTGATTTTGTTCAACCATAATCTCATCCCCTTTTGAAAAACTTAGCATTTAACTGCTTTCTTTTATTATAACTCTTTCATTCCTATAACAAAAGGCTAAACGCTTCATCTTGAATCATTAGAGCGTATTGATAAATTGAGTAACTTCTTCTTTTGTTTTGCGGTCTTTATTCACAAAACGTCCAGTTTCGATTCCGTTTTCAAAAGCCACAAAACTTGGAATCCCAAAAATAGCCAACTCTCCACATAAATCGATAAATTCATCGCGATCCACCTGCACAAATGTAAAATCTGCATGTTCATTTTCGATTTCAGGCATCAAAGGTTTAATGAACACACAATCACCACACCAATCTGCTGTGAAAAAGAAAATTGTTTTTCCGCTATTCTTCAATGTTTCAAATTCTGCAAGTGATTTTAATTCTCTCATATTGTCACCTCTTTTTTATAAACTAGTTATTTTTCATGATCGTTTCATAGGTACTGCGATCCATTGTACGAGCAATTTGTAATACCATTTCTTTAGCTGCTGCGTAATCATCAATGTGGAACATTGTTTGATGTGTGTGAATATAACGCGCGCACACGCCAATAACAGCACTTGGAACACCATTATTTGAAATATGAGCTGCACCTGCATCCGTACCACCTTTTGATACAAAATACTGGTAAGGAATATTATTGGTTTCAGCTGTATCTAATAAAAACTCACGCATCCCTTTTAAGGTAATCATACCTGGGTCAAAGATTCTCAATAAGAAACCTTCACCAAGATGACCATATTTAGATTTATCTCCAGTTAAATCATCTGCTGCTGAACAATCCACTGCAAAGAATAGATCTGGTTTAAATTGGTGAACAGCACCTTTTGTTCCACGTAAGCCAACTTCTTCTTGAACATTTGCTCCTGCAATCAATGTATTTGGTAAATCTTCGCCTTGTAACTCTTTTAAGGCTTCAATCACAACTGTACAGCCATAACGGTTATCCCAAGCTTTGCTTAGAATTTTTTTCCCATTTGCCATTTTAACCGTTTCTGTTAATGGAACGATTGCATCTCCTGGACGCACGCCAAAGCTCATCGCTTCGTCTTTTGAGTCAAAACCAGCATCAAATAAAATATCTGCAACTTCTGGTGCTCCTGCTTTTCCATTTGTACCTCTTAGTAAGTGTGGGGGTACTGAAGAAGAAACGCACGGATAATCTCCCTTAGCAGTTTGTAGTGTAAAGCGTTGCGCTGAAACGACATAAGGATTCCATCCACCTAAAGGAACCACTCTAAATAAACCTTGTTCTGTAATACTAGCAACCATAAACCCAACTTCGTCCATATGAGCAGCTAACATGATTCTTGGAGCTTGTTCGATTTTACTACGACGGATACCAAAAATACCGCCTAAACCATCTTGAACGACTTCATCAACTAAAGGGGTCAACTCTTTTCTCATAACCTCTCTTACATTGTGCTCAAAGCCACTTGTGCCTTGTAATTCAGTCATTTTTTTAACTAACGAAAATGTTTCTTCATTCATGTGTATACTCACAAATAAATAAACTTTCTTTTTATTTGTGATCTACCCTCCTTTAGATATTTGATTTACCTTCTTTATTATATCGCATTTCTATAAAGATTTTAACTGGTTCGGGATTAATTTTATAAAATCATCATAAAAGTGATTTTTATTTGTTTTTTTTGTGGATTCAATTATCTTTTTTTGCGGAAAATGGTATACTAAAAACAGTAATCATTTGATTGGAGGATATATATCATGACTTCTAAAAACTCATTTAATACTTACGCGGTTGTGGGCGGGCTTATTTTTGGAGCTGGTTTGACATGCGGGTATAAAATCGCAAGCTTAATGAAAAAAAATAAAACCATTCACGGGGACGAAATTTTAACGATGGTCAAAAAAGCTTTTCTTGAAGAGGGACCAATTGAAGGATCTTGGATTGAATTAAAAAAAGTGCCTCTTAGAAAATTCGCCTTTAAAACAGATGTTTATTATGGCGGTATTTCTAGGATGGAAGAAGATACTTTAGTCCAATATGAGTTTATTGCAGATGCATACACAGGCTCAATTTTAGATTTGTACCGTGTTTAACTTAATAAGTAAGTTTAAAAGCAATGAAGCTAAATTTCATTGCTTTTTTTAATAATCTTTAAAAATCAAGCGTACGGTAGCTGTCGTATCTTGTCTCTCAAATTTTACCTCTCCATTGTATTTTGTAGTAATTTTTTGCATATTTTTCCAACCAAATCCGTGATTTAATTGATCTTTTTTACTTGTATTAAAAGGGTCAATTTTTTTATTTGAGACACTATTCTTGATTAAAATAATCAGATACCCATTTTTCACTTTAAATTGAACGGTAATTTTTTTTTGATCATTTGCTATTTTATTAACTGCTTCAATCGCATTATCGAAGGCATTTCCTAGACAAATAGCGACATCTTTTTCATTCACATGCTGAAATTCAATGGGGAATACTGATAAATCCAATTGAATACTGTGCTCTTTACAACGTTCTTCCAAATGAAGAATCATGCTATCAATCATCACATTATCTGTAAAAATTGTTTGATAATCATCTATTTTAGTTAATTCTAATTCTGAAAAATAGTGCTCTAGCTGTTGATAATGACCCTTTTTAAGTAAGTGTTGCATAATAATCAACTGATTTTTTAGGTCGTGTTTAATTCCTCTGATTTCATTTTGATTGGCTAGAATTTTTAATTGTATTTGTTTTTGATAATAAAGTTGCTCATTTAATGTATTGTTCTCAAATTCAACTTTATATTGTTTTTCCAACTTCTCTAATAATTGTAAGACAAAATAACTACCAAGTACCATTACTAAAATTGACCCAACTGAAAGCAAACGAAAAATCGGATTATTTTCTAAGTAGACGACAAGCAAAGAATTGTACACTAATATAATCGTAATCATGACTAATAACGTCGTGACGCTGCTATGCAAATACAGAGCCTTATCCTTGTATTTCTTTTTTAGTACAACTAACTGAATAAAATAAAATTGCATGATATCGCTACATAAGTAGAAAAAAACATGTTTAAGCGAGTCAACTTGATCAAAAGTACTTGAAACGACATACAATCCACTTGAAATATGACTAACACTGCTTTCCACTATAATTGTAATTAAGCAATAAAGTAAAATATAAAAAGATTTTCGACTGCCCTTAAAAAAACGGCTACTAATAAATAAACTCGTTGTTAAGGCAATAAAATACGTCATCACAGAAAATTGCTCAAAGTACGTAACCGTTAAGTCTTGACAAAAAAAGAGTGGAAATAACACTAAAAATTTCTTTTTAGGTTTTCCAACTAGTCGACTAAAAAAATAGTAAACTAAAAAAGCTTCAGCTATTGCTTCAAAAACATCTGAATAACCCCAATTTTGAGAAACCCAATCGATAAACTCAACCATAACTATCACCATCCTGTGATAAATAATCAAAGAAAGCGGCTTTAAATGATTTGGCATTTCCTTTACTGACAGGAATCACTGAACCATCCACTAAAATCAAATGATCTTTTTTTAATTCTTTCACAAATTCTAGCTGTACTAAATAGGATTGATGGGGCCTAAAAAAATTTTTCTTCGCTAAGCTAGCGGCAAATTCCCCCATTTTACCATACATTCTATCGACTTCTTGATTGCTATAAAAATAAAGTTTTCGTTGCTTACTTTCAATATACGTAATATCTTTCAATAAGATTTTTTTTTGCCCAAATTTTGTTGAAATTGTAAGAACTTCTTCTTTCCGCTTGCCTGCAATCAGCTCCAACAAATCATTCAGTTGACCCTGTTGTATGGGTTTAAGTAGATACCGCAATGCATTTACTTGATACCCTTCGATAGCGTACTCCATTAAACTTGTTAAAAAAATCAATTCTACTTGTTGATCCATTTCTCGAATTTTTTTTGCAACCTCCATGCCACTTACACCTTCTAATTTAATATCTAAAAAAACGACATCAAAACGATGGCTAGAATATCGGTAAATCTCCATTAATTCTTCGCCACTTTTAAACCATTCAATCATTAATTTTTTGTGACATTGTTCTTGGTAATTGTTTAATTGTTTCAGCAACATTTGTTGATATAACTCTTCATCTTCGCAAATTGCAATATTCATAGAACACACACCCTTCGTACCATTCATTCCAATTATTACATTTGAAGGTCAAATTACAACCATTCGGAACATTTATTAACTTTTTCTTTATAAATTTAACTCACCTTTCAAGGTGTACTATAAAGGAGTGGTTTAATGGACAAAGAAAAAAAAGAACAACACAATTATGCAATTATACTTTTGCTAATGTTACTAGCAGCGATTAGTTTACTAGCGATTTATGCCGCAACAGACACATGGAATTATGTGATTTTACAAACTTTTTGGTACTTTATTAGTATTATTGTCATTTTCATTTTAATGAAGTTTGATGCAGAAGTATTATGGAAAATTGCCCCACTAACTTATTTGTTAGGTATTTTATGTTTAATCGCTGTTTTATTTTTTGGGGTCACAATTGGTGGCGCAAAACGTTGGTTAAATTTTGGAATTATGAATTTTCAGACTTCAGAAGTGATGAAAATTGCCTTTATTTTAATGCTATCAAGGTGTGTGACTCAACACAATTTTAAAAATATCAAAAGAACAATTCAATCAGATTTGCTGTTGCTTTTAAAGATTGTAGCTATCAGTATTCCTCCAGTAGTATTGGTTATGTTACAGCCAGATTTGGGAACCACAATCGTTTTTTTAGCCATCATTAGTGGGATCACTCTTTTATCAGGTATTTCTTGGAAAATCCTACTCCCTTTATTTTCAACCTTTGTTGGGATTATTACTACGCTATTCTATTTTGTTTTATTTAACCGACCGATTCTTTATCGTTTTGGATTTCACAGCTATCAATTTGATCGAGTTGATGTTTGGCTTGAACCTTATAAGGATATTTCGGGCGATTCTTATCAAACCATTCAAAGTATGAAAGCAATTGGTTCTGGACAAATTACTGGAAAAGGTTTGGGAATTTCAGAAGTTCACGTGCCCGAAAACCATACTGATTTTATTTTTACTGCTATTGGTGAAAATTTTGGATTTGTAGGCGGTGGTATCTTGTTACTAATTTACTTTTTATTGATTTATCGCTTGGTGGTTACATGCTTTTTAACGAAAAGTGAATTTTATACGTATATTGTCACAGGGGTTTTAATGCTAATTTGTTTTCATATTTTTGAAAACATTGGCATGACGATTGGCATCTTGCCCGTTACTGGGATTCCGTTGCCTTTTATTAGTTACGGTGGCTCTTCTTTGTTGGGGAATATGGCGGCTGTAGGTTTAGTTTTATCCATGAACAAGCACAACCGCGAGTATGTATTCTCGACAAATCATAAAAAATGGCATTTTTTGACATAGTTTGTTGTCCTAGGAGGTTTACATGAAAAAAACAAATCGTTTCTTTTTATTGATTTATTTTTTGCTACTTTGTTTCGGTATTTTAATGGTTTATTCAGCAAGTAGCGATAGCGCTCAAACAAATACTGGAAGCAGTATCACTTATTTTAGAAATCAGGGAATCTATGCAATTGTTGGAATTCTTTCACTGTTTTTCGTAAGCAAATTAAAAAAATCCTTTCTTGTTCATCCAAACTTATTAAAGACCCTTCTTACTGGAATGTTTGCCTTGTTAGGTTTTGTTCTTTTAACTGGCAAAATAAACGGAGCCAGTCGCTGGATCAATATTGGTTTTTTTAATATTCAACCTGTTGAGCTAGCTAAGATTATTTTGATTTGGTACACTGCCTTTATTCTTTCAAAAAAACAAAAACAGTTAACAAGTAATTGGGTGCAAGTTATTTGGGCGCCTTTGATTGTTTTAAGTTTGGTCGGAATGTTATTATTTCTTCAGCCTGATACAGGCAGTGTTTTGATTTTAGCTGGGATTGTTCTGGTACAAATTTTTGCATCTGGGATTCCTTTTTATTTAGGGGTGTTAAGTTCACTCTTTATCTGTTCTGTGATGTCCGGTTATATTTTCTTAGTCAGCCGTTACGGAACCTCTGTAATAGGCATGTCTGCTTATCGATTTGATCGCTTTAAAGCTTTTTGGTCACCTTTTGAATTAGAAAATGGTGCAGGTCATCAACTGGTGAATTCTTACTATGCGCTAGATCGCGGTGGACTGTTTGGCGTCGGTTTAGGAAAAAGTGTTCAAAAAACGGGTTATTTGCCTGAACCACACACTGATTTTATTTTAGCGGTGATTGGAGAAGAGCTAGGCCTACTAGGAATTATTTTTGTTTTAACCTTACTTTTCAGTTTAATCTTATGGGTATTCTACTTAGGTATCAAGTTGAAAGATCCTTTCGCATCCTTACTATGTATTGGTGTCGGAATGATGTTTTTAATTCAAAGTTGCATCAATATTGGCGGTGTCACTGGGTGGCTTCCCATTAGTGGGGTAACTTTACCTTTTGTTAGCTATGGTGGCTCTAGCTTGATTATTTCCTCAATTGCGATTGGTTTAGTTTTAAATGTTAGCGATACTTTTCGCGCTGTTAAAACCTAACTTTATAGTATATAAATAAGGCTTTGGTTGACTAGTTTGTTTGTTTAATGAACCAAAATTTATAAAAAACCAGACAAAAGATAACACTATCTTTTGTCTGGTTTTTAGATTGCTTTTATTTTTTAGGAAAACTGGCTACAACTCTGTATATACGTTGTCCACGATTTGAGAATTTTTCTTCATACTCAGTCATTACATTGCCTTCAAAATCACTTTCATGTAAATTCAACCAAACTTTTTCAATTAACATGCCATATTTTGAAAAGCTATGAAGTGAATATTCAAATAAGCCTTGATTATCTGTTTTAAAATGAATTTCACCTTGTGGAATCAATATTTCCTCATAGCCAACTAAGAAATCATGATACATCAAACGACGTTTTTCGTGCTTTGTTTTAGGCCATGGGTCTGAAAAATTCAAGTAAACTTGACTCACTTCGCCCTTTGCAAAGTATTGTGTTAAGGCTCCACCATTTACATGAAGCAATTGTAGATTTGGTAAGTCTTCAGCAATTAATTTATCAAGTGCTACTACTACGACACTCATTTGCAGTTCAATTCCGATGTAGTTGATTTCTGGATGAAGTTTGGCCATTTCAGTAACAAAACGTCCTTTTCCAGTTCCAACTTCAATGTGAATAGGATTATTATTACCAAAACGTTCCTTCCAACGTCCTTGCCATTTTTCAGGTGTATCTACCACGTATTGGGGATAATTTGCAATTTTTGCAGGTGCTCCTGGTTTATTTCTTAAACGCATTTAATTCTCCTCTTTCGCTTCTATAATTATTATTGGGTTAAAAAACAGAATTCTCTTCAGTAAAAAGAAGAGAATTCCATTGCTAAGCTTCTTTAGTGCTTTGATAAATAGCTTGTAAAGTTAAAATATCTTGATTCATCTCGTGAAAACGCGATTGATAATGATGACGTTTTGTCTGTTGTAAAAAATTAATAAGTGCATACCACTCAATTCGTTTGATAACTTCATCTGTTACGACAGTTCCATAGTTTTCTAACCATTCTCGCCAGCTTTCTTTGGGTACATATTGACACAACAACATGCTTAAATCCATTGCTGGATCAGCCAAAACAGCCATATCCCAGTCTACTAAATACAATCGGTTCTCATCAGATAGCAACCAATTTTTACGGTAAATATCCCCATGGCATACTTGTGGTTTTACAGATTCCATTTGAGATACTTCCTGAGTTAGTTTAGCTAAAATTTCTTTTAATAAGGGATGAATCGCTAAGTCATGCGGCAAAGCCATTTTATATGAACGTAATAATTTTTCTGGTGACACTTCTTCTCCACCGACACGATACAGCATCTTACGCAGCGTTTCTGAGTGATGAATTTTATATAATAATTTTGCAACGCTTGGTGAAGACATCTCTTCACTTGCCAAGGTACGACCATTTAGCCATTCTTGAGCCGTTAAAACATCTCCGTTACCGATGCGTTTCGTCCAAACAAGTCTAGGGGTAATACCTTCGACAGAAAGTGCAGCTAAAAAAGGCGAAGAATTTCGCTTCAAAAAAAGCTTTTCTTCTGCTCTAATTCCCATATATGCTTGGCCAGTATCTCCACCAACTGGAAGCAATTTCCATCCTGTATCTATTTCAAAATCCATCTTAATCATTCCCTAACTTAAATTAACGAACTTACGTACTAGAGCCAAAAATGATAGACATCAATAAGATATCTATCATTCTATTCACTCCTTATTTTAGGTTGCTTCTGCTTCTACGTCAAGCATATATACACTGTTTTACCAAAAAAAATAAAAAAAGCTTGAAAACTCACATTTTCATCTCTAAAAAATGAGTTTTTCTAAGCTAATTTTAACGAATTTAATTCGTATTTTCTTGAACAACTTTTATTTTTGATTTTGGTGCTTCATCTCGAACAAACAAACTGAGTATCAAACCAATTAATGAAAAGATTCCGACTACGAAAAAGACAGCTTGAAAACCACTTAGCGAAGCTAACTGCGGGCTTCCTTTATGAGCTGCTGCTGCACTATTTGATACCATCATCATGATGACAACAAATAGTGCCGTTCCCATTGAACCAGCTAACTGTCGTTGAGTATTAAACATCGCACTTGCATGTCCTGCCATTGATAAGGGAACCGCATTAAAAGCACCTGTTTGAAGAGGCATTAAAGTCAAAGCAATTCCTAATGAACGAACTAGCTGAATCCCAATAATTGTTGAAAGAGATGATGTTAATGTTAAACGTCCGATCATAAAAGTAGTAACTGTTATTAAAAACAGTCCTGTAATGGCTAATATTTTTCCTCCGTATCGATCAAATAAGCGCCCAGTAATAGGGCTCATTACAGCGATGACGATTGAACCTGGCAGTAAAATCATACCTGATTTCATAGGGTCGAAACCACGAATACTTTGGAAGTAAATTGGAAATAAAATAATCCCACCATACATTCCAGCCAAAATAATAAAGGAAATGATCACATTTAATCTAAAGCCTCGGAATTTAAATACCTTAAAATTGAGCAAAGGGTGCTCTGAAGCATTGCATCGTTTAATTAGTAATAAAATAGAAGCAATACCGACTAGCAGGACACCTCCAACATTGATACTAAAGAAATCATGAGAAGCCGCATTGCTGAAACCAAATAGCAAGCCACCAAATCCTAATGTAGAGTAAACGACACTTAACCAGTCTAAACGAGGCTTTCCAACCTCACTCACATTTTTCAGAACAAAGTATGCTACAACTACATCAAGAATTGCAAATGGTAAAATAAAGTAAAAAAGCATATTCCAACTGTAATTTTGAACAACCCAACCGGAAAAGGTAGGACCAATTGCTGGCGCGAAGTTCATGGCAAGTCCAATTAATCCCATTGCGGAACCTCTTTTTTCAATTGGAAACATATACAGAACCACAATCGTTTGTAATGGTAAGACAATTCCAGCTCCAATTGCTTGAATCATTCTTCCTCCAATCAATACCCAATAGACACTAGAAGTTGCCGCAATCAATGTTCCTATTGTAAAACAAATCATGGCAAATAAGTAAAGCTGCCTTGTTGTAAATCGTTCAACTAAGTAAGCCGTAATTGGAATCATAATCCCATTAATCAGCATATAGGATGTGGTTAACCATTGACCACCTACTGCTGTAATCGAGAATTCTTTCATAATACTTGGGAGCGCTGTGCTCATCAAGGTTTGGTTTAATATTGTTACAAATGTCCCCATAATAATAACGCCTAAAATCGTTACAATATGGGATTTTTGATGCTCATGTTCCACATCGATTCCCCCAATCATCATTTGATTTGCGATGTAGATTTTAATTAAACAGCTTTAAAATACCAACTGTTTTTTTATAATTTCAACGAACCTTTATTGGACTAGTTAGAAATAATCAAACTTCCACATCACAAAAGACGCTACTCTGGATAGAGCTAGCGCCTTGTTTGCTTTTATAATCGTATCATAAATTTCTCATGCAATCAATAGTTAGATATTTATCGAACTTTCCCACAAACTTCTTCAACTGCTTTTACATATAAATCTTGAAGTTGCTTCACAACAGGTCCTCGTTTGCCATCATTCACTTTAACCCCATCAATTTCAACAATTGGCATTGCTTCAATCGTTGTACTTGATGAAAAGACTTCATCCGCATTTTTCAATTGTTCTAATGTAAAGGCTTCTTCTTTAACTGGAATACCTGCTTTTCTAGCAACATCTAATAAGACAATTTTAGTGATTCCTGGTAACACTAAATTGCCATCTGGATGAGTATAAATGACGCCATCTTTGACCATCCACATATTTGTCGAAGCTCCTTCAGTGACAATACCATCACGATGCTGTATTGCTTCTTCTGCTCCAACTTTGTGGGCTTCATGCTTAGCCATTACATTTCCCAGCAAACTAATTGATTTAATATCACAGTGCAACCAACGCATATCAGGCAACGTAATCACTGAAATACCACGATCCATTTTTGCTTGATCTCTTGGGACTTTAGTAGTTGACGCCGTAAAAACAGCGGGCACTTTTATTGGATCTGGGTAAGAGTGGTCTCTTGGAATCGCAATTCCTCTTGTTACTTGGAAGTAAATATTACCAGTTTCAATTTCATTTTCTTTCATTAACTTGTATAGGCGTTCTTTTAATTCATTTTTAGTGAAGGGAAGGACTAAGTCAATTTTTTTAGCTCCTGTAAAGAGACGGTCAATATGTTCGTCAGCTGTAAAAAAAGTGCCATTATATGCACGAATAACTTCATATAACCCATCACCAAATTGATAGCCTCTATCTTCCATATCAATTTTCACTTCATTGCGTTCTACTATTTTATCATCCAATAAGACTTTCATAATTAGTCCCCTCTCAATACACATTCATCTATTTTGAAGCTATCATATCAAAAATCACCCTGCAACGCACGTCATTTATCTGAAAATTCAAAAAATCTTAAACTTTTAGGTTGTTCCGCGTTCAATTAATTTAAATTCAAGCTTATGCAACGGTAATTCTTTATGTTTTAATTGATTGTACAGTTTAAAAAAAGCATTCTCTGCTTGTAAGTGCATGGGATAATCTATGGTTGTTAAATTAAATAGTTCAGAAATAAAAGTGTTGTCAAACCCTATAATTGCGACTTGATTAGGAACAACGATTTCTAATTCTCTTGCTTCTGCTAAAAAGCCCACCGCTACATTATCTGTTGGAAATAAAACTGCCGTTGGAGGCGTTGTTTCCTTTACCCACCATTGAGCAATTTTTCTCCCATCATTTGAGCTATGCAAATCATAAATAATATCGTCTAGCTTAGGATCAAGTTGCTTTTCGAGACAGAAATCGTGCCATGCTTTTACTCGTGCGACTGTATTGAGACTTTTTTCAATGCCAAAAAAGGGTTTGATTTTACGATGACCTTTTTCATACAAATGATACAGCCCTAATTTGAACCCTTCATAATGATCCATAAAAATAGTGTCAATTTTTGTTGATTGAACTCTTTGCCAAGTCACAATGGGTCCATATTTACTGTATTTTTCAAGTACTTCCCATTCATTTGAGCGAACAATATGAAAAATGCCATCAATTTGTTTTTGTTTTAATTTTTGAAAAGCTTCCACTTCACTTTTTTTATCATAATCTGTCAATAATAAAGTCACTTGGTAGCCATATTTTTTAGCAATTGTTGCAAAACTACTTAGAAAAATGGTAAGCACATCTGAAAAGTCTGGTGATACAATGCCAATATTCTTGGTTTCACCGTTTTTTAAATAAATGGCATTCTGATTGGGTGTGTAATCAAGTTCGTCAATAATTTTTTGAACTTTTTTTCTAGTTTCTTCTTTTACATAGCCATTATTGGAAATCACTCGTGAAACAGTTGATCTTGAAACTTCTGCTAGCTTTGCAATTTCATTGATATTCGACATGCTAGCACTCTCCTTTTCGTTCGATTCATTACATATTGTAGCATTATTTAACTGGAATTTCAGAGAAGATTTTATTTTTATTTGACATGGGATGCATCTCATAGTTTATGCTAAGAGAAATAAATGAATTGAGGTGCTTTTTAATGTCAAATACAAAATCTATTTTCCCAAAAAACTTCTTGTGGGGTGGTGCTACGGCAGCAAATCAGCTGGAAGGCGCTTATTTGGAAGATGGCAGAGGCTTGTCTGTTGCAGATGCCTTACCTGGTGGAAAAGACCGCTTCAAAATCGTAGCAAGTCCTGACTTTAATTTTGAGCTTGATGAATCTAAATATGTCTACCCAAACCATAAAGGAATCGACCATTATCACCGCTACAAAGAAGATATCGCGTTATTTGCTAAAATGGGCTTCAAAGTCTACCGCTTATCTATTGCCTGGTCACGTATTTTTCCAAATGGTGATGAGACCACACCTAACGAAGCTGGTTTAGCCTTTTATGATAACATTTTTGATGAATGCTTAAAATACGGAATTGAACCTGTTGTGACAATTTCTCATTATGAAATGCCGTTACACTTAGCTAAAGAATATGGTGGCTGGGGCAATCGCAAATTAGTTGATTTTTATGAGCGCTATGCAAAAGTTGTTTTAGAGCGTTACCATACAAAAGTAAAGTATTGGATGACATTTAACGAAATTAATAGTGCGTTGCATTTCCCAGTGATGAGTCAAGGCTTGGTAATGAAAACTGGCGCAGGTAGCAAGCAAACCATTTATCAAGGATTGCACCATCAATTTTTAGCAAGTAGTAAGGCTGTCAAAATTGCTCATGACTTAAATCCTGATTTAGAGGTTGGCTGTATGATTATTTATGCAACCACATATGCTTACGACTCAAATCCAATCAATCATTTAAAAGCTTTAGAGTACAATCAAGCCTTTAATTTTTATTGTGCAGACGTTCAAGCCAAAGGGGAATATCCTCATTACGCCAAACGTATCTGGAAAGAAGAAAATGTTACTTTAGATATTCATGATGGCGATTTAGCGTTATTAAAAGCATATCCTGTCGATTATGTTGGGTTTAGCTACTATATGTCTACTGTTGTGACGACTGACGAAGACGTTATGGCAAAATCTGAAGGGAATTTATTGTCTGGCGTTAGCAATCCTTTCTTAGAAGCTTCTGAATGGGGCTGGCAAATTGATCCACTTGGCTTGCGTTTAGCTTTAAATGAATTATATGGGCGTTATCAGAAACCATTGTTCATTGTTGAAAATGGCTTAGGAGCAAAAGACGTTCTTGATGAAAATAATTTTGTTGAAGATGATTATCGCATCGACTATCTAAGAAGTCATATTGAAGCAATGGGTGAAGCTATTGGTGATGGAGTTGATTTAATGGGATACACTCCTTGGGGCTGTATTGACTTAGTCAGCGCTTCTACAGGTGAAATGTCTAAACGTTACGGATTCATTTACGTTGATCTTGACGACAATATTGAAGGCTCTGGAGATCGTTATGAGAAGAAATCCTTTAATTGGTATAAAAAAGTCATTGAAACTAATGGCTCTGACTTAGCTTAATTTTAACTGAATAAATAAGCTCAATTACAAAAATTAAACAATCTATTTAGTAAAAAAGAAAGAAACGGGAATTCAGTTGAATTTTCGTTTCTTTCTTTTTTATTTAAAATCAGCTAAAGCGATTATTTCCCCTCAATCGCTAACATTCTCCACAATCATCTCACTTACATAACCTAATCCAATAATTGTTTTAATTTAGTTACCACTACTTCCATCACACTCATCTCTTGAACCATCGCGATTCTAATGTATCCTTTTCCACCTGATCCAAAACCACTTCCTGGTGAAAATAAAATATCTGTTTTTTCTAAAATAAAGGTAACAAACTCTTTATCACTCATATAGTCATATTGCTTTGGAATCTTAGTCCATATGAAAAAAGAAGCAGCTGGTTTTTTTATTTTCCATCCGACTTTATTCATTTCTGCAATAAAGTAATCAATTCTTTCTTCATACTTGGCTATTTCAACACCAGCTAACATGGGTAAATGTTCAAGGGCTGTAATGGCCGTTTTTTGTAAAGGAAGAAATAGTCCAAATTCAATATTAAATTGTAACGCTTTTAATTGTTTGATGATTTCTTTATTCCCACAAACAAATCCAATTCGCCACCCTGCAATATTACAAGACTTACTCAGACTATAAAGCTCAACTGCCACCTCTTGTGATCCTTCAATTGAAAGAATACTAGGTACTTCTGCATCGGTATATCGAACTTCTGCGTACGCTAAATCATTTATAATCATAAACTGATATTTTTTTGCTAGTAAAACAACCTCTTCATAAAAGGCGCTTGATAAAACTGTGCTAGTTGGATTTCCTGGTGAACATAGAATCATAAGTTTCGCCTCTTTGAAGGCCGTTTCAGAAATTTTACTTAAATCCGGATAAAAATCATCTGGATTACAAGGAAAATAGAGGATTTCTCCATCTAAAAGCTCAATGCATTTTGTGTATACACTATAGGATGGAGTGGGAAGTAAAACCTTCTCATTTTTACCAATAAGTAACGAAATCAAACGATATATTGCTACCTTCGTTCCTGGAACTTCTAAAAAATGACTGTCTGGCGTTAAATTAACTCCAAATCTCGATTGATAATAGTTAGCAATACTTTTTCTAAGGCTGTTTGTTAGTTCAGGTGAAAAGCATCCGTACCCATGCATATCCTCTTCTTGGATACACTGACTTAATGTATCAATCAAAAGTTTATTTGGTTTTCCATCTGGATTTCCTACTGCTAAATTTATGATATTTTTGTTGTTCTCTAATTTTCGATCAATAAAATCAAAAGCATCTTCTTTGTATGCGTTAGTGGCTTTCAAATGATTACCTCCTTTAACGAATCGGTTTTTCAATAGCTTTTTCGCTGAGTTCATAATTTCCAGTTAAAACATCCTGTTCAAAATCAGCAATGACTCCTTTTAATGAATCTATTATCTCTGTTGCTTCATTTCTCGATGCTAAATTAATGGGATACAATAAATAAGCCACTTGTTCCACTGATTCAGCGTGAACCTTATATGCTGGGACAAAGCTTATTAGTGGCACCATTTCCCCTTGATTGCATTTGTTCCAACAATAATTTATAAAGCCTTGTGCAATTATGCCTTCATTATGTTTTGTTTCTTCAATTAAAATATGAAAATCAATTAAAAATACCAGTTCCCATCCTAAAGAATAGTCATTAATCACAGTCAATTTATCTTCTTTTTTCATTTCATTTTTAAAGTGTAAACTCATTTCATGTAATTCAATTAAGTAGTTTTGAAAACCAGAAATCCCTAATCTTTTAAGAGTAATATAAGCTGCCGAAATCCCCATTGCCGGTCGTGAATTTTCAATGGTATAGCGATAGGCTCTGAATTTCCCATACTGATAATCTTCATCAGAATATTCATAACTCCCATCATTCAGTGCTGTAAAAGCCTCTTTAGATTTCGTTATAAAAAAGCTTGTTGAATAGGGGCAAAGTCCATTTTTATGAAAATCAACACCGAAAGAATCGAATTTTGATAGCCCCGCTTGTCGCTGTACCACTTGATTAATTTTAGATTGAATCGATTTTTCTGTTGTTTCTAAATTTGAGCCAGCTATTTTAAAATTAAACCATAACCAACCAATTACGCTGTCTAAATGAAAATGTGGGACATACTTTTCACCTAAGGCTTCCAAAGTTTTGGTTACGACCGTGTAAGCTTTATCTGTATCATCATGAGCAAAATTTATCGTTGTTCCCCCACAACAAATGACGGCTGCTATTTGTTTTCCTTTAGAAACTTGTAACGTTACAATCTCCTCAAGTTGCTGGTAATCCATCTGCCAATCTTTTTGAGCGGGTACTCTAACACACTGTTCAGACCCTATTCCAAGAATGGAACAGACATGCTCCACACAGTAATGCGAAGATTCATTTGTTAAGACAACTAGATTTGAAGGAACCCCCTTTTTATTTGAATTTGGAACTAACTTTGCAATCGCAAGTTTTATTGCATAAAGTAAGGTTAATTTCCCACCATTGCATGAAATTCCAACTGCCTCATTCCAACCTACAAGCTTTCCAACTCCTCTTGAAATTTGTTGCTCAGTTAGTAACAATTGTCCACCAAAATCGTCCATTAAACTGTTTACGTTATAGAGTTGAGTTAAGGTTGTTGCTGCAACCGCATCTAATAAAGGAGTCGGAACCATATTAAATAACGAATACGTTGAGTGTGGTCTGATAGAGCCATTAAAGACCGCTTGAAAATTATCTAATACTTTTTCACTATCCTCTCCGTCGAATGCTAATGCAAACTTGCTTAGTTCGGCATCATAATTAAAATCAATTATTGGTACCTTAGGCGATTGTGATTTATTTTTATTGCCTTGTATTTCAGACAACTTATTCAAAAATAAATCAAAGTTATCCTCGTTAGCATTCAGGAACTCATCTTCTAATTTAAAAAAACTATTTGTTCTCATAAAACACCTCCTGTGTTATTTTTTATCATAACATGGCTGGTAAGTTGGAATGAATTCGTATGTCATACATGTTAGACTTTCAATCAAATTCACTATCTAATTTAAAAATAAATAACCTCTTATTTCCCCCAATATTTTACAGGGGGACTCTAGTCTAAATAAAAAAAGCCCTCTTTCCTTTCATATCAATTGAAAGAAAAAGGGCTTCCTTTTTAATATCGTTTTGCAAGTTTCATTTTTTTAATCCTGCTTGGTAAGTAAAATTGGCAAAATACAACACTAAAAACAAGTGCAACAATTCCCATTAATAAACTTTCAGTAATGGAAAGAACTAGCAAGCTAGCAATTACAATAATCACTGATTGGCAAAGTAAAATCATCATTAATAACCTCTTCAAAGCGCCTGTTTTCACTGTTTCTTTAACTGGGTACAAATTCGTCAGCGCCATATTGTCATAGTGAAAATAAAGAGGCAATAGTTGAAAGCCCGTTAAGTAAATAAAAATAACAGCTAAGAAAAGACCCACGTAAAATGAATGAGTAACCACAATCAAGATAGCCGCAATTCCAGTCAATCGAATAAATAACCCACTGTACTCCGTTCCTCGTAAAAACGTTCGAGCATAGAGGTAGTCAAATGTTTTTTGATGAACTGGTTTAATGCCTTTTAAAAATCCATCTAAATATTTGCGACGTCTAACTTTTCCTTTTAATGAAGGAATATCTGTAAATAAATTAATAAATTGATAGATACGGTGCATTCGTTGTTGTTCACTTGAAACCATCCATTCCCATTGATAAACTTGATGACTGCTTTTTTTACTAAGCCAGTTTCTACTTCCAATGGACACTAAAATCGCCAATGCAACACCTATAATAGGGTAGCTAAACAAAGAAACTCCACTAAGAATGGCTACTGTTACTACCTTAATAAGCGTAAGCAGATGTCGTTCTTCTTTTTGACTTACTTTTAACGCATAAATTTGTAAATCTAATTCCCAGTTTTTCAACATTAGCAACATTACGATAAAATAAACCATATCGAAAAAAGTAAGAGTTGTTGTGGCTACTAATAATGGCATTAAAAAGGCTGTTATTAATACAATGATAAAGCTTGGCAATAAGCTACTATACATTTTTGCTCCTTTGAAATAGTCCTTCATCTGCTCTTCTTTTGGTAGTAAGAATACAGCATCTGCTGGTTGAATCAAGGTTGCTAATTTTCCTGTTAGAATCAATAAAACAAAAATAACTAACACAATGGGCCGACCCCAAATAAAATCTCCTGCTAAGCTTTTTAAAAAGTTAGAATACGCATAACCTAGTGCACCTATTAAAAATAAACATACTAATACAAAATGGTCATTAAAAACATACTTCATATAACGCATCATTTTCTTTTGATGTAAACGAACTCGTTTTTTCCAAATTTCAATCATGTTCATCTATTTGTCCTCTTCTTTAGTTAATTGGATATAAATTTCATCTAAAGTAGCTTCCGGCATATTAAAACTTGCTCGAATTTCTGCTAAGGTCCCTTCTGCTTTCACTTCGCCATTGTGTAGCAACACAAAACCATCACACTGTCTTTCAGCAGTTGCCAAAATATGGGTTGACATTAAAATAGAAGCTCCTTGTGCTTTCATATCATTCATTAGTTCTAATAAAGCATTGATTCCTAATGGGTCTAAACCTAAAAAAGGCTCATCGATAATATACAAACTAGGTTCTACCAAAAAAGCACACAAAATCATGACTTTTTGTTTCATTCCTTTTGAAAAATGTGCTGGAAACCATTCCAGTTTATTTTCTAAACGAAATGTTTTTAATAACTTTCCAGCTCTTTCAAAAGCAATTTCAGTCGGCACATCGTACGCCATTGCAGTTAGTTCAATATGCTCTTTTAAAGTCAATTCATCATATAAAACAGGCGTTTCAGGAATAAAAGCAAATTTCTTTCGATAACTTTCAGTATCCTCCTGCACCGTCAACCCATCAATTGAAATCGATCCTTTTGTTGGTGACATTAAGCCGATAATATGTTTAATTGCTGTACTTTTACCAGCTCCATTTAATCCTATCAATCCTATCAATTTTCCTTCGCCAACTTCAAATGAAATATCTTTTAAAACAGGTATTTGGCTGTAACCCCCTGTTACATTCCTTACATTTAAACTCATTATAGTATATCCTCCCGTAAATTTATTCTATCTTAGTATATCATAGCCTGACTTCTGTCGGTTGACTTTTCTATTTTTTCAGCATTAGCGTTTCACTTTCAATCATTTTTATGATACATTTAAACTATCAAAACGAAACATTTTTGGAACAAAGAAAGAAGGTTAAGTTAGATGAACGATTGCGTATTTTGTAAAATTATTAATCACGAAATTCCAAGCCATGTTGTTTATGAAGATGACGATGTGTTAGCCTTTTTAGACATCACACAAGTCACTCCTGGTCACACTTTGGTGATTCCTAAAAAACATGTAACCGATATTTTTGAATACGACGAAACCTTAGCTCAAACTGTTTTTAGCCGTATCCCTAAAATCGCTCGTGGTATTGAAAAATCAAATCCTGCTATTCAAGGAATGAATATTATTAACAATAATCGTGAAATGGCTTATCAGTCTGTTTTCCATTCACATTTCCATTTAATTCCTCGCTATGGCAAAAAGGATGATTTTACTATGCACTTTGGCAACAATATGAAAAAATACACACCTGAAAAATTAGCTGAAATTGCAGCGACTATTCAACATGAATTGGAGGACTAACACATGGCACATCCATTTTTTAAAGGTTTACTTTTTGGTTCTATTATCGGTGGGGTTTCCGCTTTATTAACTAACCCTCGCTCAGGTAAAGAAAATCGGGATTTAGCATTGAGTTACATTGACGATACGACTTTGCTCGTTGAAGATGTCTCAAACAGCATTCATTCTTTAAAGGGGGCTATCACTGAATTAAGTACAGAAGGCCTTTCTCTCTTAAATGAATTTACAGAAGAAATGACTGATTCTGTAGAAGAATTTACTATTCAAAATGAACCTCGTATGCGTCGAATTGAAGAAAAAGCAACTAAACTAACTGCCGATTTAGAAGAGTTTTCTGAATTGATGCCTGATTTAGAAGAATTAACTTCAAAAGAATAAAAATCCCTAACGCCAGTTGCCCTTAAACAACTGGCGTTTTTATTTTGCTCTTTAAATATGATTTTTTTGTGACTTTATCTTGATTTTATACGGAACTCTTTAAATTAGTAAACTTTTTTGTATATAGATATGTTATATTAAGTAAGGTACGTTTTACTTAAAAATGTAAACAATCAATTTTGAGAGGAATGAAGAAAATGAAAAAATTAATGATTGCAGGTGCAGCCTTATTATTAGCTGTCACAATTGCTGGTTGTTCAGGAGACAAAACCGTTGCTTCAACGACGGCTGGTAAAATTAAACAAGAAGAATTATACAACAAAATGAAAGGGAAATACGGTGAAGCAACCCTTCGTCAAATGTTAATTTCAGCTGCTTTAGAAGATCAATATGGCGATAAAGTCTCTAAAAAAGACGGTGAAGCTGAATTTAACAAAACGAAAAAACAACTTGGCGATCAATTTGCCGCAGCGCTTCAACAAAACAATGTCACTGAAAGTGACTTTAAAGAAACTTCTCGTACAAGAGCTCTTATAAAAGTAGCTGTTACCGATCAAAAGAAATTTAAAGATGCTGATTACAAAAAAGCCTTCAAAACTTGGGTTCCTAAAATGTCTGCTCAACAAATCGTTGTCGCTGATGAAGATAAAGCAAAAGAAGTTATTGCTAAACTAGATGCTGGTGAGGATTTCACAAAATTAGTCAAAGAATACTCAACAGATACAACAACTAAAGACAAAGAAGGAAAAATTGAAAACTTCGATAATTCTACTGGTCTTGATGCCACTCTCGTAGAAGCAGCAAGTAAACTTAAAGATGGCGAATATACAAAAGAAGCTGTTCAAGGTCAAACTGGCTATACGATTCTAAAAATGACTAAAAACCCAGGCAAAGGCAAATGGGAAGATCATAAAAAAGAATTGAAAGAACAAATGATTGATGAAATCGCAAACGACCAAGCTCAATTACAACCAATCTTAGCTAAAATAATTAAAAAAGCAAACGTACAAATCGAAGATAAAGATATGAAAAATGCAGTAGCTTCTATATTAGAACCAACTACTAACACTACTTCTACTAAGTAATGTTAACTAAGAGAATAAGCTTTTTTCACACTTATTCTCTTTTTAACGTAATATTAAGAATATTAGATTGGTGTTTTCCTTTTAAATCTAGGTTGGATTATGCTATATTTAATAGAGTGCTTCGCAATTATAAAATGAAATGGACGTGTTCAAATGAAGAAATTTATGCTTTCTTGTGTAGCTGTACTTGCAGTCATCACAATCGCAGGTTGTTCAAACAGTACAGTAGCTACTACTAAGGGTGGAAAAGTAACACAAGAAGATTTATATGAATCAATGAAAGAAACAGCAGGCCCTGCTGCTCTTCAAAAATTAATCTTAAAAGATGTTTTAGAAGAAAATTATGGAAAAGATGTAACAGATAAGAAAATCAATGCAGAATTCGACAAACAAAAGAAAAGTTATGGCGAACAATTTGATACATTGCTAAAACAAGCAAACTTAACTGAAAAATCATACAAAGATACCATTCGCATGAATCTATTAGTTGAAGCAGCTGTTAAAGCAAACACAAAATTCACCGATGATGATTACAAAAAAGCTTGGGAAGACTGGACTCCTAAAATGACAGCTCAACACATTTTAGTAGCAGATGAAGCAGCAGCAAAAGATTTAATTGCTAAAATCAATGCTGGTGAAGATTTTGATACCTTAGCAAAAGAAAATTCATTAGATACTGGCTCTAAAGAAGACGGTGGAAAATTACCTGAATTTGATGCTACTACAGGATATGATCCAGCTTTCGTTGCAGCTGCGGCAAAACTTAAAGATGGCGAAGTAACCGCTGAACCCGTTCAAGGTCAAAATGGTTACCACATCATTAAAATGATCAAAAATCCTGAAAAAGGAAACATGAAAGATCATAAAAAAGAGTTAGAAACAGCAATGCTTGATGCAAAATTAAAAGACAATGAATACATTCAATCAGTTCTTGCTAAACTTGTTAAAAAAGCAGATGTAAAAATCAAAGATGAAGACTTAAAAGATGTAATGGACAGTTATACTGGAAAATCATCTGATAAAAAAGAAAGTACTACTAAAAAAGAGTCAACTGACAAAAAAGAGTCAACTAAATAATAAAAAAAGAAACGTGCCGATGCACGTTTCTTTTTTTATTCCCCTAACTCAGTTGATTCTTTTGGTTTATAAAACGTACGATTATCCATTCCAAAAATACGTTCTGTAAAGGTTCCTGGCTCAGTACGATTCAAAGCCGAATTTAACATGTTAATAGAAGCATCCATGTTATCAATTTGATGTAAAATCTCAGCTTCTCGTAAACGTGGTCGTACAGGTGAGCCATAATCTAACTGACCATGATGAGATAAAATCATATGTTTTAATAAAATAATATCTTCATTCTTATCGTCAATTTTTAGAGCTAAACAAGCTTTTGTGATTTCTTCATCGACGATTACAATATGACCAATCAAATTTCCTTCAAGAGTGTACTCTGTTGAGATGGCTCCTGAAAGCTCCATTACTTTCCCAAGATCATGCAAAATAACTCCTGAGTACAATAAGGCTTTATTTATTTCTTCGTATTGACTGGCAATTGTTTTAGCAAGGCGCAACATGGATATTGTATGAAAAGACAAGCCTCCCATATATGCATGATGGTGTTTTTTGGCTGCAGGAAATTGGAAAAATTCCGTTTGATATTGATTTAATAAATAACGCACTACTCTTTGCATATTTGCATTAGTAATGTCAAACAACGTACTGTTTATCTCTTCAGCAATATCTTCTTTTTTTATTGGCGCGCGTTCCATGTAGAGTTCTGGCGCATGGGGTTCATTTTCGCTTGCTAGTCGAAGTTTAAAGAGCTTTAATTGTGGATTTCCTTGATAAAGTTCCCGCTTTCCTGAAACTTTAATAACACTTCCAGCTGTAAATGCTGCAATATCTTCTTCAGAAGCATCCCAATATTTTCCATCGATCTGACCACTCTTATCTTGAAAAGTAAAGGCAATAAATTTTTTGCCATTTTTTGCAATTCGGATATCGGCTCCCTTAATCAATAAAAAAAGATCAACGGTATCGTCAACATTATAATCGTATATTTTTTTGTCCATACATCTCCCACTCTCTTATTTCATTTTAGTTCGTTACCTCTATTGTAACACTTTCACCTGTTCTTTAGGGAATACATCTTGAATTTTTTTATCACATGTGAAATAAAGAACCTGATTGCTCTCACTCATTTTCACAATCAGCTTCAACATCTGTTCTTGACGGTCAAAATCAAAATTAACAAAACCGTCATCAATCAAAATGGGCATTTGAATTAAATCAGCTGCATTTTTAATAAATGCAAAACGCAACGCAATATAAAGTTGCTCGGCTGTTCCTTGACTTAATTCACTGACATCAAAAATGAGGCCTTCGTGATGCTGGACTTGAATTTGATTTTCACTTAAAAGAATACGATGGTAATTTTCATTTGTTAACAATTTAAAATACGTTGTTGCATCTTGAAGCGTTTGAGGGAGACGGTCTTTTTTTGCATAGGTTAATGATCGTTCAATTAAATCAGCTGCAATTTGGTAACTACTCCATTTATCTACTAAATCTTGTAGTTCTGATTTTAAATTGGCAAATTCTTGTAACAATACAGAATACTGTCCGCCTTCTTCTAAATTTTTCAGTGCAACTTCACATTGAATTTTTTGATTAATCATTTCTTCAATCTTTATTTTTTGTTGGGATAGCTCTTGTTTTTGTTCTTGAATCGCATCTTGTAATTCTTGTTCATCTCTAAACGTTTCAAGTAATTCTTGGTTTATTGCAATTTGATTTTCTAATAACGTGACTCTGGCTTTTTTACTTTTTAATTGATCGTTTAACAAAAACTTCTTACGAAAAGACTCTTCATCTTGTACATAAACAAGTTGAAATAAATCAATTCTTTTTTTTTGGTAGATTTTGTTCTTCTTCAACCAATCTGATTTTTCTTGATTCAATTCTTCAATGGATGCTTTTACCTTATTTTGATGTTCAAGTTCTCCTTCGATTGCTTTTACTAGATGCTTAATTCCAATCAGAACAGCTGATACATGATTCCAATCTGCTACAACAACGGATTTAAGAAATTCAGCTTTCTTTAACCACACTTGAAACTGATCATTGATTACTTGTATTATCCGTTGATTTTCTGTAACTTCATTTTTTAATTGTCGAATTAACTCAAACGGATCAGATTCTGATAAAAAATCAGTAATTGCATACTGTTTTGGCAACTGCCATTCTGATTGTACTTGATTGATTTCCAAAAGAATCCCTTGTTTTCCAACCGTCATTTCTTCAAGTTTATGGGTGACTTGATTTACTGAAATCGTTACCTCATCTGATTTTGCAAGTAGTTCTCGCCACTGTTTTCGAAGTTCTTGTTGACGAATAAATTCCTCATATGAGTAAGCTGGTGCATCTAGTGTGCTTTTTTTCTTTTTTTCTTTTAGCGAAAGAACTCGATACCCACTGAAAGCGATCAAAGCTAGACCAAATAAGATAAAAAAACGACTAGTGACAAATCCAAGTCCTATTGAAACAAAACCCGCTAATTGCATGAAAATAGTAGCGAATGTAGGCTTTGTGGACTGAGTTTTTTGACGTTGGATTTTATTGACTGAATAAAATTCTTCTACTTGTTGAAATTGTTGATTTTCCCATAGTAGTCGCTCCACTTGATCTAGTTGCTGATTAAAAGCATTGTTTTCAAAGTTTAACTGTTGATACTTTTCGGATAATGATTGTTGCTCTTTTGTATAAAAATCTTGTCGTACTTGTAATTCTCTTAGTTTTTCTAATTGCTCGTTACCTAGTTTAAGTGGGATAGGAGTGTCTATAGCTAAGTTTAAATAACGATATTCTTGTTGAATTTGCTGGAAAAGTTGTTCATTTTTCTGGTTCACTTGCTGCTCTTTTACTAAATATGCCTCTATAGTTGGAATCGTTTCTAACAGTTTAGTTAGATTTTCATTATGCGTTTCATAAAAGTCTAGCTCTTTGGAAGGAGCTAATTGCTTTGTTAACGAACTTAGCTGCTCTTCTTTTTTTATCAGTTCATTTTTGATTTGCTGCAATTCTTGGTTAAAATGTTGCAACTGATAAAGTCCATCTTCGGGTAATTTCTTTAATTGAGCTTCGCTAATTTGTTTTTGAATAGCTTTCATTTCTACAAAATATTGCCAGTTATTCGTTAATTCATTTAATTTTTCAAGATGGGTTTCAATTGCTTGCTGTTTTGTTCTTAGTTGATTGATGTTTTGTTCTAATTCTAGTTTTTGATTGACTAGTTGGTTATACTGATTATTTTGTGCCTTTACTGTTTTGAGCTGTTTTTCTTTTTTTCTAATTTCAACTATTTTTTTATTGATCTCAGGTACTCTTCCAGTTTGCTTGTAAAGCTTACTGGCTTCTTGCTTAAAGCGGTCAGCAATTTTTAAATAGCGTTCATTTCCCATCGTTCCTATACTTAAAAAATAGCGATTTAATTTTTCTTGATTTAGTTGACTGATTTTTTGTAATTCTAACAAATTAAAGGAAAATAAGGCTTGATACGTCGCTTTATCGATGCCGCTTACCAATTCATTTAAAACTGTTTCTGGTAGTTTACTTCCATCTGCTTTAGTCAACGTAAGTTTGCCGTTTCCTTTACCTTTAATTCGTTCAATATCAAGTTCACCATATTGTCTTGTGACAATCCGCAAACGACCACCATAGCGACTGCCTTTTCTGGGTTCATAGCGTAATTCAGAACTTTGTTTAGCAGGAAAACCAAATAATATACTATGAATAAAGGCCATTAACGTTGATTTTCCAGCTTCGTTTTTTCCATAAAAAATCTGCAAATCTGTTAGAGAATCAAATGGTTGATCTACCCATTTTCCATAACCATAAATCGTAATTTCTTTAATTTTCATGGTTATCCCTGCTTTCATTCACTAATTCTGTACTAATTTCCGTTAAACTTTGCTTCATAATTCTAGAACGATAATCCTCATCTCTTGATTCCAATAAATCTTCAATTAACGCAAAATCAAATAAGCTATTGGTGGATTGATTAAATTGGTTCTCTTTCGACAATTCTTCAATCCCATGAAGCCACTCTTCCATAATAAACATTTTTTCAGTGGTATCTTCTGTCGCTCTTTTTTGTATTTTTAGTTGATTTACCCAAATAAAAGGCTCTGTAGCTGAAATTTGTTGCAAGGCTTCTAGCAACTCTCCTTGGATTATTTTCTTTAAGACGTTTGGCAATAAGTCTTTTGTATCCACCAACTCAATGGTTAATAAATAATTTTTTTGACTGCCTTCTTTTATTTCAATTGTCTCTTTAATTTTCCGATACACGTCATCCAATGTTGACCGTTTAGCTAATGATATTTCTAACGTTTCCCATTGGATATCCTGAGTTTCTAGTGTTTCAATTGATGAATCCCCTAATGTTAGTGTGACTAATTCACACCCTTTGATGCCAGTTTCTTTACTACTTCTGCCTTGCGTATTCCCAGCGTACAGGATTGGTGGTTGTATTTCTAATACTTGTCTTGTATGAATATGTCCTAATGCCCAGTAATCGTACCCTTTGCTCTTTAACTCGTTGATTGTAAAAGGTGCATAGTGTCCGTGACTTGTTTCCAATCCTTCTGAAAAACCATGTAACATTCCAATATGAAAATCTGCCGTCTCATGCTTTTTAGGATATTCTGTAATCATGCGTTTCGTCATCCATCTACTGTTGTAACTGAAACTACTCACTGCTATGCGTTCTCCATTTTTTGTCGTCAACCATTTCGTTTCGACTGTTTCACTAAACAATTCAACATTTTCTGGCATCTTTAAATGTAACCCACTATTTTCTATGTAATCATGATTCCCATGACAAATAAAAACTGGGATCTCAGCTTGGTTTAATCGTTCCATTTCTGTCTTTAAAAAGGCTTGTGCTTTGACGCTTCGATCGTCACTATCATAAATATCGCCTGCCAGCATTACAAAATCAACTTGTTTATCAATGGCATGATTTACTAAATTTGTTAATGCAGTAAAGGTGGATTGGTATATTTTTTCCCACAAAAAATCAGGCAATGTTTTTAACCCAATAAAAGGGCTATCTAAATGCAAGTCAGCACCATGTATAAATTGAACCACTTGATTCACCCTTTCTTAAATGATTGTTTTATTTTAACAGAATGCACTGGAAAAATAAACAGATGTTCGTTTTTCTTTTAAAAAAGATTCACTATCACTGACGCAATAGTGAATCTTCCAATTGATTATTGACCTTGATATAATTCTTGGATTGGAGACATGATAATACGGTTAATATCGTCAATCAATAAGCTTAATTTTTGTTCTGCTTCCATTAAGTTTTTGATTGTTTCATTTTCTCCAGTTTTCATAGCCATTTCTTGAGCTTCTTTAATTTCTTCTTCTAGAATCTCTTCACCAGACATTTGTTTTTGTTGTAATTTCACTTGGATTCCTTGAAATTCTTGAAACATTTCGTTTGCTTCTGGATTTGCTTTGACTGCATCATAAGCCGCTTTTAAAGCTACATATGCATCTGTTTCTCTTAAATCTTTTTCAAGTTGGTTTGCTGTGTCGTAAATATTATTGCTCATTGATTGAACACTCCTCTAAATGAAATTGTTTATTTTTCTCCTATTAACTATAACATTTCTGACCTATTTAATCTATTCTAAAACGTTTTTTCATGAAATTTTTAGTTTAGCTTTTCTTTAAATTTATTAAACAGATTTCCCGACTTTTCTTTAAGGTAAGAAGATCCTTCTTTAAATTTATCGCCCCAATATTTTGCTCCTTTATCAAACTCATCTTTCCATTTATCAACAGAACCTTTGTTTTCTTCGGTTACTATATTTTGAGCACTTTCAGTATTAAACTTAGTCAGTGGAGTCAGAGGTAAAATATTGGCCATCTCTGATCTAAACAGTGGTGCAACGCCCTCTTCACTTAATCCTTGCAAGTAATGTTCTTCATCTGTTTTATCGTATCCAATCCATGTTGAAAGAACGATATCGGGAGTATACCCCACGATCCATTGATCTTTTGTTCCATTTTTTTCACCAAAGGTTAATTCGGTGCTTCCTGTTTTGCCGGCAATTGTATAACCATTTGGCAAGGCATTTTGTCCTGTCCCATCGTTAAAAACGCCCATCAACATACTCGTCATATCTTTAGCAACTTCTGGGGTTGTCACAGTTGTCATTTTAGGATCTTGATTGTCAACGACTACCGCTCCTGTTGCATCTACAATTTTAGTGATTAAATGGCCGTCTGCGCGCTTGCCTTCATTTGCAAAGGTTGTATAAGCGCTGGCCATTTGAAGAGGTGAGACTCCTTTTGTAAGTCCTCCTAACGCTAACCCTAGGTAACGGTCATCTTCAGTTAACGGAATCCCAAATTTTTCTACCTTATTATAGCCTTTGTCTACGCCGATTTCATCTAGTAACCAGACTGCAGGTGCGTTGATACTGTTGGCTACGGCTTGATACATTGGAACCTCCCCTAAATAAACGTCGTTGTAATTTTGCGGTGTGTAATGGTCAGATCCATAAGAATCTTTCTCGTCTTTTAACATAGAATCTATTTTATACCCTGATTCCAAAGCCGGTGTGTATACAGCTAATGGTTTCATGATCGAACCTGGCTGTACACGAATTTGAGTTGCCCGGTTGTACCCTCTAAAGACATGTTCTCCTCGACCTCCAACTAACGCATAGACACCACCATTTTTAGGATTCATTGCAACTGAACCACTTTGAACAAGTGTCCCATCTGCTGAATATTGGAACAAGTTGTTATTTTGATAGGTTAACTCCATTTTTTGCTGATAGTCTTGATTTAAAGCGGTGTATATTTTATACCCTTTGTTCATAATGTCTTCTTCTTTTAGATCATATTTGTTAACTGCTTCATCAATCACTGCATCAAAGTAATATTTATAGCGATAACCATCAGTGGGATTGTAAGTATCTTCCAATAATAATGGTAAATTTTTAGCTTCCGTTGCTTCTTCTTTAGTTATTTTTTGATTGTCTGCCATTAGGTCTAAAATCAAATTTCGACGTTCAATTGAATGATCCATATGATCAATTGGATTGTAGTAACTTGGTGATTTTAAAATAGCCGCAATTGAAGCTGCTTCAGTTGTTGTGATTTCAGAAGCATGTTTGCCGTAATATTTTTGAGCAGCATCTTCCACACCCCACACACCATTTCCAAAGTAGGCATTATTTAAATACATTTCTAAAATATCTTGTTTGCTGTATTTTTTTTCAATTTCAACAGCTAAAAAAAGTTCTTGTGCTTTTCTGGTCAATGTTTGATTTTGAGATAAGAAAGCATTTTTTGCCAATTGTTGCGTCAAGGTACTTCCCCCGCCCACAACGTTTCCTCGATTTACTACATACCCAACTGCTGCTCTAGCAATTCCTCGCACATCAAATCCGCCATGTTGATAAAATCGTTTGTCTTCTGTTGAAATAACAGCATCTTGAATTGCAGGTGCAATCTTATCTAACGTAACGAAACTGCCTTTTTGAGCATAGAGGCTTCCTGCTTCTTCCCCTTTTTCATCATAAACTTTAGTAGTCTGCTCTAAACCTGCTTTTAAGGATTCTACATTCGCTGACTTCGCTAAATAAAGCAAATAAATGCTCGTTACTAATACTACAACTAATAATGCCAACAAAAATATTTTATGAATATGGTATTTTTTCCAAATACGTTTTCTTGTATGATGGATTTTAATTAGATAGGGTTTTAGCCATTTCCAAAAAACTGCTAAACCCTGTTTTAACTTTTCAAAAAAAGTCGGTTCATTCATGTTTGTTCATCCTTTATATGTTCTAAATTTAGTATTCTTGTTCGATTTTAAACTCTTTCTTATTCTACCAAACATCTCTTCAATTATAAATACATCTCAAGTTGGATAGCACTTTTTAAGCTAACTGTTGGTATTTTTTAGATTTTACTTTATAATTCTATCGTAACGGAGTAAAATTAGATTAAAGAGTTTCTTAAGTTTCTTGCAAATTTTGCTCTTTCCTACTTTAAACTAGAAAAGTGAGGTGAGCCCCTTGGGACAGAAAAACTAACTACATTTCATCTATTTGCTTCTTTTAGTCTTTTAAAACCACCAATGGTGCGCTTATTTGCTCTTTTTGGTTGTCTTAACTACTTAAAAAGAAATCATTCATTACTATTATAACATCAAGGAGGTGGAGTTTACGTTTTTTTACAAAACGTGAACGCACATTTGTCAGTAGGTACCGGTATGATCATATTTTTTATTATTTTAGCCATTGCAGCTTTATTTGTAATGTCTGAATTTGTCTTAGTTCGGATCCGTCCAACAAGACTGGATTTTTTAATTGAAAATGGCAACAAAAATGCGATTTTATTAAAAAAAATGACGAAACATTTAGACACGTATTTATCCGCAACACAATTAGGCGTCACTATCACATCTCTTGCCTTAGGTTGGTTAGGTGACCCTACATTTAAAAAGTTATTTGATACTCTATTTAGCACTATCGATATGCCTTCCTCGGTTTCGAGTATTTTGTCGATCATCGTTTCTTTTTCACTTTTAACTTTTGTTCAAGTGATTGTTGGAGAGCTCGTTCCAAAAAACTTTGCCATCAATAAAACTGAAAAAATTGGTTTATTAATTGCTCGTCCATTACAAGTTTGGTATCGTTTAATGTACCCGATTGTCTTTGTTTTAAATGGCGTAGCTAATGGAATTTCTCGTTCATTTGGCTTGAAAAGTGTTAGTGAATCAGATGAAAGTGTTTCTGAAGAAGAATTGCGAATTATCATGAGCGAAAGCTTAAAAAGTGGTGAAATCAATCGCGATGAGTATCAATTTGTTGAAAATGTATTTGCTTTTGACAATCGAATGAGTCGAGAAATTATGGTTCCCAGAACTGAAATGGTTACTGTTTCAACGGAAATGTCCTTGAAAGAAATCAGTGAGTTAGTTCGAACAGAACGTTACACTCGCTATCCTGTAATTGAAAATGGCGATAAGGATTCTGTGATTGGCGTCATTAATACAAAAGAAATTTTCGCAGCCTATGTCAATTACGTAGAAGCTGGTATTTCTGAAAAATTTAATATTAATAAGTATGTCCGTCCTGTTATTTCTGTTATTGAAACGATTCCGATTAAAGAAATTTTAGTTAAAATGCAGAAAGAACGAAATCAAGTCGCTATTCTAGTTGATGAGTACGGCGGCACAAGTGGGATGATTTCGATTGAAGATATCGTAGAAGAAATTGTTGGCGATATCAATGACGATTATGAAACTTCAGAAGAAGCTGAAATTAGAAAAATTGACGATCATCACTACATTGTGAGTGCGAGAATGTTAATTGATGAGATCAACGAATTATTCGGGCTTTCAATTGAAGAAGATAATGTGGATACGATTGGTGGCTGGATGATGAATGAAAAATATGACATTCAAGAAGGCGACTCTTTAGTCAGTGGAGACTATGTTTTTACCGTCATCAAATCTGCTAAAAGTACGATTGAAACGATTGAAATTAGCCATAAAGAATTAGAAGAACCTTTAACCGAAGTTGAAGTAGAATCTACTGAAGCGTAAATAAAAGAGAGCTTCTTGAACAAACTCGTTCAAGAAGCTCTCTTTTTAATTTGGTCTAATAGAAGATTCTAGTAAGAACGCTTCGTCATCAGGATCTTTAGCATAACGAGTGCCGGTATTTAATGTAGCAATTTCTGCCATATCTTCTTTTGTTAATGAGAAATCAAAAATAGCTGCATTTTCACGAATACGATGTGGCGTCACTGATTTTGGAATCACCACAACGCCGCGTTCAAGGTGCCAGCGTAAAATAATTTGTGCCGCTGTTTTATTGTATTTTTCTCCCAATTTTACTAGGACTGGATTGTTTAATAAATCATTTTTCCCTTGACCTAGCGGGCCCCATGCTTCATGGACAATCCCGTGTTCTTTCATAAAGTCATGTAGTTCGTTTTGCGGAAACTCAGGGTGTGTTTCAATTTGATTAATCATTGGCCTGATCGTTGAATGAGCCATCAAATCTTCAAGATGATGAATTTGAAAATTAGAAACCCCGATTGCTTTAATTTTCCCTTCATTGTACAGCTCTTCCATTGCTTTCCAAGTTTCAATGTAATGAGGTGACGCCCAATGAATTAAATATAAATCAAGATAATCTACACCTAGCCGGTCAATACTCACTTGAAAAGCTGCTTTTGTTTCTTCATATCCATGGTCGTAATTCCAAACTTTTGATGTAATGAAAATTTCTTCTCTTGGAATTTCTAAGCCTTTTAAGGCCTCCCCAACATATTGTTCATTTCCATATATCATTGCTGTATCTACATGGCGATAACCATCTAAAACAGCCGTCATCACTGCTTGAATCAATTCATTTTCTTCTTTTACAAGAAATACTCCTAAACCTAGCTGAGGAATCTTAACACCATTTGCAAGTGTAATACTTTGAGTTAATGCTTTTTCCATTAAATTCTTCACTCCTTTGGGTTCATTAGATAGCACGTCGACTATCTTATTCTCTTAGTTTAACGTAAAAGATTGAAACTTACAAAAAAGAAGCATCTAAATCAGATTGACCGTTGAAAAAAGTTTTTAAGACTTCTTTTAATCTAGCAATAGCTCCCAGTTCATCATTTTCCATTGTCAGAACAAGTAGCGGTTCATGCAAACTGAGACGTAAAATAAACCAACCTTCGCCAAAAACGCCAGTCGTGTTCACTCGGACACCTTCAAAATTTTGCGGTTCTATTGTTAAGTCTGGCGTTTCTCGAATAAAATCACGAAAATCCTCCAGAACATTCGCACCAATTAAAGCAACATCTTCGCCTTCAATTTTAAAGCGAACTTCCTCAGTCTCGACAGGTTGTTTTAAATTGCTGATTAAATCACTTAGCGTTTTTCCAACTTTTTTTAATTTTGCATCTGCAATTAATAACTTCGCAATCAAAAAGGCCCCATCATCTAAAAAATAATTCTCTTTTAGGGCAGCATGTCCACTTGTTTCAATCGCAAGACTTGTTGGAATGCCTTCTTTATTCAAGGCTATGCCTTTATTGATTACATTACGGTAACCTGTGATATAACGGTTTTGTCTACCACCTAATGCTTCAATAAACGTTTTTAAATGTTCTGAAGTTGCTGAATTTGTTACAATCGTCGTTCCCGGGTTTTCTTCAATTAAGATAGCTGAAATCAGTCCAATTAAGTTGTTTCGATTGATTGGTTCGCCATTACTGGAAACGATCGCTGAACGATCAACATCCGTATCAAAAATAATGCCTAAATCTGCACGATTCGTTAAAACAGCGGTTTGAATACTCTTCATCGCTTCTTTGTTATCTGGATTAGGCACATGATTAGGAAAATGACCATCTGGTTCTAAATATTGGCTGCCAGAAGTTGTGGCTCCTAACGGCTCTAAGACAGCGGTTGCAAAAAATCCACCTGCGCCATTTCCTGCATCTACAACAATATGTCGTCCTTTTAAAGGTTCGTTGTAATGCTCTGGATCGTTAATCCCTTGACGAATTTTATCAACTAAATCTGCTGCATAATCTTTTAACAAATAACGAGGTACTACTGAGCCTGACATATTTCCCCAATAGACATAGCTCCAATCCGCGTGTTCTAACATAAACTGAATATCTTCGTGCTCTGCTCCTCCATCTTTTGTAAAAAACTTCAATCCATTGTACTGAAAGGGCAAATGACTTGCGGTAATCATAATCGCTGCATCACAATCATATTCAATATATTGAGTTGCCATAAACATGGCTGGTGTCGTTGCCAATCCAACATCAATAACTTCAAAATTAGCATTAACTAGCCCTTCAATTAAAGCGCTTTTAATTCGTTCGCTAGACAAGCGACTGTCGTGTCCCACTGCAATTCGTAGCGGATAATGCGGGTCATCCACGGCTAATTTTTTAACTTCCTTTAGCCAAAAAGCAAACCCATAGGCTATTCGTTCAATTCGATCATTCGTTAATGTAACAACTTGGTTAGGGGTCTCCAAAGCGACCCCTCTTACATCAGAACCGTTTTGTAATTCGGTTAATACAGGAATGGTTGATTCATTCATAGATAGATGTCCTCCTTAGCAATTGAGCTTTTTTAACAACTTCTCTTAAAAAGAAGTCCATTTACTAAAATAATCGTATAACTTTTTAGCATCTTCTTGATCTTTTGAAATAATCAAAACGGTATCGTTCCCGCCAACGGTTCCTACCATTTCAGGAAAATCAATGGCATCTAATAATGCTGCAATCACATGGGCATTTCCAGGGATGGTCATAACGATTGTCATAAATTCAACTCTTGTTAATTTGATTACCACTTCTCCAATCGTTTGCTCCAATTTTTCTTCTTCTGACATTTTATTATGTTGGAAAATCGTGTATTTAACATTTCCATTTGCAGAGTTGGTTTTAACTAAATTCATCTCTTTGATGTCTCTTGAAATCGTCGCTTGAGTAGCTTCTACACCTTCTTCTTTTAAATAATGAAGCAATTCTTCTTGTGTTGAAATCGCATGGTTGTTAATAATTTGTTTAATAATCATTTGTCGGCTTGATTTTTTCATAATGATAAACGCCTCCTTTATTTTCTCTCCTTTTTTATTATACCAAAACAAAGCTCATTCTGCTTTTATTTCCCACTAACTTTTCATTAAATAGTCAAAAATAACATATTTTAGTAAGATAATGATAGAATTCCGACGGGTTATTTGTTATACTGATAGCAAGTTCATATCACTTTTGTTGAAGAAGAGAGTACTTTTTTAGGGAGTTTTTAGCGAGTTGGGACAGTGAAAGCCAATAACGAAGCAAAAAAGGAAGCGCACTTTGGAAAAAATAATTTGAAATTAAAGTAGAATTATTCGGATTTGTTATCCGTTATCAGTAAACAAGCGGTTTGTGCCTTTATGGTATAGACAATTAGAGTGGTACCGCGGGATAATACCTCGTCTCTTTTTTGACATAAGTCAAAATTGGGCGTTTTTTTTATGCTCTTTTTTCCAAAATTGATTGATAAATAGACACATTAGGAGGAATTTAACATGGATTACAAATTAATTATCGCTGAAACGTTACAAGATCAAATTGGCGACACTTTAACAACTGAAGAAATTTATACCTTGTTAGAAAAACCAAAATCAGTGGATCATGGTGACGTTGCGTTCCCAACTTTTTCATTGGCTAAAATTTTCCGTAAAGCACCACAGCAAATTGCAACAGATTTAGGTGAAAAAATCAGCAATCCAATTATTGCTAAAGTAGAGGTTGTTGGACCTTACTTAAATTTCTTTTTAAATAAAGAAATCATAAGTGACACTATTTTAAAAACAGTCCTTGAAGAAGGTGCTCACTACGGCGACCAACAAATTGGACATGGTGAAAGTATTCCAATCGATATGTCTTCTCCTAATATTGCAAAACCTATTTCAATGGGTCACTTACGTTCAACAGTAATTGGGAATTCCATCGCTGAAATTGTACGCAAAGTTGGATTTAAACCCATTAAAATTAATCACCTTGGTGACTGGGGGACTCAATTTGGGAAATTAATTGTTGCCTACAAACTTTGGGGTTCTGAGGAAAAAGTTAAAGCTGAACCAATCAATGAATTATTGCGTTTATATGTAAAATTCCACGAAGTTGCTGAAACTCAACCTGAATTAGATGACGAAGCTCGTGCTTGGTTTAAAAAACTAGAGGACAATGATGAAGAAGCGGTTGCATTGTGGACTTGGTTTAGAGAAGAATCCCTAACTGAATTCAATCATATCTATGATATGTTAGGTATTACATTTGATTCATTTAACGGAGAAGCCTTCTACAATGATAAAATGGAAGAAGTTGTCTCTATTTTAGAAGAAAAAAATATTTTAAGCATTGATCGTGGCGCAACGATTGTAGATTTAGAAAAATACAACTTAAATCCTGCCTTAATTCGCAAGTCTGATGGTGCAACTCTTTACATCACTCGTGACCTTGCTGCTGCCCTTTATCGTAAACGCAATTACAACTTTGCCAAATCATTGTATGTAGTAGGAAATGAACAAAGCAATCATTTCAAACAATTAAAAGCTGTTTTAAAAGAAGCTGGCTTTGATTGGGCAGAAGATATGCACCACATTCCGTTTGGTTTAATCACGCAAGGTGGTAAAAAATTATCTACTCGTAAAGGGAAAATTGTTCTATTAGAAGAAGTATTAAACGAAGCTGTTGCTTCTGCTAACGAACAAATTTCTGCTAAAAATCCATATTTAAAAGACAAAGAAAAAGTAGCTGATCAAGTTGGGATTGGCGCGGTTGTCTTCCACGATCTTAAAAATGATCGTTTAAACAACTTTGACTTTACTATTGAAGAAGTTGTACGTTTTGAGGGAGAAACAGGGCCTTACGTTCAATACACTAGAGCTCGTGCAATGAGTATTTTACGTAAAGCTAATGTTGAAATAGACTTAACTGCCCCACTTGCTTTATCAGATAGCTACAGCTGGGAAGTTGTAAAATTATTACAAGAATATCCAGACACCATTTCAAGAGCCTATGAAAAATTTGAACCATCTGTAATTGCTAAACACGCGATTCACTTGGCACAAGCCTTCAACAAATATTATGCAAATAGCAAAGTTCTTGCTGATGATGCTGAAAAACCAGCACGTTTAGCTTTAGTTCAAGCAGTTGCAACTATTTTAAAAGAAGATTTACGTTTGCTTGGCGTAGAAGCACCTGACGAAATGTAATAAAAAAACTGGCAGATTCGATAAATACGAATCTGCCAGTTTTTTCTTATTAATTCAATTGTTCGATTGTATAGCCGCTAAATGATGACGTTCCGTATGAGCCAAAGCTAATTTTAGCTGTTTTTGGTCCTTCAATTGATCCTTTTTGTAAGACGAAACTATAGTCAACCGTTTCTTGGTTTGCTAAATCAAAACTTTTCACATCCAAGAGTCCTCCAAAAATAGTTAACTTTCCTTGTGCTTTTTTCAAAGTAACTTTGTACTTATGATTGACGGGTAATTCAACTGTATTGCCAACTCTTCCATCTGTAACCGTTAAGCGATTGCCTTTAAATTCGACTTTACTTGACCACATATCAACTAAATGATACTTCGCTAAATTTGGAGCAGATGTCTCAAAGTTGAAGTCCTCCACAATTGCCGCTGCTTTTGTTGCTTGATTGTTAACTAATAACCCTCCAACGCTTAAAATAGCCATAAAAAGTACACTTAGTAATAGATTTTTTTTCACTTATATCATCCTCTCTTCTTTTGATAATATAACTATATATTATATTTTAAAAAAATAAAAAGATTTATTTACAACTTGCAACGCAATCATTTTTTTTTAGAACTAATCTGACTTTTTTTACTACAAATTGGAATTTAAACCAAAAAAATAAGAAAAAATCAATTCATTGATTTTTTCTTATAAATGATCTTTAAAGTAATCGCTGTCTAGAAAAACAAAAATTTTATGATGATACTCGATTTTTTTTTCTTCTTTCAGCTTCTTCATAGTATGACCCACAGTCTCTCTCGTCGTACCGCTTAAACTGGCCAATTCTTTTAACGTAATCGGATAGGGAATCTCAATCAATTCTGGTGTAATTGGCTCTCCAAGTTTATCCATTAAAATCCCGATTGTTTGAATCACACGGTCCGTCGCACTAGATGTCACACAGTTTTGCAGGCGAACTTCGTGATTTAATAATAATTTAGACAATCTTGTACAAATATAAATCATTTGCTCTTTGTTTTGTAAAACAACTTTCTCAAATACTTGCATCGGAATGTAATACAAGTCGATATCGGTAACAGCATATGCAGAATAATGATACTCCTTATCGGTAAACATGCCACCATAGGGAAATAGCCGTTCTGTTTTAACATAGTCAAAATAGCTGAATGTAGCACTAGCGTCATATCTTTCTAAGCGAACCAATCCTTTTTTCAAAAAATAGATCCGCTCTCTTTGGTCGCCCTCATCAAACAAAATTTGTCCTTTTTTATAATGTCGCATATAGAGATTGCTTTGTAATTCTTCAAATTCTAAATCAGAAAAACCAGCAAATACTTCCGTGTTACGAAGTTCATGAACTTGATTGATATAATTCTCGATTTTCTCCACGATTCTCAACTCCCAAAGGTAAAAAATTTTTTGAACTTTTCACTGACTCTTAAGAAGGTATTTAAGAAAAATGGGAGAAACCAAACCGGTTCACGCATCTTCCCTAAAAATGTATAAACACATTAATCTGTCGAATCCTCCTCTGTAGCAATAAAGGAAAATCCGACAGAAATTCTTTGATTTAATAAGATTTAAAGAAGTGAACCAACCTTACAAACACATTATACATAATGAATGTATAAAAGAGAAATGATACCCTTTTTCTCTCATTTAACTTTCACTATTTTGCAACAACTATCGTTCCCGCGTCTCCTTCTAAAACAGCCCCAATATTTTCTAAAGAAGTAATAATAGCCTTCCCTTGAGGATAATTTTCAACAAAGCTGATGGCTGCTTCTACTTTTGGCAACATGCTACCTGGTGCAAATTGATTGTCCGCAATGTACTCTTTTAATTCTGTCACCGTTACTTCTTCTAATTTCTTTTGATCCGGTTGATTGTAGTTCACATAAACATTGTCAACACCTGTTAATATAATTAACAAATCAGCTTTAACCAGTTCAGCTAGTTTTTGAGAAGCAAAATCTTTATCAATAACCGCTTCAACTCCAACAAGTTCAGCATCTTTTTCAATAACTGGAATACCTCCTCCACCTACTGAAATCGTTAAAACTCCACTTTCGACAAGATGATTGACAACACGATATTCTTTAATGCTGATTGGTTTTGGTGAAGCGACAACTTTACGCCAGCCTCGTCCTGCATCTTCTTTAAAAGTTGCACCGCTTGCTTGCATTTCAATTTTTGCTTCTTCTTCTGTTAAAAATGGACCAATCGGTTTTGTTGGGTTTGCAAAGGCAGGATCTTTTTCATCAACAATGACTTGAGTTACTAAGGCCACGACATCTTTATCAATATGTCGTTTTAGTAATGCACTATTTAACGCGTTTTGCATCCAATAACCAATACTTCCTTCTGTCATAGCTACACATGTATCTAGAGGCATTGCTGGATTTTTTTCACTATTCGCAGCAGCTTGTTGCAATAAGAGATTCCCAACTTGAGGACCATTTCCATGAGAGACAATTAAATCGTCTCCTTTTTCAATAAACTGCACTAAATATTCTGCTGTTTGGTGTAAGGCTTCTTGTTGCGCTTTAGCACTAGCATCTGTAGAAAGAATCGCATTTCCTCCAAGAGCTACTACAACTTTACGTTTTGTCATTCTAATTCATCCTCTCAGTATAAATTTTATAAGTTCGTTACATCGATGGCACCTGTTGCAATTTGGTAAATACAGAATAGGAAAAGGAGGACAATCACGCCTGCACAAATCCATTCTCCTTTTGTAAATATTTTTTCTTTGTTTTCTTTTTGGACCCATGCGTAGATAAAGATACCAGGAGCAAATAAAAGCATGGTAAGCAAGAAGAAGTCAATTCCACCCGCATATACTAACCAGACGCCATAAATACTTGCTAAAATCCCTATGGTAATATTTTGTGTTCTTCTTGGTGTCCCTATTTTTTCTTGAAGAGAATATTTCAATTGATAAAATCCAGTAAATACATAAGGAATCAAGATCGCAGAGGATGCTAATGAAAAAGCAAATTTATACGCTGCCGAGCTGATTAAAAATGTAAATAAGAAAATTTGGATGAGTACATTTGTGAAAATTAATGAATTGATCGGTGCGCCATTTTTATTTTCTTTTGCAAATAATTTAGGGAAGCTGCCTTGTTTTGCTGCTTGGAATGGCAACTCTGCTGCAAACATGGTCCATGCAAGCCATGCTCCTAGAACAGATACAATAACCCCTACATTAATTAACACAGCACCCCATTTACCTACCACACTTTCTAATAGATAAGCCATTGCTGGTTGTTTTAATTCTGCTAATTCTGGACGTGTCATAACGGCTAAAGATAAAACGGTTGTTAATAGATAGATTGCAATAACTGTGATTAAGCCTAGAATCGTTGCTTTCCCAATATCAGATTTCTTTTTCGCACGCCCAGAGAAAACCACTGCACCTTCGATTCCTGTAAATACCCAAACCGTCACAAGCATCGTTCCTCGAACTTGTCCCATCACACTGCCTAATTCAAAATGACCTGAGACTGTTCCCCAGAAATCTGTTGTGAAAACGTCTAATTTAAACGCAATAATCATTGTAACAAAGAAGATTGCAAGTGGAATCATTTTAGCAATTGTTACAACGGTATTAATAATTGAAGCTGTTTCGACACCTTTTAAAATCAAAGCATGAACCAACCACAACATAACGGATGCACCGATTACAGATGCTAAATTTTGACCATCGCCAAAAATAGAGAAAAAATACCCTACTGCACTAAATAAAAGTGTTCCATACGCTACGTTTCCAAGCCAAGCTGCTAGCCAATAGCCCCATGCAGCATTAAAGCCCATGTATTTACCAAAACCTTCACGAGCGTAACTATAAATCCCTGCATCTAAATCAGGACGTTTAGCAGTTAAGTTTTGGAAAGAAAAAGCTAACATTGCCATTCCAAATCCAGCAACTAACCACCCAATAATAATGCCGCCTAACGATGCTTCTTTTGCCATGTCCGTCATTAAATTAAAGACGCCACCGCCAACGATTGAGCCGACAACGAGAGCGACTAAGGGAATAAGACCTAATTTTTTTTCTTGTGTTTGTTGCTCTTCCATCATATTTTCCTCCTTAAATAAATCCACTACACTACTTTTTTATACTTGAAAAAAGAAAAGCACGAGGACTGCAAAACATCCTCATGCTTTTTTCTTCAGTAGTTTAAAACACTGATGATTAAACTCGAGGGATAAATAAATTTCCAAGAGTTGCTGCCATTATTGCTTTGATTGAATGCATACGGTTTTCAGCTTGTTCAAATTGACGACCATATTTGCTACGGAATACTTCATCTGTTATTTCCATTGCTGTAATGCCAAATTTTTCTTTAACATCTTGACCGTATTCTGTTTCTGCATCATGGAAAGCTGGTAAACAATGTAAAATAATTAAGTCTTCATTACCTGTTTTCTTCACCATATCCATATTGATTTGGTAAGGAGTTAGTAATTCAATACGTTCTGCAAATTTATCCTCTTCGCCCATTGAAACCCAAACGTCTGTGTACAAGACATCTGCACCTTTAACTGTTTCAGCAACATCGTCTGAAATCACTAATTTTGCACCAGACTCTTTAGCAAAGCCTTCCGCCATATCGACGATTTTTTGGTCTGTGAAAAGTGATTTAGGTGTACAAATACGAACATTTACCCCAAGAATTGCCCCTGTTACTAATAAGCTATTCGCCATATTGTTACGTCCATCACCTACATAAACTAAATTCACACCTTCAAGACGGCCTAAATTTTCTTTTACTGTTAAGAAATCGGCAATCATTTGTGTTGGATGCCATTCATCTGTTAAACCATTCCAAACAGGAACACCTGAAAACTCTGCTAAGCCTTCGACAACTTTTTGGCTAAAGCCACGGAATTCAATTCCATCAAACATGCTGCCTAATACTTTTGCGGTATCTTCAACAGATTCTTTTTTACCTAACTGAATATCATTTTTACCTAAATATTCAGGATGTGCTCCTAAATCAATCGAAGCTGTTGTAAATGCTGAACGTGTACGAGTAGAGGTTTTTTCAAATAGTAACGCAATATTTTTTCCTTCCAAATAGTGATGAGGAATGCCACGTTTTTTTAAATCTTTTAAATGTGCGGAAAAATCAACTAAATATTCTAATTCTGCACGGGTAAAATCTTTTTCTGCTAATAAACTACGTCCTTGAAATACTTGTTCTGTCATTTTATTTTCCTCCTAATAAATAGATATTAATTATTTTGGTAAATCTTCACGAACTAAAGGCATACTCATACAACGAGGACCCCCACGACCACGAACTAACTCGCTTCCTGGAATAACGTGTAGTTTAATTCCTGCTTCTTCTAGTTTTTTGTTCGTTACAGTATTACGATCATAAACGACTACTTCACCTGGAGCAATTGCTAACGTGTTAGAGCCATCATTCCATTGTTCACGAGCTGCTGCAGTAATGTTGCCACCACCACAACGAATCAAGGTTACTTTTTCTACATTCAAATTGTTTGCTAAAATTTCTTCTAAAGCACCTTTTTCAGCTGTAATAGTCAATTTCCCATTATCGCCTTCAGTAATAGAGTAGACGGTTAAGTCTCCTTCAATTTCTGGGTGGATGGAGAATTTATCATAATCGACCATTGTAAAAACAGTATCCAAATGCATAAATTTACGATTATTCGCAATTGAAAAGGCTAAGACTTTTTTAAAGCCTAATTTTTTAGCAAAGATATTTTTTGCTAATTTTTCAATTGAAGCAGCGTCGGTTCTTTGAGATATCCCAACAGCCATCACATCTTTTGAAAGAACTAATTCATCTCCGCCTTCAATACGAGTTGTTTCACTGCGGTCATACGTCATTGGTACATCTGCATCTTTAAATCTTGGATGATACATAAAAATGTATTTCCCATAAAGTGTTTCACGATTTCTAGTTACTGAGTACATATGATTTAATGAAACACCATTTCCCATAGTTGCAAATGGGTCCCGCGTAAAGTAAAGATTTGGCATTGGATCGATTGCAAATGGGTAATCTGAATCTACCATGTCTGATAAGTTTTTAGCGCCTAATTCAGGAAGTTCTGCTTTTTGAACACCTGCCATTGTTTTTTCAATTAATTCTTTGTTGTCTTTAATAGATAATAATAGTTGACGTAATTGTTCTTTTCTTCTTGATCCTTTAATGGAAGCTTCATTTAAATATTCATCAACAAATTGTTCCCGTAACTCTTGACTAGTTAAAGATTCTGCTGCTAAGTCTTCCAAGTAAACGACTTCAACATCATTGTCTCTTAGGACTTGTGCAAAATTATCATGTTCGATTTGTGCTTGCTCTAGATAAGGGATATCATCGAACAATAATCTTTCTAAATAATCAGGTACTAAATTTTCTAATTCTTTTCCCGGTCTGTGAAGCATAACTGTCTTCAGTTTACCAATTTCAGAAAACACATGAATGGGGTGAGTCATTTCCATTACCTCCTAATAATTTATCCTTGCTACACCCTTAATATACCCCTTTATTTTCTAGTCTATTTGATGGTTTTGGCATACCAAATGAGAAGGATTTCTCATTTTATCAGGCATATCTATATTTATTCTTTAAATCGTATACCAATTTGAAAACGATTACTTTATACTGTATATTTTAGATTTTATACATTTTTTATTAGAGAGTTTTTTTCACATTTTTTTTAAATTTATTAAAATCCCATTAAAAACTAAGTAATTCCAGCTTTTATTTAAGTAGAATCTATCTTATTGCTTCTTTTCTTTAAAATAAACGATAAAATTCTAATTAAATTTCTAGTTCTTTTATCGAAAATCCAGCACTAAAATCTTAACGTTCGGAATGTAAGGGTTTCATTCGTAAAAAAAAGCTTTTTTTTTAAGAAAACCATTAAATAGTCTTGCATTTAGCCTTCAAAGCGAATATCATTAAACATGTAATTATTAAATATTCGTTTTTAGGAGGATTTTCTTCATGTCTAAATTCTTTCGTTTGGAAGAACACGGTACTACGATTCAAACAGAAATTATCGCTGGGTTAACAACTTTTTTAACAATGGCCTATATCATTGTGGTGAATCCAGTTATTTTAAGTTCGGCAGGTGTCCCATTTAATCAAGTCTTTATGGCAACTATCCTTTCCGCTATTGTCGGTACAGGTTGGATGGCCTTATGCGCAAATTATCCTATTGCAATTGCTCCAGGATTAGGAATGAATGCTTACTTTGTAACGGTTGTTGCTAGTGGGGTTGATTACCGTGTTGCTTTTTCATCAGTCTTCTTGGCTGGTATTATTTTCTTACTATTATCCTTTACTTCTTTAAGAGAAAAACTGATTATCGCTATTCCAGAAACGTTAAAATCAGCAATTACAGCTGGTATTGGGTTGTTTATTGCTTTTGTAGGTTTACGTTTATCTGGCGTGATTGTTGGAGATGAGAGTAATCTTGTTAAACTAGGTGATCTACAAAGTATCGGAGTTATCTTAACGTTAATTGGTATTTTACTAAGTGTTGTTTTAATGATTTTAAATGTAAAAGGTTCTTTATTTATCAGTATGATTGTGATTGCAATTATCAGTTTCTTCACTGGTCAAATTCATTTTGACGGATTTATGGCTTTACCAAATTTTGGTCATGAATTAATGATTACAGATCCAATCACACCATTTAAAAATGTCATTGCAAATGGGCTATATGGAGCGGTTTTATCTTTCTTATTGATTACCATTTTTGATACAACCGGTACTATGATTGGTGTTACAAAAAAAGCTGGTTTAATGAAAGACGGCAATTTAGAAAATGCGAAACAAGCCTTACTTGCGGATGCAATTGGTACAACTGTTGGTTCTATTTTTGGAACAAGCCCAACAAGTGCTTATATTGAATCAGGTACTGGAGTTGCTGCAGGTGGACGTACAGGTTTAACAGCTTTAACAGTTGCTGCTATGTTTGCTATCTCAAGTTTCTTCTTTCCTGTTGTTAGTGCGATTTCAAGTGTTTCTGCAATTACATCTCCAGCATTAGTGATTGTTGGTTCAATGATGATGGCAAGTGCTGCTGAAATTGACTGGGAAGATTTATCTGAAGCCTTCCCCGCATTTATTGTAATCTTAACAATGCCGTTAACAAACAGTATTGCAACTGGGTTGGCTTTAGGATTTATCACGTATCCAATTACGAAAGCAATTAAAGGGGAAGCAAAATCTGTTCATCCTTTAGTTTATGCCTTTGCTGTTTTATTCTTCATTCAACTGTTCTTTTTAGGAGGACATTAAAAACAAAAAACACGATGTCTCTTTTGAATAAAAGAGGCATCGTGTTTTTTAATGCTGAATAAAATAAGCGATTAGGCAGAAGAGATAGATATGTGCTGGATAAAAATAATAGAAAAAGTTTCTCATTCCTCTTCCCTTTTTACCATTGTATAGAATGATCGGAACAGCAGCTAAACACATCATCCATTGATAATTTTCTGTAAAAGGATTTCCAGTTCCCGCAAAAAAACTAATGCCCGCTATCACTACTAAAGAAATAAGTTGCCCACTTTTTTTACCATGAAATAGATAAAATAAAACGGCTAGTAAAATAAACAAAGGACCTCCTTCAGATAGAATCGGTAAAGGAACAAGGGTTGTCAAAATTTGAAACAGTACTAAACTAGAATTCGAATTAAGGCCATTCATTAATAATATCGCTCCAAAACTTAATAAAATTGGAACTAAACCTAAAATAAAACCACCTAGTACCTTAACAGGTTTTTTTAATTTCCAATTTTTTCGAATCCCTTCAATAATCCACATATACAGAACTCCTAAAAATAAAGTTCCAAATATATTATTAATCAACACTTCGTTCTCGTTCATAAAGAATCTATTTGCAATTATATTTCCAATTCCCATAAACCAAAAACCATATAATAACCGTAATAAATATTTTTTTCGATTACTTGTATAAATAAATCCTTCTGAACTTGTAAATAAAAAAATTGGGGCTACTAATCGACCCATCCAATGAAACCAAACAGGTGCTCCTAAAAATCCAAAAAACTGTCCTAAATGATCAAAAACCATTAATATAATTCCTAGTAATTTAAGCTGAAAGCTTGTGATCCCTTTTGCTACTTTCTCCATAATAATCCTCACCTCTCCTTTTATCTCTTTTCTACTATAAAGAAGATAAATTGAATTTTAGTGGGATTGACCTTACAAGTAGGCTATTTAGCTTACAATTTTGTAATAAAAAAGGTTATTGCATAAACAACTCTGCAATAACCTTTTCATTAATCCAATTTATCTATCTCACCATAATGATGTGTTAATTCCATATTTTGAAACTCTTGTTGGCGTAGCGCTTCATATATTAAAATAGCTGCTGTATTTGATAAATTCAGAGAGCGAACATGTTCGTCATTCATCGGAATACGCAAACAATCTTCTTCATGCTCACGCATAAATTCTTCTGGTAAGCCAGTTGTTTCTTTTCCAAAGATAAAATAATGATCTTCCTTTGTATCTTTAAGATCAACATCGCTATATACTTCATGACCAAATTTAGTAATTAAGTGCAACTTTCCTTTATTTGCTACCTCTAAAAAAGCAGCTAAATTTTTATGATACTGAATTGCAACATCATTCCAATAATCTAATCCAGCACGTTTTAAATGCTTATCATCTGTCGAAAATCCCAATGGTTCAATTAAGTGTAACGTTGTATTTGTTGCTGCGCAAGTTCTTGCAATATTTCCAGTATTAGCTGGTATTTGTGGTTCATATAATACAATATGGTTTGGCATAATAAAAAATCCTCCTAAAGTAAACAGTTAATCTGCTATTGTTAATCGTTCAATTGCTTTTTTTAATTCTAATTTTGCTTCTTCGTCAGTTTCCTTTTCAAAAGCATCTTTCATAAAAGCAATCAATTCCTCAGTTTTTATTCCAATTTCTCCAATTGCCCAAGCGGCAGTACCTCGAATAACAGGTCTTGGATCTTCTGCGACACATTTTAATAAGTCTGGAACGGCTGATTTATCACGATAATTTGCTAACGCAATAATCGCATTTCGTTGAATAGGTTTTTTCCCGCGCCATGAACCCGCCATCACACCAAAACGCTCTTTAAATTCTCGATTGCTGATGGTTAACAAAGGTTTTAATAACGGTGCTACGTCTTCTGGAACAGGTTCCATTTGCTCATGAAAATGAAAATTTTTGCCTTTATTATAAGGACAAACCATTTGACAAATATCGCACCCATAAATGACATGCCCCATTTTTTTACGATACTCTAACGGCATCATACCTTTAGTCTGTGTTTGATAGGATAGACAGCGTTTCGCATTCATTCGACCATCTCCAAGTAAAGCAGTTGTTGGACACCCTACAATACAGCGGGTACAGTCTCCACAACCATTAGGAACAGGTTTATCTACTGAAAAGGAGATATTCGTAATGATCTCGCCTAAATAAACGTAAGAACCAAATTCTTCTGTAATCAAAAGCCCATTTTTCCCAATAAATCCAAGACCGGCTCTTTGAGCAACTGCGACATCGATTAATTCTCCAGTATCCACCATCGGTTTAAAAGAAACGTCTGCAGCTTCTTCTTTAATGTATGCAATCAATTGATCCATTTTTTCTCTTAAGATGTCGTGATAGTCAGTTCCCCACGAAGCTCGCGCAAATTGACCACGTCGTTCCCCCTTCACCTTTTCTGGCGCTTCCGCCATTTTAGTTGGGTAGGCTAATGCAATTGAAATAATTGAACGTGGTTCTTCAAAAATCAATTCTGGATAAATTCGTTCTTTAATATTTGAATGTTCAAAGCCTGAATGGTGACCTTTTTCCTGTTGTTTTTCTAATTTTTCTTCCAATTCAGTAAAAGGATCGGCAGATGTAAAACCAATTTTGTCAATTCCAATCCGCTTGCTTTCAAGAATGATCTTTTCCTTTAAAGTAATTTCTAAAGCACACACTGAAATCAACTCCTTGTCCATATTCACCTGACTATTATAGCATCTTTTTTAATATTATGTAGGTTCGAACAAAAACAAAAAAAACGTATCGCTTCGGTGTCCAGCACTGCGAAACGATACGTTAGTGAAGCTCATTTTTATTCATTAACTTTTATCAAAATCTGATGGATCTCTGATAAAAACGAATGAATTTAAACAACTTAGGAATAATATAACACCACCATGGAACTGTTGCAACAAAAAAAGTCAGATTAGTACGGTTCTCATTCATTTTTGTTAAAAAAAGTTCACAATTCATTCACATTTAACTAATTTGCTTTTTTCCAACTAAAATACAGACATCTACGGTAATCATTTTCAGAGGATTTAATAACGCATACTTTGTCGCTTCCTCGCTTGCGCCCCAGCCTAATGGCGTCATCTCCATTAATGCTTGAAACTGCTCTTCATTCAGCGGGAACTCATAGCTACAACGATGTTGTTCCATTTCCGGGAAATGTTCTTGAAATTTTTCAATCACTAAATCATTTTGATACGTTTGTTTTTCTTTTTGATCTTGATAAAATAAATGACGAAGTTCAATTAAATAATTTTTTTCAGGGACTACTTTTATAACCGTTCCATTATCTTTTAAAATCCGTTTAAATTCTTGATAATTTGAAGGTGAAAAAATATTTAGAAGCGTATCATATTGATTAGTAGCAAACGGTGATTTTGCTAAATCTGCTACACACCAAAAAGCACTTGTAAAATGACTACTGGCTAATTGAATCGCATCCTTTGAAATATCAAATCCAATTTTAGTTCCTTTTAGCCCTTTTTCAGTTAAATAATCTAATTGTGAACCTTCTCCACAACCAACATCAATGGTCGTCCCTTGATAATTTGGCCCCATTAAATCAAAAATAACATCCAAAATTGGATTGAATAAACCATCTTGTGCAATTTTAAAGCGAGAAGTTAACATTTCTTTATCATATTCATTCTTTGCTTGATGTGCTAAAAAGAAAACAGTTCCTTTTTTTGATACATCGAAATGATGGTTTTGTTCACAACACAAACTATGCCCTTTTATTTCTATAAATTGAGCATGACAAACGGGACACTGAAATAATTGCATATAATCCGTTAAAAATTGAATTCCCTGATCGATTTTTTTCACTAGTAAGCCTTCTTTCTATTCTCGATACATAAATCCCCCTTTGAATGGTCTTCATGTACAACTTATCTTTACTATCCGTCACTATCCATCTATTTTCAATATTATGTAACACAAAATAGCTTCTTACGACGATTTATTATACCATAATTTTTACAATAAAAAGGAGCAAGTTACTCTAAATAAGGTATAATCATAAAAAAGAGCTTTTTTTACCGAAAGGAATGATTCCATGACATCCATTAGAGATATCGCAAGATTGTCTGGCTATTCTGTCAGTATGGTGTCTCGTGTTTTGAACCATCACCCTTATGTGAATGAGGAAAAACGAGCATCTATTCAAAAAATCATTGATGACTTAGATTATACTTCGAATCAAAATGCTGTCAATCTCAGTATTGGAAAAACAAAATTAATTGGTGTTATTTCCCCTTATACAAACCACGCTTGCTTTGATAAAATTATTAAAGGTGTTCTTTCAGAAGCTTTTAAATTAAATTATAATATTTTACTGCTTCCAACTAATTACGACCCTCAAAAAGAGAAAAAACATATGGAACTTTTAAAACAAAAACGAATTGATGGACTAATTATTACTTCAAGAGCCAATTCTTGGGAAACTATCAAAACATACACTACTTATGGCCCTGTTACTGTCTGCGAAGAAACAAATCATCCTGAAGTATCCGCAGCATTTAGCAATCGAAAAGCTTCATATGAAGCCGTGTTTAGTTACTTAAAACAGCTTGGACATTCTAAAGTAGCCTTCACCTCTGTTCGAGAAAAATCAATCAGTAACAGTACCCAACAGTTAGTCAATGCCTACCAAACTATTTTTCAAATGTCAGCAGAGTCACATTACCTGATAAATTGTTACACCTATGAAGATGGTCTCAGAGTTGGTAAAATTTTACTTGAGAAAAAAGATCGCCCAACTGCAATTTATGCAAATGGAGATGAGGTAGCTGCAGGAATTTACTCAATTGCCGTGAAAAAAGGTATAAAAATACCAGATGATTTGCTACTAGTCGGTGAAGAAGTTCTTCCAATCGGAAAAGCACTTCACTTTCCATCAATGAATCATCAATTAGAAGACCTTGGTAAAGTTGCATTGCAACTAGTATTAAATCCTACTATAAAAAAGCAACTCATTCCTCATTTTTTAAAATTGCCGGATGAAACATGATCAAAGTAGCTTTTATTTTACTTTTTTCGCAATTAGCGATACCATTAGATTGTAAGAAGTTTAACAAACAAGAGGAGGAATAAATAATGAACAGTCTTTATCCAAAAACTCAAACAAATTTAAATCAATTGGTAGCTGACATTAGCCAACTCACTTTAATCGTGCATCAAACACATTGGTACATGCGTGGAAAAACTTTTTTTACTATGCATCCTAAAATGGACGAATTGATGGCTGATTTAGACGATCAGTTAGATCAAATTGCAGAACGCTTAATTGCTATTGGTGGTGAACCCTTATCTACTTTTGGTGAGTTCTTAGAAACAACAAAATTAGAAGAAAAAAAAGGAAAATTCGGTATCCCAATGGAAAACTTAATTCAACATTTAGTTGAAGATTACCGTTATTTAAAAGATGTCTTCCAAGAGGGCATTGACATAAGTGGCAAAGAAGATGACTATTCCACTCAAGATATGCTTATTGGCATGAAAACAGATATTGAAAAAACAATCTGGATGTTACAAGCTTTTCTAGATAAGTCTCCTTTAGCAGAATAAACCAAAAAGCTACGATATAAAATCGTAGCTTTTTTTTACTGTCCTTTAAATAAACTTAAAATTTCACTTCGCATTTTTTGATGATCCACAATAGGTTCAGGATAATCAGTTCCAATGATGCACCCTACTTGCTTTTGAATGTCAAGGGGCATTTTTTGAGGTTCATGTAAATAGGCGATTGGCACATTCGCTAATTCTGGTACATAAAAACGAATAAAGGTTCCATCAGAATCAAATTTTTTTCCTTGTAAGGTAGGATTAAAAATTCTGAAATATGGAACAGCGTCCGTTCCAGTTGACGCTGCCCACTGCCAACCACCAATATTGCTAGCTGAATCATAATCGACTAATTGCTGGCTAAAATAGGCTTCTCCCAAACGCCAATCGGTTAATAAATCTTTTGTTAAAAAGGAGGCGACAATCATTCGTAATCGATTGTGCATCCAACCGGTTTGATTTAATTGACGCATTCCAGCATCTACGATTGGAAAGCCAGTCTTTCCTTCTTTCCAAGCAATTAACATCCCTTGATTTTGATTCCAATGAAGACCACGATACTGTTCTTTAATTTCCAGCGTTTGTTGCTCTGGATTTTCAGCATAAATCATATTATAAAAATCACGCCAACAGAGTTCCTTGAGATAAGTATCTCTGCTATTTTCGTCCTCATCGCTTTCACTTAAACGATGATATACCTCTCGTATGGACATCTCTCCTGTTCTTAGGAAACGAGATATCCGACTCGTACCTTTAATAGCTGGATAATCACGATCTACTTCATATGACGCCACTTTTTTGTCAATAAAACGACTTAAATACCCTCTGGCACGCTGTAGTCCAACTTCGCCTTTCAATTCTGTAGGTATTTCTGCTAACAATTCAGACACATATTTTTGTTCCTCTTTAAATAACTGTCTAAAATCAGCTCCCTTTACACCAAAATCAGCAAATTCTTCTTTTTGAAAAATAGGCTTTCTAAGTTTTTTCCAGCGATTGTAATACGGTGTAAATACTTTAAACGCTTCTCCATTATCTTTTTTTATCTCTGTTACTCCATGTAAATGGCTGTCTTGAAAATGATTTGCTTGAATTTTATAGCCCGAAAAAAAGGTCAGCATCGCTTCATCTCTTTTTTTTCCATATCCTCGTTCATCACGATTAAAATAGATTTTAGTCAATTCTGGAATTGCTTTTTTTAATGTTTCAAATGCTTTTTCAGGTTCCCCCACAATAAAGTGAATGGGCAATCCTGCTTTTTCTGCTTCTTGACTAAACTCTTCAACTGCTGCAAAAAAGGCTTGATGGTTAAGAGTTCCTTTTTTTAATTGAAGTGGGTTGATGTTAAAAATACCAATAACGGATTCGTTGACATTTCGTTCTTTCATCAACGCAATCAACGCTGTATTATCTACCAAACGCAAATCTTTTCTAAACCACATTCCTGTAATCGTTCTGCTCATTCATTAACCTCCTTGATTGCTTGTCTTCTTCCATTATCAATAAAGTTGTTTCAGATATCAAGAAAAAACACTTTTTTAATCTAGTTTCGATAATTACATTGCGTAATTAAACCAATTATGTTAAATTGTATTTACATTCATTAAAGAAGGTGCCTATGTTGAAAAATACAAATGAAGAATTAGCCCTTTGGGGACAAACCATTGAAGAATTTCAATTGCCTCGATGGAATTTATTACCTGATATCGAACTTTATATGGATCAAGTCTTAACCTTGATTGAGAAATACCTGTCACCGTTAATCGTGCAACCGAATCAAAAAATCATTACAGCTGCCATGATTAATAATTATGTGAAGCTAGGGCTAATTCCAGCTCCTATCAAAAAGAAATACAATCGAAAACATCTCGCATTTTTAATTGCGATTACCATTTTAAAGCAAGTCTTTACTATTCAAGAAATTAAGGATGGGATTCTGTTTCAAGCATCTGTCAGTGGCATTAATGCCTCATTTAATCTCTTTTGTGATGAACAGGAACAAGCCTTAAAAGTCGTCGCTCGTCAAGCAACTGGTGAAAAGAGTATCGCGATTTTTGATCACCCCATTTCGGCAGATTTTATCGCCTTAAAAACAGCGACCCTTGCCTTTGCTAGTCAGTTATTAGCCAAAAAGGCAATCTCACTTGGAAAAAATCAATTACGAACACATCCTGAGGAGGAATTAGAATGAACCAAGAAAAAATTGCGTTATTAGTCGATTCATGTACCGATGTACCAGAAGAATTTATTGAAAAGTATGGAATGTTTGTGATTCCTTTAAATATTATATACAAAGATCGGGTTTACACTGATAAAGTTGATATTACTGCGGAAGAGGTATACCAAAACTTGAAAAATGAAGTACCAACTACTTCGTTACCTGATGGTCAAGTGATTACAGATATCTTTGAATCAATCAAAAAAGACGGGTATCAAAAGGTAATCGTGGTAACTATTTCAAGTGGGCTAAGCGGAACAAATAATCTTGTGCGCTTAATTGCAGAAGATTTTACTGACTTAGATGTTTTTGTTTTAGACACTAAAAATATCGGCATCGGAAGTGGCATTCAGGCAGTTGAAGCTGCAAAACTAATAGAAGAAGGCCTCTCTTTTTCAGCTATCAAAGAACAATTAACGCTTAACGTCTCTAAAACAAAAGTCTTCTTTTCAGTTGCAACATTGGAATATTTAAAAAAAGGTGGTAGAATCGGGTTAGTTTCTTCTATTTTAGGAAATGCGCTTAATCTAAGACCCATTATTTCCTGTAATGAACAAGGTGTTTACTACACTGTTTCAAAAGCTAGAGGACGTAAAAAGAGTTTAGAAAATGCGATTCAATTAGTTAAAGAATACATTGGCGATCACCAAAAATTCAGACTAGCTGTTGTTAATGGTGACGCAGTTCCTGAAGCAAGTATAATCAAAGCACACTTGCAACATCTTTTCCCAAATAGCCTTGCAATGTTTGAAGGACCTGTTAGTCCAGCTTTAGGGGTTCATACAGGACCTGGCTTAATTGGCATCTGCGTCCAGCTATTAGATTAAAAAAAAAAGCGATAGAATCTAAGATTCTATCGCTTATTTTTATTTTTTTAGATACAGATCAGGTGACACATTATCAAACAAGAAAGAAGCATCTCCAAAGCTATTTACAATCAAACGATGCATGGCTCTAGAACAAATAGTGTACATCAAGGTGCGTTCCTCTTCCAACGAATAATTTTTAGCTGAGGCATTTGCAACAATCACAGTATCAAATTCAAGACCTTTAGCTAGATAGGATGGAATAATCAAGATTCCTTCTACTAATTGTTGATTTTCAAAACTGATTAGATTTACGGAAAGGACATCTTTTAATTGGTTATAAAGATAGTCACACTCTTTTTTTGTTTTGCCAATAATTGCTGTTAGCTGTGACTCAGTTTCATATTTTTTTGCTTGCGTCAAAATATTATTTAACCAACTGCGATTTGAATGCGTTATAACTAATTCAGGTATCTCTCCCAATCGGTCGAAGGGCTCTATTAATGAATCGTCCATTAAAATACCTTTAGTAAAATTTGTGATTTCTTTCGTTGAACGGTATGTTTTCGTCAACTGGATGGCTTTGACTTTTGTTTCGTCAAACATTGGTTTGATTTCTTCCAGCAATGTATTTTTTGCCAGTTTATTTTTGAAAATAGCTTGGTTTAAATCTCCAAGCATGGTAAAGCGACCATTTGGAAACAAAGATTTTAAATAGGCGATTTGTAACACGGAGTAATCTTGAATTTCATCAATAAAGATGTATTTGATTTTTCTTAAAGGCTCTTTACCGATAATCGCATCTCTTAAATACAAGTAAGGAACTACGTCTTCCATCAATAAAACACGTTGATTTAAATCTAGGATTACTCGTTTTTGCTCCGTTATCCATTGCTCATGTGTAATAGAATATTTTTCTAATGAGACTAATTTAGGAAGAACCTTTAAAAAATTTGCATACTGAGCCTTGTAGTGGAAAAAATTAAACTGGGCAATCATACGTCTTACTTTTTTTAATTGACGATTTACAATTTTAGTTCCAATAAACAACACTTCTTCTTGGTAATTTTTAAACTTCTGATGAGTGGGAATCATTCGTTGATATTCTTCTTCATTCAACAATTGAATTTGAGCTTCTACCCAGCTTCGTTTAGCTTCTACTTTAGCAATTTCATCTAATCGATCGTTTAATTTTTGAGTTGTATAAAGCAATCGTTGAGGCAATGTATAGTGTTCTGGAAAAGAATAAAACAATGTCTTAATTTTTTCCTTACTCATTAGTACCTTGTTACGAAAGACAATATCTTTAAAAATCATTCCTTGAGTTTCTAATAATTGAGCATAGCGTTCTAATGCTTTAAAAAAAATAGGCTCTTCTTTAAACGCTATAATATTTTTACGCTTTTGGTTTTTTTCATTTTCAAATTGCTCGAATAAATCTTTAATTTCCATGTTTTTAATTCGTGAAGAGGCAAAATCTAAAAAGGTAGTGTGTTGAATATTCGCTTCACCTAATTCAGGTAACACATTGGAAATATAATGATTGAATAACTTATTAGGTGAAAAAATCATCATTTGGTTTGAATCAACTTCATTTCTAAATTGATACAATAGATAGGCAATTCGTTGTAAAATCGCAGAGGTTTTCCCACTTCCTGCTGCTCCTTGAACAAATAACAGATGACTTTTGGTGTCGCGAATAATTTTATTTTGTTCTTTTTGAATTGTTGATACAATGGATTTCATTTGAGCATTTGATTGATCTCCTAAGATATCTTGCAACATCTCATCGCCAATCGTTTCACTTGAATCAAACATCGTTTGAATTTGAGCTTTTTTAATTAGAAATTGTCGTTTTAAAGAAACATCTACTAACTGTTCACCAACAGGTGTTTGATAGGCTACTTCCCCTATACTGCCGTCATAGTACACGCTCGAAATAGGCGCACGCCAATCGTAAACCAAAAAATGATCCTCATCATCAATAAATGAAGAGGTTCCAATATAAATCGATTCTATTTCGCCTTCTTTTTCTTTTAAATCAATCCGAGCAAAATAAGGCGAATCTTTTAATTGCTGGAATGAGCTTAATTGTTTTTCGACATGTTTATAGTTTTGCTCTCGTTCTCGTAGCAATTGTTCTTGCTGTCTAATACTGATTTCAGTCTCAATCACATCGTCAGAACTACTTAAATTGACTGTTACGTCATTCCAAAAATTAGTTCGAATTTCTTTGGCTTCTTCTCTAACATGATCAATTGAAACATCAAGTATAGCCTCACGTTTTTTGATTTCCTTGACGGTATAATCTACTCGATTTTGTTCATATTGTAATTCATTTTCATTGTTTCCCATAATAGACCTCCACAATTGAATAGTTGTCAGTATACCACTTGGTTATTGAATTTGCTAGTTATTTTAACCCAAAAGTACAAAGAAGAAAGATTTTTTAGTCACTAAAAAATCTTTCTTCTTATGTTTATATGATTTCATTTAACAGCTGATAAAGTTCTGGAAATTGACGTTGAATGGAAATGATTTTTCCAGCTTCATTTAAAAAACAATGGGAACTTTCTCCAGTAGCATGCACCACTTGATCTTGTGTTCCTACAACTTGATAAGAAAAAGTCAATTTTGCCTTCGAGCATTCTCGAACAACTACTTGAATCGCTATTTCTTCATTGAAACGAGTCATTGCCTTGTACTGACAGTTTACATTTAAAACGGGACTTCCTAACTTTTCACGTTCTAAAAAATCACTTCCATAGCCGATTTGCTCAAGTAAATCAAATCGTGCCTCTTCGAACCAGCGAATGTAATTTGAATGGTGGATAATACCCATTTGATCGGTTTCATAAAAAAATGTTTTTCTTGTATAGGGTTTTAATTTCATCGTTACCCCTCATTTCTGCCATTTGCTAAAATTTCATAAAGCTCTTCTAATTTTTTGATTTCATAAGTAGGATTACAGCCCGTTGTATTTGGCAAAGAATACGGATTAAACCAGCAAGTGTCAAGTCCTGCCAGTTCACCACCTTTAATGTCAGAGCTTAACGAATCCCCAATAATGATGCTTCTTTCAACAGAAAAATCAGGAATTCGCTTAAATACATAGTCAAAATACTCCGGCATCGGCTTTTGAAAACCAGTTGCCTCTGATACAAAGATATCTTTAAAGAAGGGATGCAAACCTGCATCTTTTAAGCGCTTATCTTGAGTCGTAGAGACACCATTTGTTACAATATATAACTCATAGTCATCTTTTAAATTTGTAATCAATTCAAATGCTCCAGCAACTAATTGATGCCCCTCTTCTAAAAATTTTCGATAATGCTTTTCCATTAATGGGCCATCTACCTCTTTCCCATAGTCTTTAAACAGCAATGAAAAACGACTATTTACAAGCTCATCACGACTCATTTCACCTGCTTCAAAAGAGCGCCACATGCCTTGATTCATCTGTTTATAATGTGCTTCAATTTCCTTTGTTAATTGAAAACCTTGTTCTTCAAAAAGTAAGCGCAACGCTAAATCCTCTGCTGCACCAAAATCAAGTAAGGTATCATCTACATCAAATAATAATGTTTGATAGGCTGTCATTTTCTTATCCCCCTAAAAATTTAGTTCCAATAGCCTTCATGAACGGCTGCTGCTGCTTTTTCGACTGCTGGAAAGGGTCCAAGAACCTGAATGTCCTTTTGTCCATGAGCTAAAATAGTACTACTTGGCAAATCAAAAGTTGGATTTTGTTCATCGTCACCTGTCAATTCCAATAAACGCTTTTCAGTCATGCCAAACACAATTCGACCAATATTGCCCCAATAAATCGTTCCCGTACACATCGCACAGGGCTCGGCTGTTGTATAAAGTGTGCAATCCCATAAAAATTCTTTAGAGTACTTCTGTGAAGCACGAGCTGCTAAAGTGGTTTCCGCATGACCCGTACAAATATTTTCTGTAATTTCAATATTCTCTTGTTCCAAAAGTATGGTACCCTCTTTATCAATTAATAACGCACCAAAGGGTGTATTGCCATGTTCCCTTGCCAATTTTGAAAGTTCAACGCAACGCATTAAGTACTCTTCATGTGTTTGAAATCCCATTTTATTCTTCCTCCTAAGTCAAAATCATTTCTTCTATTTTACCTTATTTACGAATCAAATACTTCTTTTTAACGCTATTTTTTTAATAAAAGTATCAAAAAAAGCCAACTTCAAAAGTTGACTCTTTCTTTTTATTAGCCTAAATCTTGACCAGTCATTAAAATATAGCCTACTAAGAAAATATTTAACGCAATAATCAAAACCGTTGCAAACCAAGCAATCACTTTGACCCACATTGGATTAACAAAACTGCCCATTTTCTTTTTATCACTGGTAAACAACACTAAAGGTACGACTGCAAAAGGCAGTTGCAAGCTCAAGATTACTTGACTCCACAACAGCAATTCACCTGTTCCTTTTGCTCCCATTAACCATGTCACAATAAAGACCGGTACAACAGCAATAAGACGAGTAATCACACGTCTTACCCAAGGCTCTACACGCATATGAATAAAGCCTTCCATCACGATTTGACCGCTCAATGTTCCTGTAATCGTTGAGTTTTGACCCGAAGCAAGCAATGCTATCGCAAATAAAGTACTCGCTGCTGCGACGCCAAACGTTGGACTTAATAATTGATACGCATCTTGAATTTCATTAATCGTATTTGTTGTTCCATGGAAAGCTGCTGCTCCTAATATTAAAATCAACGAATTAATAATGAAGGCACCTGTTAAAGATAAAAAGGAATCAATTTTAGCAAATTTAACCGCTTCTTTTCTACCAACTAAGTTACGTTCATACTGTCTTGTTTGGATAATTGAAGAGTGGAGATACAAATTATGCGGCATAACAGTCGCACCTAAAATCCCTAGCGCAATAAATAACATTTTAGGATTGGTTACAATTTGTGTACTTGGAACATACCCTTTTAATAATTCTGCCATTTCAGGTTTTGACAAAATCACTTCAAATAAAAATACAACAAAGATTGTTATCATCAATATAACGACAATCGATTCAATAATACGAAATCCTTTTTTTTGTAGCAACAATAAAACCAGTACATCTAACGTCGTAATGGCGACACCTACAATTAATGGCAAACCAAATAATAAATTTAAGGCAATGGCTGAACCAATAACCTCCGCAATATCTGTTGCAATAATGGCTAACTCCGTTAAAATCCATAAAGGAATGGCTACTTTTTTTCCAACAGAATTTCGCGTTGCTTGTGCTAAATCCATATCGGTGGCAATCCCTAAACGAGCGGACATTTCTTGTAACAGCATGGCAATTAAATTAGAAATTAAAATTACACTCAAAAGAGTATAACCAAATTGCGCACCCCCAGCAATGGATGTCGCCCAATTTCCTGGATCAACATAGCCGACAGCAACAAGAGCTCCTGGGCCCATAAATGCAAATAGCTTTCTGAAAAAACCTGCATTTTTAGGGATTTTAATCGTACTATTTACTTCTTCTAAACTAACATTATGTGATTTTCGAATCCAACCACTGGATTCATGTTTCTCTCCATTAGACATATTTAATCCTCCTGTCCCCTCATGTTTTCTTAATTCTAGTTTAGTATGAACCTATTTTATTTATTTGTCAATTTATTTTTTCGGTATACCTAAATTAATAAAAAAATAAAAAAACTGATCTCGTAAAAGACCAGCTTTTCCCTATTTAAATCAACGGTATACAATGGCGTAATAAATAACATACACCCAACCAAACACACCATGAATCATCGCCCATAAAATAGATTGCCACTTCACATAGGAGATGACAATAGCTAAGGCTGTTCCAAATGAAACGCCCGTCTTAACTGTCGCTCTAACACCATTCTTCATTTTCTAGTCACTTCCATTTCTTATTGAATCCAGCCTGCTAAAATACTAGTAATAAAAACCGACGTAATCGTTACTGTTGAAAAACCCGCAATGATCATTTTCGGTAAAATTTGAGCTTCAATTGCAAGCCTCTCTTCTTCCGTTTCCGCAATACTTTTCGCTGCCTCTTGACTCAAAATCATTGTTCCAGGAAAACCATAAAGTGACGTTAACCCTACCGCAATTGACATTAATAAACTATACCCTAACAACTTTCCAGTGACGATTGCAAATAAAATACTGCCACTTACCCCAACTAAGAAGGATAATGAAATCGGTACAATCAAGTCAATTAAATCCTGAGGTTCAATCGTTGCTAATGGACCAAAAATAATGATTAAAATGGCTAACATCATCAACCCATATGCATCAATTCCAGTTAAAATATTAGGCTTTAAAATTCCAAAGGCACGCAACGTAACTCCCAATAATAAGACCACAATAAAGGTATTGAGTAACCCTCCAGTGAGATTGTTAACCAAAGTGGAAATCAAGACAATAACGCCTACTACAAACAATGTACCCGCAGTCGTTTGAAAAGCTTCAGGTAATTTGCTTTTTTGCTCGTTCTCCTTTGCTTCTACCTTTACCGTTTTTAAGGTTCCGGCCCGATACTCCCCTTGCAATCTTTTTGCTTCTTTTCTTAAAATAATGGATGTCAACGGAAACCCAATTAATCCTTGCAAAGCAGAAATTAAAACCGGTAAAACTGCTACAGACAACAAGCCTAATGCTAAAGCAGCTTCTTGAACAATAATAATTGAAATCGTTCCACCACTAACTGCACCGATTGCTGCAATTGCATAGTTGCGACTTTCAAATAAAGCGCCCACTAGTAACAAGGCAACTGCAATTCCAATAATTGCCGAAACACCAACTACCACTGTCTTCCATTGCTGTTTCAATTCTTCAATACTAATCATCGTTCCAATATGGACGATGATAAATCCGACTACCGTTGTTCCTAAAGCTAGTAAAGAAGAGTTTGGCAAAATATCTTTGGGTAGAAGATTAGATTTAAATCCAATCAGAAAAATAATAGATGCTACCAGTAAAGAAGAGAGCAACGACTTCGTTTTCTTTGAAACAAAATCACTAATGGTCCAAATAAGCATTACAATCGTAAAAGCCAACACTGCATTCATAACAAATCACTCCTTTTTTATTTATCCTAATGGCTGATATGTGAACTCTAACCCATGAACTTCTGAAACATTATAGGCAATTACAAAGGCTTTACTATCGACCTCATTAATCAACTTTAATAGTCCAGGATATTCTTGATTATCCATCACAATCATCAACATATTTTTTTCGGTTCCCGTATACCCACCAGATACTGAAAATACCGTAATTCCACGATTACTATTTGCTTGTAAAACCAATTTTATAGCTTCGATGTGGGTTTCACTCATAATCATAATCGCTTTTCTTCTCTTCAAACCAGTTTCAATGTAACTCATGACAATCGACGTAATTACAATTGATAAAATGGCATATAAGAATTCTTCCACACCAAACACAAAAATATTGAATAGTACGATAATAGCATCTGTAAACAGTAACCCCACCGAAGTATTTAAGCCAAAGTACTTTTTAAAAATCAAAGGAGGAATCGTTGTCCCACCACTTGACGCTCCAATTTTATAAAGTATGGCAACGCCAACTGCAAATAATGCGCTTCCAAATATAACAGAGAGCAAACGATCTTGCGTAACCATTACTTCCGGTACGACAGCTAAGGAAAGGGGCAACAACATACTCCCTATTACCGTACGGATAAAAACAGTATTTCCTAAAAAAAAGAAGGTTAAAATTAACATTACTACATTTAATACTAAAACGACCAGTGCTCGATCAATACCGAATGCCTGCTCAGCTAAAATTCCAATTCCACTAACACCACCAGCAGCTATATGATGAGGTGCTAAAAACATATTAATGCTCACACCTAAAATCGCAATTGCTAGTGTAACAATAGGAATCTGCTTCATCGTATTTTTCATATTATTCACCTCTTTCTTAAGGAAAGCTACTCTACTTCTTTCACTAATTGAACCGCTAATTCGACTGCTTTTTCTAATTCATCAATTGGCAAATACTCATCCAATGTATGAATTTTTTCATAACCGATAGATAAATTGGCAACTTCTTTGCCTTTACTATTAAAGACATTGGCATCACTTCCGCCACCACTAACATCATAATTGACTTGACAGCCTATTTTTTGAAGTGCTTTAGCAGCTAACTTGACTGTAGTATGTTCTGGTGTTAAGCGATAGCCTGTTGATTTTGTATCCTGAGTAATTGTAACCGAACCTCCCATTGCGGCTGCAGTATCTTCAAAGGCCGCCACCATCGCTTCCACTTGTGTAACACACGCCTCGTGAGAAATCGAACGCGCTTCAGCAGTAATTTTTACTTCATCCGCAACAATATTACTCGCAACACCCCCATTAATTGTCCCAATATTTGCAGTTGTTTCTTCATCTAAGCGACCTAATTTCATTTTAGCAATCGCAATACCTACGATTTCAATAGCAGAAACACCTTTTTCAGGCTCTAATCCTGCATGGGCCGTTTTACCTTTAATTTCAACATCTAAGCCCATTAAGGTTGGACTGGCAACCGTAATACTTCCAACCGGTCCTCCGTTATCTAAGACAAACCCAATTTCTGACTCCAAAAGAGTGCAATCAAACGCATTTGCTCCAACAAGACCTATTTCTTCACCAGGAGATAAAATAAATTCTAGTCCACCATGAGGAATAGCTTCCTCTTTTATTCGTTGAATTAACTCCAACATTACTGCAATTCCCGCTTTATCATCTGCTGCTAAAATAGTTTCACCTTTTGAATAGAGGACATTGTCTTTAATGATAGGTTCAATGCCAACCCCTGGACTAACGGTATCCACATGACAAGAAAATAATAGCGACGTGCCATCATGCTTCGTTTTTGCTAATCGACAAAGTAAATTATTCGCTCCTAATCCAGTTTGTTCCTTTGTTTGATCTTCATAAACCTCTAAGCCTAAACGTTCAAATTTTCCTTTTAAAAAAGCTTGAAAAGGTCCTTCCTTTTTAGATTCTGAATCCATTTTTACCAATTCAATAAAGGTTTCCACTACACGCTTTTTCTCCATTTTACTTCCCCTCCACTCTAAATCCCTCTCCTAGATAAAAATACAGATTTCGTTATTTTTTCACATATAACCCTATAAATTTCAAAAGAAAAAAAATTATTATTTGTTATTTATTATAATTTTAATCGTTTTTTAATCTGTTGGCAAATTTAACCACTTTTAAAAAAAAACGACTGATAATGGAACTTATCAGTCGTTTTTCACACGTTTCAATTGTATCAATCTTAAAGAAAGAATCCCACCAATGATAAAAGCAAAGCCACCTGCTAATCGAATAATCATAGAAGCTGAATCTATTCCTATCAAAGCTCCAAGACCATTCCAAAAAAAGGGCGTAACTAACTGACTTAACGTCATTGAAACTGAAATCAAAGCAGTTGACAGCGTCAGCAACGAGCGAGGGGAGATTTGATTCACTTTTAAAATAATATACGGGCCTGTAAACGAATAAATAAAATTGAAAAAAATGGCCCAAAAAGCAATCATAATACCAGACCTGGACAGACTGATAAATAAAATACTCATACCCGCTAGCAAATACCCCAGAGGCAATAATTTATGTCGAAAAAGAACAAAAGCTCTTCCAAATAGAAGACCTGCAACTAAACCGCCTATATTCATTAAACTTAATACTAAACTTGCAGGATTATTTTTATTCAATCCTCTTTCTGCAAATATAAGCGGCATTTTCAACTGGACAATCCAAATAATTAAAAATGTAAAAAAACAGAGCACAATCAAGAATAGAATCTCTTTATTTAATTTAATGGATGTTTTACTAGATTCTGTTTTAATTAAAAATCCATCCTGAGATACTGGCGGTTCAGGAATATTGAACGTTACAAATAGATAAACTGGAATAATCAATAGATAGACTAAAAAGGAGACGTTCCAGCCATGTTTTAATAACATACCACTAAAAAAAATCAACAAAGCGTTCCCCAGTGCCATTGTCCCTAATTGGTAACCAAGTAAATTGGCACGCTCATCCCCTTCAAAAAACATACTAATAAGACTAATGGCTAACGGTGTGAACAAACCGATACCCACACCAAATACCAAACGCATAATTAATAGCGCCGTAAAATTAGTTATAAAAAAAGGAGTAACTCCGCCTACAAGAGCAATCATTAAACCTAGCTGAACCGTCTGTTTATTCCCAATTTTCTTTGCAACAAAACTACTTAATAAAGTGAAAATTAAAATTGTTAGGCTTGGAAGTGTGACTAAACTTTCAATCAAAGACTGCGGTACATTGGGGTAACTAGACTTTAAAACGGGTAAAATTCCAGTGATTGCTGTTGCTGAACCGGTTAGTAGAGACATACTTAATAGCGATAGCTTAAAAATCGGTTTATTTTTTTTCATCACCCAACTCCAGTAATTCTTCTACTATTTTTAAAACCCCCTCCTCTTCATTAGAAGGTGCACTATAGTTAGCCGCATGTTTAACTGCTTGACTGCCATTAGCCATTGCATAACTAAAGGCTGCTTTGCGTAACATTTCAACGTCGTTGCCTCCGTCACCAAAAGTGGCCAGCTCCTCATCTAAAATCCCCCATTTTTTTTGCAGAATTTCCAAACCATTTGCCTTATGAAAACCTGGTATAATTAAGTCTAATTCGCCATGACCACTTGAAACAGCTACGAATTTACCTTGGAACTCTTTATTTAAATGCACTATTAATTTCTCAGTTTCTTCTTTGGGTACAGATAAAGCAAACTTAAAAAAAACATCCTCTTCTAGCTGAGTTAAATCCGTGACTGTCTTTAAACGATGATAGAACTTTTTGCTAGTTTGTTTAAAGTCCTCAGACTCCTTTTCACCCACATAGGCACTCTTGCGACCGCATAAAAGCACTTGAATTTGTGGAGATTTTCTTAAAAATGCGAGCATTTCATGAACGAGTGGCTCTTCAAACTTTCCACAAAATAATTCTTCTTTTTCACTAATGACTAGCGCTCCATTTTCAGCCACAAAAGAAATTTCATCACTTATTTCTGGGAAAAAGGATTTTAATTGATAATATTGATTGCCACTAGCTACTACAAATTTAATTTCTTTACGCTTCATTTCCCGATAAATTCTTTTAAATCGTGAACGGTTATACTCCTTATTTTCATTTAAAAAAGTACCGTCCATATCTACAGCAACCATTTTAATCATCCTATAATAACTCCTTTTTAGCTTTTTTTGACTCTAACCAATACTCTTCCTGTAAATTTTCCCAATACACTTTATCGTTTTCATCAATTGCTCTTATAACACGACAAGGATTTCCAGCTGCTACTACATTTTTAGGAATGTCTTTTGTTACTACTGATCCAGATCCTATTACAACATTATCCCCAATTGTTACACCTGGATTGACCGTTGAATTTCCTCCAATCCAAACATTGTCTCCAATTTTAATCTGCTTGCCCAGTTCCAAACCTGAAATTCTCACTATAGGATCAATAGGATGACTAGCTGTAAACAGAGCTACTTTTGGACCAAACATCACATTATTTCCAATTGAAACCTTCGCTACATCCAAAATAACACAATCAAAATTGGCATAAAAATGATCTCCAATTGATATATGCTGACCATAGTCACAATGAAATGGTGGCTCAATGTGATACTTTTCTCCTACTTTACCTAAAAGCTCTTTTAACAAAATCTTTCGATAATCAGATTGTTCTTCTGTCGTACCATTAAAAAGTCTAGTCAGTCGACGAGATTTTTTCACATCTTGACCAAGTTCTTCATCATTGGCTATATATAAATCTTCTGCTAGCATTTTTTCTTTTTCCGTTCTCATTTTTCCAGCTCCTGCCTTTTATTTTTATTCTGCTGACTCTATTAATTCAATTCCCTGTATAATCAAACCCTTTAAATAGTCTTGACTAAACGTGACCGAACTGGCAATTTCAGGCAACTCAATATATGGGAAAACTTCGGCTAAATTTTCTTTAATAGGGACCAACTCTTCTTGAGAAACAATACGCTCATTTGTATAAATAATAATTTTATCAGGGTCATACATGCTGATAATAGTTTGAATTACATCTTGAATATTTTTATTAAATTCTATTTTATCGAGCAATCCCATTTCCCAGTCAACAGATAACGGCAAATGTTTGATCTCACCTGCAAGTCCATTGCGTCCTTTAAAAATCTTCCCATTTATTAAAATACTCGCACCTGGCGGAAAATCATCAGGATAGTAAATGCCCACTAAAATTTCATGCTTGACTGGCAACCAGTCAGCATAACCTCGAACTGCAGTATTGATATCGTTTTCAATTCCAACTGGCAAATGAAAAACTTCTTGTAATTCTTTTCGGACATTCAAATTCAGCAATGGTGGAAAGTCCAAGATTTTTAACTCTCCATGAATTTCAACTCCTGGTATTCCTAACACTATTCCACCAATTTTAGGAAATTTATCTAGAAAAGAACTCACATATTCTTTAAATCCAGCCCAAGACAATGAACTCCCACTAATTTCTTCTTCTGATACTATTTCTCCAAATAAATCGGTTACATGAAATAAAAAAACAAATTTGTGATTTTTTTCAATTAATTGAATAGCTAATAATAATTTAAATTCAGCATTATACTCATAAGAAACTGCACGTCTACCACCCGTTGCTACTAATTTTTTTGCTTCTTTGATTTCGTCTCTTTCAAGTAACCAAGTAACTAACTTATTAATCGTCACAATACTCAGGCCACTTTGTTTTGCTATTTCACGTTGCGATAAGGGACCATTTTCTTTGATTACAGTTTTTAAAAACATGAGATTATTTTCTTTTACATTTTGTGGTTTACTAGCTTTCACCTAATGCCCTCCTTTTATCTCGAAACTTTATTAACTACATTTAAAATGTTAACACAACAAAATAGCATAATCAACAAAACTTTATAAACATAGTTTAAAAATCATCTTTTTATTAAAAAAAATCTATCGATAGAGAATTCTCTATCAATAGATTTTTTAATTTAACTATTTTCTTTAATCACTTCATCAGAAGCAGCTAATCCATCATAAACAGTTTGAGTAAATGGATTGCGTTTGTATTTGGTAATACGGTAAACATGATAAACTAATACCGCAATATTCACTGCTAATGCAATTCCACTAACCGTCATCAAGGCTCCATCCGAATGGGTGGATTGAACAGCAAATTTTGAACTTGTGACAAATTCAGGGAAGCTCATAGTAAACATCATCCAAAAAGCTAATGTATGAGCACGATGTTGCAACCAAGCTCCTTTTTTGATAAAGAAGGCTGGAATCGTACAAGAAATTAATAACGCTGCTCCTGCATAAAATGAATGATCCCCAACACAATTATAAACATAAGCAAAATTCCAAACATCGTAAGCAATAATCCAAAACCATAATTGATCTGGCCAAATCATATCTTTTTGTTTGTCTTTGCTGATAATAATTCCAAACCAACCAGAAATCGTTACAATATTGATGATTCCAGCAATGCCATTCATAATATTCCAAGGTCCACCGTTCATAAACACGCCATCTACCATGCCATGTAAACTGGCTACTTGAAAATCACGAATAACCGCTTCACAAATATTAAAAGCTAAAATAAAAGCAGGGAAAGCTAGCGCCCATTTGTTGCTTTGCAAACTCTTGATATGGCGCAAAGCTAAAAATCCTATGCAGCCAGCCAACGCTGAATAAACTTTCACCCAATGGAACCACGTTCCAGTACTTGAGCCTGGTCCAGCCGTTGTTGGCCAAACAAATACCGTTAAAATAATCGGCAACGCAATAAATAAAATAAGAGCTACATACTTGTTGCTACGTGCAAATTCATTTAAAATCATAAGACCTGCAACAACCGCAATCCACATTAAAAAATCAACTAATGTGACATCTTGAAATAAAAACATTTTCCTCCAACTCCTCCATAAAAGTAACTTAACTACACTCCTATTATGCAGGGATGAAGGCGTTTTAATCTATAGGCAATGTCAGTGATTTGCCCAAATTTACACCGTTTGATTCTTTTTTACACATTTTAAAATGGCGCCATTCATCATTGTTTCTGTCCGCAGTAAAATGTCTTCTTTCGGTTCATTTAAATTATTTTTTAACCATTGTGTAATTTGTGCTACAAGTGCCCAACCATAAAAATGAATAATTTCTTGTTTTAACGATTCAGGCAATGTTGGTTTGATTTCATCAATCACTCCAACTAACATTTGCGAAGCCACAGTAAATAAAAAGTTTTCCAATAAATCTCTTCCCAACGAACGAGAGGTATTTAAACAAAAGGATTTATTCGCCAAAACGTAATTCAATAACATCTCATAGCCTTTATGCCAATTACGAAGATGCTGATATTCAGACAGTCCATTTACAATTTCATGATCGTAAATCCATTCCACAAGTTGATAAATATCTGAAAAATGATAATAAAAGGTATTTCGTGTAACATGAGCTTCTTCTGTTAGTTCTTGAATTGTAATTTTATCTAGCGGTTTTTTTAACATAATTGCTTTAAGGGAGGTTGCTAAAAGTTTTTTTGTTTGGTCTTTTGCCAAGAAAAACACCACCTTATTTTTATAAACTTACGAATCTCTAATATAAATCTATCCTAGCTTAGCTTCACATAGGAGGATCATTAAATTTTTTTACTATATTGATGTTGGGATAGTACTTCACTAAAACCATTTATCACTAAACTTTGCGTTGTTGGTTCATCAGCTACTAAATTGCTTCCAATCCATTTTTGAGGAGCATATGTTATTTGAAATGCACTTAAGACGCTTTTTATTTGTGTATGAGCCTCTTCAAGTTCTAATTGATGAAACACCAAACACTCTTCTTTAACACTCACGACAGCATAGCCTGCCAAGTTTTTATCCTGATAAATCCCTATACAATCATAGCCATGAATTGATTTATTTTGCCAAAGAGTCGTGTTATCTTCTATTATTCCGATTTTCTCTAGCGTTTCAACTTTTTTTATCTCATGGTGAGTTTTCAGAGGATACACTTCTTGACTTTCTAACACTAAGACTTTACATAATGGTACAAAACCAAATTTTTGATAAATTAAAATAGCTCGGTCATTTCCATCAATTGCTTCAAGATACAACGTTTCAGTGTTTCTATTTTTAGCAGTAATTTCAAATTCATGTAGCAGCTTAACAGAAAGTTGTTGACCACGAAATTTTGAATCAACAGCCATTCCACCTAGCCAGGCGATCTTCTCACCAGAAAAAACACCTTCTCCATGAAGATAAATCCCTGCCGGTTGATGATCTACAAAAAGTATTTTACTTAATTCTTGCGAAATAGATAGACTAGATAAGCGATGATCCAACTGTTCTTGTGTCATATGAATGGGAAACATATAATCTGAAAAACCATTATTCCAAACTTCGGTTCTTTCTCTTGCGGAAACATTCTTATAGCTTCTAAACACAATCCCACCCCTTTTATACTCTTTACCTTAATCATACTCGATTCATGCTGGAAAACATAGACTTTGATAATGAAATTTTATCGCCTAGCTAAGTTTATTATAAAGTAATTCATGAAAAAAAAAGATCAGTTTTTCAACTGAAGCACGTCATTATTGAGAAAAATCTTTCAAAATCAATCAATCTGCTTATTCTTATGCCAGTTTCCTTTATAATAAGTTTAAATAGGACAAATTCTATTGAAACTAAAACTAAATGGAGGAACGATCATGGATGTAAAAGCAATTGTTTTAGATATCGATGGCACACTTTTAAATGATGACAAAAAACTAACGAAACGAACAAAAGAAGCCTTAATTAGCGCTCAAAAAAAAGGAATTAAAGTTGTACTTGCCTCTGGCAGACCTACCCCTGGCATGTGGAAATATGTAGAAGAATTACAAATGATTCACTATAATGGCATGCTAGTTTCTTATAATGGAGCTCATGTTATTGACGTTGCCACAAAAAAAGAATTGTTTAGTCAACCTCTTTCAATTGAAACGAGTCAACAAATTTTAGAACACTTAAAACAGTTTGATGTACTTCCAATGATTGCTAAAGATAATTATATGTATGTCAATAACGTTTATAATGGTCTATTACATTTAGACTCTCAAATGGGATTATTCAATATCATTGAGTATGAGGCAAGGGGTGGTAATTTCCAATTATGCGAAAAAAATGACTTAGCTGCTTTTGTTGATTTTCCATTGCATAAAATTTTAGTAGCCGCTCAACCTGAATACTTAAATAAAAATTGGGAAAAAATCTTAGCTCCCTTTAAAAACACTGTCAATGGCGTATTTTCGGCACCAATGTATTTTGAATTTACAGATCAAGGAATTGATAAAGCTTATGCAGTAGATAAAACTTTACTACCTTTAGGCATTCACCCTGAACATATTATTTCATTTGGTGATGGTCATAATGATTTATCTCTAATTCATTATGCTGGCATGGGAGTTGCTATGGGAAATGCTGTGGATGAATTAAAAAATAGTGCAGATAAAATCACCTTAACCAATAACGAAGATGGCATTGCAGCAGCATTAGCTGAATTACTTTAAAAATAAGAGATAAGATTTTAGCATCTTATCTTTTTTGCGCTTAAGAAGGGAAAGTAGTTTATACTAGAATTAAACTACCGGAGAAAGGTTTGGTCTACCAATGAATTTTCTTTTAAAACTCAAAACATTATCTTCCCTTACAACAAGTGAAAACGTACTTGTTCAATTTATTTTAACAGCTCCAGAAAAAGTGATTTACCTGTCACCAAAAGAACTTGCAGAAGCCTCTTTTGTTTCTATTTCTACCATTTATCGTTTAATTAACAAACTAAACCTCGATGGGTTAAATGACTTAAAACTAGAACTCGTCAAATATTTAAATGCCCATACGTCTGACCCAATTATTGATATTAATTATCCTATTTCCTCAGAAGATACTAATTTTTCCGTCATGAAAAATTTGCAACTGGTTTATGAACAAACCGTGCAATCAACCATTGATACGAATGAAATTGAAAGCCTAATGCTAAATCGTACCCTATTACAAAAGGCTGAAATAATTGATATTTATACGACTTCAGCGAATATATTTTTTGCCGAAAATTTTAAATTTCAAATGCAAGAAATCGGAAAAACAGTCAATGTACCAAAAGACAACTACACTCAGCATTTAACCGCCGCAAATAGTACTCCTAAACATTTAGCCATTATTGTTTCATTTGAAGGCCGAGGTGCGAATATTCCTGAATTATTTGCAATCTTAAAAAGAAATAAGTGCAAAATCTTGCTCATTACATCAAAAAATAGTCCCTTGCTTAAGGAGCCAGTTGATAGTACTTTTCTTTTTTCTTCTCTTGAAAACCACTACCATAAAATTTCATCCTTTTCTACAAGGATGTCACTAATGTATCTTTTTGATATTCTTTATCTTAGCTATTTCAACATAGATTATGAAAAAAATATCGCGTATAAACTAGCAAATTATCAAAAAATGAACCCTCACTTAATTTAAGAGATTAAGTGTACTTATTTTTTGACAAAAATGCTCCTTCATGAGATGCTTTGTGCGTAATCAACTTTACAAAAAAGAATGGGGGATTTTTATGTCAACGATGGTCTTTGTTAACTTTCCAGTATCCGATGTGAAGCGCTCTACTGAATTTTATGAGAAGTTAGGCTTCACCAAGAACGAGGCTTTTTCGAATGAAACAAGCAGTTCAATGGTTTGGGATGAAAATTTTTGGATTATGCTACTAAGTCATGATTTTTATCGTCAATTTATTAATGGGAAAGAAATTGCAGATGCCAAAACTACCAGTGGTACACTTGTGGCCTTTAGTCTAGAAAGTGCCGATGCTGTTAGAAAATTCGCTGAAACAGCAAAACAAAATGGTGGAAACTACTACAAAGTTGAGATGGGAATTCCTGAAGATCAAATGTTTGGTCTTGAAGTGCAAGACCCCGATGGAAATATGCTAGAGCCAACCTGGATGTCTATATAAATAAAAACGCCCCAAAAAGAACTTTTCTTTTTGGGGCGTTTCTTGTATTTAATTGTAGCAAAATTTTCAATCAACTCTTAATTATTTTCTAACTTTTCACCATTTGTTGCAATAACTTGTTTGTACCAATTAAAGGATTTTTTACGACTTCGCTTTAAGGTTCCTTGACCATGGTCGTCTAAGTCAACATAGATAAAGCCGTAGCGTTTTTTCATTTCACCGGTACCCGCAGATACAAGATCAATACATCCCCAAGGCGTGTAGCCGATTAAATCGACCCCGTCCAAATCAATCGCATCCTTCATTGCTGCAACGTGTTTTTTAAAATAATCAATTCTGTAATCATCGATAATTGCCCCATCACTTTCGACCGTATCGACTGCACCAAAACCGTTTTCGACTACAAATAGTGGGATATTGTAGCGATCGTATAATTTACTTAATGAAATTCTCAAACCTAATGGATCGACTCCCCAACCCCAATCAGATTCTTCTAAATAAGGATTTTTCACTGCTGGCATTTGATTTCCACCTACAAATTTCACCTTATCAGGATTGGCAGAAGATACGGTTGACATATAATAACTAAAACCAATATAATCCACCGTTCCTTCTTTTATCAGTTCATCGTCTCCTGCTTCTTTTTTAATCACTACCCCTTCACGCTCAAATTGTTTTAGCTTATGCGCTGGGTAATAACCCTTCACTTGAACATCAATATAGAATTCTTGCTCACGATTAAACTGAACGGATTCCATCACGTCTTCTGGTCGACAAGACATTGGGTAACTTGGAATATAAGCAACCATCATCCCAATTTGAAAATTAGAGTTTATTTGATGCCCTAACTTAACTGCCTTCGCACTAGCAACAAACAAATGATGTGCAGCTTGATACTTTCCTTGAAGACTGCTATCATGAATCCCAATTTGCGTCCAACTTCTTAAAAAATTAATTTCATTAAAAGTCATCCAGTACTTCACTTTATCTTTATAACGCTTAAATATCGTTTCACAGAAAAATAAAAAGTAATCAATCACTTTACGATTTGACCACCCATCAAGCTCATCTGCTAAGTACATAGGGATATCAAAATGATTAATCGTAACAACCGGTTCGATATTGTATTTTAACAACTCATCAAATACTGCATCGTAAAAAGCTAATCCTTCTTCATTGACTTCATCCGTTCCTTTAGGACAAATCCGTGACCAGTTAATCGAAAGACGGAAACATTTAAATCCCATTTCAGCAAATAAAGCAATATCTTCCTTATAATGATGATAAAAGTCCGTTGCAACATGACTTGGATAATACTGTTCTGGATCAATATAACCAATTGCTCCTGCTGGTAAAGACTTTTCTCTCGTAACAGATTCAATCTTGCCCTCTTTTGTTTTGTAAGTAATTTTTCTTGGTGTCGTATGACTACCACCTGTAATCGCATCTAGGGTACTCGGTTCTTTCCCCCCAGATAAATAACCACCTTCATATTGGTTGGCCGCTGTAGCTCCGCCCCAAAGAAATTTTTTAGGAAATCCCATTGTTCAATCGCTCCTTTTAAATTTATTTTTTACTCTTTTATTTAAGCGTGTATGTCAATAATTGACTCACCAACATACACGCTCACTCGTTACATTTAAATTAACGCAGTAATCAAATCATCATTTAAATTAATTTCTTTTTGTTGAGGTTCTAAAATATCCAAATAATCATCACTATTCGTAATAATAACTGGAATTTCTGTACTAAATCCAGCTGCTTCAATTGCTTCTTTATCAAAGGTAACTAGTGTTTGACCACGTGTCACTTTGTCTCCTTGCTTTACAAATGTTTCAAAATACTTTCCTTCTAGTTGAACTGTATCAAGTCCAATATGAATCAATAACTCCATTCCATTATCAGAAATTAGACCAATTGCGTGCTTTGTTGGAAAAACAGTCATAACAGTCCCATCAAATGGGGCTACTACTTTTCCATTTTCAGGTGAAATCACTACCCCTTTACCTAATGCACCTGATGAAAAAGCATCATCTTTTGAGGTACTTAGTGACGCAACCGTTCCTTTCACAGGAGATGTGATAATGTCTTTATTCATCACTTTTGGAATTTCAATTTCTATTTCTTCTTCTACCACATCATCTTTCCAAAAGAAGAACGTTAATATAAAGGCTACTACAACAGCAATAACGATACCGATTGCCCCATTTACAACACCACTAGCATCTTCCCCGTTGATAAAGTTTAAAATACCAAAAATCCCCAAACCGCCCATTGTATAGGAAGTAACTTGATTTAACATTAAATACAAACCACCTGCTGCGGCTCCTACCATTGAGAAAATAAACGGTTTTTTCTTTGGTAACGTGATTCCATAAATCGCCGGTTCCGTTACACCAAAGATGCCTGAAATAATTGCTGGTGGACATAGGGCTTTTATTTTTTTATCTTTTAATTTGAAGAACATCGCTGCGACAACAGCTGTTTGAGCAAAGCTTGCTGCAAATGAAGCTGTTAACACTTGACTAAAACCTTCTTGCGTAATTTGCATAATAGCCAAAGGCACAACGCTCCAGTGTAAACCAAAGATAACCAAGACTTGCCAGAAAAATCCAAGAATAAGACCATATAATGCGGGTGAAAAAGACATTAATCCTTGGAATCCGCTACTTAGTAAATCAGTTAAGATACTGATAATTGGACCAATTACTAAAAATCCAATTGGTAAAGCAATTAATAAGACAAAAAATGGCACTAAAAATGTTTGAACTACTTCAGGAATAATTTTTTTAAACAACTTTTGAATTTGAGCAGCAAAGGCAATAATAAAGATTACAGGCACAACGCTACTTGTATAGCTACCGCCTACCCAAGGAATTCCTAAAAATGTATCATAAGCGGGTAATCCCAATAAACTATAAGGAGCTGCCGCACCAGCGCCAGCAGTGCTTTCGAAAACAGCTTGCAGCGCACTTCCTTGAACAGCCGGATAACACAACGCAGACCCAATCACAATTCCTACCATTGGATGCAATTTAAATTTCTTAGCTGAAGTGTAACCCAAAATAACAGGCATAAAATAAAAGATTGCATCCCCAATACCATTTAACATCGTATAGGTTCCAGATGTGTTTGAATATAGCTTTAAGAAAACCAATAAAGCATTAAATCCTTTTACCATCCCAGCTGCTGCTAAAGCGCCTAAAAAAGGTTGAAAACAGCCACTTAAAATATCGATTAAACGATTAAAAATACTTCCGCCAGATGGTTCTTCTTCAGTATCACCAGACAAACCTGCAATACTAACTACCTCTTCATAGACAGCAGGAACGTGATTGCCAATGACTACTTGGTATTGTCCACCACTCTTCATAACGGTTACAACGCCATCCATATTTTTTAAAATGTCATCATTTGCATTACTTTCATCCTTCAACTTAAAACGCAATCTTGTAATACAATGTGTTAAGCTATTAATGTTTTCTTTTCCGCCTACATTTGCTACAATTTTTTCTGCTAACTCATGATATTTTCCCATTTTTATTTCCTCCAATAATTAATAAAATAGTTTAATTGAAGGTTTAGCCAACTGAATGTCACTATCCAAATGTTTCATGTCTTTTTCAATTTCTACTTACCTTACCTGCTAGCTTTCTGACCTCCCTTTTTTAATTTTATATTATGACTAGCCATTCTTTTCAACAATTCTTGCAATATGAATGGTTAGGTATAAACGTTCATCAGTGGATGTTTCATAATGATAATTGACTGCTAAAAATTCAGCAATTTTATCGACACATTGATAGGCATTCCAATACTTTTTTCGTACAATATCTAACAAATCCTCATCAGTCTCATTTTTATAAGGTTTATTGGACTGCATTCTCGAAATAAAAAATCGTAAATGTGTAGTAAATCGATAAAAATAGACCGAATCTTCATCAATGGTGATTTTAAAATAATACGTAATGATATTCATAATATCCTGGATAATTTTGGTTAAATCGTACATATTGTTCATTTCATAATTTCCAGTTTGAGCATTAACTAAATGCAACGCAATAAAGCCTGCTTCGTCTTCTGGAAGATCAATGTCATAATATTCTTTTATTTTTCCAATCATTTTCATGCCAATTTTAAATTCCTTAGGATAGAAACGTTTAATGTCCCAGAGTAATGCATTGCGAACTTGCAGTCCATTTTTCTTTCGTTCCATAGAGGTAAAAACATGATCTGTTAAGGAGATGTAAATAGAATCATTCAGTTCCACTTCTAATATTTCTTTACTGTAATCAATAATTTGGTCAACTATTGCTAAATATTCGATAGGCAATTCTAAGAGCAGCTCTTGAAATTTTTGTGACAATTCATCGCTACTTAATCGATAAACCTTGTCAATTTTATCCTTTTCAATTTTCTGCCCAATTTTTTTGCAGTAAGCCAAGCCACGTCCCATAATAATAATCTCATTTCCATAGCGATCTTTTGTTATCACAACATTATTATTTAGAATCTTTTCTATTAGCATTTCTTTCACACCCCGCCTTTCATGAAAAAAACCCAATACACCTTCATAGTCAAAGAAGTTTTCACCCCTTACTATAAACGTTGTATTAGGTTTAGCTTGCCGAAACAATCACTATCCATATGTTGTATGTAAATCCTATTTATACTATATACATTAACATTGTAAGCGCTTAATGTCAATCCTTTCTATAAATAACTCCTTATGAATGAAATTCTATTTTTCATTTCCTCTTTTAAAATTTCTTGTGAATTTAGTAAGAATTAATTGTATTTCATCTTGATTTACAGCTAGTTCTATTTTACTTTTAACTTTCACAAATTCTTTTCCCGTTATAATTTTAATATGTTTTCTATGCCAATATATCATCATTTTATTATCTTTAATGACACTATAGTCAAAAGGCGTTTCTTTAAAACTATTTCTCTTATCAATTGATTTAATCATTTTCTCCTTCTTTCCTTCATATTTATGATTGCTGTACTAAAATACTGGTTAATTGATTATATTATAACAAAAAATAAAAAAAGCACCAACGAATCGTTAGAAACGTTGGTACTACTAGTATACCGGCGGCCGGGGTCGAACCGGCACGCCCTTGCGGGCACAGGATTTTGAGTCCAGCGCGTCTGCCAATTCCGCCACGCCGGCATAATTAACAAAAAGCTAGTATTTTTAAACAATGATAAAGGCGGTAACCGGATTTGAACCGGTGATGAAGGTTTTGCAGACCTCTGCCTTACCACTTGGCTATACCGCCATCATTTAAAAATATTAATAAAAAACTGGGCTAGCTGGATTCGAACCAACGCATAACAGAGTCAAAGTCTGTTGCCTTACCGCTTGGCGATAGCCCAATAATACAAAGGCGACTGATGGGGATCGAACCCACGCATGGCGGAACCACAATCCGCTGTGTTAACCACTTCACCACAATCGCCATCATAAAAATAGAAAATAATAAAATAAAAATACCTTAAAGGCGACTGATGGGGATCGAACCCACGCGTGGCGGAACCACAATCCGCTGTGTTAACCACTTCACCACAATCGCCATAACAATAAAAAATGGCAGGGGTAGCAGGAATTGAACCCACACTAATGGTTTTGGAGACCACTGTTCTACCTTTAAACTATACCCCTGTATTAAATTAAAAAACATAAAAAAATGGTGGAGGGGGGCAGATTCGAACTGCCGAACCCAAAGGAGCGGATTTACAGTCCGCCGCGTTTAGCCACTTCGCTACCCCTCCAAAAATGGTGGCGCGGGACAGAATCGAACTGCCGACACATGGAGCTTCAATCCATTGCTCTACCAACTGAGCTACCGAGCCATACTAGGGAAAAAATTAAACTATTAAAGCGGTCTGGACGGGACTCGAACCCGCGACCTCCTGCGTGACAGGCAGGCATTCTAACCAGCTGAACTACCAGACCAAAATACTATTTTTTATATCACATTTATATTTTTTAATTGTGTCAAACACTATGATTAAAAAATAATGGAGGTTAACGGGATCGAACCGCTGACCCTCTGCTTGTAAGGCAGATGCTCTCCCAGCTGAGCTAAACCTCCAGATAAAACTATGACCCGTACGGGAATCGAACCCGTGATACCGCCGTGAAAGGGCGGTGTCTTAACCGCTTGACCAACGGGCCTATTTATTGATACGGAGAGTAAGGGATTCGAACCCTTGAGACAGTTTTCACCGCCTACACGATTTCCAATCGTGCTCCTTCGGCCAGCTCGGACAACTCTCCAGATTCATTTAAATCTCAATACAACTCAATAACACCATAGAAAACTATGTAACTCCGCAAGTAGGACTCGAACCTACGACATCATGATTAACAGTCATGCGCTACTACCAACTGAGCTATTGCGGAAT